>NZ_AFWV01000002.1:0-70000 GCF_000223985.1 Thiocapsa marina 5811
CAGACGGGACTGAGCGTGACCGCGCGTATTCTCGATGCGACCTACGAGATCGGCCGCACGTGCTCCGATACCTTCCGCGACGTCAAGGATCGCTTCATTCGCCATGATCGCGTGAACGGACAATGGAACTACCTCGTCGATCCGAATGGGTTCGCTTATTAAAATGTTTAACTTGTTTTTGAACCGTTACCCAGTCAGTCCACCAGCGTCGGTGCATGGCTCGGTGGACTGCGCTGCGCTTGTCCACCCTACAGGGCTTGTCCACCCTACAGCGCTTGTCCACACTGGCCGGTTGGAAGAACAGGCCGTCGAGCGTTACCTTCGTCCGCACAGGATGGCATCTCCACATCGGAGATCGGACGTTTGAAGGAGAGTCATTTGGCGATTCGCGACACCCTGATCCAGTTCAGGAGATGGCTTCCCGGTAAAGGTTCGATCAAGGCGTCTATCGGCGACGAGCCGCCGTTGCGTTCGGAGCTTTTCAGCGCCGTTCAGATGGAAGAGCACGGCAAGCGCCTCGCCGATGCGCATACCTTGATGCCTGGTCATCCACCGGACCGTCTGCTCGCGCGCCTGACCGAGAACGAAACCATCCTGATCGGTGTCTGCCGCTTGCTCATGGCCGCCGTCACGGAGAACCGCCGGATCGCGCCGGCCGGTGAATGGTTGCTCGACAACTTCTATTTGATCGAAGATCAGATCCGCACCGCCAAGCGACATCTCCCCAAGGGCTACAGCCGCCAACTGCCACGTCTGCTTCACGGGCCATCCGCCGGACGACCGCGCGTCTATGACCTCGCGCTCGAGATCATCGCCCATGGCGATGGCCGGGTAGACCCCGAGAACCTCAACCGTTTCGTCGCGGCCTATCAAGCGGTCACCACCCTCCGACTGGGCGAATTGTGGGCCATCCCGATCATGTTGCGACTGGCTCTGATCGAGAATCTGCGCCGTGTCGCGGTCCTCATCGCCGCCAGCCGAACCGACCAGAACCTGGCCGATGCCTGGGCCGATCGGATGATGGCGATGGTCGAGCAGGATCCGAAAAATCTGATCCTGGTGATCGCCGACATGGCGCGCTCGAACCCGCCTCTGTCGAGCGCCTTTGTCGCGGAGTTGGCGCGCCGACTGCAGGGGCAGAGCTCCGCCTTGGCCCTGCCGCTGACATGGATCGAGCAGCAGCTCGCCGAGTCGGGTCTGAGGATCGAGCAGTTGGTGCAGTCGGAGAACCAGCAACAGGCCGCCGACCAGGTCTCCATCGGCAACAGCATCGGCAGTTTGCGTTTCCTCGGGGCGACGGATTGGCGCGAGTTCGTGGAAACCATGAGCCTGGTCGAGCAGACCTTACGCGGGGATCCGGGCGGGATTTACGGCCGGATGGACTTTGCCACACGCGATCGTTACCGGCACGTCGTGGAGAAGGTCGCGAAGAACAGCGCCCTGTCCGAGGCGGAGGTGGCTCTCCAGGCGGTCGAGCTGGCAAGCGAAGGCGCGGTCGCGAACGATGGCGCCGAGCGTGCGGCGCACGTCGGGTTCTATCTGATCGATCGCGGATTGCCGCGGCTGGAGCGCCGGACGCGTGCCTGCCTCTGCACACTGGAATCGCTGCAACGGCGGGGTCGGCGGTTTCCCTTGTTCCTCTATTTGGGTGCGATCTTCCTGTTGACGGCGCTCTTTACCGGAGGGCTGCTGGCACTCTCCGACAGCCCGCCGGGTTGGCTGCTCCTGCTCCTGGCGGTGCCTGTCGTGCTGGGCACCAGTCAGCTCGGTGTGGCGTTGGTGAATTGGCTGGCCACCTTGCTCGCGACACCCTATCCGCTGCCGCGCCTGGATTTTTCACTCGGCATTCCGTCGGAATCGCGCACCCTGGTCGTCACCCCGACCATGCTCACCGGCGCGGCGGGCATCGAGGCGCTGCTCGAAGGGCTGGAAGTGCGCTTCCTGGCCAATCGGGACGACAGCCTGCACTTTGGACTCTTAACCGATTTTCGCGATGCGCCGGAGCAGACGCAGCCCGAAGACGAGACGCTCGTCCGGCTGGCTGCCGAAGGGATCGAGGCCCTGAACGCGAAATACCCGCGCGACGGTGGCGATGGCTTTTTCCTCTTCCACCGCCCGCGCCGCTGGAATCCGCAAGAGCGGATCTGGATGGGTTACGAGCGCAAACGCGGCAAGCTCGCCGATTTGAACGCGCTGTTGCGCGGCGGGGCCACCGATCGCTTCGCAACCATCGTGGGCAGGACGAGGATCCTGCCGAGCGTGCGTTACGTCATTACCCTGGACACCGACACACAACTCCCGCGCGATGCCGCACGGGAGTTGGTCGGAACCCTGGCACACCCGCTCAATCGGGCACGCTACGACCCCGACCGGCAGGTGGTCTCCGAGGGCTACGGCATTCTGCAGCCGCGCGTGGCCGTCAGTCTGCCCGGTGCCAATCGGTCGCGGTATGCGCGGCTGTACGGGGAGGACGCCGGCATCGATCCCTATACCCACGCCGTCTCCGATGTCTACCAGGATTGGTTCCATGAAGGCTCCTTCATCGGCAAGGGCATCTACGATGTCGATGTCTTCGAGCAGGCGCTGACGGCACGTTTCCCCGAGAATCGCATCCTCAGCCATGATCTGCTGGAGGGCTGCCATGCACGCTCGGGATTGGTCTCGGATGTACAGTTGTACGAAGACTATCCGGCCTGTTACAGCGCGGACGTAAGCCGCCGCTACCGCTGGATTCGCGGCGACTGGCAAATCGCGCGCTGGCTCTCGCCGCGCGTTCCCGGTCTCGACGGACGACTGCGGCGCAACCCGCTCTCGGCGCTGTCGCGCTGGAAGCTGGCCGATAATCTGCGGCGTAGTCTCGTGCCGGCGGCACTGACGCTGCTGTTCGTGCTGGGCTGGACGCTCACGGAGTCCCCGGGGCTCTGGACCCTGGCCGTGCTCGGCATCTCCCTCATCCCCTCGTTGCTCACCGCGCTCCTGAACGGCCTGCAAAAGCCGGGCGACGTACGCTGGCCCGATCACCTTGCCGCCGCGCTCCGCACGGTGCGCCGGCAGTTGGCGCAGGCACTTTTCACCGTCGCCTGTCTGCCTTACGAGGGCTACTTCAGCCTGGATGCCATGGTCCGCACGCTTTGGCGGATGCGGGTCAGCCATCGACGGCTGCTCGAATGGACCTCCTCGGGCGATCTGGATCGCTCGCGCCGGGATATCGTCGCCTTTCACAGGAGGATGTGGATCGCCCCCGTGTTGGCCATGATCACCACGTCGGCGCTGGCCTGGCTCGACCCCGCCGTGC
Organism: Thiocapsa marina 5811; assembly: GCF_000223985.1. Taxonomy (GTDB): domain Bacteria; phylum Pseudomonadota; class Gammaproteobacteria; order Chromatiales; family Chromatiaceae; genus Thiocapsa; species Thiocapsa marina. The sequence goes on from NZ_AFWV01000002.1 coordinate 3,296, forward strand.
TGATCGTCGCGGGGCCGATCCTGTTGCTCTGGCTGGCCGCGCCCGCCATCGCCTGGTGGATGAGCCGCCCCTTGACGCTCCGCGAGGCCCGTCTGACGGCCGAGCAAGTGCGCTTTCTCCGCACCCTGTCCCGCAAGACCTGGGCCTTCTTCGAGCGGTTCGTCGGGCCGGAGGACCATTGGCTGCCGCCGGACAACTATCAGGAACATCCCGTGGCCGTGGTCGCGCATCGCACCTCGCCGACCAACATGGGACTGTCGCTGCTCGCGAATCTGGCCGCTTATGACTTCGGCTATCTGCCGGCGACCGGACTGATCGAGCGCACAACCCGCGCCTTGGGCACGATGGCCGGCATGGAGCGCTATCGCCGCCATTTCTTCAATTGGTACGACACCCAGACACTCAAGCCGCTCGCCCCGCTCTATATCTCGTCGGTAGACAGCGGCAACCTGGCAGGTCATCTGCTGACCTTGCAGCCGGGTCTCATTGCGCTGATCGACGCGCCCGTCCTCAACCCGCGCTGGCTGGACGGGATCGAGGACAGCTTCGCGATTCTGACGGACGCGCTCGATGCCGGTCCCGAGCCGCATCGAGACGGCGTTGCGCCGGAAGCGCTCACGCCATTGCGGCAGATCCTGGAGTCGGCCTCGCAGTCGCCGCCCGCCACGCTGGAGACCGCATGTCGGTGTCTCGAGTCACTGGCAACGGCGGCGGAGGCCGCGGCGTCGGCGTTGGATGCGCACACCACGGGTGATGCGAACGCATGGGCAGGGGCCTTGACCCGCCAATGCCGCGCCGTCCTGGATGATCTGCTGTTGCTCGTGCCCTCGCTGGCGGCCCCGGTTGCGACTCCGGTTCCGGTCGGCGCGGAAGGCTCGTACCAGCTGTCCCTGACGCTGCGCCAGCTCGCCGGGCTCGAGGCGGACCGCAACGCCGGCGGGGCCGCCCGCGAGCGAATCGGCCGGCTCGAGCACCTTGCCCTGCAAGCCGGCGAGCTGGCCCAAGCGGACTACGACTTTCTGTACGACCCGTCGCGTCATCTGTTGGCGATCGGCTTCAACGTGGGCGAGCGGAGACAGGATGCGAGCTTCTACGACCTGCTGGCCTCGGAGGCGCGGCTGGGCAGTTTCGTGGCGATTGCGCAGGGCGATCTGCCGCAGGAGAGCTGGTTTGCGCTGGGGCGCCTGCTGACCGTCGCCGCCGGCGAGTCCACACTCCTGTCGTGGAGCGGCTCCATGTTCGAGTACCTCATGCCCTTGCTGGTGATGCCGACCTACGACAATACCCTGCTCGACCAGACCTATCGGACGGCGGTAGCTCGGCAGATCGAGTACGGGAAACTGCGCGGCGTGCCCTGGGGGGTGTCCGAATCCGGTTACAACACCGTCGATCTGCATCTGAACTATCAGTACCGCGCATTCGGCGTGCCCGGTTTGGGGCTGAAACGCTGGCTGGCCGAGGATCTGGTGATTGCGCCCTACGCCTCCGCGCTCGCGCTGATGGTGGCACCCGAGGCGGCGTGCCGGAATCTCCAGCGGCTCGGTGCGAGCGGATTCGAAGGCCGTTACGGCTTTTACGAGGCGATCGACTACACGCCGTCCCGTCTGCCCCGCGGGCAAACGAGCGCGGTGGTGCGCTCCTTCATGGCCCATCACCAAGGCATGAGTTTCCTGTCGCTGGCGTACTTGCTCCTGGACCGTCCGATGCAGCGGCGCTTTATGGCGGCACCGATGTTTCAGGCGACCGCGCTGCTGCTGCAGGAGCGCATCCCCAAGACACCCTCGTTCTACCTGCACGCGACCGGCGAGCCCACCGACATCCGCACCACCTCCAGCGCTCAGGAGGCGGAGATGCGCGTGTTCACCACTCCCGACACGCCCATCCCCGAGGTGAAGCTGTTGTCGAACAGCCGCTACCATGTGATGGTGACCAACGCGGGCGGCGGCTACAGTCGCTGGAAGGATCTGGCCGTCACCCGCTGGCACGAAGACACCACCCGCGACCACTGGGGCACCTTCTGCTACGTGCGCGACCTGGCGAGCGGCGACTTCTGGTCGACCGCCTATCAGCCGACGCTCAAACAGCCGGACAGCTACGAGGCCATCTTCTCGGAGGGTCGCGCCGAGTTTCGTCGCCGCGATCGGGGGATCGAGTCCTATACCGAGATCGCCGTCTCGCCGGAAGACGATATCGAGCTGCACCGGGTGCGCCTGACCAATCGCTCGCGCAGCCGTCGGGTCATCGAGATCACCAGCTACGCCGAGGTCGTCCTCGCCCCGCCCGCCGCGGATGCGTCGCATCCGGCCTTCAGCAACCTCTTCGTGCAGACCGAGCTGCTCGACCCGCAACGGGCGATCCTCTGCACCCGCCGGCCGCGCTCGCGCGAGGAGTCGTCGCCCTGGATGTTCCACCTGATGGTGGTCCGCGGGGCCGAGTGCGGCACACCGTCCTACGAGACGGACCGGATGCGCTTTATCGGGCGCGACCGCAGCGTCGCCGATCCGCAGGCGATGCACGGGTACGAGACCCTGTCGGGCAGCGCCGGCTCGGTGCTCGATCCCGTCGTCGTCATCCGCTACGCCATGACGCTGGATCCGGATCAATCCGCCACCATCGATCGGGTCACCGGCATCGGCGACAGCCGCGAGATCGCCGTGAGCCTGGTCGAGAAATACCGGGATCAGCGACTTGCCGATCGCGTCTTCGATCTGGCCTGGACCCACAGCCAGGTGGTCCTGCGCCAGATCAACGCCAGCCAGTCCGACGTACCGCTCTATGGACGCCTGGCCAGCTCGATCCTCTACGCCAATGCCTCGCTGCGCGCCGAGCCGAGCGTGCTTGCTCAGAATCGGCGCGGACAATCCGGGCTCTGGAGCCATGCGGTGTCCGGCGACGTGCCGATGGTGCTGGTGCAGATCGGCGACCCGGAGAATATCGAGCTGGTCCATCAGCTGGTCCAGGCGCATGCCTATTGGCGCCTGAAGGGATTGACGGTGGATCTGGTGATCTGGAACGAGGATCGCGCCGGTTACCGCCAGCAGCTCCAGGATCAGATCCTGGGGCTGATCGCCGCGGGCGCCGAGGCGCACGTGATCGATCGGCCCGGCGGCATCTTCGTCCGTCCGGCGGATCAGATCTCCAACGAGGATCGCATCCTCTTCCAGACCGTGGCACGGGTCATCCTCAGCGATTCACGGGGCACCCTGGTCGAACAGCTCGGTCGGCGTGCTCCGCCGCAAGCGCCTGTCCCGCCCTTACGCCCGACCCGCGGCCGTTTCGCCGAATGGAGTCCCGGGATCGAGCCCGAATCGGCCGGAGATGCGAAGCAGGACGGGCGCCAGCCGCTCCTCTTCGACAACGGCCTGGGCGGCTTCACCCCCGACGGGCGCGAGTACATCATCACGACCCTGCCCGGCCGAACGACGCCTGCACCCTGGGTCAACGTCCTGGCGAATGCGCACCTCGGGACGGTCGTCTCGGCGAGCGGCATGGCCTACACCTGGAGCGAGAACGCCCACGCCTTCCGCCTCACGCCCTGGCACAACGACCCGGTCGGCGATGCGAGCGGCGAGGCCTTCTATCTGCGCGACGAGGAGAGCGGTCACCTGTGGTCGCCCACGCCGCTGCCCGCGGGCGGTGCGTCGGAATACGTCAGCCGGCACGGCTTCGGCTACAGCGTCTTCGAGCACACCGAGGAGGGCATCGCCTCCGAGTTGTGGGTCTATGTCGCGGTGGACGCACCCATCAAGTTCTCGGTGCTCAAGCTGTGCAATCGCTCGAATCAGCCGCGCCGGCTCTCCGCGACCGGCTATGTGGAGTGGGTGCTCGGGGATCTGCGGCCCAAGTCGACCCTGCATGTCATCACCGAGATCGATCCGATCAGCGGCGCGCTCTTCGCACGCAACCCCTACAACACCGAGTTCGCCGATCACCTCGCTTTTTTCGACGTGGACGGTCCGACCCGGACCGTCAGCGGCGATCGGACTGAATTCATCGGGCGCAACGGGACACTCGGCGCGCCGGCCGCGCTGACACGGTCGCGGCTTTCCGGGAAGGTTGGTGCAGCGCTGGATGCCTGCGCCGCACTCCAAGTCAGCGTCGATTTGGCCCCCGGGCAGACCCATGAGATCGTCTTCCGGCTAGGCGTGGTCGGTCGGCGCGGTGCCGACGATGCCGGTGCACTGGTGCATCGCTACCGCGGGGCATCCGCCGCCCGCTCTGCCCTGGAGGCGATACACGGGCACTGGACGCACACCCTGGGCGCTGTCCAGGTGGAGACGCCGGACGCCGCGCTCGATGTCCTGGCCAACGGCTGGCTCCTCTATCAAACCCTGGCCTGTCGCTTATGGGCGCGCAGCGGTTACTACCAGTCGGGCGGGGCCTTCGGGTTCCGCGACCAGTTGCAGGACGCGATGGCGCTCGTCCATGCCGAGCCGTCACTGCTTCGCGAGCACCTGCTGCTCTGCGCCGGGCGCCAGTTTCCCGAAGGCGATGTCCAGCACTGGTGGCATCCACCCTCCGGCCGCGGGGTGCGCACCCGGTGCTCCGACGATTATCTCTGGCTCCCGCTGGCGACCTGCCGCTATGTGCTGGCCACCGGGGATACCGAGGTGCTGGATGAAACGACCCGGTTCCTGGAGGGTCGTCTGGTCAGCGGGGAGGACGACTCCTATTACGATCTCCCCGGACAGTCCGAGGACTCGGCGAGTCTCTACCAGCACTGCGTGCGCGCCATACTGCACGGTCTGCGGTTCGGCGAGCATGGACTGCCGCTGATGGGATCCGGCGACTGGAACGACGGCATGAACCTGGTCGGGATCCAGGGCCGGGGCGAGAGCATCTGGCTGGGCTGGTTCCTCTACGAGGTGCTCACACAGTTCAGCGCGGTGGCGCGATTGCAGGGCGACGAGCCCTTCGTCGAGCGTTGCCTGACGGAGGCCGCCCGGTTGCGCGGCAACATCGAGGCGCATGGTTGGGATGGCGGCTGGTATCGGCGTGCCTATTTCGATGACGGCACCCCGTTGGGCTCGGCGAGTCAGGAGGAATGCCGGATCGATTCCATCGCCCAAAGCTGGTCGGTGCTGTCCGGCGCCGGCGATCCGGAGCGTGCATGCACGGGGATGGCGGCGCTGGATGCACACCTGGTGCGCCGCGACGCCGGGTTGATCCAACTGCTGGCCCCGCCCTTCGATACCTCCGATCTGAATCCGGGCTATATCAAGGGATACGTGCCCGGCGTGCGCGAGAACGGCGGGCAATACACCCATGCCGCCATCTGGGCGACGATGGCGTTTGCGCGCCTGGGGGATTCGGCGCGGGCCTGGGAACTCTTCGGCATGATCAACCCGGTCAACCACGGGCGCTCGGCCGAGGACATCGCGATCTATAAGGTCGAGCCCTACGTCGTCGCGGCCGATGTCTATGGCGTGTCACCGCATGTCGGGCGCGGTGGCTGGAGCTGGTATACCGGCTCGGCGAGCTGGATGTATCGGCTGATCCTGGAGTCTCTGCTGGGGCTGCGGCTCGAGGTCGATACCCTGGATGTCGCGCCCTGTCTGCCCGTCGGGTGGAACGGGTTTACGCTGCGTTACCGGTATCGGGAGACGCTCTACCACATCGCCGTGACGCGAAGCGGCGATGGCGAGGGCGGGACGCGGATCAGGCTCGATGGTGTCGAGCAGGACGCGCCGACGATTCCGCTCTTGGACGACCGGCGGGAGCATCGGGTCGAGGTGGTCGTTCAGGGTGATCGGTCGGGGTAAGCGAGCCTCGCCCTGTTCCGAGGACTCTTCCTCTTTGCCGATGTTGGACTGCCGGCTCTTGGCGAATCCATAGACGAAGAAGGCGCGATGCGCCTGGCGGTAGAGGATCAGAGTCCGATAGCCACCCGAGCGACCTTGCCCCACGCGAGAGCATGCCTTCGCTGGTGCAGGACGTGATGCTGGCCGCGCCGACCACGCACTTCGTCACCGCCGCCCGGGCCATCCTCTATCGCGGCGCCGGCCTCGACGTGGTCTGGCCGCCGTTCCTCGCGCTCGCAGCCATCGGCGCGGTGTTCTTCGGCATCGCGCTGACCCACTTTCGCCGGACCATCAGCGCGATGGCTAGACTGCCGAGGGCTCATCGTCCTCCTGAAGACGTCCGGCGGCCGTTTCCAGCAGCGCCGAGAGTCTGACCAATGCCTCGGACACGATGCGCCCCTGCGCCTCGATATGGCCAACGATCTCTTGCGGGGAGCGGGTATCCGTCTCCGCCACCGCCGTCGGGTTGACGGCCTTCAGATCGAACACGGCCGCATCGATGTCAGCCGCCTTGGTTTCCAACTCGCGCGCGGCTTTGCCTTGTTCCAGAATCCGCGTCGTCAGCGCCGACAGCTCGGCATCGCTGGCCTTGTCTTTTTTCAGACGCTTGAGCTGCTCCTTCAGATCCACCACGGCCGCTTTGATCTGAGCGGCCTCATGGAGCAGGGGTTGCATCTCGGCGCGGGCCTTGGCGCGACGCGCGGCGAAATCCACCGTCCAGGAGTAGCGGCTGTCGCCCTCGGGCTTACCGCGCGCTTCCAGCAGACGGGCATAGCTGGGAAAAGGCTTGCCCGCGTTGGCCTCGTCGGCCTGCCAGTCGGCGGTGAGGAGGGCGGGCAAGTGCGCGTCGGCCAGCACCGCGCCGTCCGAGTCGAATCCGAAGTGCGCCAGCGTCAGCGGGGTTTTCTTGCCGACCTTCACGGATGAGAGGTCGTAGTACCAGATTTTCTTGGTCTTTCGGCCCTTGGTGAAGAACAGCAGATTGGTTTTCACGCCCGCGCCAGCCGTGGAGAACACGCCACCGGGCAGGCTGAGGATGGCCCACAGATCGCACTCGTCCACCAGCTTGCGCTTGGTCTCGACAAAGGCGCTCTCGTTGGTGCGAAACAGCAAGCCCTCGTCCAGCACGATGGCGCAGGTACCCGCGGGCGCCAGCTCGCTCAGGATGTCCTGCACGAACAGCACCTGGGTGGCGCTGGTTTCATAGGCGAAGTTTTTCTGCGCGTCACGGCCTTCCTTGCCGCCGAAGGGCGGGTTGGTGAGGATCACGTCGAAGGTCTTGGGCGCCTGGTCGAACAGTGCCGCATAAGTGGCGCGGCGGGTCAGCGCGTTGCCATGCCAGAGATTCGGCTGGTCGATGCCGTGCAGCACCAGGTTCGCCAGCGCGATCGGGAACACCAGGTTCTCCTTTTCGCGGCCGAAAAAGGTGTCGTGCTTGAGCGTATCGATGTCGGTGCTGGTGGCGCTTGGACCCAACTGGCGGGCGATGTGCTCATAGGCGATCGCCAGAAAACCGCCGGTGCCGCAGCAGGGGTCATACACCGTCTGACCCAGTTGCGGATTGACCGTATGCACCATGGCGCGGATCACCTCGCGCGGGGTGAAGAACTGGCCGCCATCGGAGTTCTTCTCGCCCATCTTCAACAACAGGTCTTCATACACCTGCGACAGGGTGAAGAAATGCCGGTCGTCCACGTGGTCGATGTGGATCTGATGCACCTTGTCCAGGATGTCGCGCAGATTGGCCTCGCTATCGACGCGCACCTTGTCCACCGCCGTCATGGTGCGGCCCATGATGCGCTGCTTGCGGCTGGCCGCCGGGTTGGGCAGGCCGGTGCGGGTGTCGATGTCGAGACTGTGGAGATGCGGCAGCAGTTCCTGGTTGATGAACTCGAACAACTGGCCGTCGCCCGCCGCGAACAGTTCCTGACGCTTCCAGCCGCAAGGTTTGCCCTCGGGTGTTTGCGGGTGCCCAGGCTTGTCGGAATAGGGAGCCGCCCAGTCCTGCCAACGGTAAGGGCTGCGCAGCGCGGGCGAGAAATGGGCGCCCACGGCTTCGGCCCTTTCCCGCGCCCTGGCTTCCTGGGCGTCCAGAATGCGCAGAAACAGAATCCAGGTCAGCTCCGGCACATACTGCAAGGCGCTGGCACAGTTGGAGCGGCGCATCACATCGCAGATGCTTTTGACGAAGGCCGAGAGGGATTGGGTCGAGGCGATGGCTTTCGGTGTTTTGGCCGGGCGTGGAGATGCCATGCCGGCGGCGTTATTCTTGGGGCGAGGCATTAACGGGGTTCCTTCGGAGGCTTGTCCAGCTTTTTCTTCGCGGATTCGATCTGCTGAATGCTGTGGTCGGGTTTGGGCAGATTCTCGGGCATGGTGCCGCCCAGCTCGCTAATGGTCTGGCGCACCTTGCGGCCGACAGCGAAGTGAGTCCTGTTGGCTTGATGCTTTCCCTGTACCTGATCGCGCCGCAGCTTCTCCTCGGTTTGCGTGGCGCGGAACAGATTGGCCGCCAGCTCGGTGCTGCCCATGTGGTCAAGGATTTTCTGGCTTTTTTTCAACCCTTTGCGTGCGTGGATGTCTTTGTTGCCCAAGCCGCCGTACAAGCCTTTGTAACCATGATCCTGGAAGATGGCGTAGTCGAGACTGGTTTCCACGCCGGCATCCTTGGCGGCTGCGGCCAAATGCTTGTTGTGCGTGGCTAGCTCGTTGCGGATAGCGAGGCGTTTGTCGTCTTCGCTGAGTTGCGCAAATTTAACGTCGTCGGCCAGCTCCTGGCGTCGCGTCTGCATGGCGAAGTAGGTTTGGCCGTTGGCGATCACCGGCTTGCTGGGATCGCCGTTTTGCACGATCAGGTAGCAGGCGTAGCGGGACAGACGAAAATCTTCTACCTGGCGTTTGGCGCCTGATCCGATATCGACCATTGTGAGGACATCCTCAATATGGTCTGCAACAGCCTGGCCACTGTTGCGGCAAGCGTCTTTTGCACGCTCGATAACCGGTACAAAGTGGCGATATTGTGAATAGTCCAGAACATTCGCCAGTTGGCGAGCCAGCCAAAATTCATTGTCGTCGGCATCCACATGGCGGATGCCTTCGAAGGTGGCGTGGTGCTGCTGGGCGATGCGCTTATCAGTCATGGTCATCTTCCTTTTGAGTCTCGAAACAAGCCAAATCGAACCGTTGGCCTTGGTGAAAGGTTTGGCGATAGACTTCCGCGCATGCAACCCGTGCGCTCGCCCCAAAGGCGACCACCTCTGTCTGGAGCGAAACGTTCCAGAACCCGACGACACGAGCGAAACATCATGGCTGGTTCATTATTGTTGGAAAACCCTTGGTTGCGCGACGAAGTGAAGCGTAAGAGTGCGTTGCACCGCTCCGCCGCCAGCTCTTCGGCGGTGGAGGGCATCGTCAAACCGTTTACGCAGCCTGCCAAGCACATCAGACCCGCCGCCCCCCGTAAATCCGCCACGTCTGCCGGATCACGCGACTGAAACATTGCTCCATCGCGGCATAGTCGCCGTCCATTGCTGCGTGTACGGCGGCGATATAGGCAGGTTTGCCGCGTCGCGCCAGAGGTGAGAATTCGAGCGCGGGAAGCCCGGCTTGCAGCGCCATGAGCCAGGCGAGAAGTCGCGCGCAGCGTCCGTTGCCCTCGCGAAAAGGATGAATGAGCAACAGTTCCGAGTGCGTTCGCGCCAGTGCCTTGACCAGTTGTGGTTCGGCCATCCCGGCGCAGGGCGTCTCTTGCGCCAGTTCCTGATGCTCGAAAGCGGCCATTAGGCGCGGCACCTGGACCGCGCTGGCGAACAGAAACCCGTCTTTGCTGAGATTGATGTGACGGAATTCTCCAGCCCAGGCGTAAATGTCGCCCAGCCATTGACGATGCAGGCGGCAAATATCCTGGGTCGTGAAGCGATGTCTCGTGTTGAAGTGTCCAGCCGCCCATTCATGGACGGCCAACAATGCGTCGGATTCCGCCTGCTGCATCTCCCTGACCCGCACAATACCTAGCGAGGCTTCGCCTCAGACCGACGAGCCATGGGGCGAGCTCCGGTGTCGGGCGGCCCCGGTTGAGCGACGGAAGGCTAAACTTCCGTTGGTAGCCGCACGGAGCGGCGTGTGGCGCGTGGCCAAGATGTCAACCGGGGCCTGCCATCATGTTAGTCCAAAGCGTCGGTGAGTTGCTGAACGATCGGGTCACGCTGGATCTCGAAGGAATCGACCGGTTGTATCTGAACCTGTATCAACCGCGGCTGCAGACCGGCGGCGGGGTGGCCAACTTCTTCAAGGTCCATCGCGGTGCCAAGGTCGCCTCCACGGTGCTGATGGCCCCGATCAGCCACGCCTTCGTCAAGGCGATCGATCGGTTTGCGCAACGCGAGGGTGTTGAGATCGTGCCCTTCGCCAAGGGACAGCGCAAAGACGACGTCACCCGCGAGCGGCTCCGCGACTTCGCTCAACCCGAGGGTGTCCTGTACATCGGCAAGGCCCAGGAGCGGTTTGCCAGCTTCCGCATGATCAAGAAGATCAGCGCCCACACCGGCCAGCCGTACCCTTGGTTCACCCGCGGGACGGTGATGTGCAACCATTACTACTTTTATTTGGTCGATGCGGACTTCGGCCCTCTGTTCATCAAGTTCTGCTCCTACTTTCCCTACACCGCGCGGGTCTGTCTCAACGGTCATGAGTACGTCAAACGCCAGTTGGCCAAGGCGGGAATCCCCTTCGGGCCCTGGACAACGGGCTGCTCGCCTGCGCCGATCCGGCCCGCGCGCAACGCATCCTCGATGACCTGAACGAGGAGACGATCGCCGCGCTGGTGGCCAAGTGGTTGGGACGGCTCCCGGATCCCTTCACGGCGGAAGACCATGCCGCCGGCTACACTTTCCAACTATCCATCCTGCAGGCGGAGTTCGCCCGCACGCAGGTGTTCGACCGGCCGCTGTCCGGGCGCCATCTATTCGAGGAGGTCATCCGCGAGAACCTCGACCTGGGACGGCCCGAGAAGGTCAGCCTGATCTTCAATCGGAGGATCACCAAACGCACGCCGGGGAGCTTTCATACCCGCGTCATCACCCAAGGGGTTATCCCTTCGCTGCATGTCGGCTACAAATCCTCCAAGATCAAGCAGTACTTCAAGGAAGGCCGGGCCCTGCGCACCGAGACCACGATCAACAACACCCACGACTTCGGCATCGGACGGAATCTGAACAACCTGCCCGCCCTGCGGGCCATCGGCTTTACCGCCAACCGTCGCTTGCTCGAGGTCGAGACACTCAGCCAGGACTGTCTGCTGGCCGAGGCGGTGTTCGATCAGGTCACCCAAGCGCAGGTGGTCGGCGGGCAACGCGCCCCCGGACTGCACCTCGACGATCCGCGGGTGTTGGCGCTGTTCACCGCCATGTGCCTGTTCCTCACCCTGCCCGAGGGCTTCCGCCATGCCGGGATGCGCACCTGGATGGCCCAGGCTCTGGGGTTGCCGCTTGCGGACTACTCACCCGGACGCATGACCTACGATCTGCGCCGACTGCGGCTGCATGGCCTCATCGAACGGATCCCGCAGAGCCATCGCTACCGGGTCACCGATCAGGGCCTGCGGGTGGCCCTGTTCTTCACCAAGGTCCACAGCCGCATCCTGCGGCCAGGGTTGTCCCAGTTGTTCGACGGCTGTCCCAAAGCGCCCAACCGGCCCATCGCCACCGCCATGGGTCGGCTGCAACAGGCCCTCGATGACCTGTTGGGGCAGGCCAAACTTGCGCCGACCTAAATTTGACTCACGTGCGCAGAAAGTTGTTCGTCAAGGAACCCTAGTATGGCTAGCTGGCCGGCGATGTCGGTGGTGATTTTGCCGGCGTTGCGGGTGGGATCGAGGCTGAGCGGATCGAGCCAGAGGGCGCGCAACAGCTCGCGCGTTTTGGGATCGCGCAGCTGCTCCAGGCGGATCGTATGACGGCGCGCGTCCGGGAAGGCGACATAGTAGCCGCCCAAGCGGCTGAACTCGGCGTAGAGCGTGAAGGATCGGCCGACAGCGACGACGATGAAGGGCGGGCGGCCCTCTTCGGGCGGCAGGAGACGGGCGTAGTTCTCGGATTGGTTGCGTGCCTTGACGATGGCCGCGTCCCAGCCGCTGCTGCCGGTTTGGCCGCCGTCGGCGGTGGGTTCGGTCAGCTTGCGCTCGAAGACGTAGGCGTTGTCGCCGACCTTGGAGCTGGACGGGTCGGGCTGAGGCAGATCGAGCAGGGTGCACAGCTCTGTGATGAACATTTGCAGGTTGGCGCGCTCGTTGCGCCCGTAGCTGGTTCCGCCGCCCCAGCGCGTGATGAATGCCTCGACGGCGTGCTCGATCATGGTTCTGTGCTCCCTGAACGCTCGAAGGGGGCGGTTATAGGCCGGGCGGTCCCGGAAAGCCCCCGTCGGGCCTTGTTCACACGCTGGGTCACCCGACCCATTGGAGCGCTCGTAACACCGCTCCGGCGGTGTCGCGCTTCTCCTGGCGCTCCGCGCCACGTGCCGCTCCAGCCGGAGTTATGAACGAGCCCCCCGTCGTCTCACCGGAGTGATGGATATACGCCAAGCAGGGCAATCGCTACGAACCCATTGACCACCGGCACTGCATCGCCGAGCATTGCGAGAAACCGGCGTCGGCGAGGATTCGGAAATGCGTGCAATCGAGCCACCAGCGAGCGGCGGTCCGCGCCAAGCGCGCGGTCGTAAGAGGATGGCGGCATTAAGCCTGTGTTTCGTTCCGTTGATTGTCGGATGCGGCCCGCACCTGGCCACGAAGGCGGGCGATGCCGCTCAAATGCCCAACCCGATGCTCAATGCAAGCTATGCGCAAGAGGCCGAGGTTCCGTTCGTGATGGAGCCAACAATGGCCACGCCATTGAGCTCCGGGCGGGCCAACTTTGGGTCGGAGACCGCATCGCGCAGGACGCGGGAGACGGCGGATTGGGTTGTCGCTTCAAGAGACAATCTCAACATGCCGTTCGCGATCGTGGATAAGGTCAACGCCAAGGTCTATGCCTTTAGCGTGGACGGACAGCTCAAGGGCGCGGCCCCCGTGCTGCTGGGTATGGGGATAGGTGATGACGTCGCCCCCGGCATCAGTGACATGCGGATGTCATTGATCCCCCCCGCGGATCGTACAACGCCCGCGGGGCGCTTCATGACCGCAATGGGGCGCAATTCCCATGGCAAGGAAATCCTCTGGCTGGACTACGAAAACGCCATCTCCATGCATCCGGTCGTGACGAGCATACCCGAACAGCGCCGACCGCAACGCCTGGCCAGTCCATCGCCGCTCGATAACCGTATTTCCTATGGCTGCATCAATGTTCCACCGGAATTCTTCACGGACGTGATACATCGCCTGTTTGCCGGGACGGTCGGCATTGTTTATGTCATGCCGGAAACGAAACCGCGCGCGGCGTTGTAGGTGGTGTTTCGGGATTGGAGCAACCGCGGCAGCCTCGTCGGGGCAGGCGCGGTTTAGGCGGGTTTGATCATCATCGTAAGGAAGACTCCGCTGGCCTCAAGCTGCCCGGCGGCTGCGTGTCGCAGAGCTCGTCGATGGAGTGCGGGGTCGCATTCAGACGTTCGAAGGGCGTTTTCCATGCCTGTTTCTCGTCGATCCAGCTCGCCAATGGCATGACCATCGGTAGATGACCGTTCGGGCGATACCAGGAGTCGACGCTCCAGGGAAGCCCGCTCTCCGTATCGATCATGACGGCCGTCCAGTGCACCGCAGTGATATCGAAAGGGATACGCACTTTGGGCGACGAGACCGACCAACCGGCAAGCTCCCCGATGTCGCGGAGAACATGCAGATAATTCGTGGTGTTGCTGGCGTTGTCGATGCAATCCATCCGCCCTTCAACCCCCGCTTCAAAAATGTTGATGGCAAGGTCGTTGGCCAACAACGGCTGATATTTTTGTGCCAGCAATTCCATTTGCCAGATGCCGATACGCACCTGCTGTAGCCGATCGTGAAGACTCGTGCCCGGGCAAACCGCCAGATGCCTTTTGAGAAGAGCTATATCCTCGGAAGTGAAGGTCATGGTCTGTCTGCTCGCACAGGACCAGTTAAAGCAAATCCGCAGCACGACGGACCCGTCCGGGCCGATCACGTACTCCGGTGGAAGTGGCCTCGACACCGACGGACCCTGAGCGTGATCAAAAAACAGCGACGATGCTGCAGCATCGACGAAACCGGTATGGCTGGCGAGTATGGCGAGGAAACCGATCACCGCAGGCCGGAACAGGTTCGATGTCACGACAACACCGCACAACGGCTTGTGCCGACGTGAAATTGACGGGCTTCCTGCGTCACCCTGGATTCGACCTTCGAGCTTCGCTGTCGACTTGGACGTTTCAATGTCGTCGTCGACAGCGAATCTGGTGGCAACCGGCAAGTGATCAGTTGCGATCTGGTTTTGGCTCGTACATCGGTGCGGCGGCGGCCGGGGCTGGCTCATACTTCGAGGCCGTGCTGCACGCCGCAAGCAGCAGCACGAAAGCCATGGTGATAAGAAGGGCGCTTGTCGAGATCTTGTTCATTTGTCGTTACCTGATTGGGCGTTTCTCTGGAAAAACGCGCGACTGAAGAAACGACGGCGATGTCGATGCCTGACTGCCGGCGTCACCCACGATCACCCGGACAGATCCGTCTGTCTGTACACGAACGACCCGGCATCCAATCTCGGTGCCATCATCTCAGAATCACCTTGACGAAGCCGTGCGTCTGTGCTGTAGCGTACATTGAAGCCCCGTCGACGCATAGGCCTTATTCGTCATTTCGGCCGGAATCGGTCGAGTGTCCGGTGTGCGGAGCGGTGTCGACCAAACGCGTCATCGCTCTGTTCGCTAGCGAACGGAATATGCGTAAACTTCCGCCTAACCTGGCAACGGGACAGGCTGATGACAGGTCGGCACGACAGTCATAGAGGTCAAGCGGACTTGACGTGCCATCCACCCGTTCCAGAACGACTGAGGGTCTGTACAAGCCCCATTCTGTCCGACCGCACTATGGCCGAGACTTGGGCCTACCTTGGTACGTGGCGCAGAGCGACGCCGGGAAGGCGTGACACCGTGGAACGGGTGTCACGAGGCCGTTGAGGTGTCGTGTTTCCCGGTTTAAGCATTAGGGTCCCGTGACGAGCACAATTTACATGCTCTTTTGAACCTCTTTGGCCGTGTCACTTACCGCTTCGCCACCACGTTCGATATCCTGACCTGCTCCGTCGATCGTATTGCACCCGATCAAGAGCCCGATCGACAACAGCATCACTAACCCAATCAGTGTTTTCATTATAATCACCTTCACTAAACCGCGCCTGGTGCGGTATGCGTCATTTGTCGGAGTGGCTTGGCCGCGCCGGCTCAGATCACTGTCGGAGCCGGCGCGGTTTAAAGTATTAAAAAGTTTCAAAATCTAAACCGCGTCTCACTGGGATCAAGGATATCTCCGAAGCTAAACGAACAATGAAAACGACGCATGTTGCTCTGGACGCGGTTTAAACGACTCGAAAAATCCGAGCATCGGCAATGATAGATGCTCGGAACTGACGGATCACGAGTGTGCCTGTTCGGGCGTTGGCTTGAAGCCGACATCATGATCCGGGTTGTGGGCGATCTGCGCAGCAATATCGTGCTGCATTTGCATCACCTCCTTTCGCAGGGCCTGGTTGGCCCTTTGCATATCGTCCAATGACGGGCGCAGCACCGACGCCAAGTGCGGATCACGAAGGACGGCGGTGCGCAGACGTACCAAGGCGATTGCGCTGCTTTGGTATTCTTGAAAGACGCCCAGCAGGACAAACAGATGTCCTGCCAAGTCGTTTTCCATGTGAACGCCGGTTTTGCTGCCGGTGATGTGCCGGCCGGCACGTGGATGACCCTGCATCATGGCTCTGTATCCCCTGAAGAAGCCCTGAAGGTGTTCGGGACGCAATGCAAAACAACTGAAAGATTGTAACTGTTCAGGTCAGCTTGCCAAACAATCCCTTGGGGCGGTAAGTTAGTAACATGCCTAAGCCGCCATCGACAACCGACAGTCCTGACAGCAAAGATGTCGAACTGGCGCGGTTGCGGGCGCAGACCGCCGAGCAAGCGAAACAGATCGCCGAGCTGCTCCAGCGCATCCGCGATCTGGAAGCGCGCTTAGGCAAGGATAGCCACAACTCCAGCAAGCCCCCGTCCTCGGATCCTCCGTTCAAGAAACCGCCGCCGCGCTCGCGCCGCGTGCGCAGCGGCATGAAGCCCGGTGGTCAGAAGGATCATCCGGGCGCCACTCGAGCACTGGTGGAGGATCCCGAGCACCGCATCGTGCTGCCCCTGGAGGGGCTTTGCAGCTGCGGGCACGACTGCGCCGAACTGGCTGTCGAGGTGTTGCCCGAGCGCCGTCAGGTCATCGATCTGGTGGTGCGCCGGGAGGTCACCGAATATCGCACCGTGACCGGGGTGTGTGCCTGCGGCCAGGTGCATTGCAGTGCCTTCCCGGATGCGCTCGGCGCCCCGGTGCAGTATGGCCCGGGGCTGTCGGCCTTGGCGGTGTATTTGACGCATTACCAGCTCTTGCCCTATCGACGCAGCGCCGAGCTGCTCGGTGTCTTGGCGGGCATCACGCTCTCCCCGGCGACCCTGGTGAACATGGGGCGCGAGGCGGCGGTGCGCCTGGCGGCACCCGTGGCGGCGATCGGTCGATCCATCGTGCGCAGCGCCGTGGCCCATGCCGATGAGACGGGGATGCGCGTCGCCGGCGCCCTGCAGTGGCTGCATGTGCTGTGCACCTCGGTCCTGACCTTCTACGCCGTGCACGCCAAGCGCGGCGCCGAGGCGTTGACCGGCATCGGTCTGCTCGACGGCTTTCGCGGCATCCTGGTCCACGATCACTGGCGGGCGTACTTGAGCACCCCGGCTCAGCATGCCTTCTGCAATGCCCATCACCTGCGCGAACTCATCGCCCTCGCCGAAGCCGACCCCGTGCTGTCCTGGCCCAAACGGCTGATCGCCTTGCTGTGCGAGGCCAACGACGCCACCATCGCCGCCCGCGCGGCCGGCCTCGAAGCCCTCCCTGCTGCGGTGGTGGAGGACCTCTTCACCCGTTACGACAGCATCCTCGCCGACGGGGCCTTCTTTCATCCGCAGCGCCTCCCGCCACCGGGCAGTCGACGACGGGTCAAACAGACGCCGGCTTACAACCTGGTCGCGCGCCTGCGCACCCACCGCGACGAGGTCATGCGGTTTGTCACGGATCTGCGGGTGCCCTTCGACAACAACCAAGCGGAACGCGACCTGCGCATGCCCAAGCTCAAGCAGAAGGTCTCGGGCTGTTTCCGCTCGCCCGAAGGTGCCGCGGCCTTCGCCACGGTACGCTCCTATCTGTCCACCCTGCGCAAGCAGTCGATCGATCTCTATCCCGCACTTGTGATGACCTTCCGGGGCCAGCCTCCGATGCCGCACTTGCCGTAAGGCGGTTGGCTACCTGAACAGTTACGAAAGATTTTGGCTAACCCTCGATCAAAAGCCGACGGAGATCGATGATTGCCGCATTGGCGCGCGAGATGTAGGAGGCCATCACCAGGGAATGGTTACCCATGGGGCCGAATCCGGTGCCGTTCAGGATCATGGGGCTCCAGATCGTGTTTTGGGTATTTTCCAACTCCCGCACGATCTGCTTCAGTGACACGAGAGCGTTTTTGTCCTCGAGAACCGAGGCGAAGTCCGCCTCCATGGCGGTCAGCGTCCGGAGAAGCCCCCAGGTATAGCCCCGTGCCTCGAAGAAGACGTCGTCGATCTTGAGCCAGGGTGTCTTGTTCCAGGTTTGCCTGGCGTCGGGCGATGCCTCCGTGGCGCTTGCGTCGCCGGCCAACGCCGTATCGAGCGGGGCTTGACCGACGGCGTAAGACAAGCGCTGCGCAAGACTGCCGAGCCGCTTCGCAACCACCTGCAGATAGGCGGCCAGATTGTCGGCGCGGGCGAAGAACTCACCATCGCCGCCTTTATCGTCGGCGAGTCGCGCCATATAGCGCTGCAAAGCCGCGATCCCGTCGCGGTATTCCGACTCGGAGGACGGGAAGATCCAGGATTGGGAATCATAGTTGAACTTCGGCTCCGCAATCTGGAGATCCGCGTCTTCGACCGATTGCGTTTGCGCACGGCTGAAGTCATTACGCAAAGCGCGGGATAAATCGCGAAGCTCGGTCAGGGCGCCGAATTCCCAATTGGGGATGTTGTCCAGAAAGATTCCCGGAGGTGTAATATCGTTTGTCAGGTAGCCGCCCGGTTTATTCAAGAGGGTCTCGGCAATCCCGATGGCCGCAGCGGTCGTCATGGTGCCGGGCACCAGCTTGGTCGAATCCTGTCCGACCCGCGCCATCGCGTATTCATTGACATCGAATGATCCGGGGGAGCGTGACCAAACGAGGCTCAAGATGATCACGATCACCAGATAGGTCACCAGAAACAGCCCGGCCGTCCACCATAGACCTTTCTCCTTCCAGGTGCGTGGATCATAATACTTGACGACCTTTACGACCCGATTCTTCAGTTGCGGGGCTCTGGTTTTGAATTCGGCGTCCATCTGCGTTTCCTCTCTTGGGTGTCGGGGCTCCTCGGACGCCCGAGGCGTTCCGAGGAGCGGTTCGTTCCTTCAGATGCTCAGATGGAGTCGCAACGCTATTCGGCGACCTGGACCACCAGCTCGTTTCGGACCGATTGGACGTTCTCGACTCCGCCGGCGATGGCTTGACTTCTGTCGATGCTCGCCTGCGAGTCGACTTCACCGCTGAGCGTGACGACACCGTCGGTCGTGGTCACGCCGATCTGAAACACCTCGAGCATCGGATCGGCTAAGAAGTCTGCCTTGATCTTGGCGGTGATCGCCGCGTCGTCGATATAGGCACCTGCCTCCTCTGCCTTCTCGGAAGCCGCCTCCTTGGCCTCTTCCATCTTGTCGCCGGCCTTTTCGGCCGTTCGATCGATCGATTGCCCGACCCTTTCGGCCGGACCTTCTTGCTCGCAGCCGACCGACCCAAGAGCGAAAACCAGGATCACCGACGCCATCAAAGCGCCGTTGTAGGAACGACTCATTCCGGAATGCTCCGCGCTATTTCGTGGCCGCATCCTTGATGTCCTCCATCTTGTCCCCGGTCTTCTCGACGGTTCGATCGATCGTTTCTCCGGCCTCTTCGGCCGGACCCTGTTTCTCGCAACCGAGCGATCCCAGCGAGAAGCTCAGGACCAATAACGACATCAAGATCGCTTTATAGGATTGTTTCATCGGGGCATGTGCCTCTCTCAATGGTGATAGGGGACAGATCCTTCGGGCGGTTTCGCCTGCGGCGAACCGACCGAAGGCATCCGAATGTCAGAGCCGACCCAATACAAACAGGATCAGCAGAATGACGAGGATCAGGCCGATCACGCCCGAGGGGGCGTAACCCCACGACCGACTATGCGGCCAGGTCGGGATGACACCGACCAGGATAAGGATCAGGACGATGACGAGAATCGTGCCGAGTGACATGTGCTTGCTCCTTTAGTGCGAGCGGGCGGATCCCGTTTCGCTGCTCCGTTGGAGTCTTGAACGCGGCCGAACGCTCGAGGATGTGACTCGTCCTAACCGTCGAGCTTGTTGCTCTTCTCCCACTCCTTGACCTGTTTTTCGGCTTCCTCCTGTGCGATGCCGTATTTCTCCTGAATATGTCCGACCAGGACGTCACGCTTGCCGGCGATGCGGTCGAGGTCGTCGTCCGTGATGTCTCCCCATTTCTCCTTGACCTTGCCGGTGAATTGTTTCCAGCTGCCTTCTACTTGATTCCAGTTCATTTAAATACCCTTTCGTGTTGATAAGCTTGAATCGATCCCGGGTTGTTCGTCCTGCCGGACCGCGGGGGGCAGGCAGACTGCACATCTCATCGTCTGGGCGGATTGCTGTGCTGTGTGCTCCATCACATTCAGTATAGCTGTTCTGGATATTTCTGCTGAGTTTATAGGCTTCTGATCGTAAATAAAGCGGTACTCAGTCGGGTGTTGCTTGGGCTGCGAGAGCATTCAGCGAAAGGATGGCGAGGCTTATTAAAAGACCTAATGAAAAAGCAAAAAAATGCCAAGATGTCGTTACGCGACGGGCAGTCGCCGGCGCGGGAACGGCGTCCGCCTTTCATCACGCGTGGCGAGATCGACGAATTCAATCAATCCATCCATCAAGCGTCCGAGCGAGTGCTCCGGCCATGGACATCGAGTGGAACAGGCCGAAGCTCTCCTCATGACGGTGGACCAAGCGGCAGGCACGGGTTGCTTCCGGGAACGGGCAGCCGGCGGCGATACCAGGCGGCGAGCTCGTCGCCCGTCATGGGTTTGCCCAGATAGAACCCCTGTGCACGGTCGCAGCCCAGGTCGCGCACGGCGCCGAGCTCCGCCTCGGTCTCGATGCCGATCGCAGTGACCTTGACCTGCAGGGCCTGGCCGAGACGCACGATGGTCTCGACGATGGCCGGCGCTCGCGCCCCGTTGTCCAGACCCTGCACCAGGGTCCGGTTGATCTCCAGGGCATCCAACGGCAGGTCTTCGATCTCGCCGAGGCAGGAGGATCCGATGCCGAAGTCGTCCAGCGCCACCCGCACCCCGAGCGCATGCAGCTTGTCCAGGAGGCGGCGCGAGGTCGAGGTGTCCTGCAGCAGCGTGGCCTCGCCCAGCGCGAGCGACACCAGGGCCGGGTCGACCCCGCCGTCGTGCAGTGCGTCCGTGATGCGTTGCAGAAACGACTGATGGCGGAATTGGCGCGCCGAGACGTTCACCGTCACGGCGATCGGCGGCAATCCCTCGGCCAGCCAAGCGCGGTGCTGGCGCAAGACCTCCCGGAGCACCCAGGCACCGAGGTCGTGGATGAGTCCGATCGATTCGGCGATCGGCAGGAACACCAAGGGTGCGATCTCGCTGCCGTCGGCCTGAGGCCACCGCAGCAGTGCTTCGACCCCGATGACGGCGCCGCTGCGCAGATCGATCGCCGGTTGGTAGAGGAGTCGAAACCCGTTGTGCGACATCGCCTCGCGCAGGCCGTCCTTCAGTACCGCGACGGCTCGCGACTGGCGCTCGAGCGCGGCCGTGGCGAACTGAAACTGCCCCGGACTGACCTGTTTGGCGTGGTACATGGCCAGATCCGCGCACTTGATCAGGGCATCGATCGTCGCGGCGTCGTCCGGATAGAGGCTGATCCCGATACTGGGCAGACAGGTCAATTCCTGCTCGGCGACCCGGTAAGGGCGCGCGAGCGCTGCGATGGCCGTGCCGGCAGCGGTTGCGGCGTCGTCTTCGTCTCGGATGTTGGCCAGGACGATCACGAACTCGTCTCCGCCGAGTCGGGCGACCAGGTCGTCGGCGCGGAACGACGCGCGCAGACGTTCGGCGGTCTGCCGCAGCACCTCGTCGCCGACCGCGTGTCCGTAGTTGTCGTTGATGGCCTTGAACTGGTCCAGGTCGACGAACAAGACCGCCAAGCGTTTGCCCGCGCGCCCGGCGCCGGCAAGCATCTGCGCGGCCATCGGTGTGAGCAGGCTCCGGCCCGGCAACCCCGTCAAGGGGTCGTGTTGCATCAAACGCAGCGCACGCTCCTCGGATTCCTTGCGTTGGCTGACATCCTGGTGAGCGATCAGGACCCGATCGAGCAGGCCCCGATCATCCATGATCGGCTCCAGATAGGCCGCGAACCAGAGGTAGTCGCCGCTCTCGCTGTGTTGGCGATAGTGGATCTCCGGGGATGCCTCGCAGTCGGTGGCGAAGTGGATGAAGGCGGTGCGAACCGGCTCGCGATCCTCCGGATGCAGCCGGGCCAGCCAAGCGTCCAGGGTCTGCGGGGCCGCGGCGTCCTGCGCATCGCTCGTCGAGGAGTGCACGGCGGGTTGCAGGAGTACGGTGCCTGTGCGCGGATACCACTCCAGGAAGCCGACATCGGCCATCCCAGCCACCCGTTTCAACCGCACTTGGGCGTCGACCAGGTGCTGCTCGGCCTCTTTGCTCGCTGTGATGTCGCTTAGGGTGGCCCGCCAGTGGCCTTGATTGCCCATCCGATGCGCCTCGAGAGCGCTGTCGACACGGACCCAGCGCGAGACGCCCTGCGTCTTGCGCAGCCGCAGCTCGCAGGTCTGGGGCTCGCGTGTGCTGCGCAGCCGATGCAGGCACCCATAGAGGATGTCCTGGTCCTCGGGGAGGATGAAGCGGGTCAGTGGACGGCCGACCAGGCCGACACGCGTGGTTGCGAGCAGGGTGGCGGCGGCAAGGTTGGCCTCCCGGATCATGCCCTCTTCGGTCAGGGTCAGGTAGCCGATCGGCGCTAAATCGTAGAGATCGAAGTAACGTGATCGGGCGGTTTCCAGGGCCTCTTGCGTGCGCAGCAGCTCTTCGTTTTGCAGCTCGAGCTCGATCTGATGCACGCGCAGCTCATGGATCAGGCGTTCGGCCTCATCGGGTGCGAGTGCCGGGAGTGCCGGCTCGTCGGGTGTCGGCAGACGCGCTTCGGCCTCTCGACGCAGCCGTGCCGAGATCTCCTCGCGGGAGGGCGCGCGCGGCGGGATGCCTGCGACGCCCCGCTCGCCCGGATCTTTGTTTGCTTCGAGATCATGGGGGTCGCTCATGGCCGGGCCTCGGGGGTCGGGGCATCGGTTGGTTCAGGTGATCCCGGGGGGGGGGGGGAGGTGACGTCCTCGAGTGCCAGCAGGATCATGCCGGTCTGACCCTCGCCGGGGTCGATGCGCCGGGCGTTGAGCCGCAGCGAGCGCGCTCCGATGTCCGGAAAGTCCTGCTCCAGCGAAAAGTCCTCGAAGCTGCCGCCCTGCGCCTGGATCTCCTGCAGGCGATCGCGCAGTGCCGGGATGTCCCAGCGGTGGTGGCTCAGCGTGAACAGGAGCCGGTCGCGGGTCTCCGCTTCGTTCAGACGGAAGTGGCGGTAGAAGGCGCGGTTGGCCGAGACCACCCGCAGGTCGGCGTCCAGAACGACCAGGGGCTCGCGCACCGCATCCACGATCGCTTCGGCGAAGGCGCGGGCCGCGCGGACCGCGTCCTCGCTGCGTTTGCGCTCGGAGATGTCCACGAAGGTGATGACGGCACCCTCGATGACGTTCTCCAGGGTGCGATAGGGTCCGATCCGCATCAGGAACCAGGCGCCCTGCCGGGTCTGAACCTCGTGCTCGCGGGGCAGCAGGTCGCTCAGCACGGACTGTACGTCGTCCGTGAGATCGGTGTAGTCGACCAGGTTGGAGACGATGTCGCCGACCGGTCGCCCGATATCGGCCGCGATCAGCTTGATCAGCCGGGTCGCGGTCGGCGTGAAGCGGGTGATGCGCAGTTGGTGGTCGACGAACAGGGTCGCCACGCCCGTGCCGGCGAGCAGGTTGTTCATGTCGTTGTTGGCGCGCGAGAGATCGGCGACCTTGGTCTGGAGCTCGGCGTTGACGGTGGCCAGCTCCTCGTTGACCGACTGCAGCTCCTCTTTGGAGGTCTCCAGCTCCTCGTTGGTGGATTGGATCTCCTCGTTGACGGACTGCATCTCCTCGTTGGTGGATTTCAGCTCCTCGTTGGAGGTCTCCATCTCTTCGCGCGTGGATTGCAGATAGTCATCCTTCGCGCGCAGCTCGAGCTCCAGCTCGGCGATGCGCGCGTTTTGCTCACAGTCCCCGTCGCCGCTGGTGGGGGCGGCCCCCGCCGTCGCCGAGGCGGTCGGCTCCGGTGTGGCCGTCTCCAGGACGATCAGGTAGAAGTCCGTCAGCAGGCTCCCGTCCAGATGCGTCTGCTCCGGGCGCACCGTCAGATCGACGCGGCTGAAGTCGCCGTTGGTCTTCACCCCCAGCCCCGGGCGACGGACCGGCTCGCGGTGCGTCACGGCGCGGTGCAGCGCGGTCGTCAGATCGCGTCGCAAGCCCTCGCGCGCCATCGCGAAGACGTTCATGGCGGCATCGCCGGGGGCGGGCTCCAGGTACTGCCCGGTGCGACCGTAGATGTGGAGGATCTCGCCGCGGCCGTTGACGAGGATGCCGACCGGGTCGCCGTGACGCAGCAGGGCCTGCTCGGTGAGTGCGCGCAGATCGAGCTTGCCCTTGGTCAGACCTGCTGCGGCGTGCGGCAAGGGTTGCTGGTCGCCGGTCGACGCCGGCGGGGGCTCGCGCATGACGGAGGTCGGGACGAAGGCGCCGCGCGGCCGCTCCAGGCGACTGTAGAGCTTCCATTTGCGGTTGAGCGGCGCGAACAGGGCAGGGACCTCGCCGACGGTCTCGGAGTTGCCGAGAAAGAGCACGCCGTTCGGACTCAGGGCATAGTGAAAGAGCGCGATCAGGCGCGCTTGCAGATCGCCGTTGAGATAGATCAGCAGGTTGCGGCAGCTGATGAGATCCATCCGGGAGAAGGGCGGATCCTGCACCAGGTCCTGCTCGGAGAACACCAGGAGATCCCGCACCACCTTTTGGACGCGGTAGCCCCCCTGCGGGTCCTCCGAGAAGAAGCGCGCCAGCCGCGCCGCGGAGACGTCGGCCGAGATGCTGCTCGGATAGAGACCGGTGCGGGCTTGCTCGATGGCGCGTGGATCGATGTCGGTCGCGAAGACCTGTATCGTGTAGGCCTGCTTGAGGGTTTCCAGATGCTCGCGCAGCAGGATGGCGATGGAGTACGCCTCCTCCCCGGTCGAGCAACCGCAGACCCAGACGCGTACGGTCGCGCCCGCAGGCTTGCCGAAGAACAGACGCGGAATGACCTCCTCCTCGAGGGCGGCGAAGGCATCGGGATCGCGGAAGAAGTTGGTCACGCCGATCAGCAGGTCGCTGAACAGTGCCTCGATCTCCGCCGGGTCCTGCCGCAGGTAGCCGACATAGTCGCCCTGGCGATCGATCCGATGCAGTGCCATGCGCCGTTCGATCCGACGCCTTAAGGTGCTCTCCTTGTACTGGGAGAAATCATGGCGGGTCTTGTCGCGCAGCAGGATGCAGATCTTGGTCAGGGCATCCTCGGTGGATGCCGACGGGGCGACCGGCCGGGATCTCTTGCCGAAGGCCTGTGCGGCATAGGCGATGAGGTACGCCGGCATCTCCGCCGGGGGCAGGACGTAATCGGCATGGCCGCCGGCGATGAGGCTGCGCGGCATGCCGTCTTAGGCCGCCGTCTCGGGCGTCTGGGCCATCACCAGCCCGCCTTCGCCCTTGATCGCGCGCGCGCCCAGGGTGCCGTCGCTGCCGGTCCCCGAGAGCACGACACAGATGGCTCGCTCGTGCTGGTCTTGGGCCAGGGAGCGGAAGAAGAAGTCGATCGGTAGGCGCGGCCCGCGCGGCGCCGCGGGCTCGAGCAGGCGCAGCGCGCCGTTGAACAGCGCCATGTCGTGGCTGGGCGGGATGATGTAGGCACAGTCCGGCTCGACCCGCATGCCGTCCTCGACCTCCCGGACCTGCATGCGGGTGTAGCGCTTGACCAGCTCGGTGAGGATGCTCTTGTGGTCCGGCGCGAGATGCTGCACCAACACGAAGGCCATGCCGGTCTCGATATCGCGCGGAATGGCCGAGAAGAAGGCCTCGAACGCTGCCAAGCCGCCGGCGGAGGCACCGATGCCGACGATGGGGAAGGGCTTGGCGGCGCTCCGCTCGGTCGGCGGTCCGGTGGCATTCGGGACCTCGGTCGTGGCGGACGGGCTCGGCGGTGCCGGTAGCGACGACGGCTCTGCGGACGCCTTTGCGTCGGTTGTGGCCGGCGACGCCTCGGCGATCTCCTGCGGCGCGACGGGTGACGCAGGGATGTTCGTGGCGTCGCCCCGGGTCCTCGTCTTGGTCATGGTTTGTCTCCGCTGGGTCAGTGATTAAGTGTAGCGGAGAGATCGGAATCGCTCTGTTCGGGATCGCACATAGGGAGGCGATACCGAGCATGCCGTGCTATCGTTTTTCAATGATCCATCGTGAAGTCCCCGGAAAGCGCTCATGCCCACCGCCACTCCGAGCCCGCGCCAAAACCATCTGCTCGCCACCTTGCCGGAACCCGAGTATCGAAAGCTGCTGACGCACTTGGAGCTGGTCCAACTGGAACTCGGGCAGACACTCCATGAGTCCGGGGGCAAGTTGAACTATGTCTATTTTCCGACGACCGCCATCGTGTCCCTCCTCTATGTCATGGAGGATGGCGCATCCGCGGAGATCGCCGTGGTCGGCAACGACGGCATCGTCGGCATCGCCCTCTTCATGGGCGGGGAGACCATGCCGAATCGTGCCGTGGTGCAGAGCGCCGGGGAGGCGTATCGGCTTGGCGGACAGCTGCTCAAGCAGGCTTTCGCGCCTACCGGAGGGGATCGCCAAGGGGTGTTGCCGCCGCTGTTGCTGCGCTACACCCAGGCTTTGCTGACCCAGATGGCGCAGACCGCCGTCTGCAACCGTCATCACACGGTGGACCAGCAGTTGTGTCGGTGGCTGCTGCTCAGCCTCGACCGTCTACCCTCCAACGAGCTGCATATGACCCAGGAGCTGATCGCCAACATGCTGGGCGTGCGGCGCGAGGGTGTGACCGAGGCCGCCGGACGCTTGCAGCGTGCCGGGTTGATCGACTACAGCCGGGGCCGGATCACGGTTTTGGATCGACCGGGCCTGGAAGCGCGGGTGTGCGAGTGCTACGAGGTGGTGAGGAAAGAGTTTCGCCGGTTGCTGCCCGAGGTGGTTCCGCCACACCCCACACCCGAGTCCGTCGAGGGTCGCAACGATCAACCTAGATCCGGCAGTTGACCGCTTCGTGCTTCATGCAAGGCTTTGACTGCCTTGAAGATCGTGCTCGTCCGAGAGCTCACCCGCCGGGTGACGGCCGCTACGCCCCCTGGAGCACGCCCCGCGCGGCGCCCGGCTGCGTTGCAACTCGTTGGCGTAGAACCACTACGCCGCCTCGTTGCGCCTTGCCGGACACCGCGCGGGACGCACTCCAGGGGGCGTTCAACTGCCGGATCTAGGATCAACGGCACCTCTGACGAAGGTGATTTCCGGGAATCGGCATCCCATCCCACTGCGCAGACGATTCGGCCGGAAGTGACGCCGACGGTCGTCGCGATGTGCATTCAGACGTACCTCAGCTTCCTCAGAGCGATGCCCCGGTCAAAAAACGGGCCATGTCGAGGGCAGCCCTTAAGCTCCCGAGATCCGCCCGATCCGTCCCGGCCAGATCCAGCGCTGTGCCGTGATCGACCGAGGTGCGGATGATCGGCAGGCCGAGCGTGATGTTCACCGCCTGACCGAAGCCCAGGTGTTTGAGCACCGGCAGTCCCTGATCGTGGTACATCGCCAGGACCGCGTCGGCGTCGGCGAGCGTGTCGGGGACGAAGGCCGTGTCCGCCGGCAAAGGCCCGATCAGATGCCATCCCAGCCCCCGCAGTTCGTCGAGGACGGGCTCGATCACCTCGATCTCCTCGCGTCCCAGGTGACCGCCTTCGCCCGCGTGCGGGTTGAGCCCGCAGACCAGGATGCGCGGCTCGGGGATCCCGAATCGGGTCGAGAGGTCTCGGTGCAGGATGCGGATGACCTCGGCGAGGTGCTCGCGGGTGATGGCGGCAGCGACATCGCGCAGCGGCAGGTGTGTCGTGACCAAGGCCACGCGCAGACCGGGCGTGGCGAGCATCATGACCGGCTCGGCGCCGCAGCGCTCGGCGAGAAATTCGGTGTGACCGGTGAAGTGCAGACCCGCGTCGTTGATGATGCCCTTGTGCACCGGGCCGGTCACCAGGGCCTCAAAGGAGCCATCCAAGCAGGTTTCGCAGGCGATTCGTAGCGTCTCGAGGACGTAAGGCGCATTCGCGGTGTCCAGACGGCCCGGCGTGACCGGCTGCCGCAAGGCGACCGGCAGGACGGCGAGATGGCCTGCCTGCGCCGGAGGCGCCGCATCGCCGGGGGCGAAGCGCTCGATGTGCAGCGGGAGCTGGAGGCGTTGCGCGCGCTCGGCCAGCAGCTCCGGGTCCGCGATCGCCACCAGCGGCGTGTCCGGGGGATCCTGAGCCAGGCGCACCACCAGATCGGGACCGACCCCGGCGGGTTCTCCGGGCGTGATGGCGATCACGACTGCCCGTCCTCGTCGAGTCTGATCTCCACATAGGCCTCGTCGCGCAGCTGACGCAGCCACTCCTCGGTGGCCTCTTCGGCCTTGCGTCGCTGCAACGCCTCGCGGGCCTTGAGTCGCATGTACTCGCCCTCCTGGTCCTGGTTGCGTCGCTCGATCACCTGGACGATGTGCCAGCCGAAGGGGCTCTGGAACGGCTGGCTTACGCCGTTCGGTGGAAGTGCATTCATGGCCTCCTCGAAGTCCGGTACGGTGTCGCCGGGATTGACCCAGCCGAGGTCGCCGCCCTTCAGGGCGGAGCCGGTGTCGTCCGAATTCGACCGGGCCAGGGTCGCGAAGTCTTCGCCGCCGACGATGCGGATGCGCAGCTGCTCGAGACGCCGTTTCGCGTCGTCGTCGGAGACCAGCTCGTTGGTGCGGATCAGGATGTGACGGGCGTTGGTCTGTACGACATCGTCAGGGGTGGCGGCCTTGATCTCGGTGAGCTTGATGATGTGGTAGCCGCTGGGGCTGCTGAGCGGCTCGCTGATCTCGCCTTCGGCCATGGTGAAGGCGAGCTCGCTGACCAGACTCGGCACGGCGCCCATCTCGAACCAGCCCAGATCGCCGCCCTGCAGGGCGTTGCGCCCGTCGGACTCGGCCGCCGCGACCTTGGCGAAATCCTCGCCGCCGCGCAGCCGCGTAACGAGGCGTGCGGCCTTGGCCTCGGCGGCTTGGACCTGGGCCGGGGTCGCGTTCTCGGGCAGTGCGATCAGGATGTGTTGCAGCCGGACCTGCTCGCGCTCGATGAGGCGGCTGGACTCGCGCTCGAGAAAACGGTCGATCTCCTGATCGGTGATCTGGATCTTGTTGACCACCTCCTGATTTTGGAGGCGGCTGGTGACGATCTGGGAGCGAGTGTCTTCGCGGAAATCGGCAAAGCGAATCCCGCCCGCCTCGAGCGTGGCCTGCAGCTCTTCGAGGGTCAGCCCGTTGCGCTGGGCGATGTTGGTCAGGGCCTCGTTGAGCGTGGCTTCCTCGACTTGGATCCCCAGATCGCGAGCGCGCTGTGCCTGCAGGCGTTTGAGGATGAGTCGGTCGAGCACCTGCTTTTCGAGCTGGGGGAGCGGCGGGGGCGCGGTGCCTGCCTTCTGCATCTGCGGCAGGACCAGATCGATCTCGGCGTCGAGCTCGCTGCGCACGACCACATCGTCGTTGACCACCGCGACGATGGCGTCCAGCTCTTGGATGGGGACCTGGCTCGTCGCCGGCGCCGAGCCGATCAGCAGGCACGCGAGCAGTGAGCCGGCAGCCACGAGGCGAGCACAGGCGTTCGCTCGCTGATGCCCGCGTCTAGTCCGAGTGATAACCATAGATGCCTCGTTCCAGGAGTGTGTCGATCTGGTTTCCGAATGAGCCGAGTCCGGCGAGCTCGACCTGCAACATCAGGCTGGTGCTGCCGCTGTCGCTGCCGGTCTGGAGATGTTGGCCAAGTAACCTCAGGCGCCAGCAGCAGCGTCCGAATTCGATGCCGGCAAAGGCCTCGACCGTCTCCTCGTTGAGAATCGAGTAGAGCCACCGCCCGACGAGCTTCACTTGCGGTCCGATGGGCACCTGCAACGAGATGTCGGTGTCCTCGTAGCGCAGATCCGGGTCGTCGCCGTCATTGAAGCGGTAGGCGAGGTTCAGTCGGCTTCCCTCCTCGCGTGCGTAACGCAACTGTACGACCCGTTTCTCCCAGGGTGCCTCCGTGTCGTTGGGGTTCCATTGCAGGCTCGCCCGCGCGCTCCAATCGTCGGTCACGCGGGCGGCGAATTCGCCGGCCACGGAGGATCGGATATCGTCTTCCACCGTGTCTGCGGACAGCTGAACGCGTCGATCTTCGAAATAGTAGATTTGACCGAGGCTGGCGCGGAACAGCTCCCGGCCGGTCTGATTGGCGATGGTGCGCGAGGTCAGGCCCAAGGTCAGCCGGTTCTCGTCGCCGATGCGGTCGTACCCGGTGAAGCGGTTGGGTCGAAACAGGCTGGCGAAGGAAAAGTCCAGCTCGGTCGTGTCGAACAAGGGCGCGTTGGATTGGTCCTCGAACGAGGTGAGCACATAGTAGATTCGCGGCTCCAGGGTCTGGAGCGTCGGCGTGCCGAACCAGCCGGTATCGCGCTCGAAGACGAGGAGGCCGTCCAGATCGAAGCTCGGGATTGCGTAGGATTGCCGCGACGGCAGGCCCTCGGCCTGGTTGAGCAGATCGTAGCCGGTGTAGTAAAGGCGCGCCCGCGGGATGAGATGCCCGAAGCTGCGACGTAGCGGCAAGCGTAGGGTCGGAACCGCGACGAGGCGATTGCCGTAGACACGCGCCGAATTGTCGAAAAAGTCGTACTGACCCTCGAGGTCGTACTCGACCAGGTCGTTCCAACGTCGGCGATTCAGGTCCAGCTCGATGTGCGGCAGCTGTCCGTAGGGGCGGTTGGCCGGCGCGATGGCGGCGTCGACGGTCTGGAACTGCTGCACGCGCGCGAGTGCGCGCCAGCCCTTCCCGAAGTAGTTGACGTCGCCGCGCTGCACCAAGTTGCGCAGGCTCGTGGTATCCAGGCGGTTGCCGAAGTCCTGAAGATACTCGTCATCCGAGACGGATGTGAAATCGATCGCGCTCGACCAACGGGGACCGAGCTGCCCGGTTTGCTCGATCCGCACCGCTCCGCGGGTGCCGAGCTCGGTGGCCCGGCGGTCCTCGGGCAACACCTCTGCGTTGATCTCCACCTGCTGAAAGCGATCGAGATAGCGCAGCTGCGTGCCCAACATCAGGCCGCGCGTGCTCATGATGCGCGGGGTAATGGTCGCGTCGATGTTCGGGGCAATGTTCCAGTAGTAAGGGATGCTGATGTCGGTGCCGGTCTTATCCGACGAGCCGAAGCTCGGGATCAGAAATCCGCTGCGGCGCCGATCGTCGATCGGGAAGAAGATGTAAGGGGTATAGAGCACCGGGATCTTGCCGATGCGGATCCGGGCGTGGTGCGCATAACCCATTCCGGCTTCCTGGTCGAGCTTCAGATCGCGCGCCCTGATCGACCAATCCGCATTGCCGGGCGGGCAGGTGGTGTAGGTGATGTTGCGATAGCGGCTTTGCTGCTCGGAGAGGATCTCGGCCTCTTCGGCCGTGCCGAGCAGATTTGCACTGCCCGAGAGGCGATAGCGCGCGGCGTCGATGGTGCCTTGACGGGTCAGCACATTGTAATCGGCTGTGTCCCCTTGGATGCGCAGCCCGGGCGTTTCGAGAAAGACGTTCCCGCTTGCATCGAGCCGGCCGCTGCGACGGTCGTAGTTTGATCGATCTGCCGACAAGCGCTGATCGGCCTGCACGACATCCACGCCGCCGCGTAACTGGATGACCTCGGTGTTGCGGTCGTAGTCGACACGATCGGCAACGATGTTGACCGGGACGCCCGCGGTGCCCGCCGGTGCCGCGGGACCGGCGAATCCGGCCGCGCCCGAGCGGGGTCCACAGAACTCCCAGGGGAGGTCCGCGTGCAGCCGTGGATCCCAGGCTGCGGGCAGCTCGAGTGCGCGCGGTGCGAATTCGACCGTCGGTGCCGTTGCTCCGGGATCCTCGGGGGATACGAGCAGCGGCAAGACCGCGTCCGAGTCGCCCTGCGGATCAGGGCGGTCGAGGTCCTGCAGTGCCTCGCTCGGCGTGTGCCGCATCAGAGGTTCAAGCGGCGGCAACGGCACGGGAACGGCGACGGATGCCGGGCTCGACGACGCCGCGCCAGGAGCACCGGTCGCGGCATCGGGTGCGGCATCGGGTGCGTCGGCGGAGGTGTCGTCGGGGTGCTCGGTCGGATCGAGGGCGAGGCCCGGGCTCGCGGCGGCCTCGGCTGCTGCGTTCGTCTCGGCCGCAGAGCGATCGTCGGCAACCGCGGTCGCGGCGACGGCACAGAGGATGATGGCCAGTGAAACGAGGTGCACGTTGGATGTCAGGTCGACTCAAGCCGGCGGCGGTCCAAGGTCGGGGTCTCGGATCGGTGGACGGGTTCGCATGAACCTGCAACCATGGCACATCTGCAGAAGCTCAGCAATCTTGAACCTGTCGCGGGCCGCTCCGGGGCTGCGGCACCGACCTGACTCATCGGGGTAGACGTGTCTGATCGATTCGAACGTATGCGCCTCTGGGCGGGGCAGATCTTGGGGTCGGACGACTTCGAGCTGCGGCCCGCGTCCTCGGATGCGAGTTTCCGCCGCTATTGGCGGCTCATCCAGGCCGATACCACGCGCGTGCTGATGGATGCGCCTCCCGATCTCGAGGACTGCGGACGTTTCGCCGATCTGTCGCGACGGTTTCGCGCGGTCGGCCTCAATACGCCCGAGATCTATGCGGAGGATCGCGGCGACGGCTTCCTCATGCTGACCGATTTCGGGGATCGGGTGTATCTCGGGGAGCTGACCGACGATACGGCCGATCGGCTCTACGGCGACGCACTTGGCGCCTTGGCGATCATCCAGGCGCGCGTTCCGACAACTGGCCTGCCGAGCTACGACGAGCCGTTTTTGCGTCGGGAAATGGGTCTTTTCAGGGAGTGGTTTCTGGGATCGCTGCCGGATTTCGTGCTCGCGCCGGAAGAATCCGCCGCGCTCGCCGTCGTGGAGGATCGGCTTGTAGCGAGCGCCTTGGAGCAGCCGCGGGTCTGCGTTCATCGCGACTATCACTCGCGCAACCTGATGCTGACCGAGGCGGGCAACCCCGGTATCCTCGATTTTCAGGACGCGGTGGCGGGGCCCGTCACCTACGATCTGGTCTCCCTGCTGCGTGACTGCTACATCGCCTGGCCGGTGGAGCGAGTGACCGACTGGGCCTCGGGCTATTTCCGTCGCGCGCGTCGCAGCGGCGTGCTCCGAGGCGACGATCTCGGGCTTTTTCTGCGCTGGCTCGACCTCATGGGCGTGCAGCGTCATCTGAAGGCCTGCGGGATCTTTGCGCGGCTGAATCGTCGCGATGGAAAACCGCATTATCTCGCGGATATCCCGCGCACACTGGGCTATGTCCGAGAGGTGTCGGGCCATTATCCCGAGCTCGAGGGCCTGTCGCGCCTGTTGGACACCCGTGTCTTGCCGGTGCTGGACGGTCTGGTCGCGACGGGGTCGACCCCCGCGGGGTGATGTTCGCTCGAGCCGTGGCATCACGGCGGGGCCGCTGCCGTCGGATCACTCCGGCGGCGGCGGGCGGGTGTCGGTGGTCGCCCGCGTCAGGATGCGCTCGCTGCCGCGCCAGATCTCCAGGTTCAGGGCGGTCCGGGGTCCTGCGCCGGCGACGGCATCCAGTAGCTCCTGCACCGTCGCGACGTCCCGGTCGTCGATCCGCGTCACCACGTCTCCCGGACGTAGACCGGCCTGCGCAGCCGGACTGTCGCGCAGTGTCGAAGCGACCAGTACCCCGTGTCCTGCTCGCAGGCCGAAGGATTCGGCCAGCTCCGGGGTCACGCTGCGTCCGCTCAGGCCGATCCATCCGCGGGTCACCTGACCCTGTGTGGCGAGGGCACGCGCCACATCGATTGCAATCTCGGTCGGGATCGCGAAGCCGATGCCCTGGGCGGTGCCCGTTTCGGTGAAGATCGCGGTGTTGATGCCGACGAGCTCGCCCTGCGAGTTGATCAAGGCGCCGCCCGAATTGCCCGGGTTGATGGCGGCATCGGTCTGGATGAAGCGCTCGATGCTGGTGATGCCCAGCTCGCTGCGTCCGGTCGCGCTCACGATCCCCATGGTGACGGTTTGACCGACGCCGAAGGGATTGCCGATGGCCAAGGCGAGATCGCCGACACGCAGGGCCTGTGCGCGCCCGATCGGCGCTGCAGGCAGTCCCTGCGCATCGGCCTTGAGGACGGCGAGGTCGGTATCCGCATCGACTCCGACCAGGGCCAGCGCAAACGAGCGCCCGTCCGCCAGCACGGCGCGGACGAGCTCCGCGCCCTGCACGACATGCCGATTGGTCAGGATGAAACCGTCAGGCGAAAGGATCACCCCCGAGCCCAGCCCGGTGCGGGAGGCGGCTGCCCCCGGTAATCCATGGCGGTGTCCTGGATAGGGCGGCAGGGTCGCCGAGGCAGCTGCCGACTCGGCTTGGGTCGTGAATATGCTGACGACGGCGGGAGCGACCCGTGCAACCGCGTTTGCGAAGGTCGGCAGGTCCTCGCTCCGAGCCGGTACCGTCATCGCGGTCTCTTGCGGCGACGACACGTCCGGTCCGGGCGGGGCCAGCCACAGCGTCAGTGCGGAGCCGGAGGCCCCGCCGACGAGGGCCGCGATCAGAAGGGTGGTTGGACCTGTCTTGATCATCCGATTAAGCTACGTGGCCACGGGAAACTCCGGCGACGGCGCCGAGATATCGGCCCTTCATCCGAGCGCGATTCTAAACCATGGTCAATCCTGACGCATTGGTCGCTTACTGCGATCGTTTTCTCGCCGCGAGTGATTTCGACGACTACGCGCCGAACGGCTTGCAGGTCGAAGGCGAACGTTCGATCACGCGGCTGGCCACCGGAGTGACGGCAAGTGCTGCCTTGATCGAGGCTGCGAGCGCATGGCGTGCGGACGCGATTTTGGTCCACCACGGGTGGTTCTGGAAGAGCGAGGCCCCTTGTCTCGTCGGCATGAAGGGGCAGCGCGCAAGGCAATTGTTCAAGGCCGGGGCCAGCCTGATCGCGTATCATCTGCCCCTCGACGCGCATCCCGTCGTCGGCAACAACGCCGCCTTGGCGCGAAGGCTCGGATGGGTCGATGCCGAACCCGCGGGCGATTGCCGAGGACTCTTGTGGTCCGGGCGCTTGAGCCGGGGCTGCTCGCCGGATGCGCTCGCCGCGCAGGTCTCGGAGCGATTGGGGCGACTTGCGACCTTGATTGCCGCGGGTCGCGAGCGCGTCGATCGGGTCGCCTGGTGCACCGGCGGCGGGCAAGGATACATCGAGCAGGCGGCCGCGCTCGGTGTCGACGCCTTTTTAAGCGGCGAAATCTCCGAGCAAACGACCCACGCGGCGCGTGAGCTCGGGATCGCCTTCGTCGCGGCCGGCCATCATGCGACCGAGCGCTACGGGGTTCAGGCCCTAGGCGAGCACCTTGCGGAACGATTCGGGTTGGAGCATCGGTTCATCGAGATCGATAACCCGGCCTGAGCGGAGAATGGCTTTAAGCGCGTGCGGCTTTGTCTTGACCGATCCGACCGGAATACAAGACAATGCCCGGTCGATTTTGTAGAGAATTGGCATATTCTGATCTTCCTTACTTATGAACATGCGCGGGCCGCCAGCCGATAAGCTGTGTCGGGGGCTCGCGCCAGCCGGGGGTTAGTGGCTTATGAGCGCACAAGGCGTGAACAAAACCAGGCGGCGTGTGCTTGTCGCCGCGACCAGCGTGGTCGGAGCCGTCGGAGCCGGCTTCGCCCTCGTACCCTTCATTGCATCGATGAACCCGAGCGCCAAGGCACGCGCCGCGGGTGCGCCGGTCGAGGCCGACATCAGCCAGTTGGAACCGGGTGCGATTCTTCGCGTCAAATGGCGCGGTAAACCGGTTTGGGTCGTAAGTCGTACGGCGGAGATGCTCGAGGCATTGCCGACACTGGACGGCGAGTTGGTCGATCCGGCATCCGCCGTGCCGCAGCAGCCCGAGTATTGTCAAAATGCGACGCGCTCGATCAAAGAGCAATATTTCGTCGTTATCGGGATCTGTACGCATTTGGGCTGCTCTCCGACCTTCCGGCCGGAGTTTGCCCCGGACGATCTCGGCGCGAAGTGGCGAGGCGGCTTCTTCTGTCCCTGCCACGGCTCTCGGTTCGATCTGGCCGGCCGGGTGTTCAAGGGTGTTCCGGCCCCCACAAATCTGGTGATTCCTGTGCATACCTACATCAATGACACCACCATCTTGGTCGGTGAGGATCGAGGAGCTGCTTGATGAGCGCAGAAAAGTCCGAGAACCTCAGCTGGATCGATAAGCGATTCCCGCTGACGGAGACCTGGAAGGCACATCTTTCAGAGTATTACGCCCCGAAAAATCTCAATTTCTGGTCGTTCTTCGGTTCGCTGGCGATCCTGACCCTGGTCATCCAGATCGTCTCGGGCCTCTGGTTGGCGATGAGCTACAAGCCGTCCGCTGCCGATGCCTTCGCGTCGGTCGAATACATCATGCGCGACGTCGAATGGGGATGGCTGATTCGGTACATCCACTCCACGGGCGCATCGGCCTTCTTCATCGTGATCTATCTGCACATGTTCCGTGCACTGCTGTGGGGCTCCTATCGCAAGCCGCGCGAGCTGCTCTGGATCATCGGTGTCGTGATCTATTTGGCGATGATGGCGACCGCCTTCTTCGGCTATCTCCTGCCCTGGGGACAGATGTCGTTCTGGGGTGCACAGGTCATCGTGAATCTCTTTGCGGCGGTCCCGGTCGTCGGCGACGATCTCGCTGTCTGGGTGCGCGGTGACTACGTCATCTCGGATACGACGCTCAATCGGTTCTTCGCCTTCCACTTCCTCTTGCCGTTTGTTTTGGCGGCCTTGGTGTTCCTGCACATCGTTGCACTCCATCATGTCGGCTCGAACAATCCGGACGGTGTCGAGATCAAGGAGGGCCCCAAGGGCAATCGCTGGAGCGACAAGGCGCCGGCGGACGGGATCCCCTTCCATCCGTACTACACGGTGAAGGATCTGGTCGGCGTGGTCGTGTTCTTGGCGATCTTCTCGGCGATCGTCTTCTATGCCCCGACCATGGGTGGGCTCTTCATCGAGGCACCGAATTTCCAGCCGGCGAACCCCTTCCAGACCCCCGCGCATATCGCGCCGGTTTGGTACTTCACGCCGTTTTACGCCATGCTGCGTGCGGTGCCGCCGATGTATGGATCCCAGTTCCCGGGCGTGCTCGTGATGTTCGCGGCGATCCTGATCCTCTTCGCGCTGCCTTGGCTCGACCGCAGCAAGGTCAAGTCGATGCGCTACAAAGGCCCGATCTTCAAGGTCATGACGGGGCTGTTCGCGCTCTCCTTCATCGTCTTGGCCTGGCTCGGACTGCAACCGGTCGATCCCTTCCTGACCCTGTTGTCGCAGATCTTTACGGCCATCTACTTCGCCTTTTTCCTGCTGATGCCGATCTACAGCTCGATCGACAAGACCAAGCCCGTTCCGGAGAGGGTGACCTCATGAGAAAGCTGATTATTGCCACCTTGGCTCTGTTGCTGCCCGCCGTGGGCTTCGCCGCGGGCGGCCATGTCGAGTTGGAGAAGGCCGACATCGATCTGAACGATCAGGCCTCTCTCCAGCGCGGGGCGAAGTACTACGTCAACTATTGCATGGCCTGTCACTCGCTCAAGCATATGCGCTACTCGCGCATGGCGGACGATCTGGGGATCGACGACAAGGCGCTGCGCGAAAACCTGCTGTTCGGCGATGCCCAGCCGACCAGCATGATGACGAACTCGATGCGGCCCGCCGACGGCGAGGTGTGGTTCGGCACGGCCGTTCCCGACCTGACGTTGGTGACGCGCTGGCGCAGCCCGGATTGGGTCTACACCTACCTGAAGAGCTTCTATTCGGATCCGACCCGCCCTTACGGCGTGAACAACGTGATCTTCCCTCTGGTCGGTATGCCTCACGTCCTGGGTGATCTGCAGGGTGTGCAGGAGGCGATCGTCGAAGAGCATGCCGGCCACGAGCCGACGATCGCCGGCGTGGAGCTCACGCAGCCGGGGAGCCTGGCGCCCGAGGAATACGACAACATGGTGCGGGACATTACCGCGTTTCTCGCCTACGCGGGTGAGCCGAGCCAGATGGAGCGGCGCAAGGTCGGCATCTATGTCCTGCTGTTCCTCGGTCTCTTCTTCATCGTGGCCTTTGCGCTGAAGAAGGAATATTGGAAAGACGTTCACTAAGCGTCGTTGAGTTGTCGCATCGGACTCGCCTGGCGAGTCCGATGCGCCCGTCTGCGTTCGACGGCACGGATGCAATCATCTGCCTCCGTGCCGGCTCTCCCATGTACTGTTCACACATGAGCGCAATGCTCAAGGCAGCTGACCCGGACGGTCGGCGATACCTGTTCCTCGGGCCCGCCCGGGCTTTGTCCACATGCTGGAGAAGGGAAGAATGGCTGTGGCTGCGAGTAGACGATCCGTGATGACGCTATTTTCCGATCCCACCTGTCCCTACTGCCACCGTGTTCGGATGGTGCTCGCCGAGAAGGGTATCTCGGTCGACGTGGTCGACGTCGATGCGAACGACCTCCCGGGCGAGGTGATGGACTTCAACCCTTACGGGACCGTGCCGACGCTTGTCGATCGGGATCTGCGCCTCTACGAGTCGCGGATCATCATGGAGTATCTCGACGAACGCTTCCCTCACCCTCCGTTGCTGCCGGTGGATCCCGTTTCGCGTGCCAGTGCGAGGCTGTTCATGTACCGCATCGATCGCGATTGGTACACCCTGATGGGCCGTATTCGGTTGGGGAGTCCGGCGGAAGCGGAACAGGCGCGCAAGGAGTTGCGCGAGAGCCTGGCCGTGACCGCGCCGGTTTTCGGTGCGCATACCTTCTTTATGAACGATGAGTTCTCCCTGGTGGACTGCTGCATCGCCCCGCTCTTGTGGCGGTTGCCTGTTCTCGGCATCGAGCTGCCGCCACAGGCCGAGGCGCTGCGGGTTTATATGCGACGCATCTTTGCTTGCGACGCCTTTCGCAAGAGCCTCACCGAGGCCGAGAAGGAGATGGTCGCGGACGTGTCTTGACGGAGGGCGCGATGGACAGTGAGATCGACACGATGACCTCGACCAAGCCTTATCTGATCCGGGCGATCTACGAGTGGATCCTGGACAACGATATGACGCCGCATTTGGTGGTGGATGTCCGCTATCCAGGGGTCCAAGCACCGAAGGAGTTCGTCGAGGACGAGCGTTTGGTGCTCAATCTTTCGCCGAGTGCCGTGCGTTCGTTGGTCCTGGGAAACGAGCAGATCGAGTTCAACGCGCGTTTCGGCGGTGTGGCTCGCGACGTCTATTTTCCGGTCGACGCGGTGCTGGGTATCTTCACGCGCGAGAACGGTCAAGGGATGGTCTTTCCCGAGCTGGCCTATCCGCTTCCCGGCGAGCCCGAGTCGGAGTCCGATTCCGGTGCACACCTCGAGCGCGAGCGGAGCAAACCGCGATCGGTCGGTGGACCACAGGCCGTCATCCCGAATCCCCAAGGGCCGAAATCGCCCTCGGGAAAAGGCAAAGGCAAGGCAGGCGGACCGACGCTGAAGGTCGTCAAGTAAACACAGTCTACGGTATTGCCCCTTGATCGGCGCCACCCGGATGCGCCCGTCGCCCACTCCCTTGCCGCGATCGCACCCGCGCGGCGCCGAGCACGCCGAACCACGCAGGCAGCGGTATTTCGGGTGCGCGCGAAGCCCAAGCTCCGTGGGCGTGCCGCTCGTCCATCCTGGTGCGGCTCATGCGTCCCGGACCCGTGTCGGTAGGCCGAAACTTAGATCCTCGAGCGTCATTCCGCGCATCACCAGATAACCGCTGCGGCGTCCGACGCCTTCTTCGCTGAAGTCGAAACGATAGATGCGGCGCATCCTCAAGCCTTCCGACCGCCAGGCGAGACCGAGTCGCCGTAAGGCGACCGTTTGATCCAGAAATTGAAGCTCCCTTTGTTTGCAGGCGCTCTTGCAGACCTCCGTTGCGATTTCGCGCGCGCGCATGCTGTCGAGCCAAAACCAGCCGAGCAGAAGAACTAGGAAGACGGCGAGCAGGTTGCTCATCGAGACGGGTCCTCGGGTGGGTCGAACGGGCAAGGGTGGCGTCGGGCTCGCGGAAGACCGCCGTGCTCGGGAGGTCGGGGCAGCCGACGCCGCGCCCTTCCCGGCGGAGTCTGCGCATGTCGGAGTCTTGTACGGTCGCGCGACGGCGAACGATTCGCGCGGAAGCGCGGACAAGGACCGCTTGAGTATACCGAGCACAGGCGCAACGCACCTGCTTTCCGAAAAAGCCGGTTGCCCTCGGTATATACTTTCCATCCTTCAACAGCAACGGAGAGACCGAGATGAAGAGACAGATCCTGTCGGCCGTCATCGTGTCATGTGCGGCCATCGGGCTGGTTGCCTGCGGTCAGGAGCAAGCGCCGGTCGAGGAGGTCGCCGCTCCCGGCGCGGAGGAGCCGACGCTGCTCGATCGGGCGGTCGAGACGGCTAAGGATGCCTCGGATCGTGTCGGCGCTGCAGCGACTGCGGCCAAGGATACCGCTACGGAGGCTGCAACTTCGGCGATGGAGCAAACCGAGGTCGTGCGCGCTCGTGCCGAGACGCAAGCGAAGGAGATGATCGAGCAGGTCAAGAGCTTCTTGGCTGAGGATAAGGAAGAGATGGCGCGTGAGCTGATGGACAAGCTCTCGGCCATGAAGGATTCGCTCTCCGAGACGTTGCGCGCCGAGATCGAACGTCTGGAGGCGATGTTCGCGGACGCCTAGGCAGCGGGCCGCTCAAACCCTTGGGAACACCCGTGCGCGCGGGTGTTCCGCGCTCGCGTCGTCGGTGCAGCGACACGACCTCGGTTTCCCCGGATGGGGCGCGCGTTGTTGCATTCATGATCACTCGAGGCTCGGCGACCGTTGCGCCGTCGCACCGTCGCATGGAGATGTCGGTTGGGGATCGCTTATGGCTTGGGTCTATCTCGTTGTTGCCGGTATCTTCGAATGGGGTTGGCCGGTCGGCCTGAAGCTCGGGATGACCGATTCGGGGCTGCGCTGGGGCTGGATCGGTTTCGCCGTGATCTGCATCGTGGCGAGCGGCGCCTGCTTGCTCGTCGCACAGAAGAGCATTCCAATGGGCACGGCCTATGCCGTCTGGACGGGTATCGGCGCCGTCGGGGCCTTTGCCATCGGGATTGTCCTGTTCGCCGAGCCGGCGACCTTGCTGCGTTTTCTCTTCGTCGGGATGATCGTGCTGGGCATCGTGGGGTTGAAGCTGGTCTCCGGGTCTTAGAACCGCGCCCAGCGCGGCATGCGATGTTTTTGGATGGCATCGGCCTGAGCAGACTTGACGACCGTTGGGGCTGGCGCGGTTTAAGATATTAAAAAATATATTATTTTAAATCGCGTCTCCGCTAAAAGTCATGGACGCACCAAACCTCGAACTCACTCGAGAAGGAGCATTTCGCTCTCGAGGCGGTTTAGGTCTGAGCCTGAACGTCGGCGGGGCGCCTGTGCCGACTTCTCCGTGACTCCGCCGCCTCGCCGAGGGCACCTGCCGGCGTCGTCAATCGGGGAGGCCGATCGTGCCGTGTCGATGCGGCGCCCTGATCTCGGGCCCCAGCATGATGGCGATCGGACGTGTTTGCGGGTTGGTGTCCAGCGCGATCTTGAGCGACATGGTCAGGGGGACGGACAGAAACATGCCGACCGGTCCCAGAACCCATCCCCAGAAGACCAAGGAGACAAACACCACGAGGGTGGAGAGCCCGAGACCGTATCCCATGATCTTTGGCTCCAGGATGCTCCCGACCAGGGTGTTGACCACCAAGTAGCCCAGCGCGACAAGGAGTGCGGTTTGCAGGTCGATCTGCACCAGAGCAAGCAAGACGGCCGGAATCGCGGCCAGAATCGAGCCGATCGTGGGGACGAAGTTCAGCAGAAAGGCGATCAAGGCCCAGAGTACCGCGTAATCCACCCCCAAGATCGTCAGCCAGGCCCAAATGACGAGGCCGGTTCCGAGGCTGGTGAGGCTCTTGATCCCCATGTAGCGGTTGATGCTGTCGAGGACGACATGCATCTGCTTGGTCGAGGTTTCCGGCGAGGTCAGCGCGGCCCGCAGTTTGGCGGGCAGCCCGGCCGCCTCGAGCAGGATGAAGATCACGGTCAGCAGGATGAGAAAGGCGTTGGCGAGCACGCCGCTGAGTCCCGAGACCAGGTCTCCCGCCACCTCCAAGACACGCGCGGGGTCGATGTAGGTTTGCAGGGCCTCGCGCGAGGTATGAAAGCCGATGCCGTCGAGCCATCCTGCGAGGTCATCGATCAGCAGCTTCAGACGTCCCTGGTATTCCGGCAGGCTGGCCTCGAAGCCATCCAGCGAACCGGCGACCAGGATCGCGAGAACGCTGCCGACGCCGACGATCGCCAGGACGACCAGCAGCATCGAGGCCCAGTTCGGCAGCCCCCGGTCACGCAGCTCGCGCAACGGAGGCGTCGCAATAACGGCGATAAAGACGGCGAGCAAAAAGGGCGTGATCAGCGATGCCGCCGCCCGCATCCCCGCGACGACGACGATGAAGGCCGCGACGGCAACCAGAAAGCGGGTGGCGGGCCCGAGGCCCGAATCGGTGCTCATGCCTCGGGCTAGCGGGTCGCCCGGCCTGTGCCGATCGGCGCGAATCTCGGGAGGCCGGAATCCAGCCACCAGGTGTTCGTCACCGCGTCCCAACGCCACACTTGTCGGTCGGTCAATTGTTTGACGACCTGCGCGTCCTCGAACAGATAATCGATCACGACGACCTGAGTGGCGCTGTCGTCCGCTTGGACGACCGGCGGTTGTGTCACATCGTAGCCGGTGACGCGCAACTGGGCGAATGCGGCCGGAAGCTCACCGCTTTTGCGTTTATCCGGATGCAGGAATCCGAGCGCCGTCTCGTAATAGCCCCAGCGCAGAGCGGATTGATAGCCGTTGGTGGCGGCTTGAAGCGCCACCGCGCGACGGTCCTTTTCGACCACGGCACAGCCGACGCCCCACAGGCCTGTCAGGAGCACGGCAAGCAACAGGGGGCCAAAGCCGAGCTTGCGCCCGGTCGAGCTCGGCCACTGCGTTGATCCTTTCGGCTGAGCCATCACGCCCTCGGTCATCGATCTCATGTCGGTGGGCATGATATACCGAGTGCACTTGGGTTTGCCGCCGCATTGCGGTGTAGAGATTCCGAGACCGTCCGAGATCATTGTCGTTGTCGTCGTATCGACGGTCGATGACGACAACGATGGTCGTGGCAAGGGTCGTCTTGCGTCGAATGATTTTAGCCATGCGTGGACCGTTCCTGAGCGAAGCCCGTGCGCCGCCAACGTCGGGGCCCGGCACCCGATCTGGGTTATCATCTCGGGCCGAGATTTCAGACCCGAACCGATCCCTAGACGCTATGCCTGAATCCATCGAGCCAAAACGCGAGATCGCCGTCGCCGATGTGCGGCTCACGCTGCTCGGAACTGCACACGTCTCGCGCGCCAGCGAGGAAGAGGTCCGAACCCTGCTGCAGAGCGGGGAATACGACGCCGTGGCCGTGGA
The DNA here is from genome assembly GCF_000223985.1 of Thiocapsa marina 5811. Classification (GTDB taxonomy): domain Bacteria; phylum Pseudomonadota; class Gammaproteobacteria; order Chromatiales; family Chromatiaceae; genus Thiocapsa; species Thiocapsa marina. Next base: position 46,394 of record NZ_AFWV01000002.1, read on the forward strand.
GCTGTGCCGCAGTCGCTTCAGTGCGCTGATGGATCCCAAGTCGCTGTCCGAGATGGACCTCTTTTCGGTCATCCGCCAACAGCGCGTCTACATGGTCGTCGCGAATCTTGCCTTGTCGGCCTATCAGCAGCGCCTCGCCGATCAGTTCGGGATCGAGCCCGGTGCCGAGCAGCGCGCAGCGATCCGCGTCGCCAAAGAATTGGGTTTGCCGGTCCTGCTGATCGATCGCGAGATCGGCGTTACCCTCAAACGCATCTCGTCGAATCTCGGCTGGTGGAAACGCTACACCCTCTTTACGGGACTCTTGGCCGCGATGTTGACCTCGGAGAAGGTCAGCGAGGAGGAGATCGAGCGGCTCAAAGAGGGCGATGTCCTGGAGACGACATTTGCCGAGTTCGCTCACGATCGACGGGATTTGTTTATCCCCCTGATCGAGGAGCGCGACCGTTACATGGCCGCAAGATTACGCGGCGAGACTGCGCGGACGGGCGTGAAGCGGGTCCTCGCTGTTGTCGGTGCGGGGCATCTGAAGGGCATCGCCGAGTCATTGGAGACGGACACGGTAGACCCCGCCGCCGTCACGCGAGCGCTCGAGCAAGTCCCCCGGCCGAGCCGTTGGCCGCGATTCTTGGCATGGGGTCTGGTCGCCTTGATCCTGGCTGGCTTTGCCTATGGCTTTTCTCAAAGCACCACCCTGGGTTGGGGCTTGGTGGCGGCCTGGATCGTCATCAACGGCGGCCTTTCCGCTTTGGGTGCGTTGCTCGCCGGAGGACACCCCCTGACGGTGATTGCGGCGTTTCTCGCCGCGCCGCTGACATCGCTGAACCCGACCATCGGCGCCGGCATGGTCACGGGTGCGGTCGAGCTTTCGATGCGCAAGCCTCGGGTCTCGGACTTCGGCCGGCTGCGTCTCGACGTCGTGACGCTGCGCGGTTGGTGGCGCAACCGTGTCGCGCGGGTCTTTCTGGTGTTCCTCTTCAGCAGTCTGGGCTCCGGGATCGGCACCTATGTCGCCGGTTTTCATATCGTGGATCAGTTGTTTCGTGTCGGCGCCCCCTGAGATGTTGCCGGCGGATCACGGGATCGCGCGGGCAGGAATCAGGGTGATGTCCGATCGATGGCGTCTAAACCGCGCCGGGCGCGGTTTAGATGCTCCCGGATCGTCTCGATCGCTTCGTCGAGATGCTGAAAGGCGTGATCTCCGCCTTCCCAGACCATGAGGCGGCCGCACCCGGCGTAGAGGTGCTCGGCGATGCGCGCGTCGATGACCTCGTCGCCGCGGTCCAGAAACAGGGTGCTCGGAGTGCCGTCGCAGGGTTCTGCGATGCCGTAGGGTCGGGTACTCTCGATCAATGCCTCGCTGACCCGATAGCGCTCTCCGTCGGCCGTGGTCATGACCTCGCCGATGTGCTCCCGAAAGAGGCTCCAGGGTGTGAGTGCGGGATTGATCATGAAGAGATGGGAAAACCGAAACCGGCGCGCCAGATATTGGCCGTAGAAGCCCCCCATGGAGCTCCCGACCACGGCCGGCGCGATGCCCTCGTGTCGCCCGAGAAGCGTGGTGAAAAAGTCCGACAAGGCGGCAACGGCATCCGCCGGGCGGTGCGCCGGATAGTCGATGGCGACGACCGGATGTGGGTCCAGTGACGTACGAAGCCGATTGGCCTTGAAGGATCGGCTCGAGCTGTTGAGTCCGTGGATGTAGACGAGCATTGCCTTTAGGTCGTCGTGGGGCCGCTGTCCGGGCTCGAGGCGCACACGGCTAAACCTCGAGGAGGTCGTCTTGGCATGAGGCGGGCGGACAGAGCGTCGTGTCTGCGTTGCTCGCGATCGCGGGGGCGCCGAAAAAGGTCATTCGAAACAACAAGCAACGATCGATAAATTCGCGTGTGCTTTTGGGCATCGGCACCCGTGCACGCACGATCGAGCCGATCAGCTCGGTCCCGTCGCGCAACAGCGCGAGACCTTCCATCGCCTCGCGCATGGCCTCGGCGCTCGCGTCGCGGGGCAGGACGGGGCTCATGTGGCCGAGTCGATCGATCGCGACCGCGAAGGTCGGCCAGACATCGAAGATCGCCGGATCGGTGCGCAGTATCTCGCATTTGCGTTTGGCGGCATCGGCCAACCCGTCGATCTTCGGAGCGATGTCGGTCATTTGGCGACTGTCCGCAAAGGTGTCTTTCAGGACCACCGCGATGCGATCGATATCGCGCATGGTCATGGCGATCTTGAGGTACCGGCTGTCGTAGAAGTCTTCGATCGTCATGGAGAATGCCTTGAACGGCTCGCCCCACAACTCGTCGATCCCCTCGTCTCCGCTGCGATGCCGGACCATCTTTCCGAGGTCCAATGCCTCGAGCAGGCAATGTCCGCATTCACGCATCAGACTGTTGTCGGGGCCGATCTCGACGCCGGCGGATTGCAGCTCGACGAGACAGGTAAAGATATCCGCGGCTCGGTTGAAGAGCGCTCCCGCCAACATGGCTCCGTTGACCCGCTTGCGCTCAGGATCGGTTTCCGCGGTATAGGCCGCGCGTGCCTCGTCGAGTCTGGAGCCCGGGATGTTGATGCCGTGCTCGACGTGATTGAACAGACGCCGCGTAAGCGCCTGGATCAGCCGCCGTTTGGTTTCCAGGGTGTCGCTCGGCGGCTCGTAGGACTTGATCCAGTAGCCGTCGTAAAACACGCGCTCCTCGCCGAGAATGACGCGCCGCGTGCCGTTGTCGGGTTGTTTTGACATGCCTGGGTCTGGATCCTGGGCGAGTTGGCTCGAGTGATACCGGTTTTCGGCGGGATGCGCAATCTCTCGCGTCGGGTTTTGGGATGGAGATCACCCGGGATACCGAGAGACGGGATCGCGGTATCAATGGCCTGCGGTGTCGGTGCGGCAGCGTGCCTATGACCTCGAGCCCCGCTGGACTATAGTGGCGCACTCGTCCGGACACGCCGTGATCAACGCAACCCCGGTGTCGTGGGCGGTTTAGGCCACCGGGGTGACGTGCACGGCGTGATGTTCAAAGCACCATCGAATCGTCTGACCGAGGGACTATGCGAGCGAAGGAGAAGATTGCATCCATGATCACGACCCTCTTTATTTGGGGTCTCGCGGGGGCCCTTTTCGGCGCCTTGTTCGGTGGTCTCTACCAGGTCCTCGCTGTTTTGGGTCTGGCGGGCCGGGAGCCTTTGATCATCGCGGCGGCGGCTGCGGCCATGACCACATCGGCCTTTTACAGTGCGATGCCTGTCGCGCTGATGGGTGCCATGGCCGGCGTTTTGGCGTCCATCGGGTATTTGATCGTCAGCGGGCACAGTGTCGAGCTCTTATGGATCGCCGGGACAGCGGGCGCGGGCGGGATCCTCGCAGGCGTGTTCTACGCCTGGATGATCACCGGCGGAGGTCGGCCGCTGGCCGAGACGCTGACGGGTCTGATCGCGGGCGTGTTGGCCGGCGGTATCATGGCGATCGTGTTTTCCTCCTTGGGTATCCACTCCAGCATGTTCGTGCTCTCGGCGGGCGTTGTGGCTCTGGTGGGGACCTTCTTCCAGGTGTCCGAGCGCTGGTTGGTGGCGCGCAGTGCACGGTGGTTTCCCGCGGTCTTGTCGGCGCCCGTGGTCGCGGGACTCATTGCGGCCGTGGTCGGGGCGAGTGTTTGGATCGTCGGCGGTACGACCTCGAGCCTCTTGAGCAGCAACGCCCAGGATTCCGCGAATCAGATCCTGAGCGCTGTCCCTCCCGGGTTCCTCGGCGGAATGCTCGGCGGAGCGGTGACGGGAGTCGTGTTGCAGATCCTCGGTTTTCGTCCGGAGCAGCCGCACTGAGCCGCACGGCATGGCGGCTCGGTCGGTTTGAAAGGGTATAAATCCATATCTTTTTTGTGATAATGGGAACGCAGCCTCATGCAGGAACGGGTTGTGTGGTTTCGATATTCCCCTAAACGCATCGGAGGAGACCAGATGTTCGCCGTTCTCATCGCAGTGGCAATCGGTATCGTGATTGGCTGGAACTGGCCGCAGCCCCCTTGGGCCAAGGATATTCAGGACCGTGTTGTCGAGACCTTCCAGTCCTTCACGGCCAAGGGCCCCAAATAGGTCGTCTGCCCAGCCCGGACGCAGCTCCGGCACAGGTGCTCTGCACCGTCCGAGCGGCTTCGATGCATTCGGCCGGTGGTTTTCCGGGGCAATCGCTGTCAGAACGAATCAAGAATCAGCAACCCGGCGATCGCCCAAAGCGCCCGGTTCAACCAGCGCCGATAGGTCCCCTGATCGAGCCGGCGGCGCACCCGAATCCCGATCCACAAGACGGCGAGTACCGCAGGCAGTGCGAACAGCGCGAGCTGGATGATGATTGGATCCAGTGCGTCCTGTAACGCGAACCCGGTCAGCTGGCCGCCCTTGCTGGTGATGAAGCTCAGGTTGAAGGTCGCGACCATCAGGCCCGGATGCATGCGGGTGTAGAGCGCGAAGGCAACCACGATGGGCGAGAAGACGTTCACCAGACCGGCCAAGAGGCCCATCCCCAATCCCAACACCGCCAGCCCCCAGTGCGGGATCCGATGCTCGGGCCCGTCGCCGCGCTTGCGCTGAAGGAGCAGGAAGACGACCAAGACCAGGGCTAAGAGGAGCCTGAAGGGCTCCGGGTCGATGCTCAGCAGGACCCGCGTGCCGATCAGGCTGCCCACCATCGTGAAGACCGGGATGGGCCAGAAGCGGCGCAGCGCTTCGAGCCAGCGTCGCTCGGCGGCGATGCTGACCAGGTTGATCGCAATCGTCGGGATGAGGGTCAGGAGCACGGCCGCACGCATGTCCATGACCAGCACGAGCAGGGGCGTGGCGACGAGCGGGAAGCCGAACCCGAAGGCGCCGTGCACGAAGGCGGCGATCAGCAGAATCCCGATCGCCGCCAGATCGATCAATGCGAATGTGTCCAAGACTACAAAAGAGCGTCTCCGGGCACTCGTACCCAGCCTTCCATCAGCACCCGGGCGCTGCGGCTCATGATGGCCTTGGTCACGGTCCAGTCGCCGTTGACCTGAAGGGCCTCGGCGCCGACGCGCAGTGTGCCCGAGGGATGGCCGAAACGCACTGCGGTGCGCTCGCCTCCCCCGGCAGCCAGGTTGACCAGGGTGCCGGGGATGGCCGCAGCCGTGCCGATCGCCACGGCGGCCGTGCCCATCATGGCGTGGTGCAGCTTGCCCATTGAGAGTGCGCGGACGCACAGATCGATATCGCCGGCCGTGACGGCCTTTCCGCTTGAGGAGACGTAGTCGGCCGGCGGGGCCACGAAGGCGACCTTGGGGGTGTGCTGGCGGGTCGCCGCCTCGGCGACATCCTTGATGAGGCCCATCCGCAGCGCGCCATAGGCGCGGATGGTCTCGAACATCCTCAAGGCATCGGCATCGCCGTTGATGGCGTCCTGCAGCTCGGTCCCGGTGTAGCCGATCGCCGCCGCATTGACGAAGACGGTCGGGATGCCGGCATTGATCATGGTGGCCTCGAGCGTCCCGACACCGGGGACCTCGAGGTGATCGACCAGGTTGCCGGTCGGGAACATGGAGCCGCCGCCCTCGCCATCACCCTCGTCGGCCGGGTCCAGGAACTCCAACTGCACCTCGGCGGCGGGGAAGGTCACGCCGTCGAGCTCGAAATCCCCCGTCTCCTGCACCGCGCCGTCGGTCATCGGCACGTGCGCGATGATGGTCTTGCCGATATTGGCCTGCCAGACGCGCACCCTCGCCATGCCGTCCCGCGGCAGCCGGTCAGGATCGATGAGGCCGGCGCTGATGGCGAAGGAGCCGACCGCCGCCGAGAGGTTGCCGCAGTTGCCGCTCCAGTCGACGAAGGCCGTGTCGATGGACACCTGGCCGAACAGATAATCGACGTCGTGATCAGGCCGGCTGCTCTTGGACAGGATGACCGTCTTGCTGGTGCTCGAGGTCGCCCCGCCCATGCCGTCGATCTGCTTGCCGTAGGGGTCCGGGCTGCCGATGACGCGCAGCAGCAGGGCATCGCGCGCCGGGCCCGGCACTTGGGCGGCCTCGGGCAGGTCTTGCAGGCGGAAGAAGACGCCCTTGCTGGTGCCGCCGCGCATGTAGGTGGCGGGGATGCGGATTTGAGGTAGGTGGGACATTCGATTGATCTCTGAAATTGATCTATTCACTCCCCTCTCCCCTCGCGGGAGAGGGGCCGGGGGAGAGGGGGTGCAGGCTGCTCCGGCGCCTCAAGGATGCTCGATAGCACCCCCTCCGGATTCCGCAGGATGTCGTTGTTCCAGAAGCGCATGACCTTAAAGCCTTGCTGCTCGAGCCATGCGTCACGCACGGAATCGCGATCGCTCCCGTTGTGTTGCCCACCGTCGGCCTCGACGATCAACCGGGCGCCGAAATGCACGCAATCGACGATATAGGGGCCGATCGGTTGCTGGCGACGGAACTTTTGCCCATTCAGGCGACGGGCGCGCAGATGGCGCCAGAGCAGTTGCTCGGCGTCTGTCATGGTTTGGCGCAGGGTCTTGGCGAACGGGTGTTGGTCCACTCTCACACCCTCTCCCCAACCCCTCTCCCGCGAGGGGAGAGGGGCTTTTTTGCGCGGTTTTCCGGGACGCTCGGCTGAGCCATCTCCCCCTCTCCCCAACCCCTCTCCCACGAGGGGAGATGGGCTTTCTTATGCCGCCTTGCTGGATTCCAGGAAATCCTGGGCGAAGCGCTGCAGCACACCGCCGGCCTCGTAGATCGCCAGCTCTTCCGCGGTATCGATGCGACAGGTGACCGGCACCTCCACGCGTTCGCCGTTCTTGCGGGTGATCACCAAGGTCAGGGTGGCGCGCGGTGTGCGCTCGCCGAGCACGTCGTAGGTCTCGCTGCCGTCGATCCCGAGTGTCTTGCGGTCGACGCCCGGTTTGAACTCGAGCGGCAGCACGCCCATGCCGACCAGATTGGTCCGGTGGATACGCTCGAACCCTTCGGCGACGATGGCTTCCACACCGGCCAGACGCACACCCTTGGCTGCCCAGTCACGCGAGGAGCCCTGGCCGTAGTCGGCACCGGCGATGATGATCAGCGGCTGCTTGCGGCCCATGTACGTCTCGATCGCCTCCCACATGCGCATGACCTGGCCGTCCGGCTCGACACGGGTCAGCGAGCCCTTCTTGACCTGGCCATCCACCACGGCCATCTCGTTGACCAGTTGCGGGTTGGCGAAGGTGGCGCGCTGGGCGGTCAGGTGGTCGCCGCGGTGCGTGGCGTAGGAGTTAAAGTCCTCTTCCGGCAGGCCCATCTTGGCCAGATACTCGCCGGCCGCGCTGTCGGCCAGGATGGCGTTCGACGGGGACAGATGGTCCGTGGTGATGTTGTCCGGCAAGACCGCCAGCGGACGCATGCCTTTCAGTGTCCGCTCACCGGCCAGTGCGCCTTCCCAGTAGGGTGGACGGCGGATGTAGGTGCTCTGCGGGCGCCAGTCGTACAGCGGGCTCTTGGCCTCTTCCACATGGCCCAGATCGAACATCGGGATATAGACCTGCTTGAACTGCTCCGGCTTCACGCAGGCCGAGACGATGGCGTCGATCTCCTCGTCGCTCGGCCACAGGTCTTTGAGGGTGATGGGGTTGCCCTGCGGGTCATGGCCCAGCGCATCTTGCTCGATGTCGAACCGCACGGTGCCGGCGATGGCGTAGGCCACCACCAGAGGCGGCGAGGCCAGGAAGGCCTGCTTGGCATAGGGGTGGATGCGGCCGTCGAAGTTGCGGTTGCCCGAGAGCACGGCGGTGGCGAAGAGGTCGCGCTCGATGATCTCCTGTTGGATCTTCGGGTCCAGTGCGCCGGACATGCCGTTGCAGGTGGTGCAGGCGTAGCCGACGATGCCGAAGCCGAGCTGTTCCATCTCAGCCAGCAGGCCGGCCTCTTCCAGGTAAAGCTTGGCGACCTTGGAGCCCGGCGCGAAGGAGGTCTTGACCCAGGGCTTGCGCGTCAGGCCCAGTGCGTTGGCCTTCTTGGCGACCAGGCCGGCGGCGACCACGTTGCGCGGGTTGCTGGTGTTGGTGCAACTGGTGATGGCAGCGATGATGACCGCGCCGTCCGGCATCAGGCCGTCCTTCTCTTCGGCCAGCGCCTTGTCCAGATCCACGGCAATGCCGCGCTCGTGCAGTGCGCTGGTCGGAAGGCGGCGGTGCGGGTTGGACGGGCCGGCCATGTTGCGCACCACGGTGGACAGATCGAACTCGAGCACGCGCTCGTACTCGGCGCTCTCCAGCGCATCGGCCCACAGGCCGGCGGTCTTGGCATAGGTCTCGACCAGTGCGACCTGCTCCGGCTCGCGGCCGGTCAGGGTGAGATAGTCGATGGTCTGTCCGTCGATGTAGAACATGGACGCGGTAGCGCCGTACTCCGGACACATATTGGAGATGGTGGCGCGGTCGCCGATCGTCAGGCTGGCAGCACCCTCGCCGAAGAACTCGACATAGGCACCTACCACGCGCTCCTTGCGCAGGAACTCGGTCAGGGCCAGCACGATGTCGGTGGCGGTGATGCCCGGCCGACGCTTGCCGGTCAGGCGCACGCCGACGATATCGGGCAGGCGCATCATGGAGGCGCGGCCGAGCATCACGGTCTCGGCCTCCAGCCCGCCGACGCCGATGGCGATCACGCCGAGTGCATCGACGTGCGGGGTGTGGCTGTCGGTCCCGACACAGGTGTCCGGGAAGGCCACCCCGTCGCGGGCCTGGATCACCGGGGACATCTTCTCCAGATTGATCTGGTGCATGATGCCGTTGCCGGCCGGGATCACGTCCACGTTCTTGAAGGCGGTCTTGGTCCACTCGATGAAGTGGAAACGGTCCTCGTTGCGTCGGTCTTCGATGGCGCGGTTCTTCTCGAAGGCATCCGCATCGGATCCGCCGTACTCCACGGCCAGCGAGTGGTCGACGATCAGCTGGGTCGGCACCACCGGGTTCACTTGTGCCGGGTCGCCGCCCTTCTCGGCGATGGCGTCGCGCAGCCCCGCCAGATCCACCAGGGCGGTCTGGCCGAGGATGTCGTGGCAGACCACGCGGGCGGGGTACCAGGGGAAGTCCAGGTCGCGCTTGCGCTCGATGAGTTGCTTGAGTGAATCGGTCAGGGTGTCCGGATCGCAGCGTCGCACCAGATTTTCGGCCAGCACGCGCGAGGTGTATGGCAGCTTCGCATAGGCGCCGGGCGTGATCGCATCGATCGCGGCACGCGCGTCGAAGTAGTCCAGAGCGGTGCCGGGCAGGGGTTTGCGGTGGGCGGTATTCATGAGGTGTGCACTGTTCCGAAATGGGAGACGTCGCCTGAGACGCCGGGACGCGTGTGTGGTCGTGTCGAGGTCTGAGCCGGGACGCGCCGGAGCCGAACACCCGTGAACCTCGGCGTTCGGCTCCGGGCCCCGGGCGTCGGGCTCGAGCGCTCAGCGCTTCTCGATCGGCACCCAGCTCAAGTTTTCCGGCCCGACATAGTTGGCGCTCGGGCGAATGATCTTGCCGTCGATGCGCTGCTCGATGACGTGGGCGACCCAGCCGGTGGTGCGCGCGATGACGAAGATGGGCGTGAACAAGGCGGTCGGAACGCCCATCTGTGCGTAGGACACCGCCGAGAACCAGTCGAGGTTCGGGAACATGTGCTTGATGTCCCACATGACGCTTTCGAGGCGGTCGGCGACCTCGAACATGCGCATGTCCTCGTTGGACTCGGACAGGCGACGCGCGACCGTCTTGATGACCTCGTTGCGCGGGTCGCCGGTGGTGTAGACCGGGTGACCGAAGCCGATGATGATCTCCTTGCGCCCGACCCGCTCGCGGATGTCCGCCTCGGCCTCGTCGGCACTGAAATAGCGGCTCTGGATCTCGCAGGCGGCCTCGTTCGCGCCGCCGTGCTTGGGTCCGCGCAACGCGCCGATCGCGCCGGTGATGGCCGAATAGAGGTCGGAGTTGGTGCCGGCGACCACGCGGGCGGCGAAGGTCGAGGCATTGAACTCATGCTCGGCGTAGAGGATCAGCGAGGTGTGCATGGCGCGCACCCATTCGGCCGAAGGCGTCTTGCCGTGCAGCAGGTGCAGGAAGTGCCCGCCGACCGACTCGTCGTCGGTCTCGACCTCGATGCGCCGGCCATTGTGGGCGAAGTGATACCAATACAGCAGCATGGAGCCGAAGCTGGCGACCAGGCGATCGCCGATGTCGCGTGCCGCGGCCACCGGCATGTTGTCCTTCTCGGGCTCCAGCGTGCCGAGCAGCGAGGCGCCGGTGCGCATCACGTCCATCGGATGCGCCGAAGGCGGGATCTGCTCCAGGGCGGTCTTCAGCGCGGCGGGCAGACCGCGCAGCGACTGGAGCTTGCGCTTGTAGGCCGCGAGCTCGGCGGATGTCGGCAGGTGTCCGTGGATCAGCAGGTAGGCGATCTCTTCGAACTCGGCCTGGTCGGCGAAGTCCAGGATGTCGTAGCCGCGATAGTGCAGATCGTTGCCGGTGCGCCCGACGGTGCAGACGGCGGTATTGCCCGCCGCGGTGCCGGACAAGGCAACCGATTTCTTGGGTTTCGGAAGTTGGCTCTCTTGGTTCTCGGCCATCGTGTTCTCCTCGATCAATGTGATGCGGTTGTCGTCGTTTGGCCTTTAGCCTTTTACCTTTTACCTTTGAACTTCGCTGTCTGTTCGCTCAACGCAAACAGCTCTCTTCCGGCATGCCTCAATCTTTGCCCTGCGTGAACAGCTCATCGAGCTTCTGCTCGAAACCGTGGTAATTGAGGAAGTCGTAGAGATCCATGCGGGTCTGCATGGTGTCGACCACGGCGGCTTGGGTGCCGTCGCGGCGAATCGCCTCGTAGACCTTGAGCGCGGCGAGGTTCATGGCGCGGAAGGCGGACAGGGGGTAGAGCACCAGCGACACCCCGACTTCGCCCAACTCGGTCGTCGTGAAGAGCGGGGTGGAGCCGAACTCGGTGATGTTCGCCAGTACCGGAACCTTCACCGCGGCGATGAACTGCTCGTACTGAGCCAGCTCGGTCATGGCCTCGGGAAAGATCATGTCCGCACCGGCCTCGACACAGGCCACGGCGCGTTCGATGGCCGAGTCGATCCCCTCGACGGCCAGCGCGTCGGTGCGGGCCATGATGACGAAGTCGTCGGTGCGCGCATCCACGGCGGCCTTGATCCGGTCGACCATCTCCTCCTTGGAGACGATGGCCTTGCCGGGGCGATGACCGCAGCGCTTGGCAGCGACCTGGTCCTCGATATGGCAGCCGGCCGCGCCGGCCCGGTTCATCAGTCGGACCGTGCGGGCGATGTTGAAGGCGCCGCCCCAGCCGGTGTCGGCATCGACCAAGAGGGGTAGGGCGGTGGCGTCGGTGATCCGGCGCACGTCCTCCAACACGTTGTCCAGGCTGGTCATCCCGAGATCGGGGATCCCGAAGGAGCAGGCTGCCACGCCGCCGCCCGAGAGATAGAGCGCCCGATAACCGGTGCGCTCGGCCATCATGGCGTGATAGGCGTTGACGGCGCCGACGACCTGTAGAGGACGTTCCTCTTCAACGGCGAGCCGAAGCCGGGTGCCGGGCGTGAGTGTTTCGGTCATGCGGGTCATCTCCTTCTAAACCGCACCCAGCGTGGTATGCGGTGTTTTTGGATGGGGTCGGCTCCGGCAGACTTGACAGCCGCTGGAGCAGGTGCTGTTTAGGTTATTGAAAAATATATCATTAGGTGTTGGCGGCTCCGCACCGCTCAGCCCTCGACCGCCAACCGGCGCTCGATCGCCCGCCGCGAGGCGCGGATATGCCGTCGCATCAGCCATTCGGCCAGCTCGCCGTCGCGCTCGGCAATGGCGTCCGCGACCAGTTCATGCTCCTTGAGCGCATCCGCGGCCCGGTCGCTCTTCATCCCGAACTGGCAGCGATACATGCGAGCCAAGTGGTAGAGGTCGTTGCAGAGGATATCGATGAGGCGCCGGTTGCCGCTGCCTTGGACGATGCGAAAGTGGAAGTCGAGGTCGCCTTCCTGCTGGAAATAGGTTTGCCAGTCGGCGCGAGCCACCTCGCGCCGGTGGCGCTCCAAGAGGTTCTTTAAGTCTGCGATGGCCGCATCCGGCATACGTTCCGCGGCGATCCGGGCGGCCATGCCCTCGAGCGCCTCGCGGATGACATAGATCTCCAGGAGCTCGTCGTTCGACAGGGTGATGACTCGCGCGCCCAGGTTCGGGCGGCGTTCGACGAGATTGGTGGATTCGAGCCGGCGCATCGCCTCGCGCAGCGGGCCGCGGCTGATCCCGTAGCGGGCCGCAAGTGCCGGCTCGCTGATCTTGCTGCCGGCCGGGATCTCGCCTTCGACGATCGCCTGGCGCACCTGACCGAAGATGCGATCGGCGATCGTCGAGGCTTCTTCGTCCAGGAGCTCGGCCGTGGTGGATGCCATGATTGTCGACACTTGGTTCGATTATCAGTCTAATTTAGACCAATATTCGGACGTGTCAAGTTTAAGTGTCGACAGAAATGCGCCCGGGTCGCGATGCGAGTCCCGACCCGGGCGATGTGTCGAGCGGCCGAATCAGGCGTGCTTGGCGTAGCCGATCTTGCCGAGGGCTGTCTGGATCTCTTCCAAGATGGCGGGGTCGTCGATGGTGGCGGGCATGCGGTAGTCCTTGCCGTCGGCGATCGACTTCATGGTGCCGCGCAGGATCTTGCCCGAGCGGGTCTTGGGCAAGCGCTGCACGACAACCACGGTCTTGAAGGCGGCGACGGGCCCGATCTGATCGCGAACCAGGTTGACCAACTCTTTGACGATCGCGGCGTCGTCGCGCGAGACGCCCGACTTGAGTACCACCAGCCCCACAGGCAGCTCGCCCTTGAGCTGATCGTGCGCCCCGATCACGGCACACTCGGCCACATCCGGATGGGAGGCCAGTACACCTTCCATCGCACCCGTGGAGAGTCGGTGACCGGCGACATTGATGATGTCGTCGATACGGCTCATGACGAACAGGTAACCGTCCTCGTCGAGATAGCCCGCGTCGCCGGTCAGGTAGTAGCCCGGTTGTGCCGAGAGATAGGACTGGATGAAGCGTGCGTCGTTGCCCCAGAGGGTCGGCAGGCAGCCGGGCGGCAGCGGTAGCTTGATCATGATGCGCCCGATGTCGCCCGGTGCGACCGAGACGCCTTCGTCGTCGAGGACTTGAATGTCGTAACCGGGTACGGCGCGGGTCGGCGAGCCGGGCTTGACCGGGAGCTGCTCGATGCCGAGACAATTCGCGGCGATCGCCCAGCCGGTTTCGGTCTGCCACCAATGATCGATGACCGGGATGCCCAGGATCTTTTGCGCCCAGCCGAGTGTATCCGGGTCGCACCGCTCGCCGGCGAGGAAGAGAGCCCGCAGGGTGCCGAGATCGTACCGTCCGAGATGCTCGGCGTTCGGGTCGTCGCGCTTGATGGCGCGGAAGGCGGTGGGCGCGGTGAAGAGAACCGAGACCCCGTGCTCGGAGATCACGCGCCAGAAGGCACCGGCGTCGGGCGTGCCGACCGGTTTGCCCTCGTAGACGATCGTGGTGCAGCCCGCCAGCAACGGCGCATAGACGATGTAGGAGTGCCCGACCACCCAGCCCACGTCGGATGCGGCCCAGAAGACCTCGCCGGGCTTGACGTTGTAGACGTTCTCCATGCTCCAGGCCATGGCGACAGCGTGTCCGCCGTTGTCGCGCACCACACCCTTGGGTTGGCCGGTGGTGCCGGAAGTGTAGAGGATGTAGAGCGGGTCGGTCGCGGCGACCGACACGCAGGCGGCCGGTTCGGCGGCGGCGAGTGCTTCCGCCCAGCCGAGGTCGCGTCCCTCGATCAGGGTTCCGGGCTCCTGCTCGCGTTGCAGGATGATGCAGTGTTCGGGCTTGTGCTCGGCCAAGTTGATGGCCGAGTCGAGCAGAGGCTTGTAATGGACGACCCGGTTCGGCTCGATGCCGCAGGATCCGGCGACCATCACCTTGGGCTTGGCGTCGTCGATACGGGTCGCCAGCTCGCGGGCGGAGAAACCTCCGAACACGACCGAATGGATGGCGCCGATCCGGGCGCAGGCGAGCATGGCCACTGCCGCTTCGGGAACCATCGGCATGTAGACGATGACCCGATCGCCCTTGGTCACGCCGAGCGCCAGCAAGGCCCCGGCGAAGCGCGCGACCTGATCCTGAAGCTCCGCATAGGTGATCACCGTCTTGGAGCCGGTGACGGGGCTGTCGTGGATGATGGCCGGTTGACCTCCGCGTCCGGCGGTGACGTGCCGATCCACGGCGTTGTAGCAGGTGTTCAACATCCCGCCTGCGAACCAGCGATGGAATGGCTCATTGGAGCTGTCCAGGACCTTGTCCCAGGGCCGATCCCAGTCGATGAGCTCCGCGGCCTCGGCCCAGAAGGACTCCGGGTCCTTCATCGATCGCTCGTAGACGGCTTGATAACCCATGGTGATTTCCTCGGCTGGTGAGTGGACGGCCCTCGTAAGGCCCGAAGGCTTCTGCGTATTTGCTGCGACGCAACATTAGTGCGGGCGGCGAGAATTTGCAATCCGCACTCGGGCTTTGTCCGGACCGCGCGCTTGGGGCGCGCGGTCCGGACAAAGCCCGAGGACATCGAGGTCGGGCAGCGTTTCTCGACCGGCCACCCGAGCCCGTAGGGTGCGGTGAGCGCAGCGAACCGCACCGATGTCCGGACCGGTCGTCGCACGGTGCGGTTCGTTCCTCACCGCACCCTACATCGCTGCGCCATGTGTCGCTACGGCCGTAGCGACGAATGATGCCGAACGTTGTGTGGCGTGGGGATGTCGATGAATGGGCTGCGAGCCCGTAGGGTGCGGTGAGCGCAGCGAACCGCACCGATGTCCGGACCGGTCGTCGCATGGTGCGGTTCGTCCCTCACCGCACCCTACATCGCTGCGCCCCGTGTCGTTATGGGCGCAGCGACGAAGGATGCCTTATCTCACGTGGCTTGGGGACGTCGTTGAATTGGCTGCGAGCCAGGCTGCTGAGTCGCGGATGGCGGATGTGAAGGGATGAGCGAGCGGTCCTTTGGATCCCCCAATGAATGAGGATAACGAGGTGTCGGGGTGAGGAGGTACGTCGGGATGCTTCGATCAATCAACGAGCACGACATGCTGAGCTTGCTTCAAAAGCCGTTTTATGAACTCCAAACCGCGCCGGCACCGGCGCTCGTGGATCGCACGAGGCCGAGCCGAGCCAACACCGGCGCATGTCGCGCCGGGCGCGGTTTAGCGGGCGATGAGTGCAAAACTCTGCTCGGCCGCATCCAGCGTCGCCTGGATCTCGGTCTCGCCATGTGCCATCGAGACGAATCCGGCCTCGAAGGCCGAAGGCGCCAAATAGACCCCGCGCTCGAGCATGGCGTGGAAGAAGGTCTTGAACTGGTCCTGATTGCAGGTCGTCGCCTGGGCGTAATTCGTGACCTTCTCGCCGGTGAAGAAGAGCCCGAACATGCCGCCGGCCTGATTGGTGCTGAAGGGGATCCCCGCGGCATCGGCGCGTGCCTGCAGGCCGGCAAGGAGCTTTGCGGTGGTCGCGCTCAGGCGCTCGTAGAAGCCGGGCTCGCTGAGCAGCTCCAGCGTCTTCAAACCGGCCGCCATCGCGATCGGGTTGCCCGAGAGCGTGCCGGCTTGATAGACGGGGCCTAGCGGGGAGATGCGGGACATGATCTCGCGCTTGCCGCCGAAGGCGCCGACCGGCATGCCGCCACCGATGACCTTGCCGAGCGCGGTGAGGTCCGGTGTGACGCCGAACAGCTCCTGTGCACCGCCGCGCGAGACGCGAAAGCCCGTCATGACCTCGTCGAAGATGAGCACCGCGCCGTATTGGTCGCAGATCTCGCGCAGACCTTCGAGGAATCCCGGCACGGGCGGGATGCAGTTCATGTTGCCGGCAACGGCTTCGACGATGATGCAGGCGATCTCGTTGCCGATCTCGGCGAAGGTCTCGCGCACCTGCTCCAGATCGTTGTAGGCCAGCGTGATGGTCAGCTCGGCCAGGGCCGCCGGTACGCCGGGTGAGCTGGGCTCGCCGAGTGTCAGTGCGCCCGAGCCGGCCTTCACCAGCAGCGAGTCGACATGGCCGTGGTAGCAGCCCTCGAACTTGATCACCTTGTCGCGACCCGTGTAGCCGCGGGCCAGACGCAGTGCGCTCATGGTCGCCTCGGTGCCGGAGCTGACCATGCGCACCATGTCCATGCTCGGGACCAGCTCGCAGACACGGTCGGCCATGGTCGTCTCCAGCTCGGTCGGGGCGCCGAAGGAGAGGCCCTTCTGGATGCGCTCCTGCACGGCCGCGATGACCTGCGGATGGGCGTGCCCGAGGATCATCGGGCCCCAGGAGCCGACATAGTCGACATAGCGCTTGCCGTCGGCGTCGATCGCATAAGCGCCGGAGGCGCTGTCGAAGAAGACCGGATCGCCGCCGACGCCGCGAAATGCGCGCACCGGCGAGTTCACACCGCCGGGGATATGGCGCTGCGCGGCTTGGAAGAGATCATGGGATCGGCTCATCGGGGGTCTCCGTCGACAAAAAGTGAGGCATAGGCGCGGGCCGCGGCGGCGAGGTCCGGCTGCGCGAAGACACCGGTCACGACCGCCAGCATCCGGGCGCCCGCCGCGATCAATAGCCCGCCATTTTGTGGCGTGATCCCGCCGATCGCAACCGCGGGAATTCGCAGGCTGTCGCGGGCGGCGCTCAGGAGCTCCGGGGAGGCGCGGACGGCATGCGGTTTGGTGGCCGAGGGGAAGAAGCTCCCGAAGGCGACGTAGCTCGCTCCTGCGCGCTCGGCGGCCCGCGCGAGGGTCAGGTCGTCGTAGCAGGAGACGCCGATGACGGCGTTCGCGCCGAGTCGTCGACGGGCCGCCATCGGGTCGCCGTCGTCGCGGCCGAGGTGCACCCCGTCGGCGCCGATCTCCGCGGCGAGTGCGACATCGTCGTTGACGATGAAGGGTACCCGGGCGATCCGGCAAACGCCGAGTAGGGCGGTGGCCTGGTCACGTCGAAGCTGCCGATCCGGGCCCTTGTGGCGATATTGGACGAGCCCGGCCCCGCCCGAGATCGCTTGTGCGACCTGCTCGGCGAGGACGTCGGGTGCGTCTGCGGTATCCGGGGTGATCAGATAGAGTCCGTCGAGGTGTGTCATCGGTCGAGTGCGTAAAGGCGATTCGGTGTCAGCTGGCAGCGGCCGGTCCGGAGTGCCCGATCGAGGCTCTCCCAGGTATAGGCTTGCGCTTCGGCGACGGCCTCCGGCATCGCCGCCCCGAGCGCGAGGCGGGCGGCGATCGCGCTCGCCAGCGTGCAGCCCGAGCCGTGATACTCCCCTGCCAAGCGCGGCCAGTCCAGACGCTGTTGAAGCCCTTCGGTGTTGAAGAGCCAGTTGGTGACCTCGGCCGTGTCGTCGTGTGTGCCCGTGATCAGGACCCATCGTGCGCCGAGCGAAAGCAGGCGCGTCGCGCACTCGCTCGGACCGAGTGCGCCCGTCAAGGTTTGCGCCTCGGGCAGATTCGGCGTGACGAGCGTGCTGCGAGCGATCAGGTTCCCGCGCAAGCGATCCAGCATGGCGGCGTCCGCGACGCGTTGTCCGGCCCCGGTGCCCAGGACGGGGTCGAGGACGACCGGAAGGTCGGGGTTTTCGTCGATCAACGTGCCGAGTCGGTCGATCAACGGGGCGCTTCCGATCATCCCGATCTTGAGCGCGCCTGGGACGCAGTCGCGCAAGAGGGCTCGGCACTGCCCCTCGACATGCGCGGGGGCTTGCGGGTAGATGCGCGAGAGCCCGCAGGTATTCTGCTCGGTCAGCGCGCTGATCACGGTGACCGGGAAGGCGCCGGCGGCCCTGACGGCCTCTGCGTCGGCAAGGATGCCGGCGCCTCCGCTCGGGTCATGGCCGCCGACGCAGAGGACGACGGGTCGCTCGTTGAGCGTGCTCATGGGGAGTCTCTTTCTGTGGCAGGCGCTGCGTGACCGGCTAGGCCGCTCTCGGCGCCGCGGAGTGCCTGATTTGTTGCGGAAGTCCGAAAACGATTTGCCCGAGCTGCGTTGAAATCCGATCCGACCCGCCCGACCATTGAAGCCCATTAAACCCCGATGCGATCATGGATGTCATCCCGACACGACCTTGCGCCGGGGGCCGAACCGCGACGGAGCGACTCGATGAAGACCTATATGTGCGTGATTTGCGGCTTGATCTACGACGAGGCCGAAGGTTGGCCGGACGATGATATCCCGCCCGGGACGCGTTGGGAGGATGTGCCGCTCAATTGGAAGTGTCCCGAGTGCGGCGCCGGGAAGGACGATTTCGAGATGGTCGAGGTCTGATGTACCGCGAGTTTGAGGATCCCGCGAGGCCGAGCAGCGGATCGGCGGCCGCATCCGAACGGCTGCAACGGCTCGGTCGTTCCCGCGCACAGCCGATTTTCTCGTCTACACTCCTTGGCATGGACGCGATCGCGGCACAACAGCTGAGCGGACTCGAGGGCCTGGAGGTTGCCGGGCTGGCGAGGCGCTATTGCGACCTCATCGAGGGGTCGGCGGAAGAGGGTCGTCGGCGCTGGCTGGGGGACGTCGCGAGCCTCCTGCCGCGTCTCCAAGCGGCAATCTCTTCGGTGTCGACCCCGGTCTCGGAGGTTGTCCCCATGAGCGCCCTGGATCTCGATGCGCGCTTCGAGCTGTTCTGGCAGCTACGGCGGCTGCTCGCCGATCGCGACGGCTACTGGTTGGAGTTCGATCGTGCCAGCGAGGGCGTCGAGGGGATGACCGGAAGCCTGGCCGACGATCTCACCGACATCTATTGCGAGCTGAAATCCGGACTCGGGCTCTATGCCCGTCAACCCGAGTGCGCACTGAGGGGCTGGGCCTACGGTTTCGATCGCCACTGGGGCCGGCATCTCGTCGATGCCGAGCGGCATCTTGTCTTTCTCGCTGCCCAGGGCCGGCTCGAGCTTTGACCCTCAAATTTGCGGTAGTATAATACTCGGCTTTTCTGCTAACCTTTCGCGTCAAATCGATTTGTCAAGAGGCCAAGTCCTATGTCCGCGGTATTGAACGAGATGGAGCTGACGCTGACTGCGCCGGCTCAAGCAAAGATGGCCGATCTGTTCGAGCAAGTCGACGACAACGTGCAGGGTGTGCGTGTGTTCGCGACGCCCGGTGGCTGCAGCGGTATCAGCTTCGGGATGACCTTTACAGATGCCATCAACGACGACGATGGGGTGTTGGCCTTCGACGGCTTCAAGGTCGTGGTCGACGACGGAACGCTGCCCTATCTGCGCGGCGTCGAAATCGATTTCGTCGATCAAGGCGACGGCAATGCCACCTTCGTCTTCAATAATCTACCCCAGCTCGGCGGCGGCGGTTGTGGTTCTTGCGGGTCTTCGTCGGCCTCGGGCGGCGGCTGTTCCTGATCTCCCGAAGCCTTGCGTCGCCTCGCATCGAGAAGCGGCTTATGCCGCTTTTTTCGTTGAGGCGATAAAGAATTGCGTTCTGCTGTAGGCACCTTTGGAGTCAAGTCGTCATGGTGAGGGTCGGAATCGTCGGCGGGACGGGTTATACGGGCGCGGAGCTGTTGCGGATCCTGGCACGGCATCCCGCCGCTGAGCTGGCGGTCATTACCTCGCGGAGCGAGGCGGGTGTCCCCGTTGCGGAGATGTTTCCCCATTTGCGGGGTCGGCTGGATCTCGCGTTCACTGCTCCCGACGAGGGCGCGCTGGCTGAATGCGATCTCGTTTTTTTTGCTACGCCCAACGGAACGGCCATGAAGGCGGTGCCGGATCTACTCCCGCGCGGCGTGCGCGTGGTCGATCTGGCCGCCGACTTTCGTCTGAAGGATCCGGATCTCTGGGAGACCTGGTACGGCATGCCTCATGCCTGTCCCGAACTCTTGTCCGAGGCGGTCTACGGGTTGCCGGAGATCAACCGGGATGCCGTGCGCGGCGCGAGACTGGTGGCGAATCCGGGTTGCTATCCGACGGCGGTGACGCTCGGATTTCTGCCTCTGCTGGCCGCCGGGGTGGTTGATCCGGGCTGGTTGATTGCGGATGCAAAGTCCGGCGTCAGCGGTGCCGGGCGCAAGGCGTCGACGGGTTTGTTGATGGCTGAGGTCGGCGAAAGCTTCAAGGCATATTCCGTCGGCGGGCATCGGCATGCTCCCGAGATTCGCCAGACTCTCGAGCGCTTCTCCGGCGCCGCTCTGAATCTGACCTTTGTTCCGCATCTCGTCCCGATGATCCGCGGGATCGAGGCCACGCTCTATGCGCGCTTGATCCGATCCGACGTCGATCTGGACGACTTATTCTCGACCTATTACGCGGACGAGCCTTTTGTCGATCCGATGCCGGGCGGAGCGCATCCTGATACCCGCTCGGTGCGTGGCGCAAATCTCTGCCGGATGGCGGCGACGCGCCAAGGCGGTTCCGGGGTCGTCGTTGTCCAGTCGGTTATCGACAACCTGGTGAAGGGCGCGGCGGGACAGGCGGTGCAAAACATGAATTTGATGTTCGGCATCGAAGAGTCCGCCGGGCTGGACGCATTGGCTTTACTTCCCTAAGAGCCGGGCCTGGCACGGACCGATGGACTCGGCTGAGTCGATGCGTAAGCGCTTCATGGCCCGGATCGCCGGCTCGGGTTCTCGTCGACCCGGTGGCTGAGTCATTGAAACGCGTCTCCTATCGGCTGCTGGCGGGCGGTGTCTATGCCGTTGTGTTGGCCGCGGCGTTCTGGGCGGGATTCGAGCTCGGCCAGGACCGTGTGACGTCGCTCATGCAACCGGATTTGGCTGCTCTCGAGGCGGAGCGCCTTGACCTGGCTGCGCAGCGGGATGCATTGCGGGGCGAGTTGGCCGCCGCACTTCGCGAACAGGTCATTTCCGAGCGCAGCCGTCAGATCGACCGGGAGACGGCGCGTGCGCTCACCGAGCAACTCAAGGAAGCGCAAGACGCTCGACTGGATTTGAGTCGGGAGCTCTCGTATCTGAAACGATTGGTCCAGGACGGAAACCGCGGCGCAATAAGGGTTCAGGACCTGCGCATCGTCGCCGAAGAGGTCCCCGCGGCATTTCGCTATACCTTCACGCTGACCCAAGTGGTGCCGGGTTTCGCGGAGTCTACCGGTCATATTCGGTTCGAGCTTGAAGGGCGGAATCCAAGCGGTGTCCTAACGCTGTCGCTCGAGGATCTCCCGAGCGCCGAGCCGCAAACCCTGCCGATCGCGCTGGAATACCTTCAAAGCTTATCCGGATCCTTCACGCTACCCGAAGATTTCGTGCCCTCCGCTGTTCTGATCGGGATCGAGCCGTCCGACGACCGCTTGATACCCACCTCGGAATCCTTTCCGTGGGCCCCGACAACGGAGGCGCCGATCGGGTTGCTCCCGGCTGCGTTGCCTTGAGTTGCCTGATACGACATCATCTTCAAGGCGCCGAATCGCTGGCTCTCCCCCGCCGTCGGACCTACGCGCTTGAAAAAACCAACGAAGAGCATAGGATAAACACA
This sequence comes from Thiocapsa marina 5811, assembly GCF_000223985.1. Lineage (GTDB taxonomy): Bacteria > Pseudomonadota > Gammaproteobacteria > Chromatiales > Chromatiaceae > Thiocapsa > Thiocapsa marina. Next base: position 67,892 of record NZ_AFWV01000002.1, read on the forward strand.
CTGAAATCCTTAACCCGAGAAACGACCTGACATGACGACCGAAGCTGCCGCTGATCAACCGCTGGTTTTCACCAATTCCGCCGCCTCCAAGGTGGCCCAATTGATCTCCGAGGAGGGTAATCCGTCCTTGATGCTGCGCGTCTACATCCAGGGAGGGGGATGCTCTGGTTTCCAGTACGGCTTTACTTTCGACGAGGAGGTCCAGGACGGCGACACGGAGGTCGTGACCGATGGCGTGACCCTGCTTGTCGACCCGATGAGTCTTCAGTATCTGATGGGTTCTGAAATCGACTACACCGAGGGTCTGCAAGGTGCTCAGTTCGTGATCCGCAACCCCAACGCGACCACGACCTGCGGCTGCGGCTCGTCCTTCTCGACCTGATTCTGCCCCGAGCGGGTCGCCTCCCCCTGCGAGGTTGCAGATCCCTCCGGCTCGGTCGGCGCACTCGTGGAGGGCTTCGGCGGAATCGGGAGCGGGATAATGCGGCTATCGGGCGACTCGGCGGCGCCGCTCTCGGCCGGCCGGGTCGAGAACCACTGCCAGCCGGCATATCCCAAGAGTCCGAGCGCAAGAAGGGCCAAAAATCCTGCGATGACCCTGAGCGTCTTGTTACGTGCCTTGCGTCTCGGCCATTCAGTTTGTCTAAATTTGTAGTCTCGCATCATCACTCGATCACAAGGCGCGGAAAAGTCGAAGTTTTCCAGGTACCTAACAGTGTAGACCCAAAAGAGGCCGACCGACAAGCCGTGCCCCGGCCCGGCTGAGCGGCAGGTGGCCGGCGACTTGTGGGCATCTTGTCTCCGTCGTAACCTCGTCCGCTTTTAGCCGAAGCCCAACGGGTTGGACGACCGAACACCATGGAGTCACTCGAACGCACGCTCGCGCTCATCAAGCGCGGGACCGATGAAATCCTCCTAGAAGATGCACTTCGCCGGAAGTTGGCCCTGGGGCGTCCGCTGCGGATCAAGGCGGGATTCGACCCGACGGCCCCCGACCTTCATCTCGGGCATACGGTGCTGCTCAACAAGCTGCGGCAGTTCCAGGATCTCGGGCATGAGATCCTCTTCCTCATCGGTGATTTCACCGGGATGATCGGCGATCCCACCGGAAAGAGCGCGACACGCAAGCCGCTTTCGCGCGAGCAGATCCAAGACAACGCCAGGACCTACCAAGACCAGGTCTTCCGGATCCTCGATCCGGAACGCACGCGGGTGGTCTTCAATTCATCATGGCTCGAAGGGCTCGGAGCGGCCGGCTTGGTTCAGCTGGCAGCCCGGCATACCGTGGCTCGGATGCTCGAGCGCGACGATTTCGCCAAGCGTTATAAGGGCGGGCAGCCGATCGCGATCCATGAGTTTCTCTATCCGCTGATCCAGGGCTACGACTCCGTCGCGCTGCAGGCGGATGTCGAGTTAGGAGGCACCGATCAGAAGTTCAACCTCTTGGTCGGGCGCCAACTTCAGGAGACTTACGGCCAGGAGCCGCAGGTGGTCATCACGGTGCCGATCCTCGAAGGGTTGGACGGCATCCAGAAGATGTCGAAGTCTTTGGGTAACTACATCGGGATCACGGACGCGCCCGAGGACATGTTCGGCAAGATCATGTCGGTGTCGGACGACCTCATGTGGCGCTATTTCGAGCTTCTCAGTACTCGGGATCTCGCCGAGATTCAGGCCTGGCGAGATGCGGTGCGCGAAGGGGCCAATCCGCGCGACATCAAGTTCGAGCTCGGGCTGGAGCTGGTCGCCCGCTTCCATGGGGCCGAGTGTGCTCGACAAGCGCTCGAAGGGTTCGTGGCGCGTTTTCAACGTGGCGCGATACCCGAGGATGTCCCCGAGGTAGACGTGTCGGCGGGCGACGGCGGCGTGCTGCCGATCGCCAATCTGCTGAAGGCTGCGGGTCTGGTCAACAGTACGTCCGAGGCGATCCGCCTGATCGGGCAGGGCGCCGTGCGCATCGACGGCGAGCGAATAGAAGACGCGCGTCGGCCTTGCGCCGCCGGCAGCCAGCACGTTTATCAGGTCGGCAAGCGGCGGATCGCGCGCGTGCGGGTCTCCTGAAGTACGCCGGGAGCGCATCCGCGGTCCGCCTGGCCCCGGCGGACGCGT
>NZ_AFWV01000002.1:72500-467739 GCF_000223985.1 Thiocapsa marina 5811
ATGCCTAGGCGGTAGGAGGCGATGAAGGACGTGGTAGCCTGCGAAAAGCCTCGGGGAGTCGGCAAACAGACTTTGATCCGGGGATGTCCGAATGGGGAAACCCACCTGCCTTAAGGCAGGTATCGTGCACTGAATCCATAGGTGTACGAGGCGAACCCGGGGAACTGAAACATCTCAGTACCCGGAGGAACAGAAATCAACCGAGATTCCCTCAGTAGCGGCGAGCGAACGGGGATTAGCCCTTAAGCGCGGTCAAGCGTAGCGGAACGGTCTGGAAAGACCGGCGATACAGGGTGATAGCCCCGTACGCGAAACGCTTTTCCGGGTGAAATCGAGTAGGGCGGGACACGAGATATCCTGTCTGAACATGGGGGGACCATCCTCCAAGGCTAAATACTCCCTACCGACCGATAGTGAACCAGTACCGTGAGGGAAAGGCGAAAAGAACCCCGTTGAGGGGAGTGAAATAGAACCTGAAACCGTCTGCGTACAAGCAGTGGGAGCCCCTTCGGGGGTGACTGCGTACCTTTTGTATAATGGGTCAGCGACTTACTTCTCAGTGGCAAGCTTAACCGAAGAGGGGAGGCGTAGCGAAAGCGAGTCTGAACAGGGCGAATCAGTCGCTGGGAGTAGACCCGAAACCGGGCGATCTACCCATGGCCAGGGTGAAGGTGCGGTAACACGCGCTGGAGGCCCGAACCGGGATCTGTTGAAAAAGATTCGGATGAGCTGTGGGTCGGAGTGAAAGGCTAATCAAGCCCGGAGATAGCTGGTTCTCCCCGAAAGCTATTTAGGTAGCGCCTCGTGTATCACTGCCGGGGGTAGAGCACTGTTTCGGCTAGGGGGCCATCCCGGCTTACCAAACCGATGCAAACTCCGAATACCGGCAAGTGCAATCACGGGAGACAGACGGCGGGTGCTAACGTCCGTCGTCAAAAGGGAAACAACCCAGACCGCCAGCTAAGGTCCCTAAATCATGGCTCAGTGGGAAACGATGTGGGAAGGCCCAGACAGCCAGGAGGTTGGCTTAGAAGCAGCCATCCTTTAAAGAAAGCGTAATAGCTCACTGGTCGAGTCGGCCTGCGCGGAAGATGTAACGGGGCTTAAGCCATGTACCGAAGCTGCGGATGCGCGTTTACGCGCATGGTAGGGGAGCGTTCCGTAGGCCGTTGAAGGTGTGCTGTAAGGCATGCTGGAGGTATCGGAAGTGCGAATGCTGACATGAGTAACGACCAAGGGGGTGAAAATCCCCCTCGCCGAAAGCCCAAGGTTTCCTGCGCAACGTTCATCGGCGCAGGGTGAGTCGGTCCCTAAGGCGAGGCCGAGAGGCGTAGTCGATGGGAAGCAGGTTAATATTCCTGCACCAGACCGAACTGCGATGGGGGGACGGAGAAGGCTAGGCCAGCCGGCAGTTGGTGTCCGGTTTAAGCGTGTAGGCAGGGCCCTTAGGCAAATCCGGGGGTTCAATGTCGAGACGTGACGACGAGTTCCTACGGGGACGAAGTGGTTGATGCCATGCTTCCAGGAAAAGCCTCTAAGCTTCAGGTTCGGTGTGACCGTACCCCAAACCGACACAGGTGGGCAGGGTGAGAATCCCAAGGCGCTTGAGAGAACTCTGGTGAAGGAACTAGGCAAAATAGTACCGTAACTTCGGGAGAAGGTACGCCCCTGGTAGGTGAAGGTCCTCGCGACCGGAGCCCAGAGGGGTTGCAGTGACCAGGCCGCTGCGACTGTTTATTAAAAACACAGCACTCTGCAAACGCGTAAGCGGACGTATAGGGTGTGACGCCTGCCCGGTGCCGGAAGGTTAAGTGATGGGGTCATCTTCGGAGAAGCTCTTGATCGAAGCCCCGGTAAACGGCGGCCGTAACTATAACGGTCCTAAGGTAGCGAAATTCCTTGTCGGGTAAGTTCCGACCTGCACGAATGGCGTAACGATGGCGGCGCTGTCTCCACCAGAGACTCAGTGAAATTGAAATCTCGGTTAAGATGCCGAGTACCCGCGGCTAGACGGAAAGACCCCGTGAACCTTTACTACAGCTTTGCACTGGACGTTGAACCGACTTGTGTAGGATAGGTGGGAGGCTTTGAAGCGGTGACGCCAGTTGCCGTGGAGCCGACCTTGAAATACCACCCTGGTCTGTTTGACGTTCTAACCTCGACCCGTGATCCGGGTCAGGGACAGTGCATGGTGGGTAGTTTGACTGGGGCGGTCTCCTCCCAAAGCGTAACGGAGGAGCACGAAGGTACCCTAATCCCGGTCGGAAATCGGGAGTTTAGTGCAAAGGCATAAGGGTGCTTGACTGCGAGACTCACACGTCGAGCAGGTACGAAAGTAGGTCTTAGTGATCCGGTGGTTCTGTATGGAAGGGCCATCGCTCAACGGATAAAAGGTACTCCGGGGATAACAGGCTGATACCGCCCAAGAGTTCATATCGACGGCGGTGTTTGGCACCTCGATGTCGGCTCATCACATCCTGGGGCTGAAGTCGGTCCCAAGGGTATGGCTGTTCGCCATTTAAAGTGGTACGCGAGCTGGGTTTAGAACGTCGTGAGACAGTTCGGTCCCTATCTGCCGTGGGCGTTGGAGACTTGAGGGAAGCTGCTCCTAGTACGAGAGGACCGGAGTGGACGAACCCCTGGTGTTCCGGTTGTCACGCCAGTGGCACTGCCGGGTAGCTATGTTCGGACGGGATAACCGCTGAAAGCATCTAAGCGGGAAGCCCCTCCCGAGATGAGGTCTCCCTAGGCACTCGATGCCTCTGAAGGTCCGTCGAAGACTACGACGTTGATAGGCGGGATGTGGACGCGCGGCAACGCGTGAAGCTAACCCGTACTAATTGACCGTGCGGCTTGACCATATAACACCCAAGCGCGTTGCGCCGGGTGTCGACAGCTCCCGCAACTGCGATCTCGCCGAACAGGACGCGTCCCCGTGCGGGGCGCGACCGCCCGTTTTCCTGGCGGCCATAGAACACTGGAACCACCTGATCCCATCCCGAACTCAGACGTGAAACGGTGTCTCGCCGATGATAGTGTGGGGCCTCCCCATGCGAACGTAGGTCACCGCCAGGGCCTTACACCCAAACCCCCGCCTCAGCAGGCGGGGGTTTTTTTATGACCGGGAAAAAGACGACAACTGCGGTAAGAGTCGGGTCGACGACCGGATTTCCCTAAACCGCGCCCGGCGCGGTACGCGAGGTTCTTGGATGGGATCGGCTCCGGCACACGTAACGAGCGCCGGAGCCGGCGCGGTTTAAGGTTTTGACCTAGATCCGGCATTCAGAACCGCAAAGGCGCAATTGCACCGGGATGTCGAGCAAGGCATCTCCGGGGGCAAATCGGGAGATTTCCCTCAACTCATGCCGAAACTCCATGCGCATCGATAGCATCAATCGGTCGAAGTCCTTCGGTTTCTCTGCGCACCCTTCCTCGAAACCCCTTTGGCGGGCTTCGCGATCCGATTCCTCGGCGGTGCTGCGGGTTGACCGTCGGAGACAGCGAGGAGTATGCCGATACCGATAAATCCCGTGATCAGACTGCTCCCGCCGTGACTGATGAAGGGCAGGGGTAGGCCGGTGAGCGGTACGAACTTGGTGACGCCTCCGATATTGAGGAAGGTCTGGGTTGCCAGGACGGTGACCAGCCCGACCCCGACCAACCGGCCATCGTTGTCAGGTGCCCGGGAGGCCACCAGCAGGCTCCGGCCGAACAGGATCAGGAAGAAGAGGATCACGATCGCGCACCCCGCGAACCCCAATTCCTCTCCGATGACCGAATAGATGAAGTCCGATTGAGCGATTGGCGTGTATTCGGGGTTGCCGCGCCCGAATCCTTCTCCCCAGAGCCCCCCCGGAGAACATCCCGGACAACCCCTGCAGGATCTGCCAGCTCCCTCCCGTGGGATCCAGGAAAGGGTCGAGCCAAGCCGCCACGCGACGCGCCCCGTGTGGCAGAACCGACGAGACGACTGCGACCATTACGAACGCACCGATTCCGCCGAGGAGCAGATAGCCCGAGCGCCCGGTTCCGACAAAGAGCATCGTCAGCAAGGCGATGCTCAGAATAATGAAGAGCCCAAGGTCTCGTTGAACGACCAGAAGGCTTGCCAGAACCAGCCAGAAACCGGCAAGCGGCAGTAGCGCTCGCCATGGTGGCAGCGGCAATCCGTGCCCCCAAAAGCTGAGCGATTTTGCGTTGCGCGCGACAAAGCCCGCCACGAACAGAACGATCGTCACCTTCAGGATCTCGCTCGGGGTGGACAGGCCCGCGGCATAGACGCCGCCTCGAAAACGCTGTCCGAACATCAGCAACATCGCCAAGAGCCCGAGCGAGAGCATGGCCCAGACCCAAATCCAATGACCTTGCGTGACGGCTTGGTAACGTCCACGCATGAGGACGATGGCGGTTGCTCCCGTCAGGATGAGCCCGATCGGAAAGAGAATCAGATTGAGCGAGATCGTTCCGGTGGTTTCAAACGATCCCATGCGGTATTGGGCAAGCATCCCGAATCCCGAGAGAAAGGCGACGGCGACCAGGATGAGCTGATCGCCCCCGAATCGAGCCGTCACCAGCATCAGATGCAGCGTCAGCAGCGAAAGGGCATAGAGTACGAGCGGCAAGAGGTCGAGCCTGCCGATCGCCTCGCCGCCGACATGGGTCGAGCCCCACAGCATGAAAAATCCGAGCGCGATAGTGACAACACTCCAGGCCAAGAGCGCACGCTCCGGCGCGCGCAGATCCCAGGTGCCCGCGATATCGAGCGGTCCGTTCGCCCGACTCATTCGATCAACCCCAGATCGATCGCTCGCAACAAGAGATCCCTCGCCATGGGCGCTGCGGTTGCCGAGCCATAGCCGCCGTGCTCGACCAATACGGCCACCGCAAGCTGAGGCCGATCGGCCGGTGCAAACCCCACGAACCAGCTGTGCGCCGAGCCATGTGGGTTCTCGGCGGTTCCGGTCTTTCCCGCGATCGCGAGTCGAGGAGTCTCGATCCCGCGGCCGGTGCCGCCGAGGACGACTTGCCGCAGCATGGCCGAAAGGCGTTCAGCGACCGATGAGCTCATGAAATAGGCCAGGGGTGCAGGCTCGTCCGTCTCGATCAGCCGTGGTCTGACGGCGAGTCCCCGATTGGCCACGGCGCCGGCGATCAGGGCCATGTGTGCAGGCGTCACGAGTGCGGCACCCTGACCGATCGACATCTGAGCAAGCCCATAGCGGTCCGATGGGTCGAGCCGCGGGATCTCGCCCGTGCGCATCGACCATGCGCCGTAGGGTGTTTCATGCAGGATGATCCTGCGATTGAACTGCATCCGATCCGTCATGGCGTAAAAGACATCATGTCCGAACCGCACGCCGAGCTGTGCGAAGAAGACATTGGAGGATCGCGCGAAGGCCGTCGCGAGATCGAGCCTCCCCTGTCCACGCCAGACCGAGCCGCTCTTGCGGGCCGTGTAGTATTCGTGGTCCCGGATCTTCCGATAGCGCGGCGAGGTCGTGAATCCATCGGCGGGACACTCGAGGGTCCCGGAGAAACCCTGCTCCAGCGCCGAGGCGGCAAGCAGGATCTTGAAGGTCGAGCCCGGAGGATAGAGACCCTGAGTGGCGCGGTTCAGCAAGGCCGCGCCCGGGGCGGAATCTTGGAAGAGCGCCGGGGTGATCCTGTTCGGATCGTAAGAGGGTGCGCTCACGAGCGTGCGGATCGCCCCGTCGACGGGCCGCAGGATCACGATCGCTCCCTGCCGACCTTCCAGGAGACCGAAGGCCATCCGTTGAAGCTCGGCATCGAGCGTGAGTCTCAGGTCTTGTCCGCGCGGACGCTTGTCCTGCGTCACGATCTGGCGACCGAGCGTCCCCCAGTCGCCGAGTCCGTCCGGTGCGCCGCCGTTCAGGCGCACTGTCGCCACCGACTCCATCCCGGAAGCCCCGAACCAGGGGTGGCTATAACCGACCACATGCGTGAACGCGGGGCCATCGGGATAGAGCCGATAGACCTCCCCGAGGATCTCCTCGCTGTAGGCGAGCACCTCGCCGCGATGATCCAGGATCCGACCGCGCTGGATCCGATGGGCCGGGTTCAGCTCGCGTCTGTCGTGCAGCTGCATGAAGGCGATGAATTGCGGCCGAGAGGCGCCGATCAACTGCCAAGTGGCTTGATAGACCAGGATCCCGGTGAACAGAAGGGTCAAGAGGATGATCGGAACCCGCACGGACCATTTGGCGCGGGGTAGATGCCGCAGCTCCGTAGCGTGCAGGGCGTTGAAGATCGACCGGAGCAGATAGGCAGCAGCGAAGAAGAACCCGACATGTAGCGCCACGCGAATCAGCGACCAGGTCTCCGGATTCAGGTGAGTCGTCATGCGGCCATCTCGCTCGAAAGGTACGCGGTCTCACTCCGAAGCCGGATACGGCTTGAATCCCGAGCCGGGTCGATCGGGAAGCGACAGGAGTCCCCTGTGCGATCGTGGCGGAACCCCTAGATCCTCGGTCAACCAGTCCGCGGTCGCGAGTCCATGAGGGAGCATACTGCCGGTGGCGGCCGCGAGCTGAGCGGTCGGCCAGAGTCCGGCGGCGCTCTCGACGACGCTTGTCACGAGCGCTTCGATACCCGCTTTGGCGGCGCGTTGCGAGAGATCGAGCGCAGACCGAAGTCCGCCGGCGACAGCCGGCTTGATGACAATGCGCCTCACGCCTAGGTCGCCGAGATCCGCATCGGACGTCAGACCCGCCAGGCTTTCATCCCGCGCGAGCGGAAAGCCTGCACGCTCCTGAAGCGCTTGCAGCCGGTTCGGGTCCGGAATCCGCAGCGGCTCCTCGAGGGATTCGATCGGTAGTCCCGAGAGGCGATCGAGGATCCGGCATGCCTCGTCGTACCCCCAAGCGCCGTTGGCGTCGAGCCGAAGCTGCGTGTCGGCGGGCAAGACGGGCACGAGCGCCATGAGGCGGGCAACCTCAGATGCCGGCTCCTCGACGCCCACCTTAAGCTTCACCACTCTGAACCCCGCCTCCGCGGCCTGTTGGAGATCGGCCGCCGTCAGCGTCGCGAGTGCGCCGAGTATCCCGTTGACCGGAACAGCATCGGGTGCATCGCGTGTCAGTAGCCTTCGCAAGGGCACGCCGTCCGTTTGGCTCAGGAGGTCGAGCAGGGCACACTCGAGCGCGAAGCGCGCGGCCGGGGTCGAGGTGAATCGATCGTCCAGCATCCGAAGGAACGTGCCTACCGATCTGCCGGGCGCGTCGTCGCGAGCAAGCGACAATGCGGCTGCAGCCGCTCCGGAAGTCTCCGTTCCCGCAGCAGGCATCGGCGCACAATCGCCGAAACCGACCGCACCACCCGACTCGGCACAGACCAGCCAGCCGCGTCGTCGCTCAAATCCCCCCCGTGCACTGCGCCAGTCGCGACGCAGCGGAAGGTCGTATGGGCGTATCCGGAATCGATCGATCCGGAGTTGCTCCATCAGATATGGCTCAAAGCGAATCCGGCGAGCAGCAGCACCGTCACGGTCGCCTGGAAGAGACCCGTTTGGGCCAAGAGTGGATTGAGCTCCTTGCCTGTTGCGCCGCGAACGAGCTTGAGAGTCAGAAGACCGCCGAGCGGGACGGCCGCCAGCAGAGGCCATGCGACCGCTGGCCCGAAGGTCAGCAAGAGGGTCGCGATCGACGCGAGCAGCAGCATGCCGTAGAGAAGACGCGCTCGCGGCCGGCCCAGGTGATGGCACAGGGTGCGCCGTCCAGCGATGCGATCGGTGTCCAGATCCCGGTAGTTGTTCAGCAGCAAGACGGCGGCAGCCGGCAGACCCAGTGCAATGCCGACCGCAAGGGCCGGCCAATCGAACGTCAACGTCTGGAGATAAAAGGTTCCGCCCACGGCAGCGAGCCCGAAGAACAGCAGCACATAGAGCTCGCCGAAGGGGCCATAGGCGATGGGACGCGGGCCGCCCGTGTAGGCATAGCCTGCGACCAGCGAGGCGATCCCGATCGCGAGGATCGGCCAACCGCCGCGCACCACCAGGGCCAGCCCGATGACGAAGGCGAGCCCGAAGGCCAGGTGAGCCGCCCGTTTGACCTGCTCGGGACTGAACCAGCCCTCGGCCGTCGCCCTCGGCGGACCGAGACGATCGGCAGTGTCCGTTCCGCGCTCGTAATCCGAGGCATCGTTGTGCAGGTTGGTGCCGATCTGGATCGCCGTTGCCGCGATCAGGGTGAGCAGGGCCGTCACGGCGGCAAGCTGGCCGGTTTGAAAGACGGCCAGCCCGATGCCCGCCGCGACCGGGGCTACGGCCAGCACCAAGGTCTTGGGGCGCGCGGCCTCGATCCAGAGTGCGAGATTCGACCCGGAACCCGACACGCTAAGGACGCCGCGGGAACTTGCCGAAATCGGGGTCGCGTTTTTCGAGGAATGCATCGCGTCCTTCCTGTCCCTCGGCGGTCGTGTAGAAGAGTGCGGTGGCATTGCCCGCCAGCTCCTGGATACCGGCCAGTCCGTCCGTTTCTGCATTGAAGGAAGCCTTGAGCACGCGCAATGCGGTCGGGGACAGCCGGTTCATCTGCCGGCACCAATCGATCGTGACGGACTCGAGCTCGCGCAGCGGGACCACGGTGTTGACGAGCCCCATCGAGAGCGCCTCCTGCGCATCGTACTGACGGCACAGGAACCAGATCTCCTTGGCCTTTTTGAGACCTACGGTGCGTGCCATGAGTCCGGCCCCGAAACCGCCGTCGAAGCTGCCGACCCGCGGCCCGGTCTGGCCGAAGCGGGCGTTGTCGGCCGCGATCGTCAGGTCGCAGATCAGGTGCAGCACATGCCCGCCGCCGATCGCGTAGCCCGCGACCATGGCCACGACCGGCTTCGGCAGGGTGCGGATCTGACGTTGCAGCTCGAGCACGTTCAGGTGCTCGACCCCGGCCTCGTCACGGTAGCCCTCGTCGCCCCGGATGCGCTGATCGCCGCCCGAGCAAAAGGCCAGGTCGCCCGCGCCGGTCAGGATGATGACGCCGACGCGCGGATCCAGATGGGCGCGACGGAAGGCGTCGATCAGCTCGCGGACGGTCTGCGGCCGAAAGGCGTTGCGCACCTCGGGCCGGTTGATGGTGATCTTGGCGATCTGCTCCGCCTGTTGGTAGAGGATGTCCTGATAGAGCTCGCCGGGGGGCGTCTCCCATACCACGGGGCTCGGTCCCTCGATCTCGCGTTGACCGGCCTGCTGACTCAATGCTGAAGACACCTTGGAACCTCATTCACTCTCGATAATGGATAGCTCGCGAACGCCGTTCCAGAACGCGCGGTGCGTGGCCAGGCTCTGCTCCGCATCCAGACGGACCTCGATCAGTCCGGCCGGCTCTCCGCGCGTTTCGGCGTCCATCGCCTCGGCCCAAGCCTGCGCGAAGCCCGCGGCATCCTCGACCGAGCGATGCGCGAGCCCGAAGGCGCGGGCCAGGGCATCCGGCTGCACGCGCGGCGGCGTTCGCCAGAGCGGCTCGAATCCCTCCAGTCCGCGCTGCGGCAGAAGGTCGAAGATACGCCCGCCGCCATTATTCAAGACAATGCACGGGCGGTCGAGCTTCTCCATCAGCAACAGCCCGCCGAGGTCATGGATGAAGGACAGATCACCCAGGAGTCCGGTAACCCCGCGTGTCGGCTCGGACCTGTCTGCGTTCAGCCCCGCGAGTGTCGAGCTTTGTCCGTCGATCCCGCTCGCACCGCGATGACCGAAGACCCGTAGCGGCTTCTCAGACTGTCCTGACCAGGTGTCGAGCTGACGGATCGGCAGCGAGTTTGCGCAGAAGAGACCGTCCCCCTCGGGGAGGCGTTCCAGCAGGTCGGCGATGAGATGGCCCTCGCACCAGGGCGACTGCTCCAGGAACGCGCGGGCGAGATCGTCGAGCGACTGCTCCACGTCGGCCCAGCGACGAATCCAGGCTCCTTGCGCAGCGCGGCTATCGTCACGGTCGAGGCGCGTCTGCAACAGTCGGCAAAAGGCCATCGGGTCCGCGGTGATCCGGGCTATGACGTCATGGTTCGGATCCGTCCAGCGCTCGCCGGTGTCGACGAGGATGGACGGGATCCCCTGGATCCATCCTGAAAGGGTCTTGGAGACCGGAGTTGCGCCGAATCGGACGACCCAGTCGGGTCGCAGGGCCACCGCCGTTTCGCGATTGCGCAGGGCGCTGTCGTAGCGCGTGATTCGCGCGCCCTGCGCCGGTCGAAAGCGAAGGCCCGACAACGGGTCGGCCAGAACCGGGGCGTCGAGCAGATCGGCACAGGCAAAGATGGCCTCGGCCGATGCGTCCGAGGGCCTCATTGGACCGCAGCAGATGATCCCTCGTCCGCCGAGAAGGGGTGTGAGGTCTTGCGGCCAATGCGGTGTGTCGAAAACGTCGAGCCGATCCGTCGCCGACGAACGCGCGCCCGGTCGGTCGTGCGATCCTGCGTCCGGCGCCCCGAGAGCCCCGAGCGGCTCGGCCGTGCAGGCAGGTCCGGGTACGAGCGGCTCCCGGAACGGGAGATTCAGATGCACCGCACCGGGCCGTGGCCCCCGGCTGACGATTGCCGCGCGCAGTCCCAGTGCCCGCATCGCTTTGAGCGCAGCCGGACCCTCTTCGGCCGGACCCGGATCATGGAACTCGCGTGTGAAGCCGCCGAAGAGACGCGTCTGATCGATCGTCTGGTTCGCACCCCAGCCGCGTAGCTCGGGCGGGCGATCCGCCGAGAGCAGGATCAACGGGATACCGGACTCGGATGCCTCGATTACGGCCGGAAACCAATGGGCGAGGGCGCTGCCGGAGGTGCAGACGAGCGCCACCGGCCGATCCGATGCCTGTGCCAGTCCCAACGCGAAAAAGGCGGCACTGCGCTCGTCGAGGATGGGGGTGAGCTCCACCAGCGGTTGTCGTTGAGCCGCCATCACCAGCGGCGTCGAGCGCGAGCCGGGCGAGAGCACGACGCGACGCACGCCGCCGTGCACCAGGCCATCGAAGAGCGCCAGCGCCCAGCGTAGATTCCGACAGCCCTGATCGGGCGTCGCCGCGTCGCTCATGCGAATTGAAGTGCGGTCGACATGGCCGCGAGCTTGTGCTCGGTCTCCTGCCATTCCGAATCCGGATCGGAGCCCGCGACGATTCCCGCCCCGGCATAGAGGTCCGCCGTGTTTTCGTGGATCTCGGCGCAGCGCAGCAGCACCCAAAGCTCGCCGGTAAGATCCGGCTCGATGATTCCGGCCGCGCCGGTATACCACCCGCGTCGGATCGGCTCGCAGCGCCTTAGCCAGGCGCGCGCCGACTCGCAGGGATGACCGTTGGTGGCCGGCGTGGGATGCAGCAGCTCGGCGAGCTGGAAGACGTCCATGCCGGGGTCGAGATCGGCGCGCACCAGGCTCCAGAGATGTTGCGCGTTGTTGAGCTGCATCACCCTGGGTCCGTCCGGCGGCTCGACGTGACGGCTGCAATGGCCGAGCGCATCGGTGACGGCATCGACGACGACCATGTGCTCGTGCAGATTTTTGTGGCATGTCCGCAATGCGCTGGTGAGCTCGGCATCGCGATCGGCGCTAGCGGCACGGCAGACGGTCCCGGCGATCGCGTCTACCTCGATGCGGTCTCGCTGTTGCGTGAAGAGGCGCTCGGGTGTGGCCGCGACGAAGCTGGTCGCGTGCCGGCGGATCGTCACCACCTGACAGGATGGAAAGAGATAAGCCAGCGCGGCGTTCAACCGAGTCAGATCAAAGCGCCGATGGCCCTCCAGCCTGAGTCGCCGACAGACGACGACCTTCTCCAGATGCGCCTGCTCGATCTGCTCGAGGGCCGACAAGACGAGGTCCTGCCAACGTGCCGGATCGGGCTCGGTCGGCCCCTGGTCGAGGCGCGCCGGTGTGAGCGGATCCAGCGCAGGCTGATTCAGCCGCGGGATAACCTGCTCCAAGCGCGTCTTCCAGCGTGCGAAAACCTCCTCGCGCGCAATCGGCAGCGCGGTCGAGAGGATCACTGCCGCCTGACCGGCGCGCGAGGAGAGCGCAAGCTCCGGAAGCCAGAGCAACGCATTGGGCAAGGTGTCCGGCTCGCTCGGTGCGTCGGTGACGGGCGAGGATGCAAAGCCGAGCATCGCAAACCCCGAGAACCCTGTCTCGTCCGGGTCGAGATGCTCCCAGTGGGCCGACATCCGTTTGGCACCCGTGCGCAAGGTTTGAAGACGGGCCTCGCCCTGCGCGGTCCATTCGCCGGCGATGCCGTAGCCGGCGCGGACCTCGCCGCGATGATTATGTGTGAACTGAAACTGCGGCCCCGGGATCTCCGGCGCGATCGTCAGCGCTTGCGGCAGCTCCAGGACGAGAGAGACGAATCCCTCCGAGCGTGTGAGCGGCAGGCTGTCGATCGTCTCGGCGAGGCGCGCGAGGATCTGCTCGAGGGTCTTGAGCGGTGCAAGCATGAGTGAGTCTGAAGAACCGGCGGTCTGGTGTCTCGGCCCCGCGTGCGGCGTTACGCGCAACACAGGGGGGCGCGGGGCATCCTCGAAAAGCTCAGGCAGCCTGAGGGATCGACCAGAAGCGATCGATCGCAGCCGCCGTTTGCGCCGGCTGCTCCCATTGGAGCAGTCCGCGTGTCGGTGCGATGCGTTCGGCCCGCCAGTTCGAATGGTGACTCAGGAAGTCCGGAAGCTCGTGAAAATCGATGTTCGGATCGCGATCGTAGAGCACCAACACGGGTTGCGTCACGTTCGCGTAGACGTTTTCGCGTGCGTTCGGGGTAAACAACTGACCCGACAGGAAGTACAGCGGTGCGTACTTGGCGCCCGGTTGATGCGAGGTCGCGTAGGCGTAGTCGATCATCTCGGGCGGGATGGTGCCATGGAAGGCCTGATTGTAGAAAAACCGAATGCTCGGCCGCGAGGTCAGCAGGGCAAAGACCCCGTCGTTCATGACCGGCACGCTCAGGACCTTATAGGCGCGTTCGGCGGCCTGGCCGGTCGGCAGCCGGCGCGCGCTGAATCCGGTCGGGGAGATCAGCACCAATGACTCGACCAGCTCCGGCTTGATCAGCGCCGCCTGCGCGGCGAACTCGCAGCCGAGCGAGAAGGCGACCAGATCGCAGGGTTTGCCGACCACCTTCTCGAGAAAGTCGACGATGGCGTTGGCGAAGAGGCTGGGGGAATAACGCCGGTTGCTGCGGTCGGAGTGGCCGAAACCCGGCAGGTCGAGCGCGTAGACGGGCCGCTGCGAGCGATACTGCTGGAACAGCGGCTTCATCTCGAAGGCGCTGGGTGCTGCATTGATGCTGTGCACCAGGACCAGCGGCCGGCCCGTGGCCGAGGTGTCCGCATAATAGTGAATGCGTCCGCCGTGCTCGGTCGCGAGATCGTGCCTCGGTGCGTCGAGCGCGGCCGGAAGTGCGACCTTGCCGGTCTTGGCCGCTGCTCGCGGATGCGAGAGTGCCGAATCCTTACCTGTGTCCATCGCGATAAAACCTCGTTATGTACTGCTTTCGGTCGGGTGTGGTCTGCGTTGATCCCGCTCGGCGCGGCGACAGATCTCACGCGTGAGTCCTTTGAAGACGAAGCGGTGAATGGGTTCCAATGAATACCAGTAGAGCAGTCCCCAAACCCCGGCCGGGTGCCAATAGGCCGTCGCCGTGAGGCGTGTGCCCCCGTCCGGCAGCGGGGCGAGGTCGAATTCCATCACGCCCGCTCCGGGTGCGCGCATCCCGAAGGCCAGGCTGAGGCGTTTCTCGGGCTCGGCGCCGAGCACCTTCCAGTGATCGATGCGGTCGCCCGTACGCACCTGTTGTGGATGACGCCGGCCGCGCTTGAGTCCGGGGCCGCCGACGGCCCAGTCCATCCACTCGCGGATCGACCAGAGTGTGTCCAGGTAGTAATACCGGTTGTCCCCGCCGATTGCCGACACCAGTCGCCAGACCGCCGCCGGATCCGCGCGGGTCTCGGACGTGCCCGAGGCGCGCTTGGCATAGTAGGCGTAATCGATACGTTGATTGCGCACGGCAAAGGCACCCTCGGTCCAGCGCGTGATGGGCTCGCCGCTGCGCTCGAGCGCAAACGCGGCATCGACGGCCTCCCGAAACCCCAGGAGGCGTTGGGGGACCAGCCGGCGCGCCTCGGCATCGTCGGCGAAGAAATCATGGCGCAGGCCCTCGATGAGTGCGCGCGCCACGTTGGTCGGCACCGATGTAATGAAGCGCAGCCAGTGGGCCGAAAGCCCCGGCGTCAGCACGGGGACCGGGATGATCCAGGGGCGGCGTTTGCCCGCCGCATCGGCGAGGATGTACATCATCTGCGTGTAGGTCAGGGTCTCGGGGCCGGCGGTATCCAGGCTCAGCGAGGCGGCTTCGTCCACCCAGGGCAGACGGACAAGATAGACCAGCAGATTCTCCAGCGCGATGGGCGGCGACTTGGCGCGCACCCAGCGGGGCGTGACCATGACCGGGAGATGATAAACCAGGTCGCGCATCACCTCGAACGCCGCCGAGCCCGGGCCCACGATGATCCCTGCCCGGATCTCCGTGACCGGGACCGATCCGCGGCGCAGGACCTCGCCCGTGTCGCGGCGCGAGACGATGTGCTCGCTCACGGCATCGTCCGGGACCAGACCGCCGAGATAGACGATGCGTCGCACGCCGGCCTGTGCGGCGGCATCGGCAAAGTTGCGGGCCGCTTCCAGGTCGAGACGACCGAAATCGCGCCCTGCCGCCATGGAATGCACCAGGTAGTAGGCGACCTCGACGCCTTGCAGCGCCTCGGGCAGGGTCTCGGGTGCGAGTGCATCCGCCGGTACGATCTCCACCGCGGGCCAGCCGCGCGCTTCGAGCGCCTCTCGGCTGCGTGAGCTCGCCCGCACGCGCCGTCCTTCGTCGAGCAGGCGCGGAACCAAATGGCTGCCGATGTAGCCGCTGGCGCCGAAGACCAGACACAGCCCTCGCGCGCCCTCGGGTGCAGGCATCTCTTGCTCCTGCGCGGGCGTCCGGATCTCGCCTGCGCTTACAGCCGTCGTTTCTGCCATCGGGATCCTGCTGCGGCGGTTGTCGCCGGCATCGGAGGTTTTTTCGTCGCTGGTCAGCCACACTTCCCGTTATGGGGGCGAATGGGTGGACAAGCCCAGTCAGACGGACGAGCGCTGTAGGGTTGACAAGCGCTGTAGGGTGGACAAGCGCAGCGCAGTCCACCAGCCTCGGCGCAGGCCTCGGTGGACTGCGCTGCGCTTGTCCACCCTACCTGACGTTTCATCCAATCTGCCCTCCTTGATCAAGATAAGTCGGAACCGAGCCTCGGTTTCGGTGCCTATCCTCCGCCAGTCCGGGCGGACCCGCGTTGATGCGGCGCAACAAATGTCAATTCAGTATGACGGGCCAGGTGTCAAGTGAAGTTTACAGCTATTTTGTGTGTTTGTCTGGTCCTGGCGGGCTGTTTCGGCCTGGTCGCACGCGAAGAGTCGCACACGTCGCTATTGGACAAGGAGGTCGCCGAGGCGTTGCCCGACGCGTCTCTTTCCTCGGGCAGTGATCCTTCCAACCGGCACATCGAGGCCGGCGTCGTCGACTCGGCGACCGGCTGTGCGTTGCATTATCGCCTGTATCGACCGTCAACAGCGCGGACCGAGGGTTTGGTCGTCCTCGGGCATGGTTTCCTCCGCAGCCAAGAGCGCATGGCCGATCTGGCGCAAGCCCTTGCCGACGAGGGAATCCCGACCGCGACCCTGGACTTCTGCAATGCGCGGGTCTGGGACGGACGGCATGTCCGCAACGGACTGGATATGATCCGCGTGGCCGATGCGCTGGGTGCACAACAGGTCGTTTATGCCGGATTCTCGGCAGGCGGGTTGGCGGCCCTGGTCGCGGGTCGCAACGATCCGCGTGCGCTCGGCGTCGTTGGACTCGATCTCGTGGACGCCGGTCGGCTCGGCGAGGGGATGGCCGCCGGTCTCGATCGTCCGCTGATCGGTCTGGTGGGGGATCCCTCGCCCTGCAATGCCCAGAACAACGGTCTCGCCGTCTTCTCCGCCACCGATCAGGCCGCCGTGGAGCGGGTGACGGGTGCCGAGCACTGCGACTTCGAGTCCCCGACCGACTGGCTCTGCCGGCTGGTGTGCAGACGCGACGCGCCCGAGGAGACATCGCCGCGCAGGGATATCATTGCGGCAGCCACCGACGCGGTTGCCTCGCTGATCGAGCCACCGTCGGAGGCGCAACGCGCGGGTCGATGGGCCGGCGGATGACGTCTCGGTGGCTCAGCGTCCGAGTCTTGCCGAAAGACCTGAGTCGAAACGCCCGACCAGGATCAAACCCGCCAAACCGCCGTAGAAGCAAAGCGAGCCGAGTGGAATGCTCGCGAGCGTCCAGAGCCAGGCGAGCGCCGCCGCAGAGACACAGATCGCGGCGCCATAGCCGATCGCAACCGGTCGCGCGATCGGATGACCGAACCGCCAAGACACCAGAGCCGCGGCCGCCAAGGCGATGATCCCCTTGATTCCGACCATTGCGTGCAGGAGCCGCACCAGATCCGTATCCATCCCGCCCGCGGCCGAGAACGGCGCCGTGACGACGGCTGTCACCGCAGCGGTCGCGGCGATCGCGACGACGAGCGCAACCCTCCGCGCGAGTGGACGCTCGGCCGTTTCCGGGGGGCTCCGGTCGACGGCGCGATCAAGAACGGATGTCAAAGACCCATACATGCTCATGCGATCACCCCCGGCAGCTGTCGAGAACACCTGTAAAATCAAGAGCAGACTAGACGCCGACAGCTCGGACTTCAACCCCGCCCGATGCGTTTGTGTCCGCCTTCAGATGCCAGACGACCGACCAGGGCGGCAGACGGTTTGCCTCCAAGTCCGGGCCGGCCTCGGGGGGCTCTAGATGCAGAAGGGTGGCCCGGACGTGCGGTGAAGCCCCGGGGAGTCGAAGCTCGGTATCGCTCAGATTGGCGCCGAGAATGAGTCGGCTGCCGTCGTTCAGCCGCCAGCAAACCGAGATCCCTTGGTCGCCGAGCAGGGCGATCTCAGCCGCACCCGCGCGAATCTGCCCGATACGCGGGACGATCTCGCGTCGCCGAAGCTCGAGCAGCTTGCGATGGAAGGCGAGCCATTCTTGGTGTCGGGGCTCGCTCGCGCTGTTCCAGTCGATCTTGCAGCGGGTGAAGGTCTCCGGATCGTTGGGGTCGGGAATGGATCGGCGTACCGCCGGATCGGCGAAGGCGGTGAACTTCGCAAATTCCTGCCGGCGTCCTTCGGTGACGGACCGGGCGAGATCCTCGCCGAAATCGCAGAAAAACAGGAAGGGCGTCCGAGCCATCCACTCCTCGCCCATGAAGAGCAACGGCGGGGAGGGGGCCAGCAGCAGGATCGCCAGCATGGCTTTGAGCGCTTCGGGGCTCGTCAGCATGTGGAGACGTTCGCCGAAGGCACGATTACCGACCTGATCGTGCGTCTGCAGCCAGTTGACGAAGGCGTCGGGCGGCAGATCGGCACTCGGCTCGCCGCGCGGCTCGCCGTGACGAAACCCCGAAGGCTCGCCTTGAAAAGCGAAGCCCTCGGCGAGGCAGCGCGCCAGATCATAGAGCGGCCGACCGGCATAGTCGGCGTAATAGCCGTCGCGTTCGCCGGTCGCGATCAGGTGCGCGACATGATGGAAGTCGTCGTTCCACTGCGCGGTGTAACGGCGCGGCGTGCCCCCGACGTCTCGGGCGAGGTCGCTCGCCGCGTTGCTGTCGTTCTCGAGGATCAGATGGATGCGCCTGTCACGGCCGGGGCCGGCGCGCACGGTCTCGGCGAGCTCGGTGAGAACGTCGGGGTGCGAGTCGTCGAGGATCGCGTGGACGGCGTCCAGTCGCAGACCGTCGAACCCGTATTCGTTCAGCCAATAGAGCGCGTTGTGAATGAAGAAGGCGCGCACCTCGCGGCTCTCGGGGCCGTCGAAATCGATCGCGGCGCCCCAGGGCGTATGGCGACGCTCGGTGAAGAACTGTGGGGCGTAGAGATGCAGATAGTTGCCCTCGGGTCCGAAGTGGTTGTAGACGACGTCGAGGAAGACCATCAGCCCCCGTCGATGTGCCTCGAGCACCAGGCGCTTGAGGTCGTCCGGGCGGCCGTAGCTCGAGTCGGGGGCGAAGAGCAGGGCGCCGTCGTAGCCCCAATTGCGCTGACCGGGAAAATCCGCGACGGGCATCAGTTGGATCGCGGTGATGCCGAGCGCGACGAGATGATCCAGCCGCTCGATCGCGGCACTGAAAGTGCCTTCTCGGGTGAAGGTCCCGATGTGCAGCTCGTAGCAGACCGCTTCGTGCCACGGCCGTCCGTTCCATGGGTGCGTTCCCCAGTCGAAGGCGGCGGGATCGACGACCTCGCTCGGTCCGTGCACGTCGTGCGGTTGAAACCGCGAGGCGGGGTCCGGAACCTCGAGACCGCTATCGATGCGGTAGCTGTAGAGGGTGCCCGCGTGCGCCTCGGCGGTCCGGCATTCGAACCAGCCGGCACCTGTGGCGATCATCTCCAGACAACGCTCCCCCTCGGGATGTTTCAAACAGAGCTGGACCTGCCGTGCGGCGGGCGCCCACAGCCGAAACCGCACGGATCCGTCGCGCTCGACCGCGGCACCGAAGGGCATGTTCTGGCGCCGTGCTTTCATCGGCCCCCTTGATCGTGAGTGGTTCTCGGACGCACCTCGCGCGCCGGATCGACGCCTGCCGAGGGTCGTCCGGCTTCGCGTCGCTCTCCGTGTCTTGCGGCGACGAAGGCCGCGCGCCTGGGTTTATGGCGCGTTCATCGGGCGTCCGCTTCGCTGCGCGGACCGGCGCTATCAAGCCGCGGCGCCTTCGCGCTCCACATAGTCTTCGTAGTTGCCGCGGAAGTCGACGATGCCCCGGGGCGTCAGCTCGATGATCCGCGTCGCAAGCGAGGAGATTAGCTCCCGGTCGTGACTGACGAAGATCAGGGTCCCCGGGTAGTCTTCCAGTGCCGTGTTGAGCGACTCGATGGACTCCATGTCGAGATGGTTGGTCGGCTCGTCCATCAGCAGGATATTGGGCTTTTGAAGCATCAGCTTGCCGAACAGCATGCGGCCCTGCTCGCCGCCCGAGATGACGTTCACGGGCTTTTTGATCTCGTCTTGCGAAAACAGCAGGCGGCCCAGGGTGCCGCGGATGACCTGCTCGTCGTCGCCCGGCTGTTTCCACTGGTCCATCCAGTCGTACAGGGTGGTCTTGTCGGCGAAATCGGCCGCGTGGTCCTGGGCGAAGTAGCCCAGCGTGCTGTTCTCCGACCATTTGATCTCGCCGCCGTCGGGCGCGAGGTCGCCGGCGAGGCTACGCAGCAGGGTGGTCTTGCCGATGCCGTTGGGGCCGATGATGGCGACTCGCTCGCCGACCTCCACCGTCAGGTCCAGACCGC
Organism: Thiocapsa marina 5811; assembly: GCF_000223985.1. GTDB lineage: Bacteria > Pseudomonadota > Gammaproteobacteria > Chromatiales > Chromatiaceae > Thiocapsa > Thiocapsa marina. The sequence goes on from NZ_AFWV01000002.1 coordinate 91,882, forward strand.
TGAAGAGCGGTTTGCCGTCGTAGCCCTTGGCGAGGCCTTCGACCTCCAGCGCAAGGCGATAGAGCTTCTTGTCTTGGCCGAAACGGATGAAGGGATTGACCCGGCTCGAGGGCTTGATGTCTTCGAGCTTGATCTTTTCGAGCTGACGCTGGCGCGAGGTGGCCTGTTTCGCCTTGGATGCGTTGGCCGAGAAGCGGCTGACGAAGGTCTGCAGCTCGGCGATCTGGGCCTTTTTCTTGGCGTTGTCCGAATAGAGCCGTGTGCGCGCCTGACTGGCGGCGGTCATGTACTCGTCGTAGTTGCCCGGGTAGACGCGCAGCTCGCCGTAGTCCAGGTCGGCCATGTGGGTGCAGACGCTGTTCAGGAAGTGGCGGTCGTGCGAGATGATGATCATGGTGCTGTTGCGGGCGTTCAGCACCTCTTCGAGCCAGCGGATGCTGTTGATGTCCAGGTTGTTGGTGGGCTCGTCCAGCAGCAGGATGTCCGGATCGGCGAACAACGCCTGGGCGAGCAGCACGCGCAGCTTCCAGCCCGGTGCGACGGCGCTCATGGGTCCGTCGTGCTGCTCCAGCGGGATATCCAGGCCGAGCAGCAGCTCGCCCGCGCGTGCCTCGGCGGTATAGCCGTCCAGCTCGGCGAAATGCACCTCCAGGTGCGCGACCTCCATGCCGTCTTCCTCGCTCATCTCCGGCAATGCATAGATGCGGTCGCGCTCCTTCTTGACCTGCCACAACTCCTCGTGGCCCATGATGACGGTGTCCAGCACCCCGTGGTTCTCGAAGGCGAACTGGTCCTGGCGCAGCTTGCCGAGCCGCTTGCCGGGCTCGACGGAGACGTTGCCCGCGCTCGGCTCGAGCTCTCCGCCGAGGATCTTCATCAGGGTGGATTTTCCACAGCCGTTGGCGCCGATCAGGCCGTAGCGATTGCCGCCCCCGAACTTCACGGAGACGTTTTCGAACAACGGCTTGCCGCCGAACTGCATGGTGATGTTGGCTGTGGAGATCAAAGCAGGGTTCCGCAAGAGAAAAAAAGAGAGGGGTGGACCGCCGATATTCGAGGGACCGAAAACGCAAAAAGCCCCGCAAGTGGCGGGGCTTTTTCAGCTCAGGTGACTGGCACCTGAAGGCTGTTTTTACTTCGGTACGACGTTGGTCGCGCTCGGGCCCTTCTGGCCTTGCTCGACGTCGTAAGAGACGCTTTGTCCCTCGGCCAGCGACTTGAAGCCACTGCCTTGGACGGCGCTGTGATGGACGAACACGTCCTTGGAGCCGTCGGAAGGAGCGATGAAGCCGAAGCCCTTCTCGTCACTGAACCACTTAACTGTGCCTGTAGCCATTTACGGTATTTCTCTGTATTGAACGAAACGTGTGTACATATGCAGGCGACTGTCGGGAGATTACGGAAGGATCTGCCACGTCACGCGGAGAGGAGGAACGACCGAAATACTACAAGGAAGCACTGCACGAGCCGCATCATGCCCAATACTGAATCGTTCTTCAAGATGTTTCTGCAAGTTTTTTTGTAGGTTTTTCTGCGGGCGCGGGTCGATGCGAGAATATCGGCTTCGGCTCCACGACAACCCAAGAGGTCACCCGGATGAGAATCCTCCATACCATGCTGCGTACCGGCAACCTGCAGCGCTCCATTGCCTTTTACACCGAGATCCTCGGGATGAAGCTGTTGCGCCAGAAGGAGTATCCCGCCGGCGAGTTCACGCTTGCCTTTCTCGGCTACGGCGACGAGTCCGAGCAGACCGTGATCGAGCTGACCTACAACTGGGGCGTCGAGCACTACGACCTGGGCAGCGGCTACGGCCATATCGCCATCGAGGTCGACGACGTCTACGCGGCGACGGACCGGATCAAGGCGAAGGGCGGCAAGATCATCCGCGATGCCGGGCCCATGAACGCCGGCACCACCATCATCGCCTTCGTCGGGGATCCGGACGGCTACCCGATCGAGCTGATCGGCGCGCGGTAGGGGGCGGACTCGCTCAAACAACGCGGCCAAGACGCTGAAGGATCCGTAGGGTGGACAAGCGCAGCGCAGTCCACCAGCGCCGGGGCGGGGCTCGGTGGACTTCGCTTTCGCTCGTCCACCCTACCCGGCCGGTGCGATGAACACGGCCGCGGTTTGCGAGCGCAAGCCGTTCACCTCGACCGCTGCGCCGACCCTCGCGGTCGTTCAGTCGTTTACAAGCGCTGCTCTGATCGCGTCGACCTCGGCCGGAGTGTATTCGCGCACCGCGCTTAGATGCCCCCAAACGGGCTTCGGCCAGCAGGGATCGGTCGGGCTTCGGCCGATGACATGGACATGCAGTTGCGGCACTAGATTGCCGATCCAGGCCACGTTGACCTTGGGGCATCCGAGAACGTCCGTCAAATAGTCCGAGACGCGCTTGCAGTCGGCGAGGACCGAATCGCGCTGCGCGTTCGGGAGATCCAACAGGTTGCCCAAGTCGCTCTCGGGCACCAGGATCAACCAGGGCACGGCCGCGTTGCGATGTAGCAGCAGGTGAGTCGCGGACAAGCGACCCAGCCGATGGCAATCGGCCAGCAGTAGGGGATGCAGGGTGAAGTCGGTCATGACCATCGGGCTTCGTTCATCAAAGGCGGCCATCGATCATTCGAAGGAGTTGCAGTACATCATGCAGATCAACGATCCGAATGCCTACCGCCGTTGCGAGGAGATCGATCTCATCGGCGACCTGATCGAGGTGCGCGACCGCCGCGTCCTGGAGCTGGGTTGTGGCGCCGCCTACATGACCCGTGCGCTGGCCACCCGCTTCGGCGCGGCCCGCATCACCGCGACCGAGGTCGATCGCATCCAGCACGCGCGCAACCTCGCGATCGAGGATCTGCCGCAGGTGTCCTTTCGCTACGGCGGCGCGGAGTCGATCGCGGATCCGGACGCCAGCTACGACCTCGTCGTCATGCTCAAGTCGCTCCACCATGTCCCGGTCGCGGCCATGGATCAAGCCCTGCGCGAGATCCATCGTGTGCTGGTCCCGAGCGGTCTGCTTTATGTCTGCGAGCCCGTCTACTGGGGCGACTTCAACGCCGTCATGCGCCTGATCGACGACGAGCGTCTGGTCCGCGAGGCCGCGTTCGAGGCCCTCCGCAAAGCCGTTGATGCAGGGTTGTTCAAGCTGGTGGAAGAGGTCTTCTTCGAGTCCGAAGGCATCTACCCCGACTGGGAGAGCTTCGCCGCGCGCTTTATCAACGTGACCCACAGCGAGCGAAATCTCGATGGCGCACGCCTGGCCGAGATCCGCGCGGCCTTCGAGCGCCATCTGACACCGCAAGGCGTGCGCTTGTGGAAGCCGCATCGGATCGATCTGTTGCGGCGGGTCGACTGAAGCGACGGGGGACCGACGATGATCCGACCGCACGATCCGTGGCGCTTCGGCCGAGCCGGAGAGCCATGAGCACAGTCCCCAAGGCTCCGCCACGCATCGCCTTCTGGCATCGCAAGGGCGGAACGGGCAAGACCAGCCTCGCCATCGGCTGCGCGGTTCGTCTGGCCGGCACATCCGCAGCGGACCTCGACGCGGACCGGCACTCGTCCGCGCATGGTGCGCGGGTGCTGCTCTTGGATACCGACCCCCAAGGCACCGCCGCGGCCTGGGGCGAGCGCTTCGCCGACCGCTTCGGAATCGCCGCACGGGCGGACAGCGGGTTAGCGCTCTGGCGCGACTGGGCCGAGCGCGCCAACCGCTTCGATGCCGTCCTGGTCGATTGCCCGCCGACCGTCAGCACCGAGGTGATGGAGATCCTCGCGGGCGTCGATCGGCTCCTGGTCCCCACCCGCCCGGCCTGGCCGGATGTGTGGGCGCTGGAGTCCGTCGCCGATCTCGTCGCGGATCTTCATCGGCAAGGGGCGCGACTCGCGGTCAGCGTCGTCTTCAACCAGGTCGGCGACGAAGCACTCGCGCCCTTCGCGGCCGCGATCGCCGACCTGAGTCTCGATCTTTTTCCCGATGCTATCCCGCGCGACGACGCCTGGCCGGCGCTCTTCAGCGGCGGGGAGCCGCCGAACAGCCTTGCGCCGCTTGTCGGGCAGTTGGTTCGATCAAGCGGGAATCCGACCGACCTGAACCGATCGGCTCGGTTGTGTCGGGAGGATCGATAACACCCGCACAGCCGAGGGCGCGTTGATCGTTCTGACCTTGTACGCCAACAGGCCCCGGCGCTCATGTTCGCTTCAGCGCTTGCCCTCGCCAGGGCCATAAGCCCGTTCGTAACGTCTTGACCGCTCTTCTTTCCTCCACTACCTTGACTTTAATAAGTTGGATTTAGGCGTGCAGGGCTGCTTGGATTTCCTACCCGTGAATTATGCCATCCGCCGGAACACATCCTGTTCGCTGACAGCCGCAGTGGGCCTCCTGAGTTTCTCGTTGGGGGTCTCGGGGGCGGATTTCTGCGTTGGCAACAGCCGCGACCTGCAAAATGCCCTAGTTGCGGCAACGACTAACGGTGAAGCGGACCGTATTGCGCTGGTCAAAAGCACTTACGCGGGCAACTTTCGCTACGAAAGCGCGGAAGGTCAGGCGCTTGAGTTGCTCGGCGGCTATGATCCAGGGTGCAGAAGCCGTACTGTCGACCCAACCAACACCAAGTTGATCGGTGCCGGAAACGGTGAGGTATTCACCTTCACCGGAGGCCCCGGTGCGGGGTTCACCCTCGAAGGTGTCACCGTGAGCGGCGGTAATCCAACCTCCGAGTATTTAGGCGCAGGCCTGAACGTCTTCACGAGCAGTGAGCCACTTGTCGAAGTGCTCCTCAATCAAAACCGTTTCGCGGACAATAGTGGAACAGGCGCCTATATCGATGCCGATGGAGTGATCGTTTCGAATAGCAGCTTCGAGGACAATGCCGGAGGAGGAGTCTCCGTTTCGGGTGGCATCGTAGGGGTAAACATCGCCAACAACAGCTTTAGCCGCAACCAAGGTGCTGGGATCGGTATCTATGCGTCTCACGGATACGCCATCCTGACCGGCAATCGTTTTTCGGACAACGGCGGCGGAGCTTCCGTCTCCGGGTTTGGCTGCGGCGCCACCTTTTCCGACAACAGCTTCACGGGTAACGGAACCGCCGAATCCTCGGGACACGCCATCTCCGTGGATTGTTATCGAGGCTCCGCCGTACTGAACAGGAACCGGCTCGTCGGCAACCAGGGTGGCGGGGCGTACGTGGATGCCGGCGGCGGAGGCACAGCCACCCTGATCGGCAACCGTTTTTTTAACAACGCGGCACCGGAGTACGGCGGCGGCGCCTATGTGACGACCTGGGCCGGCAGGTCCACGATCACCAACAATCGCTTCGTCGGCAATGTCGCCACCATGGGTGGCGGCGCGATTTACGTCGAATCCGCCTTTTTCACCACACTGACCAACAACCGTTTTGTCGACAACGAGACTGCGGGCTACGGCGGCGGGGCCTATTTTTCCGCCTACACCGACGAGAACATCCTGACCAACAACAGCTTCACCGGGAACCTCGCAGGTGACGGCGGGGGGCTCGGCCTTTACGTCCAGTCCAACAACACCGTTCTCTCCAACAACCTCTTTTGGAACAACGCGGCCACGGGAAATGGTGACGATCTCTGGATCGACAACGACCCCGACGGGGATTTGCTGCCGTCCCAGCCGGTGCTCATGCACAACGCGTTCGACCAAGCCATTCCGGCCGGTTTCTACGTGACTGATCCGATTCGCCTCGATCCCAGCAACATGGATGCCTTGGATCCGGTGTTCGGGGACGAGGACCAGCATCTGTCGGCCCGTTCGCCCATGATCAATGCCGGCGATCGGAGCGCACCGGCCCTGCCCATGGCCGATATAGACGGCGACCCGCGCATCGCCGGCAGGACTGTCGACATCGGCGCCGACGAGTACGTCGCCTTGACGGTGGATTTCGGTGCCGACGGTCTGTGGCACTACGACGAGACCTGGAGACAACTGACAAACTGGGATCCGGGAGCCGCCGGCATTACCGGCTGGACCAATGGTCTGGCCGCCGATTTCGATGACGCCGGCCTGTGGGGCTGTGAGGGCATGCTCACGAGCCGGGATCCCGGAGACGTCATCGAAGGCTGGTCCGGGGGGCTCGCCGTGGACTTCGACAGTGACGGACTTTGGAATTACAACGGCGCCCGCTGGATTCGACTCACCACTTGGGACGCCGAGGAAATGGCTTGGTGGTCCGATGGATTGGCGGTCGATTTCGGCGCCGATGGTCTGTGGATTTATGATGGATCGGATTGGACGCGCCTCACCACCTGGGACGCCGGCGACGGAGGCATGAGCGCATGGTCCGGTGGCCTCGCCGTTGACTTCGACGCAGAGGGCCTGTGGAGCTATGACGGAACGAAGTGGAGCAGGCTCAAAGCGTGGGATGTCGGGTCAGGCGGCATGAGCGCATGGTCCGGTGGCCTGGCCGTGGACTTCGATGCAGATGGCCTCTGGAGCCATGATGGCGCCCGCTGGACCCGGCTCACCACCTTCGATGCCCGCGATGCGCTGAACGGTTGGCAGGGTAGCCTGGCAGTCGATTTCGACGCGGCCGGTCTTTGGAGCTATGACGGCTTGGTCTGGAGGTGGCTCAGCGCCCGGGACGCCGATGCGATGAGTGATGCGGAGCTGAATCAAGCTTTAACCCCGCACGGCAGACCGGACGCCACGTGCACGTCATCGCAACGGGTAGAGCTGCCCTGAAAACGTCTGATGGCGGTTTGCCGACGAGTTGGGTCACGCCTGTGGACGAAAAAACGTTGGTCGGAAGTGGAAACCAGGGAGTCAAACCCATGCCTAGCCGGGATTACGCGCCTTCGCATTGCTCTTCATGACGTGCAGTGGACGATCCTGTCGATAGACTTGGATTTCGGTCTGGATCTCATCCGGGGCCGTCTCTGGCACGGGGTCTTGGGTCGGTGTTTGCCGAGCCTCTCGGACACGGCGTGGCATACGATCGAGAAATCATTTCCACCGATCGTAGTCCCGGCAGACTTGAATCGGGTGAATTGGGCTGCGTAGTGGTGGCGGAAGCTGCGGTCTGTCGGGTAGGAGACCGGGCCTTGCCGGGCGAGGCTCTCCATGCGCCGCAGGACCTCGGATTTCCGAGGACTGCGTTCGGTTCGGTTGTCTGAAGCGCGCATAGCGAAATCGTTCCGCGGGGTGGATTCGGAAGGGTGCCGCAGTGATTTCCTCGGTTTTTTGGACGGAGGGTTCCGCAGCCTCCTGCATCGACACCCTCGCGGGCCGAGCGCCCCGCTTATCCCTCCGACGAAGACTCCGCCGCCCTCGGCGCGAGCGGTCGCCCGAAGGTCTGCTCGTAAAGCTCGGCATAGGGTTCGAGCGTCTCGTAGACGTGGTAGGGCACGACGCGCGACTCGAATTTGGGGAACTTGCTGCGCACATAGTTGAGGTTGCGCAGTAGCTTCATCTCGATGACGGCGCGGGCGAACTCGAGTCCCTTGGGCCCGCGGGTGCGCTGGAGCATGGCGACCAGCTTGCGGATCGGCATCGGCGGGCGTTTCTGTCCCGGCGGATGGCTTAGGCGCTCCATGTAGCGCGGCATCCCGCGGTTGCGGTCGCCGGACTCGGTCAGCGCGCCGATCTCGAGCTCCGGGCGGAGCATCTCGAAGAGCTCCTCCCCGGTGGGCGTGCGCACCATGACCCATTGCCAGCCGAGCGGGGCGCCCATGTAGCCGATGGTGATGTCGCTGAGCGTGTTGGCGTAGTCGAAGCAGGAGAGGCAGGACGAGGGGAAGATGCCGTGCAGCTTGTCCATCGGGAAGTCGATGTAGTTCAGGCGCTCCACATGCCCGTCTTCATGGCGCATCCAGAGGCTGAAATCCTGCATGAACTCGTGATGCACGACGGTCTCGGGCGATTTGGAGACCTGGGTCAGAAAATATTCGAGATCCGGATAGCTGACGTTGTCGCTGCAGGGGATGCCGATGACGTAGAGGCGCTCCAGTCCCAGCTCGGCCTCGGCGGCGCGCAGCTGATGGACCTGGCAGCCGGTGCCCACGACGGCGAGACGCTTGATGCCCTGCTCGCGCACCGCATCGATCAGGCTCAGCGCCGGCGAGAGACACGGTTTGTTGCCGGCGGTGGCAAGAACCTCTTGCGGGGTGCGGGCCAGGATGGGCTGTGCCTTGAAGCGCGTGCCGGGTGCCGCGGCGGTGGTGATGACGGCGTCGACCTTGCCCTGCTCGAGCAGGCGTGCGCCCAAGGTCGTGACCATTCCGCTCCATTGGGCATGGGGGTTGGGCCGGGCCATCCGCGCGGCATACATGGCGCGATAGATCCCGAAGCGGCCTTCTTCGCCGCCTTGGCGGGAGCGCCCGTGCAGACGTTGCTCGATCCCGCGGGTCTGGTTGCGCACGAAGGTGCAGGTCTGCGACATTAGCAACTTGAGGCTGCTGTCGCAGAAGCCGCAGTCGCTACACAGACGCGGACGCCCCTTGAGCCGCTCGTCGCTGCTGAGCAACGAGATCTGGTCGAGTCCCTTCGAAGGACCCTCTTCCATCGGCGCAATGTCGGTGCTCGTCATTCGCTTGCCCCCGAGCGGTCGCGCCGGGGCGCATGCGCGGCGACGAGCGCCCCGCGCGTTGTCGGACTCGTCATTGAAGGAACGGACATGCTTCGAATTCTCCTCAAGGTGCTGGCTGGTCTTGTTGTACTTGTCGTCTTGGCGATCGTCGCCGGGCCTTTCCTGATCTCGGCGAAGCCGAGCGACGGGCTCGCCTCCAACGCCGAGGCGGCGTCGGCCGAAAGTCGTTTCGTCGGGATCCCGTTCGCGGGGACCGCGGGGCTCGCTGTCCACTATCTCAAGCCGCCGTCGCAGGCTCTGCCCGAGGCGTCGCCCGACGCGACGGCCTTCCTGCTGCTGCACGGCTTCACCTTCAACGCCTGGACCTGGCAGCCGGTGCTCGATGCCTTCGCCGCTCGGGGCCGGACGGTCGCCTACGATCAACTCCCCTATGGTCTCAGCGCGAAGCCGATGCGAGCCGACTGGGAGGGTCCGAATCCCTACTCGAAGGATGCCGCCATCACGCAGCTCTTCGCGGTGATGGATGCACTCGGGTTGGAGCGCGCTGTCCTGGTCGGTAATTCCTCGGGCGGGACGCTCGCTCTGGAGGCGGCGTTGGCACACCCCGAGCGGGTGTCGGCCCTGATCCTGGTGGCGCCTTGGGTCTACGCCACACGTCCGACCTTGCCCGAGTGGTTGGCCAGTCTGCCGCAAATGCGTCGTCTGAGTCTATTGATCGCGCGCAAGTTGGGCGAGAATGGCGCGTTGCTGGATTTGTCCTATGCGGATGCGTCCGGGATCTCGCAGGAGCGTCGCGCGCAGTTCAAGGTTCACACCCGGGTCGCGGGTTGGGATCTCGCCTGGGGCGAGCTGCTGGCCTTGTCGCTTTCGGCGCCGGTGACGGTGAGCGCGCATCTCGCGCAGGTGACGATGCCCGTGCTGCTGATCAGCGGAGATATGGACCGGCTGGTGCCGATCGAGGACAGTCGGCGGGTCGCGGAGGCGCTGCCGAACGCGACCTTCGCGGTCATCGAGGGCTGCGGTCATGTCCCCCAGGAAGAATGCCCGGATGCATTTGAAACGGTCGTGAGCGAGTGGCTGGATGCCGGAGGCTTGTGACGACCGTTCCGACGCGGGCGCGCTCGCGGCGACGCGAAAAGGGCGTCAATCGCGCTCGATTCGGGCCAAATCGCCTTTGCATTGACCGGCTCCGCTTGACCTGACTGAAGTCGGGGCGCTAGGGTCGCGCCCCGTATCCTTCGGTCCACAACACTCGGCAATTCAATCTCACTGCAACCAGGTTCGCTGCGTATGCCCATCCCGTTTCCGTTTTCCGCTGTCGTCGCCCAGGAGGAGATGAAGCGCTCCCTGTTGATTGCGGCCATCGATCCCTCGATCGGCGGCGTTCTCGTCTTCGGTGACCGCGGGACGGGTAAGTCCACGGCAATTCGTGGTCTCGCGGCACTTCTGCCGAAGATGCGCGCGGTCGACTGCGTCTATAACTGCGACCCGGAGGCGGGCGAGGACGCGCTCTGCGCCGAGTGTCGGACCAAACGCGCCAAAGGCCCGCTGAAGAGCCGGATGGTGCCGGTGCCGGTGGTCGATCTGCCGCTCGGTGCGACCGAGGATCGCGTGATCGGCGCCCTGGATCTGGAGCGTGCCCTGACCAAGGGCGAGAAGGCCTTCGAGCCCGGACTCCTGGCCCGTGCCCATCGCGGCTTCCTCTATATCGACGAGGTCAACCTGCTCGAGGACCATCTCGTCGACTCGCTCCTCGACGTGGCCGCCTCCGGCGAGAATCTGGTCGAGCGCGAAGGTCTAAGCATCCGTCATCCCGCCCGCTTCGTGCTGGTCGGCTCGGGTAACCCGGAGGAGGGCGAGCTGCGCCCGCAGCTCCAGGACCGCTTCGGTCTCTCGGTCGAGGTCAGGACCCCGCAGGATCTGCCGACCCGCATGAAGGTCGTGCGGCTGCGCGACGAGTTCGAGCGCGATCCGCCGGCCTTCGTGCAGAAGTGGAAGCGCCAGGACGGCAAGGTCCGCAGCCAGATCCAGAAGGCGCGTGACTTCCTGCCGACCGTCGAGGTCCCGGACGCGACCCTGGAGCAAGCGGGGCGGCTCTGCATCAAGCTCGGCACCGACGGTCTGCGCGGCGAGTTGACCCTGATCCGCGCGGCCCGCGCCTTTGCGGCACTCAAGGGCGACGCCGAGGTGCTGGATGCACATCTGGTTCAGGTCGCGGCCTCCGCGTTGCGGCACCGCCTGCGCCGCGATCCGCTCGATGAGTCCGGCTCGACCAGCCGGGTCGAGCGGGCGGTCGGGGAGCTGTTCGGGGAATGAGCAATCCTGCGGCGATGCCTGACTCGGAGCCTGAGCGTCCGCGCGGCGAGGCCGGGGTTTCGCGCTGGGAGGACGCCGTGCTCGCGGCGGCCCTCATGTCCGTGGACCCGGTCGGGACCGGCGGTGTGGCGCTGCGCTCGCTCGCCGGCCCGGTGCGCGATCAATGGCTGACGATCATGCGCGACCTGCAGCCGCCCGGCACGCCGATGCGGCGCATCCCGCTGCATGTCTCCGACGGGCGTCTGCTCGGCGGTTTGGATTTGGCCGCCACCCTGAGCGCCGGCCGACCGGTTGCCGAACGCGGTCTGCTGGTCGAGGCGAACGGCGGGATCGTGGAGCTGGCGATGGCCGAGCGGATCGCGGCCGGCACCGCGGCGCGTCTCACCATGGCCTTCGATTCGGGCGAGGTGGTGCTCGAGCGCGACGGTCTGGCGATGCGCTCGCCGGCGCGGTTCGCCGTGGTCGCCCTGGACGAGGGCGTCGGCGACGACGAGGGGCTACTCAACGCACTGCTCGACCGTCTGGCCTTCCACCAGGATCTGACATACATCCGCGTGCACGAGGCGGTCGCCTGCGATTACGACGCCGACGAGATCCTCGCCGCGCGCGCCCTGCTCCCCGGGATTCAGGTCAGCGAGGAGCAGATCGAGGCACTCTGCAGCACCGCCTTGGCCTTGGGCATCCCCTCGCTGCGTGCATCCATCTTTGCCGCCCGAGCGGCGTGCGCCGCCGCCGCGCTGGACGGTCGTTCCGAAGTCACCGACGAGGACCTGGCCGTCGCCGGACGACTGGTGCTCGCGCCGCGCGCGACCATGCTGCCGCCGTCTGAGCAGCCGCCCGACGAGCCGCCTCCGCCCGAGCCCGAAGAGCCGGATCAGGAGCAAGACAAGGGCGAGGATCAGCAGGAGCCGAAGGAGCTCGAGGATCAGGTGCTCGAAGCCGCCAAGGCGGCGATCCCGGCCGACCTGCTCGCGCAGCTCCAGCTCGGCAAGCTGCGCCGCTCGCGTGCCCGTGCCACGGGCAAGGCCGGTGCCGTCCAGAATGCGCCCCTGCGCGGGCGCCCGGCCGGCGTCCTGCGCGGCGAGCCGCGTGCCGGTCTGCGTCTGAACGTGGTCGAGACCCTGCGTGCCGCAGCACCTTGGCAGCGTCTGCGTCGCGAAGAGGTTGCACGGTTCGGAGGCCAATCAAACCGCATCGAGATCCGTCAGGACGACTTCCGCATCACCCGGTTCAAGCATCGCTCCGAGACCACGACCATCTTCGTCGTGGATGCCTCGGGCTCCTCGGCCCTGCATCGTCTGGCCGAGGCCAAGGGCGCGGTCGAGCTGCTCCTGGCGGACTGTTATGTGCGCCGCGACCGGGTCGCACTGGTCGCCTTCCGCGGTCAGTTCGCCGAGGTGCTGCTGCCGCCGACACGCTCGTTGGTCCGGGCCAAGCGTTCGCTGGCCAGCCTGCCGGGCGGCGGCGGGACACCGCTCGCCTCCGGGATCGATCTGGGGATGATGCTGGCGGATTCGGTCAAACGCCGCGGCGGCACACCGATCCTCATCATCATGACCGACGGTCGCGCCAACGTGGCGCGCGACGGCACCGGCGGGCGGGCGCGAGCCAACGAGGATGCGCTCTCCGCGGCACGCTTGGTGCGCTCGGTCGAGATTACCTCCTTGGTGATCGACACCTCTCCGCGTCCGCAGCAGCAGGGGCGCGATCTGGCCGTCGAGATGGGTGCGCGCTATCTGCCCTTGCCGCATGCCGACGCGACCTCGCTGTCCCATGCCGTGCGCGCAGCAGGATGACCCCGGGGACGCGCTGATGACCCCCGAAGGCGCACAGCCCGGGATCGTCGAGTTGCACTCGACTCTTCGGCAGCGCGGCCGGGGCACAGCGTCACGTGCCACTCCATCGTCGCGTGAGCGGCTTAGCCTTGCGGGCGGCGCATGATGGCCGATACACCACGCTGGGACATCGAGGGTCGCGACTGGCCGAATCGTACGGCCAGCCGCTTCGTGGAAGCCGGAGGTCTGCGCTGGCACGTCCAGCAGATGGGCGCGGGTCCGATACTCCTCATGCTCCACGGTACGGGTGCCGGGACCCACTCCTGGCGGGCCTTTGCTCCTGCGCTCGCCGATCGCTTTACCGTCGTCGCGCCTGATTTGCCCGGCCACGGGTTCACCGGTGCCTTGCCGTCGAAACGCATGTCCTTGCCCGGCATGGCCGCGGCGGTTCACGCCCTGCTTCGCGCGCTCGACTGCACGCCCGAGCTTGTTCTCGGGCACTCGGCGGGTGCGGCGATCCTGATCCGGATGACGCTCGACGGCTTCATCCGGCCGCGTGGCCTGGTGAGTCTGAACGGCGCACTGATGCCCTGGCGCGGACTCCCGGCACACCTCTTTTCACCCGCAGCGAAGCTGATGGCCGCGAATGTCCTGGTCGCGCGTCTCTTCGCACGGCGTGCGGCAGACCGGCGGGTGGTCGAGCGTCTGGTCGAGAGCACCGGCTCGGTCCTGGAGCCGGCCGGCGTCGACCTCTATCAGCGCCTCGTCCGTCATCCCTCGCATGTCGGCGCCAGTCTCGCCATGATGGCCAACTGGGATCTGGCCGCGCTCGCTCCCGAGCTGAGTCGTCTCGAGCCGCCGCTCTTTCTGGTCGTCGGGGAAGGCGACCTGACGGTCTCCCCATCCGAGGCGCGCCGCGTGCGCGAGCGCCTCCCGAGTGCAGAGGTCATCGCGCTGCCGGGTCTCGGGCACCTCGCCCACGAGGAGCGCCCCGAAGAGGTTGCGGATCTGGTCAAGGGTCTAGCTGATCGGCTGGGTCTCCCGGATGGAAGGGCCCGGACGGTTTAGAGAGCGATGAGCGGCGCGGCCCTGCTCTTACGCACGGCCACGTCGCTGCCGATCGGTAGGGTGGACAAGCGCAGCGCAGTCCACCAGCTGCGGCGCAGGCCTCGGTGAACTTCGCTATCGCTCGTGCACCCTACCGGGCTTTCTGAGTTTAGCGTCGACTTGATCCAACAGGGGCTGACAAACGCCCAATCCTGCTATAATGTCAACCAACATTGACATTACATAAGGTCATGCAGACTTGACACTCGCGACATCTCAGACCTCCGGACACACCCCGGCCGGCTCCAAACCACAAGCGGTCATCATCGGCAGTGGCTTCGGCGGACTCGCCGCCGCGATTCGCCTGGGCGCTCGGGGCTATCAGGTCACCGTGCTCGAGCGTCTCGACGCGCCCGGCGGTCGTGCCTACGTCCACAAGATCGACGGCTTCACCTTCGATGCCGGTCCGACCATCATCACCGCGCCCTTCCTGCTCGACGAGCTTTGGGGGCTGTGCGGTCGCACCTTCTCCGAGGAGATCGATATCCGCTTGATGGATCCCTTCTACCGGATCCGTTTCGACGACGGCAAGGTGTTCGATTACAACGGCGACGCGGATGCCGTGAAGGCGCAGATCGCCAAATTCTCGCCGCGCGATGTCGATGGCTACGATCGCTTCATGGAACATAGTCAGGCGATCTTCAAAGTCGGTTTCGAGCAGTTGGGCCATGTGCCCTTCAACTCCTGGACCGACATGCTCAAGATCGTGCCGGACATGATCACGCTCGGCAGCCATCGCAGCGTCTATGCGATGGTTTCCAAGTACATCAAAGACCCCTACATCCGCCAGGTCCTGTCCTTCCATCCGCTGCTGATCGGCGGCAATCCCTTCTCCGTCACCTCAATCTACACGCTCATCTCCTTCCTGGAGCGCAGGTGGGGCGTGCACTCGGCCATCGGCGGTACGGGTGCGCTCGTCAACGGGATGGTTAGCCTCATCGAAGGCCAAGGCGGAACGATTCGCTACCGCGAAGAGGTCGAGCAGATCCTTGTGAAGAACGGCACGGCGACCGGTGTCCGGCTCAAGTCCGGCGAGACGATCGACGCCCCGGTCGTAGTGTCCAACGCAGACGCTGCTTGGACCTATCGCTACCTCTTGCCGGCCGAGCATCGCAGTCATTGGACGGATCAGAAGATCGACCGCGCCCAATACTCCAACGGGCTCTTCGTTTGGTATTTCGGCACCAAGCGCCAGTATCCCGACGTCGCCCATCATACGATCCTGCTCGGCCCACGCTACAAAGGGCTGCTGGACGATATCTTCAAGAACAAGCGACTGGCGGACGACTTCAGTCTCTATCTGCATCGCCCGACGGCGACGGATCCGGGTTTGGCACCGGAGGGTTGCGACGCCTTCTACGTCTTGGCCCCGGTTCCGCACCTAAAGGGCGATGTCGACTGGGAGAAGGAAGCCGAGCCCTTCCGGGCACGGATCGCACGTTATCTGAGTGAAACCGTCCTGCCGGGCTTGGAAGACGAGATCGTCGCCTCGCTCGTCACGACGCCGCGGGATTTCCAGGACAGGCTTCTGTCCTACAACGGGGCCGGGTTCAGTCTTGAGCCCATCCTCTTGCAGAGTGCATGGTTCAGACCGCACAACGCGAGCGAAGAGGTGAAAGGCCTTTACTTGGTCGGTGCGGGGACGCATCCGGGTGCAGGTGTGCCCGGTGTCCTGTCGTCGGCCCGTGTTCTCGATACGGTGGTGCCCGATGCCTCAACCTATGCTTAAGACCTATTATGCGAGCGCGGCGGACCTCGCCGCGTGTCGCCAACTGCTGCGGACCGGCTCGCGTTCCTTCTACGCGGCCTCCTTCCTCTTGCCTCAGCGTATTCGCGATCCGGCCATCGCGCTCTACGCCTTTTGTCGCATCGCCGACGATGCGATCGATTGCGCGGGCGACGAGCCCGGGGCACAGACGCGCGCCTTGGCCGAGCTGCACCACCGTCTCGACCGCATCTACGACGGTGAGCCGATCGATGAATACACGGATCGCGCCCTGGCCGACGTTGTCAGATGCTTCGGGATCCCGAAGGCGCTGCTCGAGGCCCTGCTCGAAGGGTTCGAGTGGGATGCCGAAGGTCGGCGCTTCGAGGACATCTCGGGTGTCTACGACTATTCGGCGCGGGTCGCGGGTACCGTCGGCGCCATGATGGCGGCCCTCATGGGCGCTCGGAGCACCCAGTTGGTGGCGCGCGCCTGCGATCTCGGCGTGGCCATGCAGTTGACCAATATCGCACGCGATGTCGGGGAAGACGCCCGCAACGGCCGTCTCTATTTGCCGATGTCGTGGATGCGCGAGGTCGGGATCGACCCCGAGAAATGGCTCGAGAAACCCGTCTTCAACGAGGCTCTCGCCAGCGTGATCGAGCGTCTGCTACGTGCGGCCGAAACCTTGTACGTACGCTCCGATGCAGGGATCGCCGGGCTGCCGATGGGCTGTCGTGCCGGCATCAACGCCGCGCGCTATCTCTATGCCGAGATCGGTCGTCAGGTCGAGCGCCAAGGTCTGGACTCCATCTCTCGGCGTGCCGTAGTGCCCGGAAGCCGTAAGGTCCAGCTCCTGGCCCCGATCCTCGGCACCGCCGTGTTGTCGCCGCGCTACGTGTCCGCTCCGCCGCTGGACGAAACACGCTTCCTGGTGGATGCCGTGGTCTACTCCGCCCATCGCTCCAGTGAAGAGGAGACCGCAGCCCCCGCGGGTGTGGGCGGTCGCGTGATCTGGGTGCTGGAGCTCTTCGAGCAGCTCGAGGAGCGCGAGCGCGCGTTGACCAACTGACGCTCGTTTCGCGGGATCGGCGCGATATCCGCGGATGTCGCGCCTGAAGTTTTTAGATGTGTTCCGTGAATTGATGCGGGGGGTGAGCGAGGCCCCGGCCGAAGGCAACCCTCGAGAGGTTGCTCGGCCGGGTGCGGACGCCGGCTGAGTCCTGTGCCGGGGTGGTGGACTGCGCTGCGCTTGTCCACCCTACGGCGCTTGTCTAGCCTACCGCCCGGATCACGGATGCGCGCTGCCGGGCGGAGGCATCTGCATCGTCATGTCGCGCTCGCCGTAGCCTTCCGGGATCTCGAAGATGTCGGCCGGGATCGCCTCCTTGCGGATCACGGTGACCTCGGTCTCGGTCTCCATCGTGGTGCCCATCATCTCCATCTTGGTCTTGGTCAGGATGGGATACCCCTTGATCTTGCTCATCTCCTCACGCTGGGCCACACCGGCCGGCGAGTTCGCCAGCATGCCGCCGGGACCCGAGAGGCTCATCATGTCGGTGTACCGGGTCACGTCGAGGTCCACGTCCTCGGTTGCCCAGATCTCCTGATCCACGCCCATCATGCCGGTCTTGGTGACCCGATACTCTTTGGTGTCCCAGTCGCCGATCTTCTTGGTCTCGCCGGTCGCTTCGACCTTCACGGTCATCTCGCCCATCATGGCGCGCATCTGCTCGGCGGCCGGACCGGACATGCTCTCCATGACCGACTTGACGTCGATCGGGAGATATTCCTTCTCGGCATGATTGATGAAGACGATGGTCCCGGCCGTCGGATCCATGATCATGTCGGTCGCATCGGGCCCGTCGTTGACAACCTTCATCTTGTCGTAGGCCAGATAAGTCTTCGACAGGTCTTCGCTCGCCGCTTCTCCCATGACGCCAGAGCTGCGATTCATCGTTTCGATGTAATAACCCTCTTCGTCCGCGATCGCGGCGGACACCGGCAGCAGCGCCGCCAACGCGAGGGCCAGCCCGAGACGACGGGTCATGACCGGCTGACGCCCGATGCTCGAGCCTTGCTGATTCATCATGCTTATTCCTCTGCGGTGACTGGATTGTTTTCGATGCGCCGAATCGACGGCGCAGGCGCCCAAACGCGCGAACAGGGTAATCGATGCGGCGCGCGTCGGGATAGGGCTATTCGCCGAGATCGCGTCGGTCGAGCACCCGCTTGGCCTTCCCGACAAAGCGCTCGATGCTGCGCGGCTCGACCAGATCGACATGGGCGCGGATGCCGGCAACCGTATTGATCTCACGGCTGATCCGCTCGCAGAGCGTCTGCATGCGGTCCATCCGGTCGGAGAAGATCTCCGGGCGGATCTCGACCTTGACGTGGACCTCGTCGAGCGTGCCGGGCCGGGAGACCTCGATAAGATAGTGCGGCGTGGTGCCCTCCACGCGCAGCAGCGCCTCCTCGATCTGGGAGGGGAAGACGTTCAACCCGCGGATGATCAGCATGTCGTCGGTGCGGCCGGTCACGCGGCTCATGCGTGTCGTGCGTCGTCCGCAGGCGCAGGGCTCGCGGTAGAGTCGGGCGATGTCGCGGGTGCGATAACGGATCAGCGGCATGGCCTCGCGGGTGAGGGTCGTGATCACCAGCTCGCCGGGCTCGCCTTCCGGGACCGGCTCCAGGGTCTCGGGATCCAGACATTCCACCAGGAAATGATCCTCCTGGATGTGCATCCCGGTGCGCTCGGGACACTCCCCGCTGACGCCCGGACCGATGATCTCGGAGAGCCCGTAATTGTTGAAGGCGGCGATGTCGAGCTGATCCTCGATCTCGCGGCGCATGTCCTCGGTCCAGGGCTCGCCGCCGAAATGGCCGAAGCGGATCGGCAGAGAGCGCGGATCGATGCCCAGCTCGCGCGCCGAATCCGCGATGGTCAGGGCATAGCTGGGGGTGCAGATCAGCACCTCCGGGTCCAGGTCGCGCATGATCTCGATCTGGCGCCGCGTGTTGCCGGCCGCCGCCGGGATGATCGCCGCACCGACCCGCTCGATGCCGTAATGCAGTCCGAAACCACCGGTGAAGAGTCCGTAGCCGAAGGCGACCTGTGCGGTGTGCTCGGGCCTGAGCCCGCCGGCGACCAGGAAGCGTGCGCAGAGGTTCGACCAGGTCTCCAGATCGCGAGCCGTATAGGCGACGAAGGTGGGCCGCCCGGTCGTACCCGATGAGCCGTGGATGCGCGCCAACGCCTTGCGCGGAACGGCCAGAAAACCGAACGGATGCTGACGTCGCAGATCGTCCTTGGTGGTCAGCGGGAGGCGACGCACGTCGGCGAGCGAGCGGATGCTGTGCGGGCCGATCTCGCGATGGGCGAAGTGATCGCGGTAAAAGGGCACCCGCGCAACCCGCGTCACCAGCTCGCGCAGACGCTCCAGCTGCAACGCCTCGATGTCCTCGCGCGGCAGGGTCTCGGCATCCGGATCCCAGATGCGGTGCTCGGTCTGCCGATGGGCCTCATGAATCTGCGCGGCCATAGTCCTCGGTCCGTTGGTGGGTGTTGCAACGGCGCGAAACCCGCTGCGTCGATACTCGGTATGAGATTGCGAAGTGTGAACCCCGGGTCGGGTAGAGTGGACGAGCGAGAGCGAAGTCCACCGAGTCCTGCGCCGGCGCTGGTGGACTGCGCTACGCTTGTCCACCCTACCTGTCTTGTCCACCCTTTCCCGGAGTCGACCGAACATCCTGAACCGCGTCCACCACTGTGGCGGCAGACTCACGCAAGTGCGACCCCAACCGACAAGACAGCATATCCAAAGGGACGCGGTTCAGCCGGAGACCACGCTCAGCAGCTCATCACCATCCACCACATGGAGTCCCTTCTCGAGCAGCACGTCGATCGCGCGATCCGGATCCTCGAAGCGGAAGATCAGGATCGCCTTGTCGCCGCGCCGCAGCGAGAAGGCATACATGTACTCGATGTTCAGTCCGGCGCCCTCCAGCACGGCCAGCGCCTCGGCGAGGCCGCCCGGCCGATCGAGCACGTCGACCGCCACCACCTCGGTGAGGTTGACCACCCAGCCCGCGTCCTCCAGGACCTGTTTTGCCTTGTCCCATTCACGCACGATCAGACGCAGGATGCCGAACTGGGCGGTGTCCGCGAGCGAGAGCGTCAGGATATTGATGCCTTCCTTCGCGATCGCCTCCAGAGGCGCACCGAGGCGCCCGGGGCGGTTCTCCAGAAAAAGCGAGAGTTGTTGCAGTTTCATGGTTTCGAGTCCTCGTGGTGCTCGGATGGTCTCTTTCAGCCTCCAGCTATCAGCTATCAGCTATCAGCTATCAGCTATCAGCTATCAGCTATCAGCTATCAGCTATCAGCTATCAGCGCTGAGCTGGGTTTTTCTGCCGCTGCAGGAGTTGATCCAAGTGGGTTCGGATCGACACAATCGCTGGCGGCTGGCGGCTGGCGGCTGGCGGCTGGCGGCTGGCGGCTGGCGGCTGATAGCTGACCGCTATGCCCCCTCGTTGCGCCTGTCGATGACCCGCTTCGCCTTCCCCTCGCTGCGCGCAATGCTGCGCGGCTCGACCAGACGCAACCCGACGCGGATGCCGAGGATGTGCTCGATCGCCTTGGCCAGACGCGCGCGCACGTCCTCGAGTGCGCGGATCTTGTCGCTGAAGACCTCGGGCGTGACCTCGACCTCGACCGACATCTGGTCCAGACCCTGATCGCGGGTGAGGATGATCTGGTAGTGCGGGAGCGTGCCTTCGACCGCCAGAAGGGCCGCCTCGACCTGGGACGGGAAGACGTTCACGCCGCGGATGATGAACATGTCGTCGGAGCGCCGTCCGATGCGTCGCATGCGCCGGATGGTGCGCCCGCATTCGCAGGGCTCGCTGATCAGCGAGGTGATGTCGCGGGTGCGGTAGCGGATCATCGGCATCGCCTTCTTGCTCAGGGTGGTGAGCACCAGCTCGCCCTCCTCGCCGTCGGGCAGGGCCTCTCCGGTCTCCGGGTCGATGATCTCGGGATAGAAATGATCCTCGAAGATATGCAGACCCTGCTGGGCGGAGCATTCGCTCGCCACGCCGGGGCCGATGATCTCCGAAAGACCGTAGATGTCGTAGGCCTTGATCCCCGCAGCGGCCTCGATGTGATCGCGCATCCCGTCGGTCCAGGGCTCGGCCCCGAAGATGCCTGCGCGCAAGGGCAGCGCGCGAAGATCCACGCCGAGCTCGGCGGCACGCTCGATCAGATAGGTGAAATAGCTCGGCGTGCAGCAGAGTGCGGAGACGCCGAAGTCCCGGATCAGCATGATCTGCCGGTCGCTGTTGCCGCCCGAGATGGGCACCACGGTCGCCCCGAGGGCCTCCGCGCCATAGTGGGCGCCGAGTCCGCCGGTGAAGAGCCCGTAGCCGAAGGCGTTTTGCAGGACATCGCCGCGGTGCAAGCCGCAGCAGGCGAGGGTGCGCGCCATCACCTCCGACCAGACATCCACATCCTCGCGCGTGTAGGCGACGACGATCGGCTTGCCGGTGGTGCCGGAGGAGGCATGCAGCCGGACCACGTCGCTCATGGGCGTGGCGAAGAGGCCGAAGGGATAGGTGTCGCGCAGATCGGCCTTGACCGTGAAGGGGAGCTGCTGGATGTCTTCGAGCCGCTGAATCGAGTCCGGGGTCAGGCCGCGCTCCTCCATCCGGGTGCGAAAGAGGGCGACGTTCTCGTAGGCGAGCGACACGACCGCGCGGAGCCGGCGCAGCTGTACTTGCTTCAGCGCCGTCTCCGGCAGGAAATCGGGCGCGCTGGCCGGGTGGAAACCGCCCGCGGCGTCGTTCCAGAGCTCTGTCAGCATCTTGGTCCTCGCTTAAACCGCGCTCGGCGCGGTTTGTGATGGTTTTGGGTGGGATCGGCCCCGGCAGACCTGACGACCGCTGGAGTCGGCGCGGTTTAAGATATTAAAAAATATATCATTTTTAAACCGCGTCTCCACCGAGGTCGGTGAAACCCCAAGACCGAATTGAACGTGAAAACGACGCATGTCGCTCTGGACGCGGTTTAATGGTGTTGAGCAATCGAGCCCTGGAGCGCGGCCTCGCGACCCAGAGCGAAGGCCTGGTCGTTGACCTTGTGGAGCTTCTCGGCCAGGTTGGCGTAGATGGCCGCCATCCAGTGCTCTTGGGGGATGTCCAGCACCGTGGAGACGGCGCCGAGCAGGGCGACATTGAGGCTCTTCTTGTTCTTGAGCGCGCCATCGGGAAGCAGGCCCGGACCGATAAGGACGCCGCCGGCGCGCAGCATGGGCCGATTGATCTCGATCTGGGTCGCTTCCAGGACCAGGAGGACGTCCGCCTCGCCGGCCGGGACCATCGGGCTCAGGACCTGCTCGCCGTAGCGCACGTCGCTGCTCACCGAGCCGCCGCGCTGGCTCATGCCGTGCAGCTCGCTCTTCTTCACGTCGAAGCCGGCACGAAACGCCGCCTCGGCGAGCATGTCGGAGGCCGTCAGGACCCCCTGGCCGCCGAGTCCGGCGATGACGATGTTCTTCACCTTCTCCATCAGTGTCTCTCCGATCCGAGTTCAGTCCGCGACCGCCGCGGAGCAAGTGTGCCCGCGCGCCGATTCGGCCGCGGCCTTGTCGTAGAAGCGGATCTTGGGTGCGGCCAGGACGCAGGGCTGGCGCGTGATCAGGAGCGAGGTCTCGGGTTTGGCGAGCAGCTCGGCGATCACGTCCTTCAGCGAGAGGCCCTTGTCCGTGGTCTCGACGACCTGCACGTTCTGCACGCCCATGGCGCGCGCGATGCCCTCGAAGCTCAGCTTGTTGGTCGTGGAGTGATCGAGCAGGCGCCCGGTCCCGGGATGCTCCTGCAGCCCGGTCATCGCGGTCGTCCCGTTGTCGAGGATCATGACCAGATGACCTGTCGCCGGCGGGTTGTAGACCATCTCGGCGATCCCGGTGAGGCCGGAATGCACGAAGGTCGAATCCCCGATCACGCTGACCACGCGACGCGCTTGATCCTCGGGCAGCGCATGACGCAGGCCCAGCCCGACGCCGATGCTCGCGCCCATGCAGACGCAGGTGTCCATTGCCGAGAAGGGCGGCAGCACGCCGAGCGTGTAGCAGCCGATATCGCCCGCGACGATGCAGTCGAGGTCTCTGAGCGCCTGGAAGACCTCGCGGTGCGCGCAACCCTGACAGAGCTCGGGCGGCTTGCCCTTGGGCGGGACGGGCTCCGGGCTGGTGTCGCCGGCGAGGATGCGGCGAACGCGTGCCACGTCCAGCTCGCCGAAACGATACATCTCTGGTTTACCCTCGGCCGCGATGCCGGCGGCGTGAATCTCGTCGACCAAGACGGGATCGCCCTCTTCGACGACGACGAGACGCTCCACGCCGGCGGCGAAGGCGCGGATGCGCTCCATCGGCAGCGGATAGGTCATGCCGATGGTCAGGTGACTCGCGTCCGGCGCCGCCTCGCGCGCGTGCACGGCACTGATTCCGGTCGAGATCACCCCGAGGTTGGATGCGCCGGCGTCCATTCGGATCGGGCCCTCGGCCTCGTTCCAGGCGGTGATCTCGGCGAGCTTGTTGCGCAGGCGATGATGCGCCGGCTTGGCGTAGGCCGGGATCATGACGCGC
This sequence comes from Thiocapsa marina 5811, assembly GCF_000223985.1. Classification (GTDB taxonomy): domain Bacteria; phylum Pseudomonadota; class Gammaproteobacteria; order Chromatiales; family Chromatiaceae; genus Thiocapsa; species Thiocapsa marina. The sequence goes on from NZ_AFWV01000002.1 coordinate 114,983, forward strand.
GCCGGGATCTTGCGCTCGAAGGCGGGATCGGCGACGTCCGAGACCGGCGCACGCGGCACGACGATCGTCTTTGAATGACAGACTCGCGTGGTGATCCGCAGCATGACCGGGATCTTCCAACGCTCGGAGATCTCGAACGCCAGCAAGGTGAAATCGTAAGCCTGTTGAGAGTCGACAGGCTCGAGGGTCGGAATGGCTGCGGCGCGCGAGTAGTGCCGGTTGTCCTGCTCGTTTTGGCTGGAGGCCATCCCCGGATCGTCGGCGGAGACGATCACCAGGCCGCCCTCCACATCGGTGTAGGTCGCGGTGAACAGCGGATCGGCCGCGACGTTCAGTCCGACATGCTTCATGGTGACCAGCGTGCGCGCCCCGGCGAAGGCGACCCCGAGTGCGACCTCGAGCGCCACCTTCTCGTTCGGCGACCACTGGGCTCGTCCGCCGAGGCGGTCGAAGGTCTCCAGGATCTCGGTCGAGGGGGTGCCGGGATAGCCGGTCCCGAGGCACACCCCCGCATGCAGCGCGGCCAAGGCCACCGCGTCGTCACCGCTCAGTAGTTGCCGTTCCGCGCTTGTCATCGTCGACTTACTCTCTGTCAGGTCGTCACCAATCCCACATTATCCGCATCATTGTTGCTTTGCAGCAAGCCGATTGGATCAATTGCCGGCTCGTGCGCATGCGTGGGTTCTGTCGAGTCGGGCTTTTTGCCTCGCCGGTCATCGGGGCGGGGGAAGATGACGACTGCAACTCGTCGATCCCGGGGATGTTCGCGACCCGGTTGGCCGGGTCATCAGACGCGGGGCACAATAGGCTCGGCCGCTCCGTAACACCGTGGCGCAGGTCTTCTTTCAATCGATCGGGAGCTTCGCGATGCACAAGGGCCTATTCATGTCGTTTCCGTTGATTCTTGCGGCAACCGCCGGGTTTGCGCAGGAGGGCGGGCAGGATGCCGACCTCGCCGAGGCGATGGCGCTGACGGAGCGTTTTGCGACGACACTGCAAAAAGAGCTGAAGGCGGCGATGACCGAAGGCGGCCCCCAGAACGCGGTGAAGGTCTGCCGGGAGCGAGCGCCCGCGATTGCGGCCGAGATCTCGGAAGAGTCCGGCTGGGCGGTCGGCCGCACGAGTCTGAAGCTGCGCAACGCTGAATTGAATGCGCCCGACGACTGGGAGCGCGCGGTGCTGGTTCGGTTCGACGAGCGTCAGGTGGCCGGCGAGGATGTCGCGACCATGACGGTTGCCGAGGTTGTGGAATCCGACGACGGCAGTCGCTTCCGTTTCATGAAGGCGATCCCGACCGTCCAGCTCTGTCTGTCGTGCCACGGCAAGATCGTGAACGCGAGCGTTGGTACGGCCCTCGCGGAGGCCTATCCCGAGGATCAAGCGCGCGGCTACCAGGTGGGCGACGTGCGCGGTGCGTTCACGCTCTCGAAGCCCCGCTGACCGGGCGAATTCAGTCGCTCCCCCCCGACGCCGCGGCAGATCCTCCCCCGAAAATGCACTAAACCGCGCCGCGCGCGGTATGCGATGTTTCTGGATGGGATCGGTCCCGGCGGATTCGACGGCTGCTGGAGGCCCGCGGTTTAGCCGCGACGCGCCGACAGGGTCCGCCCGTCGTCGGTCTCGAGGATCAAGGCACCGGTGGGATCCACCTCGAAGGCTCTGATCCGGGCCAGCAGATCCAGGACCTTGCGCTCCTGATCCATCAAGGCGGGCGCGCAGGCCATCATCGTCGTCGCCGAGAGCGCGACGGTCAGGCTCTCGCCGGTCAGTCTGTATTCGCCCTGATAGGTGTTGCAGGAGGCCCGGCCCCAAAGACGGCCGTCGGCACCGAAGTTCAGCGTCACGCGGGACCGATCGATGATTCCGCCACCGCCGATGTCCTCGACCACCCATTCGGGTCCTTGAAGAAACGTGGCCGGATCCCCGCCGCAACCTTCGAGCCTGCGGTCGTCGAGTCGGATCTCGACCGTCGCGGGGTGCGGCATGCCGCTCATGGTGTCGACGCAGGGTCGATCGAAGATGCTGACGACGAGGTTGCCGTCTTCGATCAGATTCCGATAGCGACGCCCGTCCTCGAGCAGCTCCGGTTCGGTCAGCGCGACATTGATCCGGGTCTCACCCAGGTCCGTGTTCAGCTCGACCCGCTTGTCGGTGAGATCCAGGCTCCAAAAAGGCTCGTTGCCGGTGGCGCGAAACGGGGTCTTCGCAGTCTCCACCGGGATGCATTCCGGATAGGCCGTGCCCGCGATCTCGAGCATCCCGCGCTCGCCCTTGCTCCAGAAGGAGGTGGTCGGATCCGCGAGGGCGACATAGCGGGCGCCCGAGCCCGAGATCGCTTGTCTCAGATCGAAGGTGCGATCGCCGACCTGCATGCGCATGCGATCCTCCAGAAACCCGACGCGGATCGGCTGGTCCCCGCAAACGAGCTCGTTCGCGAAGGGGATCGGCTCGTAGGGGCGCATCATGATGGTGCCGAGATCGAGCGACTCGACCGCAGGATCGAGCGGCACCTCGTCCGTGACCCAGTTCGCCAAGCCGCCGGACAGAACCGCCCCGCGGATCGAATAGGTCTGGTCCGGGATCAGCGCCGTGCGTTCCAGGGCCAGCGCGAACGGGATCGGGACTTGGCGGCCGTCCAGGGTCATCCGCTGCTCCGCGACCAAGCGACCGCCCGGCACGCTCGGATCGATGAGCTCGACGATTGCGAGGGCGTCCGGCGGCAGGGCGATGCGCGTCTTGTAGCTCAGTGCACCGGTGATGTGCAGGCTCGATGTATCATCGGGGCCCTCGGGCGCCCCGGCGAAGACGGCCGGCGTGCCGACCATGAGCGCCAGGAACGACACCAAAAGCGCTGGCTTCGTGCGACGGATCAGCGACATCGGGCAGTCTCCAGGAGGATAAACTCCGAGCTCGGGCGGCCTACAGGCGCTTGACGCGAGTCTCGGTTCGGGTGGATCTTTCCGAACGATGCGGTTGTGCGGCGATGACGGCGCCTCCAGAGCGGCATTCTGCCCTTGATGAACCGGCTGTTCCAGCGGGAGAGATCGGGTCGGCGGTTGTCGTTCCCACGCCCTCCGAACGCACTGACGGCCTTCGGGCACGCCGATTCAGCCTCCACGCGCGAGATACACCCGACCCATGTCCAGCGAGCCGAGCACCGACGCGCAGCCCTCCACGCCCGATCTCGACGCGATCTACGAGGAGATCCAACTGTTCCGCGCCGGGTTTTCGACCCTCTCGATGGCGAGCATCAGTCCGGGCGGCGAACCCGAGGCGAGCTATGCGCCCTACTTGGAGGCGGACGGCGACCTCTACATCTTCGTGAGTGCACTGTCGGTCCACACCGCCAATCTGATCGAAACGGGCCGCGTCAGCGTGCTCTTTATCGAGGACGAGGCCACGGCGGCGCACCCGTTCGTGCGTCGACGGTTAACCCTCCAATGCCGGGTCGACGAGATCGCACGCGACAGCGATGGGTACGAGGCCATCCTGGATCGGTTCGAGACCCGTTTCGGCGGCCTGGTCGCGACCTTGCGCGCCTTGGCGGACTTTCATCTCCTGCGATTACGCCCGGAGCGCGGGCGCTATGTGAAGGGGTTCGGCAAGGCGTTCGCCATCGACGATGTCGGGCTTGCCCGCGTCCGGCATATCCGCGAGAACGGCAGTCGCGCCGTTCCGGGAGAGGACACCGCGGTCTAAACCGCGTCCAGAGCAGCATGCGTCGTTTTCGTCGTGCGATTGGCTTCGGAGGTATCCTCGATTCCAGTGCGACGCGGCTTGGAATTGACTCATTTTTTATACTTTAAAGGCCATCGCGCGGGCCCCGGTCGCCGCCACGCCTCTCAGCGCCGAGCGCAGCGGATCGCCCAGGCCATGTCTGCTGCCTGGCGGTTGCCGGCGACATCATGCACCCGAAAGACCTTCGCGCCGGCCAGGACGCCGATGGTCGTGGTCGCGCAGGTTGCGGGCATGAGTGCAGCGAGGTCCGACTCACGACAAATGGCGCTCAGAAAACGCTTGCGACTTGCCCCGAGCAGAACGGGTGGCCCGAGGCGGACGAGCTCGTCCAACCCGGCCATGAGCGCAAGGTTGTGCTCGAGCGTCTTGCCGAACCCGATGCCCGGGTCGGTCAGGATCTTCTCCTGCGCAATTCCCGCGGCCAACGCCGCTTCGATGCGCTCGGCGAGAAAGCCGCGAACCTCCGCAACGACGTCGGCATAGCGGGGATTCTTCTGCATCGCGTCCGGCATCCCTTGACGATGCATCAAGACGACCGGCACCTCTCGATCGGCCGCCAGGGCGAGCATGGCCGGATCGTCGCGTCCGGCGGAGGTGTCGTTGATCCAGTCGGCACCGGCATCGAGCGCGGACTCGGCGACCCGGGCGCAGGTGGTGTCGATACTGATCGCGGTGCTTCTCGGCACGCATTCGCGCAGACGCAGGATCACGGGGATCACCCGACGCTCTTGCTCCGGGGCGGGGACCGGCTGCGAGCCGGGCCGCGTGGACTCCCCGCCGATGTCGATCAGATCCGCGCCCTCGTCGATCATCTCGAGGGCGTGCTGCACCGCGGATGCGGTGTCCGAGTAGCACCCCCCGTCCGAAAAACTGTCCGGCGTCACGTTTAGGATGCCCATGATAAGGGGCGGGGCTTCTGACCCCGACGGCGTGCTGTTCATCTGCCGGACTCCGGTCGATTGGTTTTGACCTTGCGCGGGGGATGCGTGCATGATCCCGACGCGTTGCGCAGCCGTTGAATCTCCGCGGCGGGACTCGTCGGTTTGGCCACGCCCGCGGATCTACCCGGCGGATTTCTCGCGAAGGATAACGCGGACTCGGCATTGCGCATCTATCGGGATCTCGGGCCGGGATCGGAACGAAGCTCGCGTCGACGAGGCAACGGAAAGGGTACCGAAATGAGCAGTGTCAGGATTGGTTTGATCGGCGCCGTCGCGAGCGTCGCGTTGGTTGCGGGTTGTGCGACGGGTGGACGGTCGGGCACCTTGCCGACGGTGACCAACCCATCGGAAGCGGCGAACGTAACGCTCTATCGAGACGGCTCTTGGGCCGGCTGGTTCGCCACGATGCGGGTCGAGCTCGAGGGCCAGGAAATCTACCGTATCGGCCGCGACGAGGCGTTCTCCTTCACGCTGGACCCGGGGCAGTACCTGCTGATCTATACGCTCGGTTTCAACGAGTGCCGACGGATCATCTGGGCCGACCCGAGACAGAATCAGCGGATACGGTTGTCGCCCACATGTACTTAAACCGCGTCCCGTTGGCCACGGTCTTGGGTTGAGCGAGGTTCACCGTTGGTGGATTCCAGTAGGCCCGCGAGGGACGCGGTTTAAGGAAAATAATTGCGAATGATTCGGGCGGTATTCTTCGGAGCTGCGTGGGTCGGCTGCGTCCGCCCTAGGACCTGTATGTCCTCATTGGACCTTTCTTCGGCCGACCGAACGCGGACGCCGACCATCGCAGCGGAGCGGCGACACCCCGGGATCGACGACTTGCAGTCGTCTTCTTCAGCGGTCGTGGCGGGTTGAGAGTTCGTGCTTGGCTCATGAACCGGGGAACCGCGCCGAACGCCCTTCGGCCGGATTCGTGAGTGCATTTCGGTGCGGCCTCGATCGTATTTCGGTGATAGTTGCACGTGGCGCAGAGCGCCACGGGGCCATGCGTGACACCGCGGAGCGGATGTCACGAGACCGCACTTGCTGCTTCTCCCGGCCAGTGTGAAACGAGTCGAATCGATAACGATAGACGCGAGATTCCGTCTCGATCCATCATTCAAGAAAGCAATTTTTACCGTTTTTCTTTGGATATTTGGCCGGACAACCCATTTCCTTGTCATCGCGCTGACACGACTTTCCATTGGGTAACGGGCTGCAGTTAGCCTCTTTGTCTTCTTCAGTTGGCTCCGTTGGCTCCGTTGGCTCCGTTGGCTCCGTTGGCTCCGTTGGCTCCGTTGGCTCCGTTGGCTCCGTTGGCTCCGTTGGCTCCGTCCCTCCGCACCGCGCACTATCCCGACAAGACGCCGGCATGTACCGCGCTTCGATATTCGGGCTGTAACAACACCAATCGATCGCACCGCCGCGCTCCGTCGCGGCCAGCATGACGCTCTTATCCTCGAGTTGCGGGATGGTGGCGTTGAAGGTGACTCGGATATTCCCGCCTTCTTCGATCTCGATTGACTTGACGTATTGGCTTTCGATCTCTCCTGCCTCGGAGAGTCCCGCCTCGGCATTGCTGCCGGGCAAGCCGCCGTGGCTGTATGCGGAAACGACCGCGACCTTGGCTGCGGAGGCGAAGCCGAGTCCTTCGCTGACCTTGCTGCGGACCGTATAGTCCTGGTAGGCCGGCAGTGCGATGGCGGCGAGGATCCCGATCACGGCGACGACGATCATGACCTCGATCAGGGTGAAGCCGTGGATCGGTGTCTTGTTGCTCATCCCATTCATTCCGTGCATCTGTTGCAGTCTCCGCGTGAAAGCCGGGCGTCATTGATTCGTCCGCCCGAGGCACGTTGGCGCGGTGCGCAGGGTCGTCAAGTCCGACCTCGCTGGCCTTCGGGCCGGTGGAAGAGGGCGACTGCAAGTCGCCGATCCCGGGGTATCGCCGCTTCGCGACGACCGTGAATGCCGCCTTTGGCCGGTCATATGAGCAAGGACCGGACGTGGTATTGACCACGCAGACCGGATCTCCGGTCTTTCGAAGTCGTCTCGGCGGGTGGGTTAGGCCGCGACACCGCGTCAGCATTTCAGAAGTGCAGCAAGAATGCGACCAAGGTTATGGTCGTGTGCCGGATCTAGGTTCAATTGTCCGGTCTTCAGGGCGCACGAGCGAGAGCGAATTCCACCGAGCCGGCGCCGACGCCGGTGGACTGCGTTGCGCGTATCCACCCTCCCACACTGACGTGGTATAGGGGGAGAGCGATGCCCGGCGCGCAGGTCGGGGGGAATCGGCAGGGCGAGCGCGGGATGGACGGAGGACGACGGAAAAGGACGTTCTTCGGCCGCGAGTGTCTGGCGCCGGTCAGTGCTCCAGGCGGTCCGCTTGGTCGTCTTCGGGAGTGCCGCGTTGGACCCGATTCGGCGCGGTGCCGGGGCGCTCGAAGTGGACGACTCCAAGTCGTCTATTCCAGGGTTACTGCCGCTTCGGGATGACGGGGGGCTTCGGTCTCGGCCGTTCGGGTCTTCCGAGCGGATTCCCGGTCGGGATGTCCACTCCCGGAAATCGCCTGATCAAGTCTCCAGGCAAGGCCGAGGAGCGGCACCTTGCTCGTGTCCGTTGATCTTGGAACGCGACGGATCCGTATCCTGTTCGACGACGAGCATCTCGCGACGGAACAAGAACGGCATCAGCAGATAGGTCGAAGCAACGGCAATGCCGACGAGCGTAAGGTTGTCGATATACATGGCAATGAAAAACGATTCAGGCTCGAGTGATATTGCTTCAGTACTTTAGCAAACACTAACGCACTGTCAATGCTTCGCTTGTTGGCGCCGAGCTTGTGGGATAGATTCACTAAACCAATTCAGAAAATAGATAAATGTCATGGACGACGGGAGTCGTCACTGATGGCCGATCCGATCGCCCCGCCTCATCCCGAATCCGTGCACCCGCTTTCCGCGGACGCGTCGCCGCCGCTTGGTCTCGCCGGTCGGATTGCGCAGACCTTCATCAATACGCCGGTCACGCCGATGCTGTTGTTCGGCGCGCTCTTCCTCGGGATCCTGGGTCTGCTGTTCACGCCGCGACAGGAGGATCCGCAGATCTCGGTGCCGATGATCGACATCTTCGTGCAGTATCCGGGCGCCTCCGCGCAGCAGGTCGAGCGTCTGGTGACCGATCCGCTCGAGCGGATCATGAAGGAGATCAAGGGCGTTCGGCATGTTTACTCGGCCACCCAGCGCGGGGCGGCCATCGTGACCGTGCGCTTCGAGGTCGGCGAGGAGATGGGTGCCTCCATCGTCAAGGTCCACGACAAGCTCCAGTCGAACATGGACCGCATGCCCCCGGACGTGCAGATGCCGCTGGTCAAACCGGTCGGTGTCGACGATGTCCCGGTCGTGACGCTGACCCTTTGGTCCAAGGATGTCGAGGATCATCAGCTGCGCAAGCTGGGTCTCGACTTGCTCCAAGCGGTCGGCTCGCTGCCGGATGCCGGCAAGGGATTCGTGGTCGGGGGGCGGGAGGATCAGATCCGGGTCGAGGTCCTGATGGAGCGCCTCGCCGGGCACGGGATTACGCTCGATCGCATCGCCAACACCATTCGCACCGCCAACTCCGAGCAGACCGCCGGCGTCAGTGAATCCGGCGATACCGCCTTCAACGTCTATTCGGGCTCCTTTCTGCGCAATGCGGAGGATGCGGGGCGGCTGGTGATCGGCAATCGCGGCGACTATCCGCTGTATCTGCGCGATATCGCCACGGTCGAGCACGTCCCGCAGGACGCCAAGCAGATCGTGAACCATTTCACCGGTCCGGCCTACGAGGGCGAGCATCGCGCCGAAGGGGCCCAGGCCGTGACCGTGGCGATCGCCAAGAAACAGGGCACCAACGGCGTGACGGTCGCGCGCCAGATCCTCGGCAAGGTCGAGGAGCTGAAGACGACGCTCATCCCCTCGAACGTCCATATCGAGGTCACGCGCAACTACGGCAAGAGCGCCAACGACAAGGTCAACGAGCTGCTGCAGGCGATGTTCGAGGCGGCCGTGATCGTGGCCATCCTTTGTCTCATCGGCCTAGGTACGCGCGCGGCCTTCGTCGTCATTACGGTCATCCCGGTCGTGATCCTGCTGACCATCTGGTGGGCCTGGATGGTCGACTACACCATCGACCGGGTCAGTCTCTTCGCGCTCATCTTTGCGATCGGCATCCTGGTCGACGATGCCACCGTCGTCGTGGAGAACATCTTTCGCCATTGGCTCGAGAGCGGCAAGACGACCATCGAGACGGCGGTGCGGGCGGTCGACGAGGTGGGCAATCCGACCATCCTCGCCACCTTCACCATCATCGCGGCGCTCTTGCCGATGGGGTGGGTGAGCGGCCTGATGGGACCGTACATGCGGCCGATTCCGGTGCTCGGCTCCTCGGCCATGTTCTTCTCGCTGGTGGCCGCCTTCGTCTTCACGCCCTGGTTTGCGCTGCGGGTCCGTCCGCGGCTTGCCGCGCTCGAGAAGGCGGAGCGACGCGAGGAGAAGACGCGTCGATGGGTCAGCGCCGTCTATCGGCCCTTGGTCACGCCGATGATCCGCAATCGAAGCGTCGGCATCGCCTTCCTGGTCGGGACCATCCTCACCACGGCGGGCGTCTGCGTGCTCTTCTACACCCAGACTGTCCCGGTGAAGATGCTGCCGTTCGACAACAAGCCGGAGTTCAGCGTGGTCGTGAACATGCCCGAGGGCACGGCGCTCCCGGTGACCGCGAACGTCGTGCATCGACTCGCCGAAAAGGTCCGTACCATGCCCGAGGTGACCGCCGTCCAGACCTATGTCGGAACGGCGCAGCCCTTCAATTTCAACGGCATGGTGCGTCATTACTATCTGCGCGAGCGACCCTGGGAGGGTGATCTCCTGGTCATGCTCAAGGACAAGAACGAGCGCGCGCTCGGCAGCCACGCCCTGGCGGTCGCCGCGCGCGAGATGCTGACTCCGCTGGCGCACGAGCTGGGTGCGCGGATCGCGGTGGTGGAGATGCCGCCGGGCCCGCCGGTGCTCCAGACCGTCGTGGCCGAGGTCTACGGGCCCGATGCCCAGACCCGCCGCCGGGTCGCTGCCGATCTGACCGGGATCTTCGAAGAGGTCGAGGGTATTGTCGATGTGGACAGCTACGTGGCCGAGCCCTACAGCTACTGGCGCTTCGAGGTGGATGCCGAGAAGGCGGTGCGGATGGGGATTTCGGTCGACACCATCAATCGCAACCTCGCCATGGCGATGGGCGGCTACAAGCTCGGCGACGTCAAGCGCGGCGTCGTCCAGGAGCCGACCTATATCGTCCTGCAGATCCCGCTCGCGAACCGGGCCGAGATCGGCAGTCTGGCCAGCCTGCCGATCCAGTCCGAGATGGGTGGGCAGGTGCCGCTCGGGGAGCTGGGGCGCTTCGTCCAGGAGCAGGAGGACCCGGTCATCTACCACAAGGATCTGCGGCCGATGGAATACGTGGTCGGCGAGATGGAGGGCCGCCTCGGTGCCCCGATCTACGGGATGCTGGAGGTCGAAGACCGCCTCGGGGACTATCGTGCGCCCGACGGGGTGCAGATCAGCGGGATGCCGCGGGGTCTGATCGGGCCGCCCTTGACCGACCGCCAATCCGGATTCGAATGGTCCGGCGAGTGGACCGTGACCTACGAGACCTTCCGCGACATGGGGCTCGCCTTCATCGCGGCCCTGATCCTTATCTACGGGCTCATCGTCTGGGAGTTCCGCAACTTCAAGATTGCCGGGCTCATCATGTCGCCCATCCCGCTGACACTCATCGGGATCGTGCCCGGTCACCTCGTCATGGGGGCGGAGTTTACCGCGACCTCCATGATCGGACTGATCGCGCTCGGCGGCATCATCGTGCGCCAGTCGATCCTGATCGTGGAGTTCGTCAAGATCGAGGTCGCCAAGGGCAAGACCGTGAAGGAGGCCGCGGTCGCCGGCGCCGAGATCCGGATGCGGCCGATCCTCATCACCTCGCTGACCCTGATGGCAGGCGCCTGGGCCATCATCGACGACCCCATCTTTCAGGGCATGGCCGTCAGCCTGCTGTTCGGCGCCGGTGTCGCGACCCTGATGGCGGTCATCGTCATCCCGCTCGGCTGTATCAGCCTGTGTCGCGAGTTTTATCTCATCGAAACCGCGAGCGGCGAGCGGGCGCTGTCGGCGAGCTACGGCGAGATCGAGGGTGTCCCGATGCCCGAGACGCCTGCGCCCGTTGCGGCCCGGGCGCGCCCTGCGGGCGGGACACCCGTGTTGCTCCGACTTTGGAGCGCGTTGATCGGTCTGATTTTCGGCGTGATCGAAGGTGTCGGAAAACTCCTTGCTTGGTTGCAACAGCGCCGAGTCGGCAGTTCTGGGAAGGGATCGGCCTCGGCCTCGGACGCCGCGATCAGGCCAACGGACCCGGCCTCGGCCCGCGCGGTCGCCGATTCACGTGCCGAGCCGGCGCCGCAGGCTGCGGCCGTGAAGCGCTCCTCGGCCGCAGCCCGAAAACCGGCGCGAGCGCCGAGAAAGGCTGCGACCAAGGCGGTCCCGGACGGCGCGACGACCGCCAAGAAACCACGAGCCAGGCGCGCGACCAAAACGACCGCGGACAAGCCTGACGACCCGGGCGAGCGCTGATCAAAATCGCTAGGATATCAACATGCACCGGAGTTCTTCATCGAGGTATCCGTTTTGAACGTGACGTATGACCAGGATCTTGTGCGTTGGGCTCGCGAGACCGCCGAGCTGATTCGGGAAGGGTCTTGGCAGGCGGTGGATGTCGAGCATCTTGCAGAGGAGCTGGAGGATTTGAGCAAGAGCGAAAGAAGGGCCATTGCGAGCCAGCTCGTGCGCCTGCTGTTGCACCTTCTGAAATGGCAGCATCAACCCGAAAGGCGCTCCGATAGCTGGATCGATTCGATCACCGATGCCCGGCTCCAGATCGAGCTCGCCATCCAAGACAGTCCGAGTCTGCGACCCTACCCGGCCCAGGTGCTCGCCCAGAGTTATCAGCGCGCAAGACGCAGCGCAGCGATGCAGACCGGTCAGCCGCTCTCTATCTTTCCCGAGACCTGTCCCTATCGGCTGGAACAGGCGCTCGACGAGGCTTTTCTGCCCGAGTCCTCGATGTCTTGAAGATGCAAGGCCGGTAGGGTGGACGAGCGAGAGCGAAGTCCACCGAACCCGGTGCCGGCGCCGGTGGACTGCGCTGCGCTTGTCCACCCTACGCCACTCATTTTCGAGTGAGCTCGACGTTTGGTGTATCCACAGCCCTTAGCGGGGATGCGGTTCAAGATGATCTGTTTTTTAATCTCTTAAACCGCGCCGACTCCAACGCTCGTCAAGTCTGCCGGGGCCGATCCCATCCAAAAACATTGCATCCGGCTTTAGGCGCGGTTTAATCCGAGACGACACCGAACAGGTCCGGGATGCCGGCACGCTCGGCGACGCTCCGCGGAGGCTTCAGTCCGAGGTGCAGATAAGCCGCCTGCGTGGCGACCCGCCCGCGCGGGGTCCGCATCAGATAGCCTTGTTGAATCAGGAAGGGCTCGAGGACGTCCTCGATCGTGCCGCGCTCCTCGCCGATTGCCGCCGCGAGGCTTTCCACCCCCACCGGCCCGCCGTCGAACTTGTTGATCACGGCATCGAGCAGCCGCCGGTCCATGTGGTCGAAGCCCAGAGCGTCTACCTTGAGCATCCCGAGCGCATGATCGGCGACCTCGGCGGTGATGCGTCCGTCGGCCCGGACCTGGGCGAAGTCACGCACCCGGCGCAACAGCCGGTTGGCGATGCGCGGTGTCCCGCGCGAGCGTCGCGCGATCTCGGCGGCGCCCTCGGCCTCGGTCTCGATGGCGAGGATGCGAGCGGAGCGGCGAACGATCCAGGCCAGATCTTCCACGTTGTAAAACTCCAAACGCTGCACGATGCCGAAGCGGTCGCGCAGCGGCGAGGTCAGGAGCCCGGCCCGCGTGGTCGCGCCGACCAGGGTAAAGAACGGCAGATCCAGCTTGATCGAGCGCGCGGCCGGTCCATCGCCGATCATGATGTCGAGCTGATAGTCCTCCATCGCCGGATAGAGCACCTCCTCGACCACCGGGCTGAGGCGATGGATCTCGTCGACGAAGAGCACATCCCCGGCATCGAGATTGGTCAGGATGGCCGCGAGATCGCCCGGCTTCTCGAGCACGGGCCCGGAGGTCTGACGCAGGTTGACCTGCATCTCGTGCGCGATGATGTGCGCGAGTGTGGTCTTGCCGAGCCCCGGGGGGCCGAAGATGAGCACATGGTCCAACGCCTCGCCGCGTCCGCGCGCGGCGCCGATGAAGATCTCCATCTGTTCGCGCACGACCGCCTGCCCGACATAATCATCGAGCTTGCGCGGGCGGATGGCGCGGTCGAGCGCCAGCTCGTCGCTGGCCGGGTCGGCGTCGATCAGACGTTCGGGCTTTGCCATCAGTGCGGGTGCCGATGTTGGTGATCCGGAAGCTGACGATACTCGGAGCACCGTCTCGGCGTCGGCACACCCTTGCCCGGATTCAGTAACCCCTTCGGATCGAAGGCCGCCTTGACCGCGTGGAACTGTCGCAGCTCCTCGGGGCTGAACTGCACGCACATCTGATTGATCTTCTCGATTCCCACCCCGTGCTCGCCCGTGATGGTCCCGCCGACCTCGACGCACAGCTCCAGGATGCGCCCGCCCAGCTCTTCGGTGCGCTCCAGCTCGCCCGGCTTATTGGCATCGAACAGGATCAGCGGGTGCATGTTGCCGTCTCCGGCATGAAACACATTGGCGACCCGCAGCCCGTACTCGCGCGACATCTCCGCCGTGCGTCGCAGCACCTCCGGCAGGGCGCGGCGCGGGATAGTGCCGTCCATGCAGTAGTAGTCCGGCGAGATCCGGCCCACCGCCGGGAAGGCGGCCTTGCGCCCTTTCCAGAACATCAGACGCTCGGCATCGTCGCGCGAGGTCCGGACCTCGGTCGCGCCGCTGGCCAAGAGCAAATCGCGCACCCGCATGACCTCCTCGGAGACCTCCTGGCTGGTCCCGTCGATCTCGCAGATGAGGATGGCGGCCGCATCGGTCGGATACCCGGCATGCACGAAATCCTCCGCCGCCTGGATCGCCGGCCCGTCCATCATCTCGAGACCCGCCGGGATGATCCCGGCCGCGATGATGTCGCCGACCGCTTGGCCGGCCTTCTCCACGTCGTCGTAGGCCGCGAGGATGGCTTGGGCGCGCTCCGGCACGGGCAGCAGCTTGACCGTCACCTCGACCGTTACGCCGAGCATCCCCTCGGAGCCGATAAAGAGTGCCAAGAGGTCATAGCCGGGTGCGTCGAGTCCGTTCGATCCCAGCTCGATCAGATCGCCCTCGATCGTCACCAGTTTGACCGCGAGGACGTTGTGCACCGTCAGCCCGTACTTCAGGCAGTGCACCCCACCCGAATTCTCCGCGACATTGCCCCCGATGGTGCAGGCGATCTGGCTCGACGGATCCGGTGCGTAGTAGAGCCCATGAGGCGCTGCGGCCTCGCTGATCGCCAGATTGCGCACCCCCGGCTCCACCCGCGCGGTGCGCGCGACCGGGTCCAGATCGAGAATCCGGGTGAACCGCGCCAGGCTCAGCAGCACGCCGTCGCCGCGAGGCAAGGCGCCGCCCGAAAGCCCCGTGCCCGCCCCCCTCGCCACCACCGGCACGTCGCGCGCGTAACAAATTCGCAGGACCCTCTGCACCTCCTCGATCGTGCGCGGCAGCACCACCAGCAGGGGCAACTGCCGATAGGCCGAGAGCCCGTCGCACTCGTAGGGTTGCACCTCCTCCTGCCGCTCGAGCACCGCATCCGGCGGCAGGAAAGCCCGCAGCTCGGACACGAGCCCCGTACGAGTCGAGGTCAGTTCAGGGTTATCGAAGTCGATCCGGGTCGGTTGAATCAGGCTCATGATGTCGGCGCCGGGAGGTTTGAGCAGGCTCGGATGCCCCGAGCCTAGGGCCTGACGGCTCCCGAGTAAACACCCGCCGGACAGGGCGATCGGGTCCGCCGACGCGCCCCGGTCGACCGGCTCCGCGTTATGCGCTCCCGCCGCCATGACCAACCGGAACGCTTGGCTGTCCGACCGACATTGAGCGGTTGTCTCGCTTGGCTGTAGAATGCGCGCTTCGGTACGCTTTTCGCCCCGAACCTCTCAGCCTCCTTGCCGGCGTAGCTCAGTTGGTAGAGCAACTGATTTGTAATCAGTAGGTCCACGGTTCGAATCCGTGCGTCGGCTCCATAACAACAATGGCTTAGGCGTTATGCGTCTGAGCTGTTTGCTTTTAAGCCACCATAGAGTCGCTGGCAGGATGGATTTCGCGGCTTTTCGGGCTCCGGGCGAAGGGTTATCCGCGCTAGCCGGGTAATCCCGAAGGGTGCTCAGACCGTCCCTTCCCTCGGCTGAACCGAAAGATCGTCTGTTGTTTCCAACATTATATCCTGGGCCAGTGTCGAGGCCGTATTGGCCGACCGTCGCGTTGTGTTCTTCGCTGTCGCAAGCGCGTCAGTCACCCATGAGTGCGGCGTTCGGGATCTCGTAGTGCTCCTCACCCACCGTTACCCGCCAGAGGTGGCCCTCACGCTGCACCGAGACGCGGTCTCCGGAAGGATCGGTAAAGCTGCCCGTAGCATGGTTGAGGGTGCGCTCCTTCCCGAATGGGGTCTGGATCGTGAGCGAGGCCGAGCCGGCATCGCCGCGGTCGATCCCGAACGGACAGGCACGCGGGATCTCAGAGCCGGCGAGCTGGCAGTCCAGATAGCCGACGGCGTCGTACTCGTCGGTCGAGTACGGCATATCGGCGGCGGCGCCGGGCGTGCCCAGCGGCCCACAATAGTCGAGACGCCGTTTCGTGTCGCCGTTGATCAGCGCGAAGTAGGCGCTCTCGCCGGACCAGAGTTCGATACGCGGAGAACCGTCTGGCCCGGCGGCAATTGGGCTGGCCTCCGGATCGAAGAGCACGGCGACAAGGAAGTTGTTCGGTGTACGGTTCCCGAAGGAGGAGTACGAGGTCAACAATTCCATGAACGTGGTCTCGCCGAGCTGAACCTCGGCGGAGCCGTCGCCGCGAATGCTGATGCGGTACGTCTCGTCGGAGCTGGCACAGTCGAGCGCATAGACGCCGCTTCCCGGTTCGCTCGCCGTGACCAGGCTTGCGGGCAAGACCAAAGCGGCTGCGAGCAAGCGTGCCACTGCGGCCCGACGGATTGGCGAACGCATCACCACTGCTTGAACTCGGTCACTTTGCCCTTGCCGTCGACGTTGCAGTAGCCGCCGGCGTCTTTGCCGGCAACGCTCCAGTCGAACGAGGCGCCGTATTCTTTCAGTTCCTTGGCGCTCATCACGCCAGAGTCGAGATCGGCCTGAAGGGTTGCCCCGAGTCGAACGGTGATGTCGGAGCTTGGCACGTCGAACTGCTCGATCACCCGGTTCTTGCACCCGACGCCGAGTTGACCAATCAGGGTGCTGAGGTCGCTGGCAGCAGCTGGCGATGTAGCGATGGTTGGTCCAGCTGCGACTAGCGCGAAGAGCAATCGCGGGAGCTTACGTGTCATCGGAGTCACTCGCATCACTTGGGCGACGATTCTGAGCTGCGGCTGCAACATGCCAACCGCCGCGGTTGAGCTTGTTCATCACAATCATACCGGACGCGGTGTGCTTCGCACGAGTGCGAATTGGTGGCGCCGAGACCCGCTTATGCGCAACTAGCAACCCGTCCGGTTGCCCTGCCCGTGCGGCAGAGCATTCACCATTGGCCGCTTCTGGCCGGAACCGGCCACCGATCAATGCCAGGACGAGGGGCCATGGTTATAAAAGACAGACATTCGACCGATGGTGCCGATCGCGGCTACCGTGCCCCGGCGGTAGGATCGAGCCGGCTCGGCCCCGCGGGACCAGATCCGGCCAGGACAAGACATCGCGGGCGTTGGGCGGAGCGTATTCCGATGCGTTGGCTGAACCATGGGTGAACGCGATTGCATCGAGGCGGTGTGCACGGCGGGAGAATTGCGTTGTTTTTTGTCTTGAGCGCCTTACCCTAGGGTTCCTTGACGAACAACTTTCTGCGCGCGTGAGTCAGGTTTAAGCCGGCGCAAGTTTGGCCTGCTCGAACAGGTCCGCGAGGGCCTGTTGCAGGCGGTTCATGGCGGTGGCGATGGCGATGGGCTGGTTGGGTGCCTTCGGGCAGCCGTCGAACAATTGGGACAACCCCGGTCGCAGGATGCGGCTGTGGACCTTGGTGAAGAACAGGGCCACCCGCAGTCCCGCATCGGTGACCCGGTAGCGATGGCTCTGCGGGATCCGTTCGATGAGGCCATGCAGCCGGAGTCGGCGCAGATCATAGGTCACCCGGCCGGGTGAATAGGCCGCGAGCGGCAGCCCCAAGGCCTGAGCCATCCAGGTGCGCATCCCCGCGTGGCCGAACCCCTCGGGCAAGGTCAGGAGCAGGCACAGGGCGGCGAACAGCGCCAACACCCGCGGATCGTCGAGGTGCAGTCCGGGAGTGCGTTGCCCGCCGACCACCTGCGGTTGGGTGAACTGATCGAACACCTCCTCGGACAGCAGACAGTCCTGGCTGAGCGTCTCGACCACCAGCAGTCGGCGATTGGCGGCAAAGCCGATGGCCCGCAGGGCGGGCAGGTTGTTCAGATTCCGTCCGACGCCGAAGTCATGGGTGTTGTTGATCGTGGTCTCGGTGCGCAGGGCGCGGCCTTCCTTGAAGGTCTGCTTGATCTTGGAGGATTTGTAGCCGACATGCAGCGAAGGGATAACCCCTTGGGTGATGACGCGGGTATGAAAGCTCCCCGGCGTGCGTTTGGTGATCCTCCGATTGAAGATCAGGCTGACCTTCTCGGGCCGTCCCAGCCACTTGGCTACCAGCGCGGCGATCGTCTCCTCGTTCAGGTCATCGAGGATGCGTTGCGCGCGGGCCGGATCGGCGCAGGCGAGCAGCTCGTTGTCCAGGGCCTCGAAGGGGATTCCCGCCTTGGCCAACTGGCGTTTGACGTACTCATGACCGTTGAGACTCCTCGCAACAGGAGGCATTTTCCTTTGTACATAGAGATTCTGCGAATACGCGGCGAGCCAGACGCGACAGCCGGACGCTGACGCCGCAGAAGGGGAAAGCGGGCCGCATTAGCCAACACAACTCGTCGGCTGACAACGCAGTCCCTGTCTCGTGTGGGTATTGCCGAACTAACGTCTAAATATACCGGTTTATTCTGAGTTTTTTTCTCGGGAGTCTGGCGCAAGCTATTAAAGCTTTAATCTCATTGCTGCCATGCTCGAATACCGGCTCACATCGAACGAACTGACGCAGTTGCGGGCGGCGCACCGGCACACGCGCGACCAAGACGATGCCGATCGCATCAAGGCCGTCAAGGTCCATTTGGCCTTTTCCTTCAACCTGGCTCCATACCGAGCTGGTAAACCGGACACTCCTGTACCCCATGACTACAAGGCTTACCCAAACGCATGCGATCAAAGGTTCCCGCGAATTCGAGCTCGTCGATGACGAGGTTCAGTACGTCATCAAGTCGCCGCTCAGAATGGAGTCATTGAGCGTTGTCTTGAACGTCTTGGACCCTGAGCCCGTGATCACAGGGTCGACGCTTTCGTTTGTCAGTCGTGTCAATAGAGAACCGCTGGTCGAGTTGTTTCTCGATAAGCCGGATAGGGAGACCTTTCATCAGTTCATCAGTACTATGCAGCGACGGATTATCGAGGAGGATTTCGGCCGGCTTCGCGTCCGGGAAAAAGGCGTCGATGTGAATGTCGACGGAATCACCGAGTCGATTGATATGCTGCTGAAGTATGTGGACCCGCAAGAGATTGAGGGCTTGCTTGCAGCGTTGAGGGAGCTTAGGCTGAACCCTGATAACCCGCAATGCCTGAAACGCGTCGCTGAAGCATTCAATGAGCTTGGTTTTGCGCAAGGTCAGGTGCTGGTCTACGCGCCTTACATCAATTTCCTGTTCGCAGGAAGCGACGTAGAGAGCGACCTGGCAGACAAGAAGAAATAGCGGAATCGACATCTCCTTTCGCGACGCGATAGCTTTCTTATTTCGAGATCAGCATGACGGCAAAAGTAGAGATGTACGGCACAAGCAATTGTAGAAAATGCGTTGACGTTCGGGCGTTGTTCGATCGATATGGCATCGAATATGTCGACCACCTGATCGATTTGATGCCGCTTGAGAAAGACGAGATGTTCCGGCGTTGTGGGCTCAAGTACTACCCCCAAATATTCATTAACGACGAACATATCGGAGGAGAAGAAGAATTGATGATGCTGGAGGCCGACGGCCGGTTGAAGACGCTATGCTTGGCGAATGCGAGAGAAAGCATTGTTGGGGCTTGCTCATAAACTCGGCCACGTCGCTGGTCGTAGCCGTAGGGTGGACAAGCGCAGCGCAGTCCACCAGCGCCGGCGCGGGTTGGGTGGACTTCGCTCTCGCTCGTCCACCCTACGGTCGGGATCATGAACAACGCCCATTGTTGGGCCTTGCTCGTAACTTCGGCCATCGCGGCACGTGGCGCAGAGCGCCAGGGGCATGCGTGACACCGCAGAGCGGGTGTCACGAGCGAGTGATGTTTTGAGTGGTCGGTCTTACGAGCGAGGCCGCATTGTTGATCAACTGTGAAAGCGTAGCGAAAACCATCGGGAAAAACGTTGACGAGAGGCCGTCCTGCTTTGCTGGTCACGCGCCCGAACATAAAGGGATAGGCGAAACGCCCATGGCCAACATGGTCCCACCAGATATAGGAGCGTATTCGCACGCCAAGGCACTTGGCGGTGTTTCGGCGGCCTGGTTGTGAATCCGCCACGGCCACCCGAGCACCCTGCACCCGTATTGGCCGGGGTGCGCCAGCCGCTGGCCGCGACGCGGGCGATGCTGATCGGGCATTCAGACGGGCTTCAGCTCTGCAATCGGCCCGGCCCCTGTTGGCGATGGTTTAGAGCAGCAGCCGGGTTTCACGCCACTGCTGAAGCCCGGCGGCGATCAACGCGATACCCAGAATCACCCCGAGCAGAATCGCGGAACCGAACGCGCCCGTGCCGATGAGCACGACCCCGAACAGGATGCTTGCCCACAACCCGAACTTGCTCAGGGGTGACGGGTTGACGATCCCGGCGTCGCGCAGCGCGGTCAATCCGGTGATGCCGCTCAAGATGAGCCCTCCACCGAGAAACACGGCCGCCAGCCAGAGGGCCAGTTCCGGCCAAATCAGGACAACGACACCGGCGATGATCTGCGCCCAGGGGCCGAAGACGCTCACGGGTAAGCCTTGTTTGCGCACGTCGATGACGAACAGAAGAGAGACGACGCCGCTGGCCAGCATCACGCCGCCAAGCACCAACACCGCCAATGTGCCGAAGAAGTAGGGGAGTGCAATTGCCGCAACCCCAAGCAGAATCGAGCCGATCGCAAAGACCTTGGTTGAGCTCACGATGTTCCTCCTTGTTGCGTTGTCGGACACGTCGGATCGTTGTCCCGTGGCCGAGGGTAGAGCTGAACGGTTTCCTGCTCGTTGGCGTTGTTGCGCGCGACGATGGCGAGCGCGGGCTCGGTGTCGCTCAGATTTCTGGGTTGGTGGGGCACGCCCGGCGGAATGAAGATGAAGTCGCCTTCGTCGTTGATCACCGAGTGCCGGAGATTCTCGCCGTAGCGTGTCTCGACGCGGCCCTTGAGCAGATAGATGGCGGTTTCGAAGCCCATGTGCAGGTGGGGCTCCGCCTCGCCTGCGGGCGGGATCACCACTAGGTTCATGGAGATGCCCGCGGCGCCGGCCGTGGCCTCGGAGATGCCCACGAAGTTGGGTAGCCGTTGCAGCGTCTCGCTGGGAAGCTCGGGGCGGACCGTCACGATCTTGGCCTGCATGACTGGGTTGCCTCTGTTTCGCTGACGTTTCATCGATCATGGGGGCTGTGACCCGCGGCGAGAAGGCGCGCAACCCGCCTCGGGGCATCGAGCGCGGGGGCGCGTGCCATCCCCTGCGAGGGTCGTCGGTCAACGTCTGCGTGCCCGTCTCGCGCGCGTCTACGGGAACGCTCGCGCGGCAGGGGCAGGAGGCCGGTCAGGTCTCTTCGTCTTCCATGTCTGCCCACGGCGGAATGCGCGGCACGCGCCGTGCGCGGGCGACGACATCCTCGAGTCCGGGGCTGCCGGGCGAGATCGGCATCGGAAACCCGCGTGCCTCCACGGCCACTTCCCGCGCCTTCTCCCAATCGACAATCTCCGGGCCGTCGGCGATCTCGGCCTCGATCGCCTTCTCCATCGGTTTCAGACTGCCCTTCCAGCGCTTCTTGTCCTCGGCGAGGGGTGCGTGTGCCTCGAGGTAGACCTCGCCGCCGCGCGATCCGACGAGATAGGGCTGATTCACCACCGTCACCTTGGTCCCGATCGGAACCTCGGCGAACAGGCGCTCGATGTCCTCCGGGTACAGCTGGATGCAACCGTGGCTCACGCGCATGCCGATACCGAACGGCTTGTTCGTGCCGTGGAGCAGGTATTGGGGCCGGCTCAGACGCATCGCGTAGGCGCCGAGCGGATTGTCCGGTCCTGCGGCGACGACGGCCGGGAGCTGCTCGCCGCGCCGTGCGCGCTCCCGGCGGATGGATGCAGGCGGGGTCCAGGTCGGGTTTTCGGTCTTCTGGATGATCCGCATCTGCCCCAACGGCGTTCGCCAACCCTCTCGACCGATACCGATCGGGTGGGTGACGACCACCTGTGGCTCGCCTTCCTCGCGCTTCGGAAAATAGAACAGCCGCAGGGTGGCGAGGTTCACGACCACGCCTTCACGCGGGGCGTTCGGCAGGACGTATTGGGTCGGAAGGACCACGCGCGTTCCGTCTCCCGGGAGCCAGGGGTCGACGCCGGGGTTTGCCGCGACGATCTCGTCGTGCCCCAACCCGTAGCGGCGCGCGAAATCCGGGAGCGTGTCTTCGTATCGAGCAACCACGACCTGCACGTCCCCGACAACGTCGGTCCCCTCGTCCGGCAGAACGAAGCGATCGGCAGGCTCCGGTTCCTCGACGAAGAGATGCGCGTCGTGCAGTGTTGCACAGCCGCTCAGCGCGAGGGCGGCAAGAAGTGTCGAGCACCAGCTCAGCGCAGCGTTCGCTCCGCCGCGGCCCGCCATGTTTGCCTCGGTAAGATCCCGATCCTGCGTGTATTTGGCTTGTTTAAACACCGAATGACCTCGCTCAGGAAGAGACAGGCTATAGGTTGGCTGCTCATGGGCCCGCTGGCAAGCGACCTTCCTCTTCACGTACTACACTCAAACGATCGGAAATACCAGGCGGTACGGTAGGATGATCGGCCTCGACCCATCCGAGGCCGTTCGGGCAACCGCCGACCCGCAATCGGCCTGGATCCGGCCCGACGCGATCGAACGGCCGCGTCAACGGCGCCGAAGAAAAAGCGATCACAGGGATGTGCAGACGTCACACCACCACCGGAGGCGAGCGTCGAGAGATGAACAGTGGCTATATCCTCTCCATCGATGAGGGCACCACGGGTACCACGGCGTTGATCTTCGATCACGCCGGGTTGGTCCGCGCGCGTGCCTATTCGGAGTTCACCCAACACTATCCCAAGCCGGGATGGGTCGAGCACGACGCCGAAGAAATCGTGCTGATCACGATGAAGGTCATCGCGGAGGCGTTGCGTGCCGGCGGCGTTCCGCCCGACGAGATCCAGGCCATCGGCATCACCAACCAGCGCGAGACGACGGTCGTGTGGGAGCGCGCCTCGGGCCGTCCGATCGGGCGAGCCATCGTCTGGCAGGATCGGCGCACCGCTCGCTACTGCGACGAGCTCAAGTCACGCGGTCTCGAGGAGATGGTCCGGGCCAAGACCGGCTTGGTCATCGATCCCTACTTTTCCGGCACCAAACTGAAGTGGATCCTGGACAACCAACCTGGGCTGCGCGAGCGGGCCGAGCGCGGCGAGATTTGTTTCGGCACCATCGACTCCTGGCTGGTGTACCGGTTGACGGGCTGCCGCGTGCATATCACCGACTATTCCAACGCCTCCCGCACCATGCTCTTCAACATCCGCGATCTTCAGTGGGACGCGGAGCTGTTGGACCTGCTCGAGATCCCGGCCGCCATGCTGCCCGAGGTGCGCCCCTCCTCGCAGATCTACGGCGAGACCGATCCGCAGATGTTCTTCGGCACGCACGGCATCCCGGTCGCCGGCATCGCCGGGGACCAGCAGGCGGCCTTGTTCGGTCAAGCTTGCCATAGCCCGGGAATGGCGAAGAACACCTACGGGACCGGTTCCTTCGTGCTGATGCATACCGGCACCGAAGCGGTGACGAGCGACGAGCGACTGCTGACGACGATTGCCTGGGGCGTAGGGGACGAGCCGGTGGAGTACGCGCTCGAGGGCGCGATCTTCGTCACCGGATCGGCGGTGCAGTGGCTGCGCGACGGACTCGGGATGATCCGTCATGCCTCCGAGACCCGCGAGCTGGCGCGATCGGTGCCGGAGAACGAGGGGGTCTACTTCGTGCCGGCCCTGGTGGGTCTCGGTGCCCCGCACTGGGATCCCTATGCCCGCGGCCTGCTGATCGGGATCACGCGGGGCACGACACGCGGCCATGTCGCGCGTGCGGTGCTCGAGAGCATGGCCTATCAAACGCGCGACGTCATCGAGGCGATGGAGCGCGACTCCGGCATTCGGCTCAAGGACCTGCGCTGCGACGGCGGTGCGGCGGTCAACAGCGTCCTGATGCAGTTTCAGGCCGATATCCTGGGCGCCAATGTCGAGGTCCCGCGAATCACCGAAACCACGGCGCTCGGCGCGGCCTATCTCGCCGGGCTCGCCGTGGGTTTTTGGGGCAGTCGCGAGGAGATCGCCGAGAAGTGGGCGCTGGATGTGCGCTATCACCCGCGCTTCGACTCGGCCAAGCGTGAACGCCTGTTCAAGCGCTGGCACAA
Organism: Thiocapsa marina 5811; assembly: GCF_000223985.1. Taxonomy (GTDB): domain Bacteria; phylum Pseudomonadota; class Gammaproteobacteria; order Chromatiales; family Chromatiaceae; genus Thiocapsa; species Thiocapsa marina. The sequence goes on from NZ_AFWV01000002.1 coordinate 138,650, forward strand.
GGCCGTCGAGCTTTCCAAGGGGTGGGCGCTCGACGACGATTGACGCGGCTGCGGGCGCTAAACCGCCTCCAGAGCGATAGGCGTCGTCTTCATTGTGCGTTTGGCTTCGGAGATATCCTTGATCCCGGTGAGACGCGGTCTAAACCAGACCAGACGCGATTCATCCAACGGAGCAGTGACATGACTCTGCGCGAAAGCAACATTGCCAAGCTGCGGGAAGGTGTCGTCTATGACGCGCTGATCATCGGCGGCGGGATCAACGGGGCGGTTTCCGCTGCCGCGCTGTCGGGCAAGGGCGCCCAAGTGGCGCTGATCGACAAGCGCGATTTCGCGGGCTTCACCAGCCAGCAATCGTCGAACCTGGCCTGGGGCGGCATCAAGTATCTCGAAAGCGGCGATTACCTGCTCGTGCGCAAGCTGTGCCTGAGCCGCAACGAGCTGATCCGCAGCTACCCGAGCCGGGTGAAGGAGATCCGCTTCTTCGCGACGATCGACCGCGGGTTTCGATTCTCGCCCTTCTTTCTGTGGCTCGGCACCTGGGTCTACTGGCTGTTCGGCAACGGCTTCACGCGGATCCCGCGCTTCCTCACCAAAGACCGCATCCACCGCGAGGAGCCGGTGGTGAAGACCGACAAGGCGGCCGGCGGATTCGAATACTCGGACGCCTATCTGCATGACAACGACTCGCGATTCGTCTTCCAGTTCGTGCGCTCGGCGATGGATCGCGGCTGCATCGCGGCGAACTATGTCGAGTCGCTCGGTGCACGGCGCGACGGTGATCTCTGGATCACTCGGGCGCGCGATACCCAGACCGGCGAGACCTTCGAGATCCGCTCTAAGGTCCTGATCAACGCCGCCGGCCCCTTCGTCGACGACCACAATCAACTCTCCGGTGAGCGGACCGAGCATCAGCACCTGTTCTCCAAAGGCATCCATCTGATCGTGCCGCGGATCACGCCTCATCCGCGGATCCTGACCTTCTTCGCCGACGACGGACGGCTGTTCTTCGTCATCCCGATGGGCGTGCGCACCTGCATCGGCACGACCGACAACCGGGTCGACACACCCGAGACCGAGGTCACGGACGCGGATCGCGACTTCGTGCTGGAGAACATCAACACGCGGGTGGCGCTGGCTACACCGCTGACGCGCGAGGACATCATCGCCGAGCGCTGCGGGGTACGGCCGTTGGTGGTGAAGCGACAGGGCGACGACGGCAGCGGACGCGACTGGATGCACCTCTCGCGTAAGCACGAGATCGACGTCGATGGCGCGCATGCGCATCTGTCCATCTTCGGCGGCAAGCTGACCGACTGTGTCAATGTCGGCAACGAGGTCTCTCGGATCGTCGCGGGACTCGGCATCGACCTGCCGCATGCGGGTTATCGCTGGTACGGCGAGCCGCACCGCTCGGTCTACGAGGAGTACATGCACCAGGCGCGCCTGATGGATCTGGACAGCTACACGTCGCCCGAGTCCATCGAGCCGCTCTCCAGCCGGCTGTGGCGCCGCTATGACCAGCAGGCCTTCGAGCTGCTCGCCCAGATTCGCGAGGATCCGCGCCGAGCCGAGGTCTTGATCAAGGGGACGGATTATCTGCGCTGCGAAATCCAGCTTGCCAAGCGTCAGGAGATGATCGTCACGCTCGAGGACTTTCTGCGCCGTCGCTCCAAGATCGCCCTGGTGGTTCCACGCCGGCAGATCCAGGAGGCCGAGGGCCTGATGGAGGCGTGCGGGATCCTCTTCGGCGATTCCGCACGGGTGCGCTACGAGGAGTACTTCGGCGAGTCTCGAGGCGACACGCGCGCGCAGTCTCGGCCTCTGGAGTCGGATGCGGCGTGACCCCGCGCCCAAAGGCCGCGGCCCGACACCGGGTCGGCATTCCGAGCGGAATCCGCGACGACAACATCCACTGAGGAGAACGGCCATGACCCCATTCTTCGGAGAGCTTATCGGTACCGCTCTGCTGGTCCTTCTCGGCAACGGTGTCGTGGCCAACGTCCTTCTGAGCGAGACGAAGGGCCAAGGTGCGGGTTGGATCGTGATCACCTGGGGTTGGGGCATGGCGGTGTTCGTGGCGGTGTTTACGGTCGCCGCATTCAGCGGCGCACATCTGAACCCGGCGGTGTCGGTCGGTCTCGCGGTTGCCGGGAAATTCGAATGGGGTCAGGTTCCCGCCTACGTCTTGGCGCAGCTCGTCGGTGCCATGATCGGCGCGGTGCTGGTCTGGCTGACCTACTGGCCGCACTTCGCGCGCACCGAGGATCCCGACCTCAAGCTCGGCTGTTTCTGTACGGCTCCGGCCGTGCGCAACGCGCCGTCGAACCTCTTCTCCGAGGCCATCGGCTCCTTCGTGCTGGTGTTCGCGGTGCTCTTCCTCGCCGTGTCCGTCTTCGGTCTGGGTGCTCTGGATGCCTTGCCGGTCGGCCTGCTCGTCCTGGCCATCGGTCTGAGTCTCGGCGGCACGACCGGCTACGCGATCAACCCGGCGCGGGACCTCGGGCCTCGGATCGTCCATGCCCTGCTGCCCATGCCGGGCGGGAAGCGCGACAGCGATTGGGGCTATGCCTGGGTCCCGGTGGTCGGCCCGCTGGTCGGCGCCGGGTTGGCCGGTCTCCTGTACCTGGCGTTGCAGGACCCGACGAGCGTGCAATTTCGGTGATGCCCGCGCCCGAGCGATCGAAGCACAGTGGGGATATCCGATGAGTCGACGCACGCGAAAGCAACCCAACCTGACGAGCCGTCGCCGATTCCTCGGGACTGCCGCCGCGCTGCTCGGCGGCACGGCGCTGCCGGGTCTTCGCGCGGCCGAGCTGTCCGCACTGGAGTCAGCACACCGGTCAGGCGAGCTGCCGGCCGATATCGATCCGGCGCGCGCCGCGGCTGCGCGCCGTTGGCTGAGGAGCGAATTCACGCCCTCGACCCTGGATCCCGATGCGCAGATGGCCGAGATGCAGTTCTTCATCCGCGCGGCGGCACCCTTCCGGGGGCAGCGCATCCATGTCGTCTCCGAGACCATCCCGACCCATGTCTACGAGCAACGCATCCTGGCGCGGGCCTTCCACGAGATCACGGGCATCCGGGTCCAGCACGACCTGATCCACGAGGGCGAACTCGTCGAGCGTATCCAGCGTCAGACGCGGACCGGGCGCAACCTCTACGATGCCTATGTCAACGACTCGGACTTCATCGGCACGCATTTCCGCGGAGACGCCGTCGTGCCGCTGTCGGACTGGATGGCGGCCGAAGGCGCCGAGGTGACCCTTCCGACGCTCGATCTGGATGATTTCATCGGGCTCTCCTTCACCACCGGTCCCGACGGCGTCCTCTACCAACTGCCCGACCAGCAGTTCGCGAACCTCTATTGGTTCCGCGACGACTGGTTCCGGCGCGATGACCTCAGGCGCGGTTTCGAGACCCGCTACGGCTATCCGCTCGGCGTTCCGCTCAATTGGAAGGCCTACGAGGACATCGCCGATTACTTCACGAACCAGGTCCGCGAGATCGACGGGCGACGCGTCTACGGACACATGGACTACGGCAAGGCCGACCCGTCGCTCGGATGGCGTTTCACCGACGCCTGGCTCGCGATGGCCGGGGTCGGGGATCCGGGCCTGCCCAACGGCACGCCGGTGGACGAGTGGGGCATCCGGGTCGAGGAGTGCAGGCCGGTCGGGTCAACGGTCTCGCGCGGCGGTGCGACCAACAGCCCGGCTGCGGTCTACGCCCTGCGCAAGTATCTCGAGTGGCTGCGCGCCTTCGCGCCGCCCGAGGCCCTGGACATGACCTTCACGGACGCAGGCCCGGTGCCCGCACGCGGCGACATCGCCCAGCAGGTTTTCTGGTACAGCGCCTTCACGCCCGATCTGGTCAAGCCCGGCTCGGCCGTGATGGACAGCGACGGTCTGCCCAAATGGCGGGTCGCGCCTTCGCCCCACGGCAGCTATTGGGAGCCCGGCATGAAGCTCGGCTACCAGGATTGCGGCGCCTGGACCCTGCCCGCGACGACGCCGCTCGACCGCCGACGGGCCGCCTGGCTGTACGCCCAATTCTGTGTCTGCAAGACGGTGTCGCTCAAGAAGACCCTGGTCGGGCTGACCCCGATCCGCCGCAGCGACCTTGCCTCCGAGGCCATGACCGCCGCCGCACCCCGTCTCGGCGGCTTGGTGGAGTTCTACCGCAGCCCGTCACACCTGGCATGGACCCCGACCGGGCTCAATGTCCCGGACTATCCGAAGTTGGCACAGCTGTGGTGGACGCGCATCGCAGATGCGGTCAGGGGCAAGACCGACCCGCAACAGACCCTCGACAATCTGGCCGAGGCCCAAGACCAGACCCTGGCGCGCATCGCGGCCTTGGGCCTGTCCAAACGCTGCGCGCCGCAGGTGTCGGCACCCGAAGACCCGGCCGTCTGGCTCGGCAGACCGGGGGCCCCGAAACCGCGATTGCCGGACGAGGAGGGGATCGGCAAGACCATGGACTACGAGACCCTCAAGGAGGCTTGGCGCACGGGAAGGTTCGGCGTCTGATCCAGGGGCTGTCGAGATATGGCGGGTAGGGTGGACGAGCGACAGCGAAGTCCACCGAGCCTTGCGCCGGCGCTGGTGGACTGCGCTGCGCTTGTCCACCCTACGGCGCTTGTCCACCCTACGGCGCTTGTCCACCCTACGGCGTGTGTCCACCCGACATGCAAGTCGGGCGGGCGGGTCGCGCAATGTCGACCGACCGGCTGTTTCCGATTTCTCGAACGGCCGTGGACTACCGGCGACCACGGATCCGATCGCGCTCCAGGATGACCAACGCGATACCGCCCAGCACCGCTGCCGAGGCCAACACCAGACGTAGCGTGATGGGCTCGCCGAGCAGGGCGACACCGCCGATCGCGACGATCACGGGCACGCTGAGCTGGACCGTGGCCGCGCTCGTTGACCGCAGCATCGGCAGCACGCGGTACCAGAGGGCATAGCCGAGTGCCGAGGTCAGGGCGCCCGAGGCGACGGCATACCCTGCGCCGAGCGCATCGACCGAGACGTTTGCAAGCGTGAACAGGCTCAACAGCGCCGTGACGGGCACGGCCAGCAGAAAGTTGCCCGCCGTGACGCGGATCGGGTCGCCCGCGCCCTTGCCGCGAACCGAGTAGACACCCCAGGCCATGCCGGCGCCGATCATCATCAGCGCGCCCCCCAGCGGCGGTGCGGACAGCCCGGGCATCAGCAGGCCGACGAGTCCGCCGAAGGCCAACGCGACACCGCCGATCTGAACACTGTCGAGCCGTTCCCCGCCGCGCAGGCCGAGCCCGATCATGGTCACCTGCACGGCACCGAACAGGAGCAGTGCGCCGGTCGCCGCGGTCAAGCTCAGGTAGGCGAACGAGAAGAGTGCCGCGTAGCCGAACAGCGCAAACGCCGAGGGCCAATTGCCCGCACCGGCGCGTGCCTTGCCGGTCAACCACACGAGCAGCCAGAGCATCAGCGCGCCCGAGATCAACCGAATCGAGGTGAAGCTGGCCGCATCGATGGCCGTGTCGCGCAGTGCTGCCCGGCACAACCAGGAGTTCGCGGCGAGAGGGATCATCGCGAACGCGGTCAGGAGGATGAGGCGGGGCGGGGACATAACTGCCTCGGTTGGTTTGCTTGCATATTCAGGGGTGGGCGTTGAAGCGCCACCGCAAGAGGGCCAGTACTTCTCGAATGACCCGAAGAGCGCCCGGTATAGTATCGGCTGAACGTCTAGGGTACCCTCGGATCGGGCGGAATCGGAAGTGAGCTTGGAAAGTCATGGCAAGGTCGCGATTCCATGGCTCGAAAGCGGGGTTCATAGGGGGCGATTTCGTGCGTAAGATTTTTCTGATTATGGCCGGTGCCTTGGCGCTTAGCGGATGCTTGGCCGTGACGTCCGTCGATCAGCCATCCAATGGCTTTGTAGGACGGGCTTTCGTCGGAACCGTCGGGGCCGAAGTGACGGCCACCTGCACCGATTCATGCGTGCCGCTCTTCGGCATCCGTCTCCCGGCCGACTGGAGTATCGATGCCTGCGATTATGCGGGTGATTTCAGCGGAATCTGTACCCGAGCCGCGCAGTACGACTCGGCATTCGAGGGCGTCTATGCGACGACGCTGCCGGGATATTCCTGGCGCGCCTACGTTGGCGACGTGTTCAACTTCGATTTGGTCGGTGCGCAAACCCAGATAACCTGGCGAATTGTTCCGGATGCTCCCGGAGAGGCGGTGCTGGATTACGCGGCCGGCGGGGCGAATGGCTCGGGCAGCCCGAATGTCCCGACCGATCCTGAACAAGCGGCGGGTTTCGGCCATGCGATCGACGTCACAGTCGCCGGCGCGGCATCGGTGCCCACGACCTCGATCCCGGGTCTGTTGCTGTTGTCCGTAATGCTCGGAGCGCTTGCCCTGCGCTTTGGTCGAGTCGCCTCCCGAGACTCCATGCAAATCCTTGCCGGTAGCCTTGTTTTGTGCGGGTTTCTGACTACCGTCTGGATGGATGATGGGTTGACGGCGGGGCCGGAAAAGGATCGCTCGAGCCTCGATCGAGCAAACGTCGTGCGTCTGATCGAGCAGCTCCGGCAAGGCCCGATTGCCCCTGATCTGTCGGATCCCAAGGCCTTCGTGCGCGCTCATTTCGCATTGACGCAGGATTTGAGCGACGGACTCGATCGGCTCGATCCGGCAGTGCTCCGAACGGCCATCCAGGTTCTTCTGGACGCGGATGATCTTTCGGTCGTCTCCTGTCGTTTGGCGTCGAAAACGGAATTCGTCTGCACAGAATGACCTCGGAAGAGCAGACCCGATCCGGCCCACGCCGACGAGGCGGACCGTCACGGGCGGGAGGTCCTGCCCGGGTCGGCCGATGACCGGCCGTGGATGCGTCTTCTTCCAGGGTCGATTAAGGAGCCGCGTCCGTGTCCAGCCGCCATCTGACCGTCCGCGCACTCGTGACCGGCGTGCTGCTCGGGATCCTGCTGACGCCCTGCAATATCTACTCGGGGCTGAAGATCGGTTGGTCGTTCAACGTCTCGATCATCGCCCTCTTGATCGCTTCGGGATTCTGGGCCCTGCTGGCCCGATTCGGCCTCGCTCGGACGTTAGGTGTCGGTGAGGGCAACATCGCCCAGACGACGACCTCCTCCTCGGCGAACATCATCTCCGGCGGTCTGGTTGCGCCGATCCCCGCGCTGGCGATGCTCTCCGGGTCGAACCTTCCCCCCGTGCAGCTGGTCGCGTGGGTGTTTGCGGTCAGCTTCCTGGGGATCTGGGTCGCTTGGTATCTTCGCGCCTCGTTAATACTTCGCTCCGGCTTGGCCTTTCCGACCGGTCGAGCGACCGCGGAGACCCTGATGGAGATCTTCAATCAGGGGCGCGAGGCCGCGCTGAAACTGCGCCTGCTGCTCGCGACGACCTTCGTTGCTGGCACGGTGAAATGGCTCGACGGGGGCTGGTTCAGCCTGCCGCGCCCGAGTCTCGGGTTCACATTGCCGGCGGGCGGGGCGCTTTCCGGCTATGCCGGGATCAGTGCGAAGAACCTCACCTTTACCCTGGATCCTTCGCTCATGCTGGCCGGGTTCGGGGCGATCATCGGATTCCGCGCCGGGGTCTCGTTGCTGATCGGTGCGCTCATCTCTTGGGGCGTACTGGGCCCCTTGGGCTTGCACATGGGCTTCGTGACGCCGGGCGAGTTTGACCCGGACGCGAGTTGGTTCCCCACCATGGTCGAGTGGCTTCTGTGGCCGGGTGTCGCCCTGATGGTCGCCTCGGCGCTGACGCGTTTTCTCTTGGACGGCATCGCCTCGAGGCGCCGCGGGGCCGGGGCCGACGCCACGCGCGAGGGCGATGGCTGCCGCGCGGCGCGCCTCATCGGTCTGGCGGTGGCGAGCGCGCTGGTGGTGATCGCGCAAACGGCGATCTTCGATATCGGCTTGGGCATCGCCGTGCTGGCGGTGCCGATCGCCTTCCTGCTGGCGATGGTCGCCTCGCGGGTCGTCGGAGAGACCGGGATCCCGCCCATCGGCGCGATCGGAAAGGTCTCGCAGCTCGGCACCGGGATGATTGCACCGGGGGAGATGACGGCCAACCTGATCGGTGCCAACGTCGCGGGCGGCGCGGCGGGGCAGAGCGCCGATCTGCTCAATGACTTCAAGGCGGGGCACGCCATCGGCGCTCCGCCGCAGCTGCAGGTCGTGGCCCAGTTCTTCGGTATCCTGACCGGAAGCCTCGTCGGCAGTCTGGTCTATCTGCGGCTGGTCCCGGATCCGGCGGGGATGCTCATCACCGAGGAATGGCCGGCCCCGGCGGTCGCGACCTGGAAGGTCGTCGCCGAGACCCTGAGCCATGGCCTCGGCTCCATCCCCTCGAGCGCGCTCTGGGCGGTCGCAATCGCCGGTGCCGTCGGGGTCGCCGCGTCGGTGTTGGAGCATCGACGCGGTGCCGCGTGGCTGCCGAGCATGCCCGCGCTGGGGCTTGCGATGGTGATTCCGGCATCGTTGTCGATCACCATGTTCTTCGGCAGCCTGATCGCCTCGGCGGTGCAGCGCTGGAATCCGAACCTGGCGCAGCGCTTCTCGATCGCGGCCGCATCCGGGCTGATCGCGGGCGAGAGCCTGGCCGGCGTCGGGCGGGCGCTGCTCGGGGTCATCGGTTGAGGGCCATCCGCGCCGCGCGTGCGCCCCGTCGGGCACTGGAGGATTGTGATCATGCTGCATGAGGTCTTTGCCGTTTGGGCCGCGATGTTGCGGCATCTGAGATCGGCTTGGCGGACGATGCTCGCCGTGAATCTGCTCTACGTCGCCCTCGGCGTCGTCCTGCTCGCGCCTTTGCCCGGGATCCTGGCGCACCTGCTGATTCGCCTGTCCGGGGTCGAGGTGCTGGCGGATCAGGACATCGCCTTCTTTCTGCTCACCCCGTTCGGGATGGCCTCGCTGATCCTGGTGGCGGCCGTCCTCGTGGCGATCGGCGCACTCGCGCAGGCCTCGCTGATGTTCGTCGTCGCCGGGGTTGAATCCGGTGTCGTGCCCGAGAGACCGGCAATCGACGCGCTCCGGTTTGCGGCGGGTCGCGCGGTGCGGATTCTGGATTTCGCGCTGCGACTGGTCGTGCGCCTGCTCTTGCTGATGGCGCCTTTTCTGGCGATTGCGGCGGCGACGGCCTGGCTGTTGATCACGGATCACGATATCAATTACTACCTCTCGATGCGTCCCCCGACGTTCTGGATCGCAGGCGTGATGATCGGGATCCTCCTGCTGATGATGTCGGCGCTCATCGTGCGCCGTCTCCTCGCCTGGTCGCTTGCACTGCCGCTGGTGCTCTTCGCCGAGGTCTCGCCGGCGCGATCGTTCGCCGAGAGCGAGCGCCTGACGCGGAGCAGGCGCTCGCTGGTGCTCGGCGTGCTGGCCGTCTGGGGGTTGATCGTCGTGTTGCTCGGCGCCGCCGTGGTCGCCGTGATCCATTGGCTCGGCGTCTTGATCGTGCCCCGATTCTTCGATGCACTGACGCTTCTGGTCATCGTGCTCGGCGGTCTCGTCGCGCTCTGGGCGGTGCTGAGCGTGCTGGCCGGTGCATTCAACGGGGCGACTTTTGCGCTGGCCTTGGTCGAGCTCGCCAAGCATCTGAACGCACCGATCCGCTTGAGCGCCGTTTCGGCGGACCTGCCTGGCAAGACGCATTCACGGCGGGCGCTCGGTGTCGGGCAGGTCGCGGCCCTGTTGGTCGGGGTGGTGCTCGTCGCCGTGCTGAGCGGTGTCTGGCTGGTGCGCGGCATCGAGGTCCGCGACACGGTCACCATCGCCGCACATCGCGGTGCGGCCGGGAAGGCGCCCGAGAACACGCTGGCCGCGATGCGTCAGGCAATCGAGGACGGCACAGACTGGATCGAGATCGACGTGCAGGAGAGCGCCGACGGCGAAGTCGTCGTCTTCCACGACAGTGACTTCATGAAGCTGGCGGGGGTCCCGCTGAAGGTCTGGGACGGGACGCTCGAGCAGCTCCGCGCCATCGATATCGGCAGTTGGTTCGGCCCGCAGTTCGCCGGGGAGCGGGTCCCGACCCTGCGCGAGGTCCTGGAGCTGGCACGCGGCAAGGTGCGGGTGGTGATCGAACTCAAATACTACGGGCACGACCAGCGGCTCGAGGAGCGTGTCGCGGAGATCGTCGAGTCCACGGGGATGGTCTCGGACGTGGCGATCATGTCGCTCAGCTACGAGGCCGTCCAAAAGATGCGTGCCCTCCGGCCCGATTGGCGCATCGGCCTGCTGTCGGCGACGGCCATCGGCGATCTGACCCGGCTCGACGCCGACTTCCTCGCAGTGAACATGGAGATGGCGAGCGCGGGCTTCGTCCGTCACGCCCGTGCCGCCGGGAAGCAGGTCTTCGTCTGGACGCCCAACGAGCCGGTTGCCATGTCGCGGATGGTGTCGGTCGGCGTGGACGGTCTCATCACCGACGAACCGGAGATGGCTCGCGAGGTCGTCGAGGTGCGCGCGCTGATGAGTCCGGCCGAACGGCTGCTGGTGCATGCGGCGGAGTTGTTCGGTCAGCCCATACCCGAGCGGGTCTATCGCGATGATTCGCCGTGACCGAAGGCGCTGCGCCGGCGCACTCCGATGGCCTGTTGCCCTGGTGCTCGCCGGGCTCGTCGCCGGCCACTTGCTCGCGGAAGAGTCTGCGTCGTTGCATCCGGCCGGAGACGCCCCGGCCATCGAGGCGCTGGAGCGGCAGTTGGAGCTCGGTCGCCACGCGCGACTGGCACGAATCAAGTCCGCCCCGGACAGTCGTCTCGCCGACTTCACCACCGACGGGTGCAGCGGCGGTCTCTCGGCCGGCTGGGAATCGCTCGCGGAGTGGCTCGCCGAATTCCGCGCGGTCCATGGCGACCGTCCGCCCTGGGAAGCCTGCTGCATCGCCCACGATCGGCTCTACCACGCGGGCGGGCCGCCCGATGCGACACCCGAGGACAGCTTCGAGGCCCGCCGCTCCGCGGATCTGGCCCTGCGAGATTGCGTAATCGAGACCGGAGCACGACGGGCTCCGGCGCTGAGTACCCAGTATCATCTCACCGAGGGTCAGATCGCGGGAATCTATGCCGCGGTGGCGGATCTGATGTACCGCTCGGTCCGTTTGGGCGGCATCCCCTGCAGCGAGCTGCCTTGGCGCTGGGGATACGGCTGGCCGGCATGCGACTGACCGAGGGTCACGGGCGCGGCAGTCGTATTCCGGAGGTCGGCCCTAATCACCAGGCTCGCCGGAGGGTGGACAGGGATAGAGACGCGCCAGAATCTCCGGCACCGCCAGGTCGACGTCGACAGACCGGTCCGGGAGCCTGCGCAGCTCCGCAACCACACGGATAGCGATTCGCTCCACCGGCTCGCCCTCCGGGGTACACCAGCGAGCGCCCTCCGGCGGTCCGGCTTTGCAATCACAGGGGGCCGCGTACCATTCGCACATCGCCGAATCCACGCCGCGGCCGCCGAGAGCGGCGCCACGGTCACAGGCTGCCAACACTTGCCCAACCGACGGTCCGGCTGTTGCGGTCATACCGTGTCCGGCGCCCAAGAACAACAATGGCCAGACGAGACCCGCGAGGCGAGCACGCGATTCTACGTGCGATGAGCGGCGTATTGGGTCGATCATTCGAGAGGGTTTCTCCGATCTGCTGTAGCGTTTGGTTGCACCGACTTGCCCGCCAAGTTGCCGCCCGACGCTCGACCTTATCGGCTCTCGTTCGGTTCGGCGGGCGCCTGGCCAGGGCAGGCCCACAGCTCCAGCGCGGGCCGATCCGCGCGCGGCGGACCGATCCAATGACCGACGGGATGACAGACCCCGTCGACACAGAGATCGTAGTCCCCCGCCTCGGGTGTTCGGGCCAGGCGCAAAGCGGAGAGCGGCGGCAGATCCACCCGGTAGTGCCAAACGCCGTCGCGCAGCTCGGCGCCCTGCGGCGGCTCCATTCCGGCACCTGACCCTTGGATGCGCGCCTCGCCCGGCACCAGGCCATCCGCGGTGACGCGGTAGTCCTCTTCCCAACGCACATGCTCGATACTGTGCATCCACGCCAAGGTGAAGTCACGCACGGGTAGCGTGGTCCACGCGATCCCGGCCAGTCCGAGGCAGAGGCCCATCATCCTAGGATCATACCTGCACCGCGCCCCGGCGCCGCCTGCGCCAGAGGTGCTGGGCAACCAGCAGGGCTCCGAGTCCGAGACCCAGCTCGTCGGTCGCCGGCAGGGCCAGGATCAGTGCCACCCCGGCGGCCATGGCCAGCAGGCGCTCCCACCAGGCCAGGCGATACATGAACCAGCCGATGGAGGCTGCGCCCCAGAGCCCGATGGCGAAGGCGGCCTTGAAGACGATGTAGAGGACTGCGACCCAACCCCCGCCCTGCAGCATCAGGGCCGGATCGTAGACCGCCATGAAGGGCACCACGAAACCGGCCAGCGCGATGCGTACCGCCCAGAAGCTGATGTTGAGCCCGCGTGCCCCCGCGATGGGCGCGGCGGCGAAGCAGGCCAGTGCGACGGGCGGGGTCAGGTCGGCGAGGATGCCGAAATAGAAGACGAACATGTGGGAGACGATCAAGGGCACGCCCAAGTCCAACAGGGCCGGCGCGGCGATCGAGCTGGTAATGATGTAGTTGGGGATGGTCGGGATGCCCATGCCCAGCACCAGGCAGGTGATCATGGTCAGCACCAGGGACAGGAAGAGGTTGTCCCGCCCGATGGCCAGGATGAAGCCGGCGAAGGTGGAGGCCACCCCGGTCAGCGACACCACGCCGATGATGACCCCGACGAGGGCGCAGGCGATGCCCACGGGCAGGGCGTGGCGCGGCCCCTCCGCCAGGGCGTGGAGGCAGATGCGCAGCGTTTCCCGCCCCCCTTTCACGAACCAACAGGCCGCCACCAGCGCCCCGATGACGCCGAAGATCACCCCGATGCCGAGTTGAAAGAACCCGGCGCAGAGGATCCCCAGGGCGATCCAGAAGGCGATCCGCAGGCCCAGCGAGGACACGCGCAGGATGATGGCCGAGCCGAGGATGACGATGGCCGTCAGGGCGAGACCGACGGTGCCCGCAAAGAGCGGCGTGCGCCCGGAGAACAGCAGCCAGATCAGGATCGCCAAGGGGATGAGCAGGAACCAGCGTGCGCGCACCGCCGCCCAGGGGTCGGGGCACTCGTCCTTGGGCAGTCCCGCCAGATCGGCGCGCTTGGCCTCCAGGTGGACCATCCAGAACACCGAGCCGAAATACAGCAAGGCCGGCACCAAGGCGGCCTTGGCGATCTCGTGAAAGGGGACATCGATGGTCTCGGCCATGATGAAGGCGACCGCCCCCATCACCGGCGGCATCAACTGACTGCCCATGCTGGCCGTTGCCTCCACCCCGCCGGCGAAGGCAGGGCGGTAGCCGAAGCGCTTCATGAGCGGGATGGTGAATTGACCTGTGGTGACCACGTTGGCGACCCCGGAGCCGGTGATGGTTCCCATCAGGGCGGAGGACACCACCGAGACCTTGGCCGGTCCGCCCGTCTTGTGGCCGAAGTAACCCATGGCGAAGTCGGTGAAGAGGCGGATCATCCCCGCCTGCTCGAGGAAGGCCCCGAACAGGATGAACAGAAAGATGTAGGTGGCCGAGACGTAGGTCGGGATCCCGTAAAGGCCTTCGGTGCCGAAGGAGAGTTGGTTGACCACCTGATCCAGACCGTAGCCGCGGTGCGCCAAATCCCCCGGAAGGTTCTGGCCGAAGAGGGCGTAGCCCAGAAAGAGGCCGCAGATCAGCGGCAGGCCGATGCCCATGACCCGCCGCGCCCCCTCGAAGACCAGCACCAGGACCAGCAGACCCATCACCATGTCGGCGTCGGTCAACTCCCCGGAGCGCTGGATCAGGTCCGACTCGAAGTACCACTGATAGGCTGCGGTGGCCATGCCCGCCAACCCCAACAGCCAGGCCAGCGGTTGCCACGGCCGTTGGCGCCCGCGGGCCGGGTAGGCCAGGAACACCATGAGTAGCAGGAAACCCACGTGCACCGCCCGCAGCACTTGGGTCGAGAACGGGTGGAAGGCGGCGGTGACGATCTGGAAGGCGGAAAACGCAATGGCGACGTAGAAGATCGCACGCGGCCATTCGGCGGGGTTCACGGCCAGGGCCGGTTGATGTTCACTCATGAGCGGTCTCCTCGAATCTTGGCCCCGGTCCGACCCCCTCATCCCGTGGTAGGCTGGGGTGAGCAGAGCGAACCCCAGCGTGCCCGGCGTCGGCGTCTCGCCGAGGTTCGCAAGCTCACCCCGGCCTACAGAGCCCCGACCTCCGTGTAATAGCGCTCGGCCCCCGGGTGCAGCGGAATCGGCAGATTCTTGGCGGCCGTCTCCGGTTTGATTCCTTTGGCCGCCGCATGAGCCGAGATCAGGCGGTCGAGGTTGGTGAACATCAGCTTCGTCATCTCGTAGGCGAACTCGTCCGAGACCCCGCTTTGGGTCACGAAGATGTTCGCGATCGCCGCGGTGGGAATGGCCTGCGTCTGGCCCTCATAGGTGTTCGCCGGGATCTCCCCGGCCTGGTAGGCGGCACTGCCGATCTTCTCGACCACCTCGGCGGGCACCGGAATGAAGCGCACCGGCATGGTGGCGGCCAGATCCCGAAAGGCGGCCATGCCGAGCCCGGACGACTGCAGGGTGGCGTCGAGCTGGCGGTTCTTGATCAGCTCCACCGAATCCCCGTAAGGCAGAAACTCCACCTTGCCCATGTCGTCGTAGGTTAAACCCGCGGCCTTGAAGATGGCCCTTGCGTTCAGCTCGGTGCCGGACTTGGGTGCGCCCACGGAGATGCGCTTGCCTTTGAGGTCCTCGAGGGTCTGGATCCCGGAATCCGCGCTGGCCACGATCTGGATGTAATTCGAGTAGCCCGCACCGATGGCCCGCAGGTTCTTCAAGGGCGTCTTGAAGCCCGCTTCCGCCTCGCCCGCCCAGGCGTCCGCGACCGCGTCGCCCAGGGCCAGCGCCAGCTCGCCGCGACCGGCCTGGAGCAGGTTGAGGTTCTCCACCGACGCCTTGGTGGCCTGCACCGAGGGCTTCGAGCCCTCGATCCCTTCGCCGTAGATCTGTGACAGCGCGACGCCGATCGGGTAATAGATCCCGCTGGTCCCGCCGGTGAGGATGTTGATGAAGGTCGGTGCGGCCAGGGCCGTGGCGCTGGCGAGAAGCGCCGCGGAGGCCGCGGCCGCGATCAGGCCCGGACGTGCGAGTATGGTCATCGGGATCTCCTGTGGTGGTCGGGAAGAAGGCGTCGATCCTCGCTGCCGCCGAGATCGCGGAGGTCGATCTCGGCGGCGTCGAAGTGCGATCTGCGGGCCTTGTCCGGTTTCATGGCTTGCGGGTACTCGGCCGAGAAGAGGATCCGGTCGCTGCCGTGGTCGAGCCCGAAGGCAATCCGGGTATGCTCTTCGGGGCGGCGATACAATCGCCGCGAACGCTGGAGCATCAGCATCGGCCGGTGTGCCTGCAACGGACGCTATCATCGCGAAAGTGTCCGAGCAAATTCGTTTGCTTAGGCAAGAAACCGGCGGCACGGAAAAACGCGCCGATCGCGCGGCGATCGCCGAGCTTGCGTAGGCGTCACGACACTGTCTCGAAACCCCGGATTCTTTTGGCCCGAGATGCCGGCCCACGTCCGTGAGTGCAACAACAGCACCGGATCCGATCGTCGTTCCCTGAATTGGTATCCCACTGGATGAAAACCCTCCGCGTTCTTGCCTGGATTCTGCTACCGATGCTTTTGCTCTCGGCCGGCGCCATCGCCTATCTGCCCTTTTATCTCCAGGCGCATCAGGCGGATCTGGAGGCCGCCGCGGGTCGGGCGCTCGGACGATCGGTCGCGACCGACGGCGTGACGCTGGGTTGGTTGGTTCAGCCAAGGCCAGCCCTGTCGATCGTGCTGAAGGGGTTGCGGGTATCGAATCCGGACGGGGCCGCCGACTGGGCCCTGGGGCCCCACTTGCTCGAGAGCGAGCGGGTGGACGTGACCTTGGACCTGCGTGCGCTCTTGCAGCGGCAGATCCGCATCGACCAGCTGGTGATCCGCGGTGCGCGATTGATGCTGCAGACGACCTCCGATGGCCGCGCCAACTGGCAGCTCGAGGCCGCCAAGGGCAAGGATGCAGGCGACATCAGCCTGCTGGTGCCGACGGTGCAGGTGATCGACTCGGAGATCGCCTTTGCGGCGGCAAAGGGATTGGTGCGCCGCGCCGATGTGACGCGGCTTCAGCTCGTCGGTCTTGGAGCCGAACCCTTGGTCCTCGAGGCTGAGCTGCTGATCAATGAGACGCCGCTGACGTTGAGCGCCAGCGCAGGCGCCACGGATGCTCCGACCGGCGCTCAGGACGCCGCCCGCTGGCCCTTTCAGGTGCAGGCGCGCAGCGCGGACACCCGCGTCGAGCTCAACGGCAGCGCCCCGGCACCGTTCGATTCCACGGGACTGGATGCCAGGCTCCAGGTGCAGGGACCGACGGCGAGTCCGCTCGGGCAGATCGTGGGCATCCGCGGGCTGCCGGCGGGACCCTTTCGGCTCGACACGGGCCTGACCTGGGACGGCCGGACCCTGCAGGCCAATGCGATCAACGGATCCTCGGAGGCCGATGTCCTGCCCGCGCCGCTGAGCATCAGCGACGGCGAGATCAGCGTTTCGACGGACGGCCCCTGGTCCGTTCGGATTGCGGGGACGCTCGGCGATCGGCTCGGGACGCTCCACCTGACGCCGGTCGCCACGTCCGAAGCCGATGCCCGGACGTCCAATGCCCGGACGTCCGATGCTCGGACAACCGGCGCCGTGGCGATCGAGGCAACGCTCGCCGACGGGCGCTTCGACGGCGAGCTGCGGCCGGCATCGGGCGCGGCGCGGGCCCTGCTCAGCGGCACGCTCGACGTCGGAACGCTCAACTTGGAGGAGATCGCGCAGGGCAAAGCGGCTCGACGCGATGCCCAGGTCATCTCGGGGTCCGCGGTGACCAAAACCAACTCGGCGACGGGCCCGACTTGGACGGACAGGCCGCTGCCGTTCGCCGCGCTGACCCGGCTCGATGCCGACCTGGATCTCGCGGCCGAGACGCTGACCTGGCAGCGGATGACCATGCGCGGGCTCAAGGCGCGGGCCAAGCTTCGCGACGGCCGGCTCCAGCTCGACGGGGTCAGGCTTGCGCTTCCCGGGCTGACGCTCACCGGCCAGGGGGTCGTCGAGGCCGGCCGCCGATCGCCTGCGCTCACACTCAAGCTGAACACGGACCGCATCGACGTGCCGCAGGCCCTGTCGATGTTGCCCCGGGGGCCTGCGTTGGGCGGCGACATTGTCGGCTTGAGTCTGGATGCCACGGCCGGCGGCGAGACCCCGGCGGCGTTGATCCGTGCCCTGAGCGGCACCTTGAAAGCCCGATCGGTCCGGCTGCTCCCGCCCGCCGAGCGGGGCCGAAAGGCCACGCCGATCGAGCTGACCGGACCCAACCTTCGGGTCGCCGCCGGCAAGGCCGTGAGCCTCGAGACCGGCTTGGCGGTGGTCGGGCAGACCCTGGACCTGACGCTGACCGGCGGGACGTTGGCCGACCTGCTGCCCGCGGGGCGGTCTTGGCCGCTGATCGACGTCGCCGCGCAGACCCGCATCGATCGACACCGAGTCGCCATCCGCGGCCATCTTGGGCCGCTCGCGGCCATCCGCGCGGGCCGTGACCTGCGGCTCGACCTGACCCTGGCCGACGACACCGGTCTGACCGGCGCCCTGACCGGCGAGCTCGCCCGACTCGACGGCCTGGCGGGAAACCAACTGCAGGCGCGGTTCGCGGCGAAGAGCCTCGCGGCATTGCATCCCGGGCTGCCCGCGCAGCCGTTCTCGGCGACGGCACGCGTCCGGGGTCAGACCGGGCAGCTCGAGCTGCTGGATCTGAAGGCAGGCAGCGCGGGCAGCGACATCGCCGGGGAGGTGCGCATCGGTCTCGGCGCGCGTGCGCGGATCGACGCCGATCTGAACGCCGAGGTGCTGGATCTCACCCCGTTCTTGGTGTCGAAGCAGAGCGGCGCGGACGGCGGCGGTGCGCCCCGAGCCGGGCGCGACGGCCGCGGCGAGCAGCCGCTGCCGTTGGACGGACTGAAGGCCTTCGACGGCTCGATCAAGCTGCATGCCGCTCAGGTTCAGCTCGACGATTTCGATATGAACGACGGCGCGCTCGAGGCCAGCCTCGACGCGGGACATCTGGTGCTGTCGGCCGATGCCGCTCAGGGCGGCCTGTCGGTCGACCTCGAGCTGCGGCCCCGCCAGACGGACTGGCGGTTGGACCTGCACCACAAGGGCAAGGTCGATCTGGGTCGGCTGATCAAGGCGAAGAATCAACAGGCACTCTCCAACGTGCCCGTCGCCGTCGAGATCCGTCTAAGCGGTGTCGGTGCCTCGATGCCCGCACTGCTGCGCTCCGCCGACGGGCGCGTGGAGCTGATCCTGGGTGCCGGACAGCTGGACCGAAAGGTCTCGCGGCTGCCCTTCGGAGGAGTCGTCTTCAGTCTGCTCGACACGCTCAATCCGGTTGACCTGGCCGACGTCGACATCCGGCGGGACCTCTTTAGCCTCCGGTGCGCCGTCTTGCAGTTCGATGTCGCCGACGGCATCGCCACCAGCACGCGCGGATTGGCGGTGCAAACCGATACTCTCAATGTGCTGGGCGGCGGCGCCATCAAGCTGGAGACGGGCGAGATTGCCCTTCGCTTCAAGACCGTCAAACGCACGGGGATCGGGCTGAGCCTGCTCGGCCTCGCCGACCGTTTCATCGTCGTCACCGGCACGCTGAAGGCCCCGCGCGCGACGATCGACCGCCGCGACCTCATTGTCGAAGGAGCCGCCGCCTGGGCCACCAGCGGGCTAAGCCTGGTGGCCGATCAAATCATCGGCCGACTGACCGCTTTCGGCAGCCCGTGCGAGACGGTCCTGCGGCGGCAGTGAAGGCCGCGCGGGAGTATCGTCGCCGAGGTGATTTCACCGGACACTCCCGGTGGCATCCGCGCCGAGCGTGCGACGCGATTCCTCCGTCGCCGATTCGCCGAGCGGTCCCTCGCGCCTGGTTCGATCCCTCCGGGTAGGTGGAGCAGGCGACTGACCCGTCGCGACAAGCCGCGGAACGGGCTGGAACTCAAGCCGTGCGCATCCCCGTGGGCCAGCCGTCCCACCAGCGGCGCAGGTGCTGCAACCAGAGGGGGCGCTTCAACCCTCGATTGTCTCTGTTCTGAAGCCCTTTGCCTGCCTGTTCACCACGCCGACCCTGGCGCATCTGCATGTCTTGCTCACGGGAGCGCTGCTGGCGCAAGGGCCGCGCACGGTGACGGCGGCGCTGCGGGCGATGGGGCTGAGCGCGGAGCAGCGCTGCGAGCGTGACCACCGGGTGCTGAATCGGGCGCGTTGGTCGTCGCGCCAATGGACGCGGATTCTGCTGGGGCTGTTGCTCGGGATGTTGCCGACGCAGGTGCCGATCGTGGTGGCGGTCGACGAGACGCCGGAGCGGCGCAAGGGCGCGCGCATTCGGGCGAAGGGGATGTATCGCGATGCGGTGCGCTCCTCGCGCAGCAAGAGAGCCAATGAGAACGAGCTGCATCATTGGGCACCGGTCGATGCCATCAGCGCGGCGCGTGCCGCCTGACCATCGAGGCGATCTTGCTCGCCGACGAATTCCGGCGTCTCCGCCAGCGCCGAGTAGTCACCTTGCAGCGTCCGTGCGAGTGCGTTGTCCGGGTTGGTCAGTTCCGCAAAGCGGCGGCCCGCGTAGCCCAGCCCGCGCGCGAGGGAGCCGGCGGGGACGTATTCGCGCACCGGGTGTCCGAGCGTCACCAGGGCCTTCTTGATCGGTTCACCCATGCCGTAGAGCATCTGGAATTCGATCTCCTGCGGACGGTATCCGCGTGCCGCCGTAAGCGCCATGACCCGCGCCTGCGTCGTCATGTTGTGGGTGGCAAAGCGCGGGTCGAAGCGTTCGGGATGCTGTAGCAGATAGTCCGCGAGCAGGTCATAGCTGGCGTCGGTGGACGCCTTGAAGTTCCACACCGGCGATGGCCGACCCTCTGACTGGGCCAGGGCCTTTTCGTAGTCGTCATAGGCACCCTTTACCAGGCGTACTGGAACGCGGACATCATGGGCTTCACCCCAGGCTTTCAGGTCGGCCAGGTCGCGTGCCGAGTCGCGCAAATAGGCCTGGATCACAACGCCTATGCGCGCTTGGCCAGTGTCGTCGAGGGCCAGCTCCGGCGAGGTCTCGATGAGCTCGCGAAACAACGCCAGAGTGAGATTCTTGTACGCGTATTCCTCCATGTCGACGCGTATGAAGACCGAAGCCGCGGCCCTGTTGGTCGACAGACTCAGCAGTTCCCGCAGGGAGGCGAGAATGCGGGCTCGTTTACCCTGACCTTCCGGACTCAGTGCAAGCGGCAGGTCGTCGACCAGTGCCGAAAGCTTGAGCGAGAGATACAGCGGCCCGTCTCTCTCGTCGGGCGTGGGTGCCTGGATCAGACGACGGTAGAACGCCAGATAGGCTGCGGCCTCGGCCGGCGAGCTTGATGCATCGCCAACGTTGTCCAGCGTGATGTCGATGCCCAGCCGAGCCCGAGCGTCCATGAGACGCTGCAACTGCGAGCTCGGGTCCGCGTCGGTCGGGAGCGGAAACAAGAAGGGCTCGCTCATCCAGCCAACCAGCGGCATCGCCCAGAAGAGCGTAACGCGCAGTGATTCATGGCGGCTCAGTGCGATGAGGCTGCGCTGGGTTAGCGGCGCGAGTGGCCCCGACATCGACAGACGGATGGCCGCGGTCCGCAAGTCCTCCGCGAACGCACCGCTCTGTTGCTGCCCAGCCCGACGCTGCGCATCAACCGCTGCCTCCAAGCGCGCCAGCTGCTGGCCGAAGTCGCCGGTCGGCATCCCGCGATCAGGTCTCGCGAGCTCCTCGCCTAGGGAGCTCGCCGCTGGTGCCACCTCAGGGTGGCTTGGCCAATGAACGGCAAGGGCGATCGCAAGCAAAACTGTCAGCACCAGCGACAGCAGGACTAAGACACAGGTGATTCGGAAGATCTTCATGGTTGATCGGGGTTGTTGTCGCTCATACTGTCTCTCGCCAGTCTAGGCTCGCTGCAAGGGCCTTTTCCTCGTTCAAGCGCGCAGGCCTCCTGGTAGTTGGTCTCCAAATTCAGCCAATAATCCGCCGGCATACCGAGGGCGCGCTCC
The DNA here is from genome assembly GCF_000223985.1 of Thiocapsa marina 5811. Taxonomy (GTDB): domain Bacteria; phylum Pseudomonadota; class Gammaproteobacteria; order Chromatiales; family Chromatiaceae; genus Thiocapsa; species Thiocapsa marina. The sequence goes on from NZ_AFWV01000002.1 coordinate 159,881, forward strand.
AGTTTGATCGCCGTCTCCGGCGTGATGCAAGACTTGCCTTTGGACTTGACGATGGTATTGATGTGCTTTTCGGTCAGTCCGGTGCGGCGGGCAAGCTCGGACTTCGGCATGTGGCGTAGCTCCAGCTCATACTCCAGCACCTCACCGGGTGGAACTGCATAGTCTGGGACGTATTCGTTGCGTTGTTCGTTAACCATGGGTGTTCTCGATGCCGAGTATCTCGACGACGGTGACAGCTGACCAGTTCAACCCACCCTCCGGCCGCAGTGGTAGCGGATCATGTGCTGGCTTCAGAATCACCCTGAATGGACCATCCAGGTCGAGGCTCAAGGTGCCCTTGCGATCGCCGTTTAGTTCGTGACAACGGTGCGGAGGGCTATAAGGCGGTGCCAGAACACCGAGATGCGTTGCTGCCCGCAATCTTGTCAACACCACCTGGAGCAGGGCAATCGCATAATATATTAGAGGGTACTGTTAGACTCTCCATCCTCCATCCCCGATGATCCCCGCCCTTTATTTGGACGGTTGCGGGGATGTCGGCCATGGGTGACCTGAGTGCAGAGCGCTGCCCCATGGCGTCCCGTCGCACGATTGTTTCGGGCGCGTGTTTGCGCTGATCGACCCTGAGCAGTTCGCCGCCTGCTTCCGCCAGTTGAGTGCCTCGGTCGCCGAGCTGCTCCCCGATGAGATCGTGGCCGTGGATGGCAAGCGCGTGGGCAACGGCGAACCGCGTGGTGCTTGGCCAGGTCGCGACCTAGGCGAAATCCAATGAGATCACGGCGATCCCGCAGCTGCCGCAGTGGCTCAAGCTCGCAGGCTGCATTGTCACCATCGATGCGATGGGCTGTCAGACGGCGATTGCCGAGCAGATCATTGAGCAGGGCGGGGACGACGTGCTGTCGCTCAAGGGCAATCAGGAAACGCTGGCCAGCGAGGTCGAGGAGGCGTTCATCCATGCCGATGCCAGGGAGTATGAAGGCGTTGACAAGGAGGTTCTGGAGACCGTCGAGCGTGGACATAGCCGTCTCGAGACCCGTCGCTACCGCACCCTGGGCGATCTCTCCGGGGTGCCCCGCAGCACGCTGTGGGAGGGGATGAACATGATCGGCCTAGTCGACACGCGCCGCGAGATCGACGGCCAGGTCTCGATCGACATCCGTTGCTTCATCGGCAGCACCGGCATCAGCGCGACCCGGTTTGCCGACGCCGTGCTGCGTCACCTCGCGCTCTCACGGCTGAAGAATGATGACACCAAGGTGGGGCTGAAGAACAAACGCTTGAGGGCGGCTTGCAACGAGGATTACCTGGCAAAACTGCTCTTTGAGTGGCCCGAGAATAAGGAGAAAACAGGAGTATCAGGTAAGCCTAATATTCGCAAAGCTATATGCGATTGCCCTGATTCGCTCATCCCCTGAAGGTAATCGAGCAAGATGGTTAAAGGTTGGTCTTGTCGACATGACTCCATCGGTAAAACACCACGAAAGCCATCATCTAACCTAGAAAGCGCTTCTAGAAGTAGATCTACCTTTCAACCTGCCGGTGCCGGATCAGGCTAATCATCGGCGTTGCCCAGAAAATCTTCCACCGCCGCCGACACTCCACCGAAAGGTTCCATGTACCACCGTCCCGAAAAATGTCGCTTGACCGTTCGTGTCACCACAAAGACCTTTGTCGCCACGCAGGTCGGGCGCCTGCCCACTCGAAGGATCGATTGAACCGTCCAAAAATCTCAACCCTCGAGCCTCCGCACGAAAATAGCACTGATCATCCACCGTCCCACTCCATGGTATGGCGTCGTCAGACTGCCCGTAACACGCGTAACCGAAAGTACCGTGCCAGTTTCCAGTCCACCGGCAAGAAGTTGGTTCATTCAGATCCTCCTCCTCCGCCACCACGGGATCCGCTAGCCGCCACTGCACCAGCAAACAAGAAACCAAGGGCGAGAACTCCGAACAGAGCGTATACTTTCATTGAAAATACATCCAATAATCACGAATGAAAATTGCGCCGATTTCTATTTCCGCAAGTCAATGGGCGCACCTGATACGAGGGCCGCCTATTCTAACCCCAACGAATACGTCTCCGAGCGGAATTATTGATTTAACTATATCTATTCTGTTCTCACGATAACAGACTCCTTCTATTACGCCATCGCCTTGCCTCATAACGTGTATGGAAAAGCAACTTTTCGATGCGTCTTTGCCATAAACCAGTTTGCCGTTGTTGGCAACCCCAAGACATTGATCGACATTTATCGAAACAGTGTCCATTTTATTCATAAACTTTGACTTGCATTCTAATGTTACACCACCACTCCCAGCCCCGTGCGTCTGGCAATCATAGCAACTGTGCATGAGGCCGGCGTGTTGATTCCAGGTACAACGGCTAGGAACAGTCGGCTCCCCTGGATCATCAGCGCTTGCCCAATCAACAACCAAGAAACCGAGGGCGAGGACCCCGAGCAGACCGTATGTTTTCATCGAAAATAACTCCTATAGCAATTCGTTGGAGAGCTGCCGGTTGGCGACCCTTGGTGACCAGGCGTCAAGCCTGATGGCGGCGGGTCCGGTTTCATGGTGCGTCTGCTGAGATGCGGTTCCGGCGCGTTGCGCGTTGACTACCCGCTGGATCTTTGTGTTGTAAGGGGGCAAAGGTTCGACAGTATTTTAATATGATCATAAAAACACCGTGCAGCTTGCAGTGTTTTCCCGGAAATGGAGTCAATATGTGAAATGCAGAACACTATCAGGGCTGGAGAAGGATCTCCAACCCTGCTATTTTATGCACCTCCTGAACTCGTTCATAGCGTTTCCTCTGCACTTCGGAGGCCATTGATGATGGTCTTGGTCACATTTGCGAAAACTGACTTTTAACTCGAAACAACAATGGGGTACATCCCCTTTATGCTTTTTCCATTCTTCTTTATTGTAACAGATATCAGGCAACTCGGTGGTCAACTCGCCCTCGGCAGGTGGAATTAACAAGCTCCAGCCATCATCGGCTGAACAGTATGTGCTCGGCAAAAGCAGCATCGCGAGGGTGAGAAGAGGTGCATACAGGAGGTGCGTTCTTGTTCTCATGATCTTCTCCTTGTGAGATTTGGAAGGCCGGAGCATAAGTCAAATATCGACTCCATGTCCATGACATTTTTCTTCAAAGTTTATACTGCGTTGATTGCCTAAGCCTTAGTTGGAGCGCTCGCCATTACGACTGTTCGATTGCAGTGGCTCACTTAAGAAAAAGTCGACCACGCAATGATCATCGTCAATGGCGACCCGCCCCAAAAGAAAAAATCTATTGGTAAGCAGAACACACAAAAACCAATTCTCCTGAGGCCCGATCAAGGCATCCAGCGACCTCAATCGGCATGAACTGGCGATCGATCATTTCTCCTATGAACGCAGCGCAATGATGGGATCAACCTTCGAGGCTTGGATGGCGGGATAGAAGCCAAAGAAGACGCCAATGGCGGCGGAGACCCCAAAACCGAGCAGCAGCACGGGCAGGGTGACAAAGAACCCCCAGCCGGCGAAGTAGGCGACGACCCAAGCGGCCAAGGCCCCTAGCACCAGCCCGAGCAGACCGCCGATCAGGGCCAAGATGACGGCCTCGATCAGGAACTGCCGACGCACATCGCGCCGGCGCGCGCCGATGGCCAGGCGCACGCCGATTTCGCGCCGGCGTTCGGTCACGGACACCAGCATGATATTCATCACGCCGACACCGCCGACCACCAGCGAGATACTCCCGATGGCGCCCAGCATCAGCGTGAGCAGTCGCAACTGCTGCTGCATTTGCGCGATCATCTGCTCGGGGCTGCTGAATTCCGCGTCGAGGCCTGGGAAGTGTTGCGCGAACCATTGCCCGGCTTGCTCGATACTGGCTTGATGCGCCAGCCCGGGCTTGATGCGCGCGGCAAGGGAATCGATTTCGCCGCCGTCTAGGCGACTGAGGGCGCCGATGGGGATGATCAAGGAGTGATTGACATCGGTCCCGCCGAACAGATCCTCCGGTGCACGCTCGAGGAGACCAATCACGCTGTAGATCCGGCCATCGATCGCCAAGGTGCTGCCGGGCGCCAACAACTGCCCGGCGTCAGCATAGGCATTAGCCACCTGCTGTCCGACCACGGCAAAGCGCTGGTAATGATCGAAAGGCGAGATGAAGCGCCCAGCGGCCAGCTCCAGACGGTACAGCGCCTGCATATTGGCGGTGCTGCCGAGCTGAGTGAAAAACTGTTCCTGACCGCCTAGTTCAAACCACACACCCGCCTCGATGCTGGGAGTGACGACTGCGAACCAGGGGGCCAGGCCTTGCTCGACCTGTGCCAGGTCGCTCACCCCCAGGCCCTGATCCGGCTCGGGGGCGCGCAGTCGGATGCTGATCAGGTCGGTGCCCATGTCCTCGAAGCGCTTGAGGGTTTCGTGACGCACCATGCCGCCGATGCTGAGCATGGCCACCACCGAGCCGGTGCCGATGATGATGCCAATGAGCGCCAATATCGAGCGTTGTTTGGTGGCCAGCAGGTTACGCATGGCTTCGAGAATATTGGCCCAGATGCTCATCAGAATCGGATCGCGGTGCGTCACTCAAGCGGCGAGCGCGTCATGCTCGACCAGCAGACCGTCGCGCATGCGCAGCAGCCGCGCGCATTGGGCGGCGATGCCGGGGTCATGGGTGATGATGATGACGGTGGTGCCCTGCTCGCGGTGAAGGCGCAGAAACATCTCCATGATCTCCTGCCCCACCCGGCTATCGAGCGCGCCTGTGGGCTCGTCGGCCAGGATCAGGCTCGGCTCCCCGACCAGTGCTCGGGCCACGGCCACCCGCTGTTGTTGTCCACCGGACAGCTCATTCGGCCGATGATGGTCGCGATCGCCCATGCCGACGGCATCGAGCATCGCGCGGGCTCGCGCCAAGGCCTCGCGCCTTGGCAGACCGCGATATTGCAATGGCAGGGCGACATTGTCGCGTGCATTCAAGCGCGGCAGCAGATTGAACTGCTGAAAGACGAAGCCGATGCGCTCGTTGCGCAAGCGCGCCAGGCTGGGCTCATCGAGCTGGCCGATGTCCTCACCGGCGATGCGATAGCGGCCCGCGCTCGGGCGGTCAAGCAAGCCTAGGATATTCATTAGCGTGGATTTGCCAGAGCCCGAGGTCCCCATGACCGCGAGCAACTCCCCGGCGGCCACCTCAAAGCTGATCCCTTTGAGAATCTCGAGTCGAGCCGGACCGATCTGAAACTCCTTGCGGATACCTTCCAGCTCCAGCAGCCTGTTCTGCGATAAGGACGTATTCATGGCGAGAGCAGAATCTCCATGCCAGGCTCAAGGCCTTCGAGCACGCGCACGCTGTCGATGTCGGTCAGCCCCAGGGTCACGGGCGCCCAGGATGCCACGCCATCTCGGCGAACCCGCACGCGCGGCCCATCCGGGCCCTGGTCGACGGCGCCGATGGGTATCATCAGGGCCTCGGGCTCGTCTTCAACGATGATGTCCGTCTGCGCGGTCATGCCGACGCGCACCTCTGCGCGTGCCTCGACGGAAAGGTCGCGGACTTCCACCAAGAGGTCGAAGGTGGGAGCGGCCCGGCCTTGCTCGGGATTGGCCTGCGCCGAGACCCACGCCACCTGACCCTCGAGACGCCGACCGGGGAAGGCCTCGCCAGTCACCACCGCCGCCAACCCTGGTTGCAGGTGGGTGATCTCGAGCTCATCAACCGCCGCGCGTACCGCGAGCCCCGTCATGTCGCCGATCGCCAGAACCGCGACGCCCTCCTTGACCTGGGCGCCGACGTTGAAACCGCCCTCGCTGCTCGACTCCTTGCTGTCGTTCGGCGCCATCACCACGCCATCCACAGGCGCCACCACCTGGGTTAGAGCCAGTTTGCGCTCCCATTCGCGCATCTGAAACTCGGCGTTCTCGAGCTTCAGCCGCGCCACCGTGACCTTGTCCGCACTGCCCTTCTCCTGGGTGCTGGCCAGTTCCTCCTGCGACTGCGTGACTTCCATGCGCGCCGCGGCGATCTGCTCTTCCAACGCCTCCAGCTCGGAGGCCGCGACGATGCCCAGTTCCAGCAAACGCCGAGTCTCTTTGGCCTTGTGCTCGAGGGTAAGCAGGCTGGATTCAGCGCGCGTCACGCCGCGACGGGCACGATGCATCTCGGTGCTTTGCTCCCAGTTCTCCAGGTGCTCGAGTTCCTCGATCAAGCCTAGATAATTGGACCTCGCATCGCGGTATTGCACCCGCGCGGGCTCTGCGGCAATCGTGAACAGCAGATCCCCAGCGGCAACGGATTGACCAAATTCAACAAAACGCTCGGCGATGGTGCCATCGAGCGCCGCCATCAGGTTGAGCATTTCGATCGGCTCGAGCTGGCCGACGAGTTTCAGGCTCACCTGCTGCCGGGTTGGCTCGAGCCGCAACACCCGATCCTCGCTTCGTGCCAGTCCTGCCGCATCCGCGACCGACGCGCCTGGCGCGACATGGTGATGGCCGAGGTTCCAGGTATAAAGACCAATGCCAACGAACACCAGCATCACGAAGCCCGTCGCCAGCGAGCGCACCAGGGTGATCTGACGCGTGAGTGCCATCAGTTCCTGGTTGCGGCTCTCAAGCGTGCTGTAGGACTCACTGAGCGCGCGATTGCTCTCGGTCAGCTCGGCATTGAGCGCCCGATCCTGTTCACGCAGCGCTTCAAGCTCGGTGATGTCGTTAAGCAGCGCGACCACGCCCAGGCGTCGACCTTGGCGATCGCGCAGGAGCGAAGTGGTCAGCGCGATGGCCCGATCCGCGGTCTTTTCTCGTCGCAACCAGAACACCCGATTCTGCACAGTATTGGCTTGATAGGCGGCATCCAGCACCGCCTGAACCAATTCATCGAGCGACTCATCGGCTACGAAAACAGCCGCGAAGGGCTGCCCGATCACCACATCGGAACGAACCTCGAGCAGGCGCTCGAGCGCTGGATTGACTGCCATCACCGTGCCGTTGTCATCCAGCACGATGACGCCATCGCGAAGAGAATGGAGAATCCATTCGGGTACAACCGCGTCCATGATTAGGATGACTCGCCTGCTCGCATCGTGCTAAAACTGTTTCGTTTAAGTTGATTGGTTCAACACACCGCGCCCATCAGGCGTCTCTCAGCAACCTTCAGGGGCCGGCAGGAATGGGAAGATCGGCGATTTCGATGCGCCAGGTCTCGAGCGTGGTCCCCAAGGTTTCGTCAAGCGAAGTCAAGGCATTGAGATAGCTGACAATCGAATTCAGCTCGGCATTTTGCGCATTGACCAGATCGTTCTGAAACTGCACAACCTGGAAGTTGGTTGAACGGCCCAGGTTCAGTTTCTCGCGCTCAACGGCGAGCTGCTGCTCTTGGAGTTCGCGTGAGCGCCGGGACAAATCCACCTGCCGGCGTTGGATCTCTATGTCGCGCATGGCATTGAGAATCTCGCGCCCGATGCGCTCGCGCAACTCAGTCAAGGAATTCTCCGCCTGACGTCGCTGAACTTCCGCACTCACCCGTCGTTCCCGCTGCGATCGATCAAACAGGGGCACGATCAGATCGATGCCGACCGACCAGCCTTCGCCGATTGGCTGTCTCGGCAGCGGATCGATCCAGCGCTCTGAGCGACTGGTGATGCCTCGACTGGCGGTGAGATTCAGCGTCCATTCACTATCGTTCTCGGCCAGTCGCAGCTCGAGTTTGCTGTTGTCCAGCGCTAGCCGTGCCTGAAGATAGTCTGGCCGTTGCTCGAGAGCGATAGCAAGGAGCCGGCCGTAATCCAGCTCGACATCGACAACCTCAATGGGCTCGGTTGGGTGAATACGGATGTTGCTGTCTAGATTCAGCAGGCCAATCAGAGTCAGGCGGGTCTGATCAAGACTGTTTTCACTGCTGGCCAGCGCCACCTCGCGACTGGCCACGTCGGCTTCGGCCTGGATTAGGTCCTGTCTGGCCATGCGCCCAGCAGCGATCTGCTCGCGGTTGGTCTGGACCAGTTGGCGGGCGCGCTCGAGCGCACGACGCTCGATCTCGAGCTGCCCCCGGGCTAGCATCAGACTCCGATAGGTGCGGATCACTTCCCCGATGGTACTTGACAATGTGCTGCGCAGACCCTGCCGTGAGGATTCATAGCGACTGCGCGCCAGCTCAACGGAAATGCGATTGATTGAGACACCACCGCCCTTGAGCAACGGTTGCGTCACCGACACGCCAAGATCCGCACTGCCGCTTTCGTCAAGCATATTGCCCCGAGAGCCCTGCGCATTCCAGGTGAAGCGGAAGTCAGCACCCGTTGGCGCCTTCCAAATCAGTTGCGGCTGCAAGGTAAAGGAATCCTGCATGCTCGCGTCCTTGTTTGGGGCCCGCGTTCGGGAACGGTTCACTCCCATGTTGATCTCGCCTTTGGGCACGAACTTCCCTTCACTCACCCATAGCTCATATTTATCGAGCACCCCGCCGAGATAAGCATTGCGCAGGCCGATATTATTGCGCACTGCCAGCAGCACTGCCTCCGGCAGCGTCATGGGAATCGCTCCGGTCACGGGGCCGGATGTCTCGAGTGTAACAGCTCCCTGATCGCTCTCTGCGCAAAAACCAACCATTGTCAAAATCATCAGGATTACACCAATCACCAGCCACATTGAGTTCCGTGCCAGTCGCGCGCGATCCATTTTGCAATGATCCATAACGCAGATTATGCTTATTAAATTTTTCTAACTCATGCGCGGTGTTCAGGAGCATTTGCAGGTGATCATTACTCTTTTCCAAGATTTCCAAAAAAATCCCGAAAAAGAATCCGCTCTCGGTTCGGATGCCTCATCATGTCCTCCTTACAAAAACTTTCCTATAAATTTACTAGCAAAGCCGGTAATCAAACCAGCCTGCTCATTTTCATTTTGTTCATTTTATATCGTGGCGGGCTAGTGTTAAATTAAAAACGATAAGCGAGCTTGAACTGCTATACAGTACTAGCGGCCGGGAGACCGAGGACATGGCGGACCCCAAGCGCCAGCAGGCGTTCGATCAGGTCGTCTCCGACGCCTTTCGGTGCGCTCATCACTCAGCCCTCGCTTTGCAGCCAACGTTTCTAAGTCTAACCCCTCGGTGCGGTCGAGGACTTGCGCAATCTCTCCTTTTTCGCAGATCGCGCCCGCGTCTCGAGTCAGCCCATGCGCCAAAGGTTTCCAGGCAGCCGCCGCGTCGAAACGCGCTGGCCAGCTGACCGACCCGCGCCGTGCTCGTAGCCGTTGTCGCTTTGGCCAAGACTGCGTTCTGGCCAGCAATCATCGTTGCAGGCAGGTGCAAGGCTCCCTTAGGTTATAGGCACCGGGTCATCGGTGGTCCTTCCGACGGCCAGCCGAGGTTTGGCGATCAACAGTTGAGACGAGCCCGATGAACCATTCCCGCGATCCAAGTGCGCCGCTCGAACACCCCACACTCGGCCAACTCGCTCGGCTCGAGCCGGCGTGTGTCACCGAGTCGACGTCGCTGCGGGAAGTGCTCGAGCTGATGGCTGAGCAGCGGCTGAGCTCTGTGGTCGTGGTGCGCGACCGTTTGCCGGTCGGCATCTTTACCGAACGCGACGCGCTCGAGGTCGTTCTCGCTGGAAAGGATGCAGCGCACGAGTCGGTCACTAAGCGCATGACGCTCGATCCCGTGACCTGCTCTGCGGATCAGCCCTACATCGAGGGCTACCGATTGATGGAACAGCAGGGCATTCGGCATCTGGTGCTGGTTGACGGCAAAGGCGACCTGGCCGTGATGGTGACTGAAACGGACTTCGTTGCAGCGATGGATGAGGTCGACTTCCTGCGCCCGAGGCGCGTGGACGAGGTCATGGTGCGGACACCGGTCACAGTCGCCCCGGACGAGCCGGTCGCGAGCGCGCTCGCGCAGATGCTCGAACGGGGGATCAGCTCGGTCGTCGTTGTCCTCGACGGAAAGCCGCTTGGCTTGTTGACCGAGCGTGATGCTTGCGCGCTGTACGACCGGTATCCGGACCTCGGCCAAGTGGCCGTCGAGGCGGTCATGAGCGCACCGGCCATCGGCATTCAGCCCGACGCCTTGCTGCACGACGCGAGCACGAAAATGCGCGCTGCCACGGTCAGGCGTCTGGTGGTTGTCGATGCCGAGGGGCGTCTGGTCGGGTTTCTCAGTCGGCGCGATCTGGTCAAGGATCTGCGCAGTCTCTACGAAGACTTGCTCCGTGACCTGGCGCATCACCAGGCTCGAGAACTCAGCCGATTGCGCCGTGAGCTCCACCGCGATTTCGTGCTCGATGCCCTGCTCCAACAGGAGAATGCGCTCGGCGTCGTGGCAGCGGACGCCAAGGCCCAAATACGTTTCATCAACCGTGCGGCTCGCCGTTTCGCGGGTTTGGCGGAGCAAGCACCGATCGCGGCGCCGATCGACACCCTCGCGGGGGTTCTCCGGATGCTGGGCGGCGACGGAACGGCTATGGCGCGTCGGGTGGCCGCCCTTGTCCCCGGCGAGACCTGGCGGTGCGAGCACCTGCGCAACCGCGAGGGCCATCTCGCCCTACAGTGCGAGATCTTTGCGGTGGCCACTGCCACCAACCGCATTGCCGGCTACCTGCTCATCATCCACGACATCACCGAGCGTGACGAGAGCGAGCGGCGCTTTGCCAAGATCTTTGCGAGCACGCCCTCGGCAGTCGTCATCACGCGACTCTCTGACGGCGTGATCCTCGAGGCCAACACGAGCTTCTTTCGGCTCTCGGGTTACCCGGTCGAAGAGGTCCTCGGGCGATCGAGCGCGACGTTGAATGGCTGGGTGAGCCGTGAGGATCGGGGACGTTATCTCGGCGAGATCCAAGCAGGGCGCACCGTGCAGGGCTTGCGCACCCGCTTCCGTTGCAAGGACGGCACGATCCTCAATGCAGCCGTCAACGGCGAGCCGATCGAGCTGCACGGCGAGCCCTGTGCGCTCTCCGTGATGACCGACGTCACGGCGGAGTACCGGTATCTGCGTCAGATCGAGCGGCAGCACGAGCTCTTCGCGCACGTCTTCGAGTCGGTTCCCGATGCCTTTGTAATCAGTAATCCCGAAGGCCGCGTTCTTATGGCCAATCGCGCGGTCGAGCGCGTCTTCGGCATCGCGCAGGCGGACCTGATCGGGCGTGACGACGGCGTTCTCTACGCCGTGCAGGAGGATCGCGAACGTCTCGCGCGCGAACGCCTCGATCCCGACACCAGGGTCTTTCGCGCCCCCTACAGGTTGCGCTACCGACGTGCCGATGGCGAAACCTTCGAGGGCGAGAGCGTTGGCACGGTGATGCGTGATCCGCGCGGACAGCCGATCGGCTCCCTGGCCATCATTCGGGATGTCTCCGAGCGTGAGGCTGCGCGCCAAGCGCTGGCACGCAGTGAACAGCGCCTGCAAGATCTGGTCGATCTGCTGGCGGATTGGTTCTGGGAGATCGATTGCGAAGCCAACTTCACTGAGGTCTCCAATCGCGTACTGAACGTTCTCGGCTACGATCCCGGGTGGCTCATCGGCAAGACCCCGTTTGACATCATGCCGGTCGAGGAGGCTCGACGGGCGCGCACCATTTTCGAGACGACTGCAGCGCAAGGTCAGGACGTTCAGTGCCTCGAGTTGGTGCACCTCAATCGGTCCGGTCAGCCTCGGATCATGCAGACCAGTGCCACCCCTGTGCGCGACGACGATGGGCGCTTGCTCGGTTACCGCGGTACCAGCCGAGATGTGACCGAAGCGCGCCGGGCAACCGAGGCGCTCGCGGCGAGCCAGGCGCAGCTGCAGGCCATCTTCGACAATGCCAACGTCGGCATCATGCTGCTGACCGGCTATCGGATCCTGAGCCGCTGCAATCAGCGTCTGGCCGATATTCTCGGCTACCCCGATCCGGCCGCGATGGCCGGGTTGAGCATGCGCACCCTGCATCTGAGCGAAGAGTGCTTCATCAACTTCGGCCGCGAGCACTATGCACGTCTGCGCGACAACGAGCAGTTGCATATCGAGGTTCAGCTGCGCCGCCAAGATGGCTCGTCCGTCTGGTGCTTGCTCTCTGGCAAGGCGCTGGATACCGCGCACCCGGCGGACCTGAACCGGGGTGTTACTTGGACCGTTGACGATATCAGCGACCTCAAACGCAAGGAGCAAGAGCTCGAGCGGCTCAACGCGCATTTGGAGCAGGATCAAGCGCTGTTCACCCAAGGGCCAGCGCTGGTGTTCCGCTGGCGCGCCGAGCCGGGTTGGCCGGTGGAGTACTGCTCGCCCACGGTCGAATCGGTGCTTGGGATACCGGCGCAAGCGCTTCTTGCCGGCGACCCTCCGTTCGCTGAGCTGATCCATCCCGACGACCGCAAGCGTGTGGCCGCGGAGATCGAGGCACATGTGCAGGCCGGGCGGGACGGCTACGAGCAAACCTATCGATTACAGACCAGCGACGGACAACAGCGGCACTTCTATGACTACACCCGCGTTCTGCGGAATGCCGAAGGTACCCTGATCGGCTATCACGGTTATCTGGTCGATATTACCGAGCAACGCCGCCATGCGCTCGAGCTGCGGGCGCTGCTTGACGCGCTGCCTGATCCCATCTTCTTTAAAGACCCTGACGGCCGCTATCTGGAGTGCAACGAGGCCACTGTGCGGATCATCGGGCGTCCGCGCGAGCGCATCCTCGGTGCCACCGACAAGCAGCTATTTGCTGATCCGTTGGCAGAGAGGCTCCGCCGTTGTGATCAGCTCGCGCTCGAGCAAGGTGAATGCCGTCGCGAGGAGTGGTTCAGTTTGCCCGACGGCACCCGCCGGCTGCTCGATATCCGCAAGCAGCCCTTCACGCGCGCTGGCGATCAGGCAGCGGGCGTGCTAGCGATCAGCCATGACATCACGACCCAGCATCTGCAGGCACGGATGCTCGAGCGCGCTCAACGGCTCGCCCGAATCGGCAGTAGCCGCCTCGATCTGCAGACCGGGACTTCGGTCTGGTCGGCAGAGCTCTACGCCATCCTTGGCTTGGACCCGCATCATTGTGTCCCGGGCATGGAGACCTTGTTGGCGCATGTCGAACCCCGGGACCGCGAGCGAGTTACGCGGGTGCTCGTCGATCTCGAGTCGGTGCGCAGCGGACAGGCGGAGCTGGAGTTCTGCATCCGGCGCGCAGACGACGGGTCGCGACGTTGGCTGCACAGCCGCCGCGAGCTTGTGGACGATGATCAGGGTGCTCCGGTATTCGTCGAGAGCGTCGTGCAGGACATCACCGACCGCCGCGAGGGACTCGAGCGTCTCGAGAAGAGCGAGTGGTTGCTTAAAGAGTCCCAGCAGGTCGCCCACTTGGGCAGTTGGTCACTGGATATCGCAACCGGTGCAGTGACCTGGTCCGAGGAGGTCTATCGCATCTTCGAGCGCGACCCGCAGACCTTCGACACGACCTTCGAGAGCTACTTGGCCGCTGTCCATCCGGATGACCGCGCGGAGGTGCAACGCCTCTATCGGCAGTCTGTCGAGCGGCGCGAGACGCTCGATATTCTGCATCGCATCGCCCTGCCCGGCGGCGGGCTCAAATGGGCGGAAGTGCGCGGTCGCACGGAGTACGCCGCCGATGGCCAACCGCAGCGCTCCATCGGCACGGTGATCGACATCACCGAACAGCAACAAGCCCGTTTGGCGCTGAACGCGAGCGAAGCGCGCTATCGTGATCTGTTTGAATCGGCCGGGCAGCCGATGCTCTTGATCGGGGCCGACGGTGCGATCCTGCAGGTCAATCGCACCGCTGCTGAGTTGCTCGGCTATGCGGACCCGCAGGCCCTCGTCGGCGCGCTGATCCAATCGCTCTCGCCGATTCGACAGCCGGATGGTCAGTCATCAACCGCCAAAGCGGGGCCGCTGTTGCGCGAGGCGCTGGAGCAAGGGCTTGTGCGCTTCGAGTGGGATCACAGCGATGTCCACGGGCAAACCATTGCTGTGGATGTCTCCATCGCGCGTGTTTCCATCCAGGACCAAACCTGTCTGTTGGCGAGCTGGTACGACCTGCGTGACCGACGCAGGGCCGCTGAGCTCGAGCAGCGGGCCACGATGGTGTTCGCGAATACCGTCGAGGGCATCATGATCACTGATGCGGACAATCGCATCGTCGCCGTCAATCCGGCATTCAGCACGATTACGGGCTATGCGGAAGAAGAGGTGATCGGACGGTTGCCGAGCTTGCTGCAATCAGGACGTCACGATGCAGCCTTCTATCGGGATATGTGGAAGCGCTTGAGCGAGACCGGTCACTGGCAGGGCGAGATCTGGAATCGGCACAAGAACGGCGACGTCTACCCTGAATGGTTGGCCTTGAGTCTGATCCGCGACGAGACAGGCAAGGTACAAAAATATTTTGCGGTGTTCAGCGAGATCAGTGAACACTACCGCAATCAGGAACGGATCGAAGCGCTGACCTATTATGATCAGCTCACCGGGCTGCCGAATCAGAAAATGCTGCGCCTACGACTCGAACAGGCTCTGCTGTCGGCGATGGCCGCCGGTGAATCGCTGATGGTCCTGAGCTTGAAGCTGCACGAGTTCAAGCACGTGATCGCGAGCTTCGGACACACGGCCGCCGATGCGGCCCTCGTCGCTTGCGCCGAGCGTCTGCGTAAGGTCTTGCCGACGGATGCGATCCTCGCCCGTCCAGGCGGTGACAACTTCATTGTGGCGCAGCAATGCGGTGAGGATATGGACGCGGCGAGCAAGCAAGCGACAGCCCTCCAAAATGCCCTGCGCGAGGAAGCCCGGGTGGCCGGCATCGGTGCGTTCGGGATGTCGAGCTGTGTTGGCATCAGCCTCGCCCCGACCGATGCCGAGGACGCCGACGTCCTGGTGCGCTATGCCGGCGTTGCGCTGGAGATGGCGAGGCAGACGGGGCCGGGGTCGGTCACTTTCTACCAACCCGAGATGGCTGCGGCGGCCAAGCGGCGTGTCGAGCTGGAGCATGCACTGCGCAAGGCCCTCGCCGAGGACGCCTTCGAGCTTTACTACCAGCCGAAGCTCGACCTGCGCTCGGGGCAGATGTGCGGTGCCGAAGCGCTCATCCGGTGGCGTCAAGCGGACGGCACGGTGGTCTTGCCGGCCGAATTCATGCCTGTGGTCGAAACGACTGACCTCGTGCATCAGGTCGGGCGTTGGGTGATCGAGAGTGCCGCGAAGGCCATCGCCGATTGGCGCGGGCAAGGACTGTCGCCCGGGTCGGTGAGTGTCAATATCTCGAGTGCCACACTGAGCGCGGGCCTGCTGGCGTCGGCCTTGGAGGATGCCATCGATGCGAACGGGATCGACCCAAGGCGACTGGAAGTCGAGGTGTTGGAGAACATCATGCTGCAGGACCCCACGCAAGCCAAGGCCGAGCTGCTGCGAGCTCGCCAGCTTGGCGTGCGCATCGCGCTCGACGATTTTGGGACCGGATACTCGAGTCTCAGATACCTGAAGCAATTTCCATTCGACACGATCAAGATCGATCGCTGCTTCATCATGGATCTGAAGCCGAGCTCGGACGACACGGCCATTGTTCGCTCGACCCTATCCATGGCCCAACAGCTGGGGCTCGAAGTGGTTGCGGAGGGCGTCAGCAGCGACGATCAGCTCCGGCTATTGCAGTCGCTAGGTTGTGAGAAGGCGCAAGGCTACCTGATCGCGCGGCCAATGCCGGCGACCGCCTTCACGGACCTGCTGCGCGATCCACAGTCGCTGTTGGATCCAAATCTGGCAACCCTGATCGGTCGGGCCGTGCTGTTGGTCGGCGCTGACACCGAGCCGAGCCGGCGGCTCGCCTCCGATCTGGCGTCCGGGCCTTATCGCGTACTCCGAACGCCGGATGCCGATGAGGCGTCGCGCCTGCTTGCCGGCAACGCGGTTGCGATGATCATTGTCGATGGCGTCGGCCTCGGCGATGCTGCTCTGGATCTGCTTGAGCGGCTCCGCCAAACGACGCCGCAGATACCACGTGTCCTGTTTTATGAGCGTGCGAAATCCGAGATGCTGCTCGCGGCGATCAACCGCGGACAAGTGACCTACTGTCTCGATACTGCCTACCAGCAAGACGACCTCAGGGCGCTGTTTCGGCTTGGCGGCGCGTCAATGGCTTGAAGTCGAATCCAGAACTGCGTCGATCTGGCGCACCAACTCCGCGCACTTGTGTGCGTCCAACGCATCGGCATGCGGCGCAGCGAAGCGACCCTTGTCGTTATCGAAATAGAGGCCGGAGGCGCCCGCGAACTCTTCCGAGAGCGCGGCGCGGACCAGGATCTCGGCACCAATCCGGATATCCGCGCCGGCAACGCCGAAACCGTCCTTCACCATCTTGGTTCCGAGCATGGAGCCCGGATTGACGGCGATGACGGCCGGGCCTGCGCCACCGAGCGACGGGTCGAGCGAGAGCGCCAGGGCACGCGACCACATGGTCAGCGCCAGCTTGCTCTGCGCGTAGGCGGCGAAGTCGTCCGCCAGCGCGACGCGCCCGGCCAGCGCCTCGGGGTCGACCGGCGACTGGGCCGCGGAGGACAGGTTCACGACGCGCCCGTCGGGGCCGAGCACCGGCAGCAGTCGTTGCGTGAGCAGGTAGGGGGCGAGGGTATTGACCGCGAAGCGCACGTCGAGGCCGTCGCGCGTTCTGGTCTTGGGGGTCTTGAAGATTCCGGCGTTGTTGATCAGCACGTCGAGCCTCGGGTGCTCCGCCGCCAGGGTTTCCGCGAGTGCGGCCACCTCCGCCAGGTTGGAGAGGTCGGCGATGTAGCCGTCGATTCGAGTGTCGTCGGCGTGCGCTGCGACGCTGGCTTGGGCCTGCTCGAGCTTCTGCGGATTGCGCCCGTGCAGCAGGACGCGATGACCCTCGGCGGCGAGTCGCTGGGCCGCCGCGAGGCCGATGCCGTCGGTAGAGCCGGTGATGAAGATGGTCTTGGGCATGGGGGGGTGCTCCGTCGGTCGGCGGTGTCTGGTTCGCTGAGATGGGCTTGGAACGACTTAGGCGCTGGTGAAGTCGGGCAGGACATCCTCGGCCAGCCGGCGCATGGTCTCTTCGGTGTCGGCCCGATTGAAGCGCAGGTTCAGCGCCACGTGGTTGATGCCAATCTCCCGCAGCGCCTCCAGATAGGCGCGCAGCGGGTTCACCCCGAGCCGGAAGCCGAGGTGGATCGGCCGCGGTGGCGCCTGCGGGTCCTTGTCCAGGTCGATGTAGAGCGATTGCACCGCGGGCTTGAGTGGCCCGCCCGCGGCCGCGACGCGGGACCGCCAGTCGTCGAGGATGCTGGCCTGGGCCGCGATGCCGCGCGGGTAGGTGATCCAGCCGTGCCCGTGGCGGCTGATCCAGTCCGGGTCCTGCTGGCTGCCGCCGGTGATGAGCAGCGGCAGCCTGCCCGCCGTCGGCTTCGGCAGCAGATCCATGCCGCCATGCGGGCTGCCGAAGGCGTTCTCGAAGGCCGGGGCGTCCGCCCATAGCCGCTCGATGCTGTCGAAGGCATCGCGAAAGCGCTTGCCGCGCGCATCGAAGGCGACACCGAAGGCGGGATATTCCTCAGGCCGGTCACCCGAGGCGACGCCCAGCAACACCCGCCCGCCCGAGAGCACATCGGCGCTCGCCGCCGCCTTGGCGACGTGCACCGGATGGCGCAGCGGCAGCACGACGCTGGCGACGCCCAGCGCGATGCGGGTCGTCTGCCCCGCCAAGAGGCCGAGGTAGACGAAGGGGTCGAACGGCTGTCCGGCATCACCGAAGGAGGGCACGTTGAAGGGCACATCGCGCAGCCAGAGGGCCGAGAACCCCAGCGCCTCGGCCAGCCGGGCGCGCTCCAGATGCCGCTCCATCGAGGGCACCGGCCCCTCGGGATAGGCCTCGAGCGGCACCACGAGCCCGAGGCTCAGGCGGTTCACCTGGAAGGTGGTATCGAAGCCCCGGTTGATGTGCTCGAATCCTGCCGTGGTGACCTGCTCTTGCATCGGTTGGGCTCCTGTTTGGTGGGGATCATCGGCTTCGAACATGCCTAGTCGCCGGGCGTCGCGCGCGACACCTCGACGCCCCCATCGGTGCGGACATAGAGGATGGTGGCCGCGTCAGCCGCTGATGTCATCGGGTGCGTCGATGCGCCCTCGGTGCCCCAATAGCTGCCCGGCGCCAGGGTCCGGGTGTCCGTGTCGGTGATCTGGAGATCCAGTCGGCCCGCGATGACGACGCCGCGGAAGCTTGAGCCTTCGCTGCTGAGGGTGCCGGTGAATCCCGCCGGTAGCTTGATCAGGGCGCTGCGCAATGCAGTGCCGCGCGGGCTGCCCCAGAGCCAGGCCACCTGGGCGCTATCGCCGTTGGGCGGCGCCGCTGCCGCATCGCGCGGCCTGGCTTCGGATGCGTCGAGCCAGACCAGATTCGACGCGTCGACGTTGATGGGCCGTTCGCTGCTGTCGTAGGCCTCCTCCGGCAGCATCACCAGATAGGGGCCGCTGTCGATCTCGATACTCAGAGTTCCACGACCACCTTGCCGATGGCCTGCCCGCTGGTGAGGCGGTCGTAGGCCTGCCCGACCTCGGCCAGACCGAAGCGCTGCTCATCGAGCAACGGCCGCAGCGCCCCCGCGTCGGCGATCTCGCCCAGCTTCGCCAGGATGGCGCCGTGGGCGGCGCGGTCGTGGTCATAGAGCATCGGGATCAGCATGAAGACCACGTGCAGCGACAGGCCTTTGAAGTGCGCCGGCGTCAGGTCCAGCTCGACCAGGGCGACCGTGGTGGCGATCTGGCCATTCAACGCCGCGGCCTCGAAGGACTTGGTCATGTTGGCCCCGCCGACGGAGTCGAAGACGACATCGAAGCCGGCGCCGCCGGTGTAGCGCTCGACGTAGTCGGCCACCTGCTCGGTGCGATAGTCGATGGCCGCGGCGCCGTAGCCCCCGATGACGCCCAGCGCCTTGTCGCCGCTGCCCGTGGCATGGACCTCGGCGCCTAAGTGCTTGGCCAGTTGCACCGCCACATGGCCCACGCCGCCCGCGCCGCCGTGCACCAGGATCTTCTGGCCGGCCGCCGCACCGGCGCGCGTCAGCCCTTCGTAGGCGGTGATGCCGACCAACGGCAACGCCGCGGCCTCGCGCATCGAGAGGGTCTTGGGCTTGTGTGCGATCAGGCGCGCATCGGCTGGCATGAGTTCCGCCAGCGCGCCCTGCAGGTCCGCGAGCCCGCCGGCGCAGCCGAAGATCTCGTCGCCCGGCGCGAACCCCGTCACGCCCTCGCCGACGGCCTCGATGGTGCCGGCGAAGTCCATGCCGAGCACCGCGGGCAGCTCGGGGGCCAACGGCAGTTCCTTGCCCAGGTCACGGATCATGGTGTCCACCGTATTCACGCTGGTGGCGGCGACGCGCACCAGTACATGCCCGGGCTCAAGGGCGGGGCGGGGCAGCTCGACGGCTTCGAAAGCGGCATCGCTACCGTAGGCGTTGAGGATCATGGCTTTCATGGTGCTTCTCCGGGCTGGGTGATCGAGTGATGGGCCATAGGCTATAGCTTCGTGATACGGATAAAAATGGGCTATTCTTGATTCCAGAATTCGCGTTTTGGATAAAATGCAGTGGACACCGACAGCCTGCGGCTCTTTGTCCTCGCGGCCGAGAAGCTCAACATCAGCGCCGCCGGTCGTGCGCTCGGCATGGCGCCGGCCGTGGCCAGCGCCCGGCTGGCGAAGCTGGAGAAGGGATTGGGGGCGGACCTGCTGCGCCGATCGACGCGCAAGGTGAGCCTGTCGCTGGAGGGGGCCGAGTTCCTGCCCTTCGCCCGCGAGATCCTGGCGCAAGAGGCCGCCGCTCATGCCGCCCTTGGGCATGGTCAAGTCACGGCGACGGGGACCCTGCGCTTCACGGCGCCGAGCACCTTCGCCCAGCTCTACATCGCGCCCCTGCTGCCGGCCTTCCTGGAACGGCATCCGGGCATCGACCTCGACCTGCGGCTCACCGATCTGGAGATGGATCTGATCCAGGGCAGCTTCGATCTGGCGCTACGCAATGCCGTGCTCGCGGACAGCAGCCTGAAGGCGCGCAAGCTGGCCGACGACAGCCGCGTGCTCTGCGCCTCGCCTGCCTATCTGGCGCGGCACGGCACGCCCGAGCGCCCGGAGGCACTGGCCAGGCACCAGCTGATCGCCTTCAAGGAGGCGTCGCCGATCCGTCTGGTTGGGCGCGATGGGGCAACCGCTCAGGTCGATCCACGCCTGGCAGGCTGCCGGCTCAGCGTCGACGACGGCCTGAGCCAGAAGCTGGCCACGGTCGCCGGCGCGGGCATCTCCATCAACGCGCTCTGGAGCGTCCACCGCGAACTCGCCGACGGCAGCCTGGTGCGGGTGCTGCCCGATTACCGGATCGACGACCAGACCGCCCTCTGGCTGGTCTACCCCAAGGCGAACGTGCTGACCGCGAAGGTCCGGGTGTTTATCGATTTCCTGGTGGAGCAGCTCGGGGATACCACCGCCTGGGCCGGTGATTGAGTGTTCTGCTTCATGTCCGAGGAGGGCGGCGGCGGCATGGCTTCGCGCAATGCGCGCTCTCGTCTTGCGATGACTGTAGTCGGTCGATTACAGTTGCGGGATGTTTACGATCAATTCTGGGAGGCGGGGACAAATCGACCCAGCAAGACGATATCGCCAAGGCCATCGCACTGGCGTCCAGGTTGGAGGACTGATTCGATGAGCGAAACGACCCGCATTGCCGATTTGCCCGAGTTCGACATCACCGAGCACCTGGAAGACGACCAGGCCATCGCCGAGTATCTGACCGTCGTCTTGGAGGATGATGATCCCGCGCTGCTGGCGGCGGCCCTGGGCGACATCGCCCGCGCCCGCGGCATGACCGAGATCGCCCGGTTGAGCGGTATCACGCGCGAGGCCCTCTACAAGGCGCTACGCGCCGATGCAGCGCCGCGCTTCGATACCATCAACCGCGTCTGTCACGCGCTGGGCGTCAAACTGGTGGCGCAGACGAGGTGAACGCGAGATCAGTCCTCCGACGGCACGACCGCATCACGCCTTGCCGTTGGAATCGATTTGGGACTGCCCGGCAGAGAGCGCCTCGCGCCGTCTCGGCAACGTATCCTCGGCAAGAAATGCCTGCGGGTGCTTGTCCAGATCGATGTACAGCGACTGCACCGCCGGTTTGAGCCACCCGCCCGCCGCGGCGATGCGCGTCTGCCAGTCTTCGACGATGCGGTGTTGTCGCTCACCCCCGAGGAAGCCGCGGAACGCTTGGCTGTCGTACATGGCATCCTCCAATGCCTCGTCGGCTAGCCCGAACCACTGCTGGAGAAAATGCATCCGCAGCATCCGCTCCAGGCCGATCGGCGGGCGACCGCGGCCCCGATCCGTCTGTGCATAGCTGACGGGCCTCAGCTCATCGAGCAGTCGATCCCAAGGCACGATCGGCTCCATCTCGGCCAGAAAGCGCTCGCGCCGCGTCGTCTTGCGCTTGGCGTCGTACTCGGCTTGGGCGAAGCCGATCTGATGGGGCATGGCACTGACCTCCGCGGGAGCCGCTGTGACGGTGCTATGATGCCCGCCTAGCCCTTTTGATCTGGGGCGAATTTTTCAGCGTCTCCTGAGTGGCAACGGACACAGCACTGGATCGTTGTCGCGATCATTGTTTGGATTCACGATGAAACTGCTTCTCCGCACCATCGCTTTATTCGTCGCTGCTACGGCCACTGCTGTTGCTCAGGACGCCGCTTTTACCACTGGTCTCGCGGTCACCACGAACCCCGGTCTTGTGGATTGTAGTGGCGGCTCCCGCGTCAGTGCCGTTGGCGAGATTGCCGACGACGGCGGGGCGCTCTGGGTCGTTCCGGCCGCGACACACTTCGGCAGCGCGCCTGCGGCAGCCGACCTTTTTAACCCATGCGGTGGCGTCCAGCTCTCGGGATTTTCGGCGTTCGATGCCGCCTCGGTGCCGGTCATGGACGCCGGCGGAACGGAAGCATTCACCGCCTTTATTTTCGCGGACAACTATTTCGAGTTGAACGTCAACGGCGTCCTGATTGCCGTCGACCCGGTGCCATTTACCCCGTTCAACTCCAACGTGGTCCGGTTCCGAGCCGACCGCCCGGTCACCCTGGCAGTCATGGGTGTCGATTGGGAGGAGCACCTCGGGCTCGGTTCTGAACACAATCGCGGCAAGGCGTACCACCCGGGCGATGCGGGGTTTGTGATGCAGGTGCGTGATGCCTCTGGCGCAATTGTGGCAATCACCGATCACACCTGGAAGGCGCAGACCTTCTACACCGCGCCGCTTAATGCCCGCGAATGTCTTGTCATCGACGGCGCCGTGCGCGACAGCTCCGCCTGCGCGATGCAGGGCGTTGACGACGGCACGTCCTTCTCCGCCGCTCACTGGCCTCTGCCCGAAGGCTGGACGGCGCCCGACTTCGACGATTCAGCATGGCCGGACGCCGTGACCTTCAGCAATGAAACCGTCGGCGTGTACAACAAGCCGGCCTATACCAACTTCAGCGAACTGTTCGACGACCCGGCAGCGGATGCCGTCTTCATCTGGTCATCGAACCTCGTGCTCGACAACCTCGTTCTCTCGCGGAAGACCTTCGAATAGGCTGCTCGAGCATTGCATCAACGCCGCTGACGACCGTCAGGCGGGTCATGGAGCGCGATGACGTCGAGTCGTCGGCGTTTCCGGCACGGAGAGGACATCCCGACGTCTCGGTAACGCATCCTCGGCAAGAAACGCGACAAATCTCCGGCTTAGCGCGCTTGGGGTCGCGTTGGCGGGCCAGAGCGCGTAGACACTCGGGCTTGGTAGTTCCCAGTCGGGGAGCACATGCACCAGGTGGTTCTCCGCAAGTGCTTGCGCGACGTCCAGTTCCAACAGCGGTGTCAGCCCCATCCCCGCCAGCGCGAGTCCTTTCGCGGCAGTGGCGCTATCGACACTGATTCGGCTCCGGCAATCGATCCTGCGCTGCTGGTTGTTCGGGCCGATGAAGTCGAGATGCTTCTCCAGCATGGTCATCGCGATCCAGTCCATGTCGGTCAGGTCGTCGGGCGTGGTGATGCGCTTGCGCTCGGCAACGTAGTCAGGGCTGGCGCAGAGGCGCACCGCCAGGGTCATCAGCTTGCGGGCCTTTAACCCGGAATCCTCGAGCCACCCAATCCGGATGGCGAGATCGAAGCCATCGGCGACCAGGTTGGTCGGCCGATCATCAAAGCTGATGTTCAGCGCCACCTTCGGAAAGGCGCGGGCGAAGTCCGCCAGATCTTCGACGAACGGGGTGCCCGCGAGCATCGCCGGCGCCGTGATCCTGAGCGTACCGGACGGTGTTTCACTGACCGCGCTGACCGCGTCCAACCCGCGCCGCGCCGCACTGAGCATCTCGCGACAGGCCGCGACGAGCCGATGGCCGTCTGGACTCAGGGCCAGGCGCCGGGTGGTGCGGTAGAGCAGGGTCACGCCGAGCTGGCGCTCGAGCTCGGCCACATGGTGGCTGACCACCGACGGGGAGAGGCCGAGGGAGGCAGCCGCACCGCGGAACGACCCCTTGTCAACGACCTCCGTGAAGACCGCCATGCTGCGCAGATGCTCGATCATTGTTCGATCTGGTCGAATGAAGAAAACGAACCCTGGTAGCTTATCGCACAAAGGTCGGTCCGTTAGGCTTTTCGCATGTTCAACCTGCCTCCCATCGGAGCGACCATGCCGAAGCATCTCACCAGCCTGCTGGGCTCCCCGTTGTTTCTCTGGACCCTGCTTGCCCTGCCATCGGTCGGCATGGTCGCCAGCGGCATGGACTATGGACAAGTGATGCATGCCAGCGGCGAATTCTCGGCTCGCCTGCTGATCCTGTCGCTGGCCGTGTCGCCGCTACTGAGCTTGTTCCCCGGTCGCGCTTGGGGGCGTTGGCTGCTGCGCAGACGCCGTTGGATCGGCGTTGCTGCCTTCGGTTACGGGGTGCTGCACACGCTTTTCTATCTGATGGAGGCAGGGACCTGGTCCGCCGTCGCCGGCGACCTGATGGAGGCAGGGATCTGGACCGGCTGGCTCGCCTTTCTGCTGTTCGTGCCGCCGGCCCTGACCAGCAATGACGCATCGGTGCGCCGGCTCGGCCGGCGCTGGAAGCCGCTGCAACGCTTGGTCTACGGGGCGGCCGTATTGACCCTGCTCCACTGGGCCCTGGTTGATGGTCATTGGCTGCCGGCCTTGGTCAACTTTGCCCCGTTGGTGCTGCTGCAGCTGGCTCGCCTGCTGAGGAATCGTCCGACACTGACGCCACGGGAGAGCTCCCGATGATCGGGGTGATGTCGGCGAGCGGACAGCTCGGCGTTGGTGTGGTCGGGCATCTGTTGCGCAATGGGGTTGCTCCGACGGGGCTCGCGGCGCTGACGCGTGACCCCGCCAAGCTCGGGCACTTCGCGGATCTCGGCGTTCAGGTCCGGCCAGCGGACTACACGGACTGCGCAAGCCTGTCCCAGGCCTTCCGAGACGTGGACAGCCTCGTGCTGATCCCGACCAAGAGTCCGGTCGTCAGGCGCATCCAGGAGCACGCCAATGCCTTGGAGGCCGCACGGCAGGCGGGTGTTCGGCGGATCATTCTCCTGTCCATCAGCGCGGCTCGGCCGGATTCCCGATCCATCGTCGCCCCATTCTATCTGTATGCCGAATCCGCGACGCGCCTGTCCGGCATGGATTGGCTCATCCTGCGCATGGGGCTCTATCTGGACCCGCTGGTGGACTGGGCGCCCGAGTTGGCAGCCACCGGGCAACTGCCCTATCCAGTCGAGCGGGGTCGCGTCGCCTATGTTGTGCGCGATGACGTGGCTCGGGCCGCGGCCGCCGCGGCGCTCTCGCCGGGGACCCGTGGCGAGGTGCTGGAGCTGACCGGCCCCGCGGCGATCTCCATGACCGAGCTCGCGGCCGACCTCAGCACGGCAACCGGTCGCGAGATCCGCTTTCAGGCGGTCGGCGAGGAGGCGTTCCTGAACATCTGCCTGCAAGGCGGCGAACCGCCGCTGATCAGCCAGATATTGATCTCGCTCTATCGCGCCGTCGACGCGGGCGAGTTCGCTCGCGCCACGGACCACATCGAGCGCCTCACGGGCACGCCGGCACGTGGCGCCCTCGACTATCTGACGGACGTTCTGTCCAACATCTCCCACACAACCCGGAGCACATCAGCATGAGCGACATTCCCCTCCATTACCGTACCGCCTACCAATGGACCGGCGAGTCCGCGGCCGGCGACATTCACATCGATGGTCCGGCCGTCCTACCGGTCGGAACACCCCACGATGCCGAGCGCTATAGCCCGGAACACCTACTGGTGGTCGCCGCCGAGACCTGCCTTGCCAATTACGTCCTGCTCATCGCCGAGATGTCGAAACTGGACGTCAAAGACTATCGGTCCACGGCGGAAGGTGAGCTCATCAAAGAAGACAAGGTTGGCTACCGCTTCAAGCGCATCCTGCTCCGCCCGGAGCTGACCGTTGAGGCGAGCAACGAATCACAGGCGCAGCGCATCCTCAAGAAGGCGCACGATCTCTGTCTGATCGCCCGCTCCCTAAATTGCCCCGTCGACATGGAGCCTGTCGTCAAGACCGGCTAGGAGATCAGCAATTCAGCGCGTGGGAGCTTGTCAGTGACGAGGGTGGCGCCGCACACGCACAAACCGCGCCGAACCCTTTGACCTACTATGCGGCAGGCGTCGCATCGAGCTTGTTGACACAGGTTGAGCGGGCGATCCGGATATTGGGCTTGGACGTCGAGGATGCGACAGTCGAGTCGGAAATCGTCTTTCGATGGTCTGATCCAATGAGCAGCAACTGGGCGGGCTTCACGGACAAGGTGATCTCGAACATCCTCATTCGCAGCAATGAGTCTCCGGAAAAGATCGAGGCGGTGAAACAGCTAGCGCTGAACGGATGGGCCGTCGGCGAGGGCTTGGCCAACGCAACGGACATCGATGTAGGCATACTGATCAATGCCGATGAGTGGAGCGGGCTCCATGCACGTCCTGGACGGGTGGAATCCCCGGTGTCGATGGATGGTGGCCGCACAATCACCAATGTCACGCCCGATTTGACGCTGCAAACAGTGGAGATTGAAGACGATCTGGCCGTGGACATGCAGGATTTTCCGAACCCGATGATCTTTAGCGAGATCGCGATAGCAGAATCGGCACATGATGCGCAAAGACCCTATCTGCATCGGGTGCGCGCGAAATCCTTGACCCAGAACTACCAGACCTGGGAGCTCTATGCGGATGATAGTCGTGGATACGAGGGGCCTGATAGGGCCCCGACATCGCGGGATTATTTCACCGTAGGCACCTCACTCTGCCTGATGAGTCAGCTGACGGCGAACCAGATGTTTTTGCAGAAGCAGGGTATCGAGATCAAGGACTTCAGGGTCGAGCATCAGTTCGACTACCAACAGGACGGTTTCATGACGCCCGCCACCACAGGCCATCTCGACGGTGTCACCACCCGGGTCATCGTGAAGGGCGACGTGGAGAAAGACGCCGTGATGGATTTTGCCAAGCAGGCGCTACGTATGTGCTTTGCGGGCGAGGGCATTCAGCAGGCAACGGACATGGAAACCAGCGTCTACTTGAACGGAGACATGCTGAGATAGCGCTCGATGGGCATGGCGGAGTGTCGGCCCTGGTGTATCGACAAGGCCGATGTCTATCCCGATGGCGCTCGGGGAATCGAGACCTGGTGCTGCGCGGCCGACAGCGACCCCACTACCACGGCCACCTGGTGCGCGGGCAGGCGCTTGTCGATGCGAGGTCAGAGGATCAGCACCGCCAGTGTGACGCAGCCGAGCGGGGCCTCCTGCCAGTGCAGCGTCGGCAGCGCCTCCAGGATCGCCAGCAGCTTAGCCGTGAAGTGGCCGTCCAGGGTGATCAGATCGAGCCCGTGCAGGCCTTTGATCTGTAAGGTCGCGATAACCGCCGCGATGCCGGCAGTGAAGCCGACGGTGACCGGATAGGGCACCACCTCGATCGGCGCGCCCGGGCGCCCCGGGCCCATGCCCACGAGCAGCAAACCGGCCAGCATCCCGGCGATGAGCAGGCCACCGAGCCCGTGCGCGTGCACGATGGGCAGCAGTGCCACGACGAAGGCCGCGGTCGGCCCGGAGATATTGACCGCCGAACCGCCGGTCAGCGCGATGGGCGCGCCGGCGATGATGGTCGTGTAGAGCCCGTGCCGGGGCGGCACGCCGATGGCGATGGCCAATGCCATGTGGTCCTCATTGGGCGCCAGCCCGGTCATTGGGCGCGCGTTGAGGTGCCGTGCCGGGGCAACGAAGGGACATCAAGATCGGTCGGTGCCGCGGTGCGGAAAGATCGGCGGACGTCAGGTGAGCGAAGCTCGAAAGTCCGTGACGAGAACATGAAGGTTCGTCCCGAGGTCATTGGTCGGACCCGATATAGCGCTCCAGCACGGTTTGCCACGCCTCGCCGCGGGTGATGTCCAGCAGGGCACGATTGATGGGCTCGCGCAGCGGGCTGGGCTGAGGCAAGGCGATGCCGTAGTCCTGCCGTTGCAGAACCCGGGGCAGCACGCGCAGGGACTCCTCGTGATCCCTGGCGATCAGGAAGCGTAGGATCGGCGCGTCGTACAGCACCGCGTCCGCATCGCCGCCGGCGAGGCGGCTCAGCGCCTGCTCCAAGGACGGGGCGCTCTTGTGCCGAACCCGGTAGCGTGTCAGGAAATCCGCGCTGGTGCTGTCGGCAACCGTGACCACGCGGGTGCCGTAGAGGTCGTTCAGGCCGTGGATCGGGTGCCGCAGTTCGCCGACCGTCAGCGCGGTGGCGATGGCGGCGGTGAAGCCGGAGACCATGATCACGCTGGCGAACATCCAGACGAGCGCGATCCCGCGACCGAGGGCCGTGATCGGCGTCTTGTCGCCGTAGCCGACGGTTGTCATCGTGACCGCGGACCACCAGAGACCGGAGCCGATACCTCGCGCCAAGCCGCCGTGAAAGTGGGCGTTTCGGCGGCGCTCGGCCAGCCAGATCAACACTCCGATCAAGGTCAGCAGTCCGAGCAGGGCTGCCACGCTGTGCAGGAAGCGACCGGAGAAGAGGCGCTGCAGGGTCGCCACGAAGCCACCCTCGGGGTGCTGCACGACCGCGATGCCGAGCCCCGAGGTGTAGAAGGGTTGGGTGAAGTCCACCCGCTCCTCGCGCGCGCCGGTGATGGTCAGCGCCGCGGCGACGGCATCGACCTCGCCCGCGGCCACGGCGTCCACCATCCGGCTTAGATCCAGCTCCACCAGCCGGTAGTCCAGGTTCAGCCGCTCGGCGATCTGCGCCCACAGATCGATGGCGATGCCGCTCCAGCTTCCGTCGGCGTCCCGCATCGCGAACGGCGGGACCTGGCGGGTGCCGATCATCAGCGGTGCCCGGCCGGCCCCGACGGCTTCCGGCTCCGTTTCCGGTTGCGCACGCACCAGCCCGGAGGCCGCCAGGCAGGTCACCAACAGCAGGGCGGTCAGCAGCGGGTGCATGCCCCGACGGGCATCGATGAGGGCCGCCGCATGCGTGTCGGCGTTGGAGCTGAACCGCGTCCGGAGCGGTATGCGTCGTCTCTTTATTGGATCTGCCTCGGCCGGACCCTGGAGCGTTCGAGGTGACGCGGTTCAGGATCGTGGAAAAACGCCGTCGACCTGCGTCCGTGCCGAGCTTCGGGGGTGCACTCACCGTCGGACTCATCCGGCGCTCGACAGGTCGTTCATGGCGTAGTTGACGGCGATTGCCGCGTATTTTCACACGCTTTCTGCCCGTTGTCCTCGCGCAGATACAGCGTCTGACTCGGGAACGCGATACTCAGCCCGTTGGCCTCGACGATGGCGCAACAGCGAAAGAGCACGTCCTGCTTGACCTCGAGCCAGCCTTGCCAGTCGAAGGTCTTGGAGAAACAGTAGATCAGGATGTCGATCGAGCTGTCGCCGAGGGCATCGAGATAGACCAGCAGCGTTCGCTTGATTCCCTGTCCGTCCATAGTGTCGGCGATCTTGGCCAGTTGTTGTTGCGTGTAGCCGGAGATGTCGGTGGTCGCGTCGGCAATGCCCTCATGGGCGATCAGCATGGTACGGATGTCGTCGACGGTTTTCTTCACCTGCGCCATGTCGCTGCCGTATTCCAGTCCGAGCGTGAACTTGATGCGCCGGCCTAGTTTGCGCCGGCTCCAGTTGCGGACATCGACACCGGCCAGATAGGCGTTGGGTAGATAGATCACCGCGTTGTCGAAGGTCCGGATCTTGGTACTGCGCAGGCCGACATCGATCACCATGCCCTCGCCGTTGGGCGTCACGATCCAATCGCCCTGCCGGCACATGTCGTCGGCGATGATGGAGATGCAGCCGAAGATGTTTGCGATGGTCTCCTTGGCGGCGAATGCGACGGCCAGACCGCCGATTCCGAGCGAGGCCAGCAGGGCGCGGATGTCGAAGCCGAAGCGCTGCAAGAGGTACAGCGCGGCGATCACGACCACCGTGAAGCGGATTATGCTGGACATGAAATTGACCAACTCTCCGCGCAGTGTCGGATAGCGATGCCACAGCTCGCTCGAATAGAGCATCACGAAGTTGTCGATCAGGCGAAGCAGCGCCCACACGATCAGCACGACGTACAGGCTGCCGAGCACGTCCAGGATCCGCTCGTCGGATTCGCGCAGGAACAGGATGCGCGTTGCCTGGGCGATGGCGATCAGCACCAGCAGGACGCGTAGCGGACCATAGAATGATTGCTCGAGCAGGCGGACGAAGCGCTCGGATTCGGAGGGGTCCGCCAGTGCGCGCCGCGCCTGTTTCGGAAAGGCGCGTCGCAACAATCGCAGCAGCACCGGCAGCAGAATGAGGCCGATTCCAGTCAACGCCAGAAACAACGCGGCGGCGGCGAAAAGTTGGCCGACGCTGATGAGCTGGCCGATGCGGTATGGACTGCCGGGTATCCTCCGGGCGTTGATGTCGCTGGCCCAGGGCCGCGCGTCGATGGCGCCGATCAGTGCGCTGATGCCGACCCAATCCAAGAGTTGGTTGCTGATCGCCGCGCCCTTGACAAACCCGAGCAGCGACTGCGCCACGGCGCCGTAGACCTCGGCGTGTTGGCTGTAGTCGCGATAGGTGTCGACCAAGGTTTGCTCGGCGCTGCTCAGCGTAGCCGGCTCGGCCGCTTGAAGACGCCGCACGGCGTGCCCGAAAGGGGCCAGGTTGAACAGGGTTCGATGCGCGAAGCGGTCGAATGCCTCGTTGAAGTCCGTGGTCGGTGCGAACCGGATCCAGTCACGCGCGACTGTCGTGAGCAGATCCGTAAAACTCTGGCTCAGAATCGCGCTGTTGAGGCGCAGGATCGCGGTCATCTCGGCGATCTTGTCCCCGCCGGCTCGGGCCTGCGACACGGCGTCGCGCAGACGCTCCAGGGCGGCCGCGGTCACGCTCGGCGCCAGGTCATCGCCGTTTCCGGAGAGGATGGTCCGGGTGAGTTGCTCCAGAATCGCGTCGCGCTCGTGCGTGAGCCGCGCCCTGCCGACGGCATCGGCGGTGGCGGCAATCCGCTGGTCGAGGTTGGCGACGGCCAGCAGTTGCGGCTGCATGAACAGTGGGCTGCTGCCGAGGTTCTCCGCGCGCATCGCGGGCGCATCGCTTGCCGATACGATCGCCGAGTACACGAGCAGTCCGATGAGCAGCACGGCGAGCGTTCGGATGCCGTGGCGGTCTCGGCTCGGGACGGTCGGTGGTCGGCGCATGAATCGCTCCTGATCGCGGATCGGACCACGCCCGCGGTGCGCGCCGGATTGTGCGGCATCATCGGGGCTCGCGGCTGACCATTTCGCGCCAAATGAAGACGACAGCCATGCTGCGCAGGATGGTCACCGAATAGACTTATCCGATAGACTCGGAATCTGCAATCGGCGACGCAGAGGTGTCAGACGCCATGGCCATCGAAATCCCGCTGCCGCTGACCGTGGTATTCGCCATCCTGGTGCTGTTGGTCGGCCGTTGGCTGATCGGGCGTATCGACTTCCTGGCCCGTTACAGCATCCCAGATCCGGTGGTCGGCGGGCTGATTGTCGCCGTGATGCTGACGGCCGTGCGGGTCGGCACCGGTGCCGAATTGTCCTTCGACATGGGACTGCAATCGCCGCTGCTGCTGATCTTCTTCTCGACCGTCGGGCTCGGCGCCGATGTGCGTACGCTGGGGCAGGGCGGTCGCAAGCTGCTGTTGCTGTTGGGTGCGGTGGTGGTCGCGCTGGTGCTGCAGAACGTCGTCGGCGTGGCCATCGCGATCGGGCTCGATCTCAACCCGCTAATGGGCATCCTCGGCGGCTCGGCGACACTGGCGGGCGGGCACGGCACCGGTGCCGCCTACGGGCAGGTTTTCGGCGAGGTGAACGGTCTGCAGGGTGCCGTCGAGGTGGCCATGGCCTGCGCGACCTTCGGGCTGATCCTGGGCGGTGTCCTCGGCGGACCGGTTGCGCAATGGCTGATCCGCCGGCACCGGCTGCAACCTGGGGTTCAGACTCCGGGGCTGCTCGGTCCCGGCGAGGTCCCTCGGGACGAGCGCCGCGCCTTGAGCCCGGAATCGCTGATCGAGACCATCCTGATCCTGATGTTTTGCATGGGGGTCGGCACACTGCTGGCCGAGCATCTGGTCATCCCCGGCATCACCTTGCCCACCTTCGTCTGGTGCCTGCTGGTGGGGATCGTCCTGCGCAATGCCCTGAGTCTGAGCGGGTTGTACCGCATCGACGGCCCCACCATCGAGCTCATGGGGACCGTCAGCCTGTCGCTGTTTCTGGCCATGGCGCTGATGTCGCTGCGCTTGTGGGAGCTGGTCAACCTGGCCCTGCCGATCCTGATCATCCTGCTCGCCCAGGCCTTGCTTGCGGTGCTCCTGGTGGTGTTTCTGACCTTCAATGTCATGGGGCGCAACTATGACGCCGCCGTGATTGCCGCCGGTCAGTGCGGTTTCCAGCTCGGCGCGACGCCCACCGCGATCGCCAACATGCAGGCCGTGACCAGTCGCCACGGGTTGTCGCCGATGGCCTTCCTCTTGGTGCCCATCATCGGCGCCTTCTTGATCGACATCTGCAACGCACTGGTCATTCAGGGCTTCCTGGCGCTGCCCTGGTTCGGGTTCTGATCATGCCGATATCAAGCCGCAGCCTCGTTGTTCTCGGCGCCGTCCTGCTGGCGCTGCTCCTGGTCGGTTGTGCGGAGGGGCCGGATGAGTCCGGCGTCACCCAAGTGGTGCAGGAGCGTCTGACCCGGGCCCTGGGTGCCGACACCATGGAGATCACCAGCCTGCGACGTCTCGGAAGCGGCCCGCTGGACCCCGGTGCGGACGGACGTCAACGCCGCATCGTTTACTACAACGCCGTGCTGACCTTTGGTCGCGATTTGGACTTCTCCTCCTGGGACACGCTCAACGTCGCCGCCTTCAGCACTCTGCTCGGTGCCACCGAGCGCGGCATCGAGGGCCTCGCACAGGACGGCAACCGTGCCGGCGACCGAGTCTATGTCCGCGGCAGCGTCAGCTTCGAACGCGGTGCCGAGGGTTGGATGCCGGTCGATGTCTTCCGCCCGGAGGTCGGTGTCGCCACTGCAGGCCCAGCCGGCGCTGCGGAGTCGCGCCGCATCATCGAGCAAATCAACGCCCTGCTGGCGAATGCCGGCGACCATTCCCTCGAGCGCGAGCGCATCATCACCGAGGTGCTCGACAGCGCCTACACCGACATTACGCTGCGGCTCGACCGGCTGGATCGGGCCCTGATCATTGCCGGCGGCTCGCCGGACGGCGAGTACGCTCGCGTGGCGCAGTTGCTTGCCGCCGAGCTGATCGCCGAGGGGACGCTCTCGAACGCCGTGCAGAGCCGCGGCAGCAAGGAAAATCTGGAACTGCTGCGTGCCGGGAAGGTGGACATCGTGCTGGTGCAGAACAACGTCGCGGCCCGGGCAATGCTCGGCGGCGAGCCGTTCGCCGCGCTTGGCCCACAGTATGACCTGCAGGCCCTGGCCAGCCTGTTTCCGGAGCCGCTGCACCTCGTCGTCGCGGCCGACTCTCCCATCGGCAGCGTGCAGGAGCTGGTCGGCAAGCGGGTGGATATCGGCAACCCCGGTTCCGGTTCTTATCTGAATGCCGTCGCGTTGCTCGCCGCGGCCGGCATCGATCCGGCCGAGCTCGGCGCCGTCTACGAGACCGGTCTTGCCGGCGGGCTGGAATTGCTCGACAAGGGCGAGGCCGACGCCGTCATCGCCACCATCGGCGCCCCGGCCCGCGCGCTGCAGCAGGCCGCAGCTCAAGGCCGCGTTCGGCTGCTGCCGCTCGGCGCCGAGCTGCGTGAACTGCTGACGCGAGAAGGTACAGGCTATGTCCCCATCGAGCTGCCCGCGTCCACCTATCCAGGTCAACGTGAGCCGGTGCCCACCGTCGCCGTGACCGCCCTGCTCGCGAGCGGCGATGCCTTGCCGAAGGCCGACGTCGATCGTGTGCTCACGGCACTGTTCGACCGTATCGACTTCCTGCGTGCCGGCAGCGCAGCCGGCTCGCTCATCACACGGGCCAGCGCCCGGATCGGACTGACCATTCCGCTGCATCCGGCGGCGATCGACTACTACGAGCGCTTGTCGCAGCCGCCGCCGCGATCGCCATCACCGGAAACGACCCGTCCGGGCTCCTAAAGGTGATTCACCCAGACGCGTTGCAAGACCACGAACAAGAACGCCGTCGCGCAGCCGAATTTGCAGCGGACCTGATAGCAGGTACGCCTCGAAGGTGTTCGGTGTCATTCGGCTGTCATGCTTGTTCACGTAAGGTAGCCCCAAGCCCTGCCGCCACAGCTGCTAGGTGACTGGTGCCGGCGCGAGCGCAGCGCGGATGGCCTGAATCTCCGACGGGGCGCGCTCGGCCCTGCGCCCGAACGTGGCCGCGGATGCCGCGTTGTCATGCGCCGCTTGTAGATTGCTCAAGGCCTTGCGGTACAGCGCGATCAGCTGGGTCTTGGCCTCCTCGGTCCTGTCGGTCTGCGCCTCCGCTTCGGCGATCTTCGACTCCAGCGTCGAAGAGGTCACCAACCATGCGGGCAAGGGGCTGTCGGCCTCCTGAGCATAGGCCGACGTCAACCAGGCGGCCCACAGGATGCAGGCGGTCACGACAAGGAGACGGGTTCGCATACGCTTCGGCCTTTCGGGGAGCTAAACCGTGTCCCCGCCGAGGTTCGGGATGCACCGAGGAAATGGGCTCACCCCGAGCTCGGCATCGCGCTTCGGCTGCGGGTTAGCAGTTATACACGCCGACCGCGCAACGCCGCACGGTGCGGCGTCCCACCCCGGCAACGCTCACGGGTGTGAGCGGGCGCCCGACGATGGCTTCGGCATTCGGGATGAAGCTGTGAAAACCGGGGATAGAAAGCCGCTCGCCGAATTCAGATCCGCCGATGGCGGCGAGCGCCGCAATCAGCATCACGGCAAATCGTTTCGATGCCTTCATTGCGCTTCTCCCATTTGGAAATGTTTCGGTAGTTCATCGGTACCCTCGAGATTCTTCAGGTCGACCTTCTTGGCATCCGTTGGGTTCGTGAAGCTGAAGTCCGTGGCCGCGACCGCGTCGCCGGTCTTCCAGTCCCTGATCTCGATGCTGTACTGCGGTTCACCGTTCATGAGCTTCGAGCTGATCACATATCGGCATGGGTAGGGGTGCTCCCCTTGAGCGATCCAGATCTGCCAGTCGACCTCTTTGGCGCGAAACGCGAGATAGTCGCATTCGACGCCACCGATCACGCCGCTGCCGAGATCCTTCACGTCGACGACATCCGCCATCAGCGCCTCGTAGGGGTTCGGCAACAGCAAGTCCGCCGCAGGGAGTGGCCGGTTGTGCTTGCGCAATTCATCGACCAGGTGCTCCACGGTACCCGGTACGTCTTCCTGCGCATAGATGTTCAGGTCCTTGCCCAGCAAGGTCAGCGTTTTGCCGTCGAAGGACATCTCGACGTTTGCAAATCCGCTGGAGCGCGTCGCCAGGATCTTGTCGGGGCGATCAAGCGTCACGGTACCGGACCCCGCAAGCGCGAGTTTCTGGTCATCTTTGGTGACGACCTCGAGGATGGCGTCGTAGTCGAAGGCGATGGCCAGCTGCGCCGTCAAGTAGTCCGACATGGCCTTGAGCAACCGCTTGGCGTCCGCCTCGTCGGCACTTGCCGTCACGGACGTCCCCAGCAAGACCATCACGGACAGCGCCGCAGCAGGCAGGCTGTACGGGGAGAGATTAAGAAACATGCGCGAGGTGGTCATTTAAGCGCACCTCTTCGAGCCGAGATTTCCCGTGGGCTGATCTTCAATGTCTATCTCCTGTTGGTGTGGACTGTCGGTGTGGAATGGATCACTGAACCGTTCAGCCGACATCGGTTCCGTCCGCATCGGTGCGGCCCGGGATGACCATGTCACCTGTCGCAACCTTGATGTGGATCGTGTCATCGGGCATCTCGACGCTCCGGTCGGGGACGCTGATCAGGAAGGTCTGCGTCAGCGCGACGCAGGTGCGGCTACCGGCCGATTCGATCACCGGCATCCACAGGCTATACATCGGGAACAGGACGTGGCGCTTGCCCATGTCGGGAGGCGAGAAGACCATCGGCTCCTTGCCCGGATCGAGCCATGCCAGCGAATAGAGCCTGTCGGCATTCGCTTGCTCGGCGTTTCCGTGCTCAGGGCTGCGGACTCAGGGCTGCGGACTCAGGGCTGGGATGGAACGTACACGTAGGCCGTCGGAACATTGGCCCCGACCACCTTGATGGCGTTGCTTGACCAGAAACTGCCGAGCGAGACGGTCTCGCCGGCGGGAAAGTCGCCGATCTTGATCTCGTTGCCGGTCACCTCGTAGGTGCCCGAGCCCGGCGGCATCTGGAAGGACACCTGGCATGGGCTGGAGTCGCAGTTCGCGGTGTCGCCGGGTTTGATCGTCACCTGCATGACGCCGGAGACCTGATCCCCGCTCGACGCACAGGCAGTCAGTCCGGATAGTGCCAGGGCGGAGACCAGCCAAAGGCCGTTGCGCGGACGGGCCCGCAGGTTTTGCAAGGATTGCGCTGTATTCATCGTCAGTGTCCTCAACGCCGGTCGCCGCAGCGGCGACGAATGTGTTCGAAATGGTCCGCGTGATAGCCTCGTATTTCCGAGGATTCTGCCAGGCTTCGTCGCCTCGGTCTGACCATTTCACGCCAATCTGCGGGGGGCGTCCCCCGTCCGATCCGACCACGGAGTCAGCGACTCGAGCATACCACTCGTGCGGGCGCAGCATCTCGGTCAGCTCGCGGGCCATCAGCCGGAGCGCGCCGCTTTGCATGACCTCGCGCGCCGAGGCATTCTCGGCCAGCGCGTCGTAAAACGCGATCTCTTCGGTGCTCAAGCCCAGCGCCTCGTCCTGCCGTTGCGCCTCGCGCAGGTCCCGCGCCAGGTCGATCAGACGGGCGATCATCTCCGCTGTCGTGATGGCCTTGTTGGTGTAGCGCAGCAGGGCGTCTTCCAACGCCTCGCGGAATTTAAGGCTGCGCACCAGGTTGCTGCGCTCGGTGCTGCGGATCCGATCGTTCAGCAGCTTGCGCAGCGTCTCCAGGGCCAGATTCTTCTGCTCCAGCGCGGCGACACGCTCCAGGAACTCATCGCTCAGGATGTCCAGCCGCGCCTCGTCGAGGCCGGCCACCGCGAAGAGGTCGATCACCTCGTCCGCATCCACCGCTCCGCCGATCACCTGTCGCACCGCGGCATCGATGTCCCGCTGCCGGGCGCGACTGTCCGGACCCTTGCCGTCGTCCGCCCATGTTGCTCCCAAGTATCGCCCTCAAAGACGATGGATCTCATCAAGCTGCTCCGGTGTCGGGCAGTAGCCGGTCGACAGTGCGTGCGTCTGCGAAGAGCGAGCGATTTGATCCATCAGTGATCGGTTCTGGAGAACTTAGAGTGTTTCTTGCTCGCAGTGCAGGATCCCGAAAAGACAAAGCCCGACGTCTCTGGTTTGGAGAACGCGCGAGCGCTACCGCAGTCACTACCCCGGCTTTTCGTAGCTCATGGCAGGTTACTCCGAGGATCTCGACTTGCGCAGAGACCTATTGCGGATGCTATTCTGAGCGCCTTGAATCGAGCGGAGATCGTCATGACCCATACCATCCTAGCGGAGGTTACCGCCAGCGTGTCCGAATTGAAGAGGAACCCCATGGGGACGGTGGCGGCTGGCGACGGCTTTGCGGTCGCCATCCTCAACCGCAATGAGCCGGCCTTTTACTGCGTGCCGGCTGATGCATACGAGGCGCTGATGGATCGGCTGGAAGACTTGGAGCTCAATGCGCTGGCAGATGCCCGCCTCGCGGACGGACAGGCACCACAGAAGGTGTCGTTGGATGATCTATGAACTGGCCTTCCATCCGGAGGCGCTGAAGGAATGGGTCAAACTGGATCCATCGGTCAGAACCCAGTTCAAAAAGAAACTCGCCGAACGCCTGCTCAATCCGCGCGTCCCGGCGGCACGACTTTCGGGGCGCTCAAACCGCTACAAGATCAAATTGCGAACGGTGGGCTACCGACTCGTCTATGAGGTTCGGGACGCCGAGTTGCTCATCCTCGTCGTGGCCGTGGGAAAGCGCGATCGCGATGCGGTCTATCGAATCGCCACGAGTCGTTAGGGCAGCTACGCTGTGTACTGCGCATCGCCGTCGTTGCGGGTGCATAAGGGTTTGGGACCGGCGGGATACATTGCCTGTCCCGCCGGGTACGGGTCAGCCGAGGCTGCTCAGGACATCGGCCTCGATCTGTCGGGCATAGGGGCCGAAGCGATTTTGCTGCTCGCTCGCCCACTGCACGTCGGCCCACGTCTGCATCCGCAGCTCGGGCTGGCCTTCCGGGCGGAGACATTCCGCCGAGCGGGGTCGGGCATCACGATAGTCTCGGTCGAGATCGATGTCGTACATGGCTGGATCCTCGGTGCTTCTGGCTGAAAAAGGTCGAAGACGCGGATCCTGAGGCAAAGACTGCACCAAAATCCGACGACGCCTGTCATCTTTCGGAAACTCTGAGTCCATTCATCGGGAAATTCAATCCCGAGCGGCTGTGTCGCCGTCGGAGTCGTGCTTGGAGATCAATCGGATCTTGCAAGGTCGGGAGTCGATGAAGGGCGGATCGTGACCAGGCGATGCGCGCCCGCCAGGATTATCGCGATGCGGAGGGTTCGGTCGGTCGGGCAGCGGCTCGGGGCCTTTGGCGGCCCCGAATTGGTGCAGCCCTCGACCCGAAACGGGTCGAGGGTTCTACCGACCTTAGAGCGCGCGGCAATCCGAGAGGACGACCTCGGTCTTGGTTCCGCCGGAGCGCGAACCCTGTGCTTCCATCGCCTCGACGACATCCATTCCCTCGACGACCTTGCCGAAGACCACGTGCTTGCCGTCCAGCCAAGGTGTCGCATCGACCGTGATGAAGAATTGCGACCCGTTGGTGTTGGGACCGGCGTTGGCCATCGAGAGCATGCCGGCCTCGGTGTGCTTCAGCTCGAAGTTCTCGTCGGCGAACTTCTCCCCGTAGATGGATTCGCCGCCCGTGCCGTTGCCGCGGGTGAAGTCCCCGCCCTGGATCATGAAGCCCGGGATGATCCGATGGAAGGGACTGCCGGCATAGGTGAGCGGCTTGCCGCTCTTGCCCATGCCCTTCTCGCCGGTGCAGAGCGCGCGGAAGTTCTCGGCCGTCTTCGGGACCACGTCGGCGAACAGCTCGATCGTAATGGTGCCGGCGGGCTCGCCGCCGATCGTCACGTCCAACGCGACCTTGGGGTTGTCAGCAAGAGCGGGTGTCGTCATAGCAGCTAAGAGTACCGTGGTGAGGTAAAGGGATGGTTTTGACATGGTCAATTCCTGTCGTGGTGGAACCTTGTGGGTGATCGTCGGATAAAAAGGCCGGGGGCGGCCGCGTATTATGCGACAGGCGGCTCCGTCTCGCTCCCGACGAGTCCCTCCGGCGGAGGACACCGTGCAACCAACGCATCGGGCAGCTCTCCGCGGCCGGCTTGGTAGAGCGCGCCGGACTCGAGCATGATGGTCACCATCACGGCAAGCAACAGGGGCACAACGCCGATGCGTGCCCAGATGGCGCTGGCCATGTCTTGGGACTCGATCTTGTGCCGCTCCATCTCCTGCATCGCCGGCGGAAGCGTCCTCAGCTGTGCCGCGATCTCGGTCTCGTCCGGCTTGCCGATCAGGGCGATGCTCAGGATCGCGGCGCACACCAGGTAGGCGATCACGATCAGCCGATAGCGGCTTGCGGCCAACCGCCAGTGGGCTGCGGCGAACCAGCTCGTGTTCTTGCCGCGTTGCCTGGACCGCATCCAGGTGACACCGATCAGCACCAATGAAAGGGCGAGCGGGATCGAGACCGCAAGCCACTTGTAACGCCCGATCATCGAATCGGGCTCCGCCATCGAGCCCGCGAGCAGCGCAACCCCGATCATGAGGTTGAAGACGATCAGGTTGACCATCGCCAGCTCATGCGGCGTCTTGGCCTTGCGGCGGGTTGTCTCATCGACGGGGAAGAACATGGTTGTCGCGTCCGTGGAGGTCAATCGGAACGTCCGATCCGGGTCGCGCGAAGACCGCCCCGGAAACGACTTCATTTTGGAGCCTCTGCTCCCGAGAACGCAAACCCGAGAGACGGGACAACGCGCGGTGCCGGTCCCTGAACCGGACCCGGGCGCGGCGGTGCGGTCGGGTTTGTGCGATCATCGCTCGACCGTCACGAAAACGAAATCACCGAGGAGCCAGGACGAGGATGCCCGAGATCACCACTTACGCGGACAACAGCGCCGAGGCTATGCTGCGCGTCATCTCACTTTTCATCATCGGCGACGGGGAGGTGAAGGACGAGGAGATGGAGATGCTCGAGCAGCTCGGCGTGTTCGAGCGCTTCGGCGTCGACCGCGATGACTTCGCGCGGATCTTCGACGGTTACTGCGACGATCTCATCGCCCACGCGGGCACGGCTCGCTTCGTCGGGCTCGCCGATCCGGATTGGGTCGACACCATCCTGGCGCCGGTCACCGACCGCGTCTCGCGCCGGACCTTGGCGCGGATGCTCCTGCTGCTGGCGCGCTCGGACGGCTTCTTTGCCGACGCCGAGCTCGCGATCTATCGTCAAATGCTCGACCGTTGGGAGATCGAGATCGACTCACTCGCCGACCCGGACTGAGCGGCGGCCGATACAGGCCGCCGGCCGTGCGCCAGGCAGGGCTCGGCTCAATTCAACAAAGGTGACGCCTGAATCCGGCATTTAGAACCGAAAAGGCACAAAGGACGCAAAGGAAAACAAGATGTTGCAATGCGAATATTGTTCACCCCTCGGCTGAATAGCGTCATTACACGGAGTGCCTGACATGACCCAGTCCATCCTCGTCGGAAAAGGGCCCGAGCCGGTCTCGATCCTCTCGCGCATGGCCAACCGGCACGGTCTGGTCGCGGGTGCGACGGGCACAGGCAAGACGGTGACCTTGCAGCGGCTCGCCGAGCAATTCAGCCGCATCGGCGTGCCCGTGTTCCTCGCCGACGTCAAGGGGGACCTCGCGGGTATCAGCCAGCCGGGCGGCGGCAACCGGCGTGTCGCCGAGCGGGTTGCCGAGATGGGCTTGGAGCAGGAGGAGGGCTTTGTCTTTGCCGGCAATCCGGTGATGTTCTGGGACATCGAGGGCCGACAGGGCCATCCGGTCCGCACGACCCTGACCGAGATGGGGCCGGTGTTGTTGTCGCGGCTTCTGAATCTCAACGAGGTGCAGGAAGGCGTCATCAACATCGTCTTCCATGTCGCCGACGAGAACGGCTGGCTGCTTCTGGATCTGAAGGATCTGCGCGCCTTGTTGGCGCATGTGGCCGAGAACGCCGCGGAGCTCCGGACCCGTTACGGGAACGTCTCCTCGGCGAGTGTGGGCGCGATCCAGCGGCGCCTGCTGGTCATCGAGAAGCAGGGCGGGGATCTCCTCTTCGGCGAGCCTGCGCTCGCGTTGCAGGACATGATGCAGACCGACGAGCGGGGCCGCGGTTATATCAACATCCTGGCCGCGGATACGCTCATCCACACCCCGGAGATCTATTCGACCTTCCTGCTCTGGCTCCTCTCCGAGCTGTTCGAGGAGCTGCCCGAGGCGGGCGACCAAGACAAGCCCAAACTGGTCTTCTTCTTCGACGAGGCGCATCTGCTCTTCAAAGACGCGCCCAAGGTCCTGCTCGACAAGATCGAGCAGGTCGTGCGGCTGATCCGTTCCAAGGGTGTCGGGGTCTATTTCGTCACGCAGAACCCGATGGATGTCCCGGACACCGTGCTCGGGCAGCTCGGCAACCGAATACAGCACGCCTTGCGCGCCTTCACGCCGCGCGATCAGCGCGCGGTGCGGGTCGCCGCCGAGACCTTCCGACAGAATCCGGCGCTCGACACCGAGGCCACCATCACCGCGCTCGGCGTCGGCGAGGCGCTCGTCTCGACCCTCGACGAGCAGGGGATCCCGGGCATCGTCCAGCGGGTGAACGTCGCGCCGCCCGGAAGTCACCTCGGCCCGATCGAGCCCGAGGCGCGCAAGGCCGTCATGGAGCAGTCGTTGGTGAAGGGGGTCTACGACGTCACGATCGACCGAGTCTCCGCCTACGAGATCCTGGAGCAGCGCGCCGAGCAGGCCGCCGCGGCCTCGGCCGCGCCCGAGATCCCCGATCTGTCCGAGTACTTCGGCCGAGGCGGCAAGACCGCCCCGACGTCGTCGACCGGCAAGGCCCCCGCCCGACGCGCCAGCACGCGTCAGACCCCCGTGGAAGCCTTCGCGACCAGTGCCATGCGCTCGCTCGGCAGCCAGATCGGTCGTCAGCTTGTCCGCGGGATCATGGGCTCGCTGACCGGCGGGGGTACGCGCGGGCGCAGGTAACCAGCCCCGGCAGTCGACCGCTTCGCGCCGCATGCAAGGGTTTGACGCGGTCGGTGATCTCGTCTATTAAATTTCTCATACATCGGGTGATGGCCGTTCTACGGCCGGATCCGGGGTATCGGACACACACGAGACGCTCCCGAACGAGGTTCGGATGGGCAGCACAGCGCAGGGCAGGCCGCCCGAGAGTCGGGCCCGGCTGCTGTTTGATCGGTACGCGCTTGCAGGAAACGACGACTACGAAGGACATTATTCCGCCGCTCTCGGCGTCGAGATCCTCTCGGACGGAGACTACTGGCTGGCTGTCGGCGTCGTCGATCCACCGAAGCCGCTCTCGACATGGATCCTCGCCCGTACAATCAGTTCGACCCAGAGCGAGGCGGTAGGCGATACGCGTCTTATTGGTGTCGAACCATTCCGTTAGGCCTTTCGCAAGGGGCTCGCTCTGGCACAGAACCCCGAGCTCCGTGTTCAGCTTGCCGGAGCGCGGATCCGGATTCGGGGATCCGACGAAGAGAGCCTCTTGATCGAAAACCGAGGTCTTGGCGTGCAGGCTGACCCCCGATGAGCCGATGAGCCGATGAGCTTGGTGAACTTGCCCCGTTCCACAAGGCGCGGTCGGTTCAGTGTCGCGTCATGAACGTTAGGCAATTATGACCTGGAGATGATAAACAATGCTCGAACAGCTGCCGGCGCCTGACAACGACAGGTATCGATTCACCTGCTCTTCCGGAGATCATGCCGACGAGCAGTACGAACTGCGCCTCAGCGTTTGTCCCAACCCGGTTTGTCGATGCGGGTCCATCTCCATCCAGATGACCTCGGACGCCTCGACCGATCACGGGGTCTCGCTTCCGCCGGCAACATTTCTGATCGACGTGATGAACGGTTGCCTCGATACGACGGGCGACAAGACGATGCAGGCTGAGCAAGCCCTGGGGGAGCTCTTTGTTGATCGCTTATCGGACGAGGATTGGGCATCGCTGAGAGGTATTTTCTTCTCCGTGAAGCGCTTCCTGACGGAAAACGCCGCGGATGAAGATCTCGATGTCTATTTCCCGGTTTCTGAGATCGATCGCGACAGTTTAATGGTGGATTTCCACCAGATTCTGCCATATGCGGAGATAAAGCTTGTCGAAGCCTGCGACAAGCGATTTGCGCTGATGGAGCACTATTGCGTCAAGCCGGGGTGCAGCTGCTCGGATGTCTTCGTCACCTTGGTGAACGCGGACGTCGTCAGCGAGGTTCCGTCGGCCGACGACGAGCCCGTGCTGGTCATCGATTACAAGAGCAGGAGTTGGCGCGTTGAGAGGCTTGGTCGTGAAAACGCCGTTCTGTTGGAGCACCTCGGAACAAGGCTCAGCACGGAAGACGATGCACGCCACTTTCAAGCTCGTCACGATCGACTTCGGTCGCTTTACCTCTTATACAAGCAGCGCCATCGCTCGGGTTCTTCCACCAGGGTTCGAGATGCACGCAAAGTCGGTCGAAATGATCCTTGTCCCTGCGGTAGCGGCAAGAAATACAAGAAGTGCTGCTTGGGCTCCGCGGGTCGCTGATTGCTACATCAGGAACAACCGGACGTCGGACCGCGCAATGCCGAAGCACATCACGAGCGTGATCGACAATTTTCGTGGAGATCCATCCGAGACCTATTCGGTGCGCTGTATCGAGTCGTTTCGGACGGTGGACAGGATCTTCCGGGCTCTCGCGGATGATTCGGTCGATCCGACCGAGGGCACGAAGATCGAAGCACGGGCGGATGTCGAAAGCGATCGGCCTGACCCGGAGCCGACGACTCAGGCGTCGGTGCAAACGCGGTGGCGCTTCGATCAGGAAGTTGCCGAGAATTTTCCCGTCGAGGCGCGTCAAAATATCCCCGATTACGCCCGCGTGCTTGACGTCTGCATCGAGGTTGCAGACATGTTCTTGGAGAAGGACGCCCCGGTGATCGATGTCGGTTGTGCCTTGGGCGAGGCATTGAAACGTCTTTACGCGCGCGGTTATCGGCGTTTGTACGGCATCGATAACTCAAGCGATATGCTGGCGCGAGCGTTCAATACGACGGATCGCGCAATAACCTATATCCTTTCCGACAAGTTTTCGTCCGAGCATGGCCCCTATCGGCTGGTGACCGCCAACTGGACGCTCCATTTCATCAAACAGCGGGAGGCGTATTTAAGGGACATCCATGCAGCGCTCGAAGACGGCGGTTTTCTCGTCTTGACCGAAAAGGTGATGCTGTCATCGATGATGGATCGTCTCTATAAGCAATTCAAGTTGGACGCGGGACTGAGTCAGGACTATATCGATTACAAGGAAGAGGCGTTGAAGGATGTCCTCGTGACCTATCCGTTGGATTGGTATCTGGTCAAGCTCAGGCAGATCGGTTTTCGGTCGGTGGAGATTCTCAACGCGAGACTGTCGTTCGTGACCTTTCTCGCGCGCAAGTAGAGGGTTTTGTCGTCCGGACCGATGGCGATACGGTGATGTTTTCGGGTGTTTTACGTCGAAGGCAATCAGGAGGGTATCTCGATGTTTGTCGTGACGAACCGGAAGGTCAACACGCGCAAGGAA
Organism: Thiocapsa marina 5811; assembly: GCF_000223985.1. GTDB lineage: Bacteria > Pseudomonadota > Gammaproteobacteria > Chromatiales > Chromatiaceae > Thiocapsa > Thiocapsa marina. The sequence continues at coordinate 204,383 of NZ_AFWV01000002.1, forward strand.
GGACTGGATCTCTTCGGCGATACGCCGAATACCGTCGGTCCCAACGAGTTGCGGCTCGTCAAGGTCACCAAACAAGGCTCGCACTACACCACCGAGCTACTCACCGACAGGCTGACGCAGGCCGAGGTGCGTGAGCTGAAGCGACGCCATGCACTCGACATCGACGAGCGGGCGGATTGGTACGCGAGCTTACGGGTCGCCTGCGATCTGATGGAGCAGGCGGCACGCGAGAAGCGCCATCTGCTCGTCTATGTCCACGGTTACAACAACGACATGAAGGACGTGCTGGGCACGGCCGAGACGCTTCAGGCGATCTACAACGTCATTGTCCTTCCGTTCAGCTGGCCGGCGAACGGCGGCGGAGCGGTCAGCGGGACGGCGGCCTATCTCGACGATAAACAGGATGCGCGGGTCTCGATGGACGCGCTCAACCGCTTCTTCGAGAAGGTGCAGCTTTACCATGAGAAGCTGACCGAGGCACGTCGCGATGCCTTTTGGCAGCAGGCGATTGCGGAGGACGGCGGTCGGGGCAATCGAGAGGCCGTGCAGGCGCGTTTCACGCAACTGTTGGCCGATGACTGCAAGATCACGCTCAATCTGATGTGCCACAGCATGGGCAACTATGTGCTCAAGTACGCCCTGCAACCGAGCGCCGCGGCCGCCGCGAAGCTTATCTTCGACAATGTGTCGTTGGTCGCCGCCGACGCAAACAACGCGGCGCACGAGAACTGGGTTCAGCGCATCCAGGCCCGAAATCGTCTCTATGTCGTTATCAACGAGAACGACTTCGCGCTTGCCTGGTCGCGTCGCAAGCCGGGCGATGCGCAGCGGGCGCGGCTCGGCCACTACCTCAAGAACCTATTCGCGGTGAATGCACGCTATATCGACATCACCCGTGCCGACGGTGTCGGCAACGCCCACGGCTATTTTGCGGGCGAGCCGGTGGCGCGCAACGCGGCGCTCAAGGCCGTATTCAGCGATGCCTTCGAAGGCAGGCGGGCCGAGGAGCGGTTGTCTTATGCGGCCGATATCAACGCCTATCGGTTGATGTAAGCCGCGTTCGGAGTGACGACGAAGGTTCGGGTGAGAAACGGGCTTTCGTGTTCCATTAGGTCTTGCAGGTGACGCGGCTTAAATGAGTGAACCGCGCCGACACGAGGGCTGATGGCGTTCGCGTATCTGTACGCTTTGCTTCTGAACCGTCTCTAAGCGACCTGCGCCCGGTCTTCGTTCCCGCGCTCTGCGCTACGGGAGTCGCCGTCGGAGCGCACGGCCGGGGTCACCCAGACACGTCCCATGCCGGGCCCGAGATCGAACTCGAAGGGTGTCGGGATGCGATCCATGGGTGAGTCGGGCGAGACGTCCTGCATCGGGTCGGTTGTTCGGGCGACCTGGCAGATGTCGTCGATCCGAAGGTGTTGGTGGTTCCAGGGATCCTTGTTCAAGGCGAGCAATGCCGTGTCCCGACTCGTGTCGGACCCTTTGCGGAGCAGGAGGATGGCCGGATTCGGATGATGGAGGCGCTCGATCGGTCCTTCCTGACGGAACACCGGGGAACGGTCCTTGATTCCGTTGACCTCGGCGATGAAGTCGGTGAGATCGGCGTTCGTGCCCTCCCAGTCGTCGGGGCAAGTGTTCACGACGTCGAGCCGCCGTCTGAAGCCATGCTCGAAACCGATCGGGATCATGACGCCCGCGGAGAAGAGCGCGGCGAACAGGTAGCGCTGCTTCATGGCGTCGGGGTTGCCTCCGCACTCCTGAAAGAGCCGCTCCGTATCGTGGCTTTCCGGAAAGCTGATCGAGGGGACCAAGCGGCGCGTCTGCTCGTATTGCTCCAGCAGCCATCCGCCCTCGAAGTCCCACCATTTGGAGCTGTTGAAGATGGCGTCGAAGCCGGCGGCCGCGGTCTCTCGGGTTTGTTCCGGCGAGCAGCCCAGTGTCTCGGCGACGAAGACGACATCCGGATGCCCCTTGCGGATGTGCGCAATCAGCTGCTCCCAGACCGGTCTCGGGATCTGGTAGGCCGCGTCGCAGCGAAAGCCGCGAAAGCCGAGCGCGACCAGGTACTCGACCATCTCGATGCAGTAGGCCAGAAGCCCCGCGCGATCGGGCGAGCCGCGGTGATCGAACTGTGCCAGGTCGTGCCAAACGACCCGATTCCCGTCGGACTCGACACAGAAGGCGCTGGCGACCTCGTTGCCCTCGCGCACGAACCAATCGGGGTGCTCGTGCACCAAGCGCGAGTCCTTGGCGCAATGGTTGATCACGAGATCGATCATCATGCCGAGACCGAGTCGATCGGCTTCCGCGACCATGGCGCGAACCTGCTCCTCCGCTGTCCGATCCGTATCAGGCGAGACGAAGGTGGTGTTGATGGCGAAATGATCCGCGATCGAGTAGAGGGAGCGGGACTGACCGAGGATCTGGATCGGGTTGACGAAGATCCAGTCGAAACCCATACGCGAGGCCCGCTCGAGGTGGGGCGTCCAGTCCTTGAAATGTCCGGCGAGCCGGGGAAACAGATTGTAGATCTTCATCGAGCCGATGCGCTCCTTGCCGCGCCCGGGCGCGGCGGATTGGGGGCTGGGGCGAGTCCGTCGCGCGGCCGTTCAGCCTTCGCGGATATAGTCGTAGATGTTGAGGTAGTCCTGGCCGGGCGTGCTCCAGGAGTAGTCGGTGCGCATCCCGTTCTTCATCAATTCCCTGAAGTGCTCTGGATGGTTGCGATAGCAGGCGATGGCGCGTCCCAGGGCTGATTCGAGGCCGGCGTTGTCGAAATCGCGGAAGACATAGCCGTTGCGCTCGTGCAGCGGGCGGTGCGAATAATCCTTGTCGAACACCGTGTCGGCGAGTCCGCCGACCTCCCGGACGACAGGCACGGTGCCGTAACGCAGTGCGATCAACTGGGTCAGCCCGCAGGGCTCGAAGCGACTCGGGACCAGCATCATGTCCGCGCCGGCATAGATGAGGTGAGAAAGATCTTCGTCGAAGCCGATCTCCAGATGACAGTCGGGGCTGTCGTTGAGCATCCGTTTGAGGCCCCAGAAATCGCCGTTGATTCGGTCATCCGGACTGGATCCGAGCAGCACGAACTGGGCGCCGCGCTCCAGCGTGTAGAAGATGGCGTGGCGCACCAGATCCAGGCCCTTTTGCGGGTCGAGTCGGCCGATGAAGGCGACGATCGGCTTCTCGTTGTCGGCGAGCATCAGGCGATGACGCAAGGCGCGCTTGTTGTCGTACTTGCCGTCGATGCTCTCGACGCTGTAGCGCACCGGGATCTGGTGGTCGACCTCGGGGTTCCAGATGTCGTAGTCGATCCCGTTGACCACCCCGCCGTATTTCATCTGATGGGTATGCAGGGTCGGCTCCAGACCGAATCCCTGGCCCTGGTCCTTGGTCTCGAAGGCGTAGCGCGGCGAGACCGTGGTGATGAAGTTGGAATAGACGATCCCGGCCTTGAGTAGATTCAGTGCCTTGGGATGTGTGTTGTCGGCCATGCGATCCTGATTGAAGAAGCGTTCGGGTCGATGCAGGCCCGTTGCGTGCAGGATCTCGACGCCCGTCACCCCTTGATGCGCAAAGTTGTGAATGGTCAAGCAGACCCGCGGATGGGTCATCCCGAGCGGCTGATAGAACTCGTAGAGGAACACCGGGACCAGCGCGGTCTGCCAGTCGTGCACATGGATGACGTCAGGGTGCTTGCCCGCCTTCCAGAGGAACTCCATCGCGGCACGCGAGAAGAAGGCGTAGCGCAGCACGTCGTCCTTGAAGCCGTAGATGCTGCCGCGGTTGAAGAAGTTGTCCTGCGAGTGCGGCTCGATGAAGAAGCACTTGCGCCCGTGCACGAAGCCGAAGAAGACCGTGCAGTGGATGGCGCCGTCGTACCAGGGGACCCAGAGATCCTTGTAGACCTCGTGCATCTCGAAGATCTGGTCGTGCCGCAGGGTTGCGTACATCGGCAGGATGATCTCGACATGATTGCCGCGGATCGCCAGCTCGCGGCTCAGGCCGAAGACGACGTCGGCCAGCCCGCCGACCTTGGCGACCGACGCCAGCTCGGGCGTGATATGGACAATAAAGAGGTTCGGCCGCGCGGGTGCGGGCGGCGGGGGTTCCGGCTCGTGGATGGGTTCGGGCTCGGAGGGCTGCTCGGATTCCGGCTGACGCTCGGGTTCGGCCACCGGTTCGGCCACCGGTTCGGAAGGCGGCTCGGGTGGCGGTGCCGACGGCTTCTCGGGTACCGGCTCCGAGACTGGCTCTGGCTCCCTCGGAGGTATCGGCGCAGGCTTGGGCGACGGCTCCGGGTCGCGCGTCGGACGGGGTCGCGTCGGGGGTGGTGCCGGGTACCCCGCGGGAGCGGATGTCTCGGTTTCGGCCGCAGTGCTCACGGGTGTCTCCGCCGGAGGCGATACACCTTGCTTCGGCACCGGCGAATCCGAGCGGACCGGGGCGCCCCTTGTCGCGTCTGCCGGCAGGGGCGCACGGCCTGCTGCCGCGGAGTTGGAGGCGGTGTGCTTGGATGCGCCGCTGCGTGCGGCGTCTCTTTTCGATCCGGTTGGCTTGGATCCAGTCGGCTTTTTCGCCATGCCTGTTTTCTTCCTGCAGCGGTGTTCGTTCCGGGTACGACTCAGCGACCGATGACTAGTGTACCCCGGGCGTCGCGCCGCGGCGTCCCTGGACGGGCGATCGCGGGAACCGATCCGAGGGACTCGATCGAAGCTCCCGCGCGACCCGGTCCGCCCCGATTCACTCTGCTCCGCTCTGCGCCGCTCATTTTGCTGCGGTCGGGTCGCCGTGCTGCCGGCCGCCGCCGTAACGGCGAATCGCGTCGCGATAAAAGCGACCGCTGTCCTTGATCAGGCGTTGCCGATCGACGGGGTCGACGCGGACCAGGCCGAAGCGCTTCGCGTAGCCGTAGCTCCACTCGAAATTGTCCAGCAGCGACCAGGCGAAATAGCCGCGCAGATCGACCCCTCGGCGCAGCGCGCGGGAGGCCGCGCGCAGATGGCTGCGCAGATAGGCGAGGCGCTCCCGGTCGCGGAGACGCCCCGCGACCGGCTGCGGGTCCTCGAAGGCCGCGCCGTTCTCGGTGATGTAGACGGGCGGGTTGCCGTAGCGTCCCTGGATCCAGACGAGGATGTCGGTCAGCCCCTGCGGATGGACCTCCCAATCCATTGCGGTGTGCGGGCGCGTGTCTTGGCGCACGCGGCGGGCTCCGACCGGCTGCGCGGTCGGATCGGCGCGCACGACCGAGCGTGAGTAATAGTTCACGCCGACGAAATCCGGCGGGGCACGCAGGGCGTCCAGCTCGCTTGCGCTGAAATCGGGCCAATCCGTTCCGAAGATGGTCTGCATCTGCGCGGGGTAGCGGCCGAAGAAGACCGGGTCGAGAAACCAGCGATTGATGAAGGCGTCGCGTCGCGCGGCGGCGTCTTGGTCTTCGGGCGAGTCACTCGCCGGGTCTTGCGGCTCGAGGTTGACGGCAAGCCCGATGCGTTCGATGCCCTCGGCGCGACCACTCGCCGAAGCCGCCGCATGGGCGCGCAGCAGGTTGTGCGCGACGATCGCGCTCTCGCGCGGGTTGCAGTGCCCGGGCGCCAGGTCCCCGTAAAGATAGCCGCCTGCCGTGATGACCCAGGGCTCGTTCAGGGTGATCCAGAGGCGCACCCGATCACCGAGGGCGCGGTACAGGATCTGCGCATAGTCCGCGAACCACCCCGGACTTGCGTCGCTCGCCCAGCCACCGCGCGCGTCGAGCGCCTCGGGGAGATCCCAGTGGTAGAGCGTGAGCATGGGTTCGATCCCCTGCTCGAGCAACGCATCGACCAGGTGTCGGTAGAAATCCAGGCCCGCCTGATTCACTCGCCCGGTGCCCTCGGGGAGGATCCGCGCCCAGGCCACGCTGAAGCGATAGGCGTTGAGCCCGAGCGACGCCATCAAGGCGACATCCTCGCGCCAGCGGCTGTAGTGATCGCAGGCGATATCGCCGGTGTCGTCGTTCAGGACGCGACCGGGCGTATGGGCGAAGCGATGCCAGATGCTCGGTCCGGCACCGTCCGCGAGCGGCGAGCCCTCGATCTGGTAGGCCGAGGTCGCCGCGCCCCAGAGAAAGCCGTTCGGCGGCGAGTCGGTCGGCATCGCGGGTGTCCGTTCGCTCATGTCTTCTCGCTCATGTTTGGGCGCTCCAGGAGCCGTCTTGTGCGACCAGCAGCACCTCGTCGTAGGCGGCGGGGTCATCGTCCTCGTCGCCGAGCGTGATGTAGGTCATCCCGCGCTCGCGCAGCATCCCGAGCAGCTCGTCGATCTGGCATTCGCTCAGCGCCCGGGTCGGGTGGTCGAGCATGACGAAGGCGGGCTCGGCGAGGATCACCCGCGCGAATGCGAGCAGCTGTTGCTCGCCGAGCGAGAGCAGCTCGTTCCAATTGCGCTCCATATCGAGCCCTCCCGCCCGAACGAGCGCGGGCTCGAGCTTGAGTGCCCGCAGGTTTGCGAGGATCCGCTCGTCGGTGAAGGAGCCGTTGGAGTCGCTCGGCGTGACCAACTGCCGCAACGTCCCGGGCGGCAAATAAGGCCGCTCCGGAAGGAACATGAGGGCTCGGTTGTTCGGGCGCAGGATTCGCCCTTCGCCCGCGTCCCAAAGTCCGGCGGTCGCGCGGAACAGGGCGGTCTTGGCCGACTCGTTCGGCGCGATGATCAAGAGCCGTTTACCGCGCGGGACCGTCACGGACAATGCCTTGACCAGATCACGCCCGCTGCGCGGCGAGCGCAGGGTGAGTGCGTCGAATGCCACGCGGTCGCCGTCGTCGCGGATCTCGATGTTCGAGGACCGTGGAGTTTCGCCGTCGCCCATCGCCTCGCGCAGCCCCGCCAGGCGTGCGATCACGGCCGTGTAGGCCGAGATCGACTGGAACTGGGTGACGATCAGCGAAAAGGCGCCGAGCAGGTGGGCGAAGGCGATCGCGGACTGGGCAATGACCCCGAACTGGGCCTCTCCCTTGATGAACAAGGGGGCGACGACCAAGGCCGGGATGATTTGGATCATGTAGTTGTAGCCGGTGGTGAAGAATCCGAGGTTGCGGTTCACCAGGATGATGCGCTGGAAATTCGCGGTCAGATCGGCGAGGCGCTCGAGTAGCTGGTATTTCAGCCGAGCCTCGCGTCGCAGGAGTGCGATGGAGTCGGCGTTCTCGCGGACATGGATCAGCCGCGAGCGAAAATTCGCCTCCTTGTCCAGCTGGTCATAGTTTAAACGGATCAACGGCTTGCCGAGGAGAACCGTCATGAACGAGCCCAATGCCGCATACGAGACCGCGACGATGAACAGGAGCGGGCTGATGCTCCACATCACGCCCGAGAAGGCGATCACCGTGAAGCTCGCGTTGAGCAGCATCAACACGAACGACAAGGTGGTCGCGGTCAGGGAGCGGATGTCCTCGCTGATACGCTGATCCGGATTGGCGAGATCCCCCGTGTCCTGCAGGCGAAAATAGGTTCGATTGTCGAGATAACGCTCCACCGCCCTGGCGGTGAGCCAGTTGCGCCAGACCAGACCCAGGCGCTCCTCGCAGTAGCGAAAATAGACCGCGACCAGGGTCGAGAGCGCGAAGACGCCGACATAGAGGAGGGCGAAGTGCATGAAGCCGCCCATGTTCTTGTTTTCGATCGACGTCATGAAATCCCGGCCGACGTAGCTGTTGAGCACGTTCAGGCCGTTGATGCCGAACAGGAGCAGGATCAGCAAAGCAAACAGCAGCTTTGCTTTGCCGCCGACCTCCGAGCGCGCCAGCATGGCGAGCATCTCGAGAAAGCGTTTCCAGGTCGTGCGGCTGATGGTTGTGCGCAGTGCGATCATGTGGAGCCGGGCCTTCGAGAGCGTAGAAGCGAGTGCCGGCGGAGCGCACGACGACCCTTCCGGCTACACTGGCCGAACGTCGCGGATGACGCCGGCCGGGCGCGAGTATAGCCTTACGCCCCGATCGGTTGCGTGATCGGTTGCGCGGGATTCTCGACGCGATCCCGCCGACCCCCGAACCGACGCCCTTCAACCCCCACCCCGCGGGATCCGCAGCCCATGAGGACCGAGATACCGGAAGACTTTGTCGACCCCTCGCGCTGGCAGGCCTACGCCTCGGGACGGGCGCAGCTCCGGCTGCAGTGCGATACCGGTCCCGACGCATCGGCGCTGCGGCTCGACTTCGACTTCCACGGCGGTGGCGGCTTCGTCGTCGCCCGCCGTCCCGTGACGCTGACGCTGCCGCCGGCCTACTGTCTTCGGCTCGCCCTGTGCGGCGCGATGCCGCCCAATCGGTTCGAGCTGAAGCTCGTCGATCCGGGCGGGACCAACGTCTGGCGCTACCAGCAGGAGATGCCCGTACTCGACGGCGACTGGCATGTTCTCGAGATCCCGAGCCGCCTGATCGACTTCGCCTGGGGGCCGGCCGGCGGCGGTGTCGCGCGCGAGATCGGTGCGATCGAGATCGCGATCGTCGCAGGCTCCGGCGGGCGAGGCCATCTGTGCGTCGCCGACCTTCGCATGGAGGACCGCACGCCGCCCTGGCCTCCCGAGATCGAGGCATCGGCTGCCCTGCCTGGACATCCGCCGCTGGCCGTCCTCGACACCGGATCCGAGAGCGACTGGCGTGCCGGCAGCGGTTGCGGGGAGGCATGGCTCACGTTGGATTTCGGCCGCGAATGCGAGTACGGCGGATTGATCCTGCACTGGAGCGACCCCGCGTACGCCCCGGCTTGCGCGCGCGCCTTCCGCGTGCAGGCATCGAACGACCGGGAGCAGTGGCGCCTGATCTACACCGCCACGCGTGCCGGTGGCGCCTGTAGCTTCGTCGGCCTGCCGAACGCGTCCTCGCGCTATCTGCGCCTTGCGCTCGATCCGGGGCCCGACGGCACCTATCCGGCGCTCGGATCGATCGAGCTTCAGCCCGATGCCTTTTCGCGCTCCGCCGACGAGCTCTTCCATCATGTCGCCGCGCGCGCGCCGCGCGGGCGCTATCCGCGTTGGCTCTATCGCGAGCAGACCTACTGGACGGCGGTGGATGTCCCCGACGGGGGGATTCCGGCCCTGCTCAACGAGGACGGCTCGATCGAGGTCGGTCCCGCCGCGGGCCGGGGCGCCGGCTGGACGCTCGAGCCCTTCCTGTTCATCGACGACGATTTGCTCGGCTGGGCCGAGCTGGCGCCGATACCGTCTCTGGAGCAGGGCGAGCTGCCGATCCCCTCGGTGAGCGGGGCGGGGGCCGGTCTGGTCCTCGCAACCATCGCCTATGCGGCCGGTGCTCTTGGGCAGCGGGTGCTCTATGCACGGTATCGTCTGGAGAATCGACGAGACACCCCGGTTGCGGCCACACTCTTCGTCGCGGTGCGCCCCTTCCAGATCTCGCCGCCGTGGCAGGGCTATGCCGACATCGGCGGCGTGAGTCCGATCCATCGGCTTGATTATCGCGACGGTCGGGTGCGGGTGAACGACGCGGAGGTTCTGATCCCGCTGAGCGCGCCGAGCGGCTTCGGCACGGCGACCTTCGATCAGGGTGCGATCATCGATCGGCTCGCCCTCGGCCGGCTCCCGCCGGACCAAACGGCGGACGACCCGCTCGGCTTCGCCTCGGGTGCGCTGCGGTTCGATCGGGTGCTCCCGCCCGGCGGGGTCGAGGAGGTCGTGATCGCGATCCCGTTCGCCCGAGACTGTGCGGGGTCGGACGTGGAGGCGCTGCGTCTCGGGCGCTGGCTCGATGCGGACGCAGGATTCGCCGAGGCGGTGCGCGACTGGTCGCAGCGGCTCGGCGCCGTTGCCTTCACGCTGCCGCCCTCGGCCCGCATCCTCGCGTCGACCGCCAAGACGGCGCTGGCCCACATCCTGGTCAACCGCGACGGTCCCGCCTTCCAGCCCGGGCCGCGTCGCTACACCCGCTCCTGGATCCGCGACGGCGCGGTCATGTCCGCCGCGGTGCTGCGCATGGGCTGCCGGACCGAGTCGGCCGACTTTATTCGCTGGTACGCAGGGTTTCAGACCGAGGCCGGCGAGGTGCCCTGCTGCGTCGATCACACCGGCCCGGATTGGCTGCCCGAGCACGACAGTCTCGGCGAATTCATCTTCGCCGTCGCCGAGCCGGTGCGTTTCACCGGCGATCGGCAGCTCGCGGCGGATCTCTGGCCTGCCGTGTGTCGCGCGGTGGCCTATCTGGAGCAGCTGCGCGCCAGTCGGTTGACCGATGCGGAGCGCACGCCCGAGCGTCGGGCCTGTTTCGGTCTTCTGCCCGAGTCGGTGAGCCACGAGGGCTATCTCGCCCAGCCGGTGCACGCCTACTGGGACGATCTCTGGGCGGTGCGCGGGCTCAAGGATGCCGCCTGGCTCGCCGAGATCCTCGGCGAGGATGCCGAGCATGCGCGTCTGACCGCGCTCTGCGAGGATTTTCGCAGCACGCTCTACGCCTCGATCGCGCTGACCATGTCCGAGCGCGGGATCGACTTCATCCCCGGCTCGGTGGAATGGGCCGACCCCGATCCGACCGCCATCGCGGTGGCCCTGACCCTGATCGACGAGGGCCATCATCTGCCCGAGGCGGCCTTGCAGCGCACCTTCGAGGCGCTGCTGGATCGCTTTCGCGCCATGCACGATCAAGGCGTGGACTGGACCAACTACAGCCCCTACGAGGTCCGCGTGGTCGGAGCCCTCGTCCGGCTCGGGCGCCGTCGCGAGGCCCATGAGGTTCTGCGTGTCCTCCTTGCCGATCTGCGCCCGCCGGCCTGGCATCAGTGGCCCGAGATCATCTGGCGGGATCCGCGCGCGCCCGGCCATCAGGGCGATCTGCCCCATGCCTGGATCAGTGCCGAGTATGTCCTGGTCTTCCGCGATCTGTTCGCCTACGAGCGCGAGGCGGACTGCTCGCTCGTGGTCTGTGCGGGGATTCCGCGTGAGTGGCTGGATGAGGGCCCGGTGAGCGTGACCGGTCTGCCGACCCGGGACGGCCACCTGGATCTTCATCTCGGGCGCGGGGCGGGGGATGCCTTCGAGCTGAGTCTCTCCGGACTCGACCGGATCCCGCCGGGCGGGATCCGCTTCGCCCCGCCGCTCGATCTCGCGTCGCGGTCGATCTGCGTGAACGGCGAGCCGGCGGACGAGGTCACGGCGACCGAGCTGGTGATCCGGGCCTTGCCGGCGCGCGTCGTCGTGACCTGAGCCGAGTCTCCGGCTGCCGGGTTTTTTTGTCACGCCTATCACGGACCCTCACGATGGACACTGATCGCTACAACCGACCGCAGGTCGCGCCCCCCGTCGAGTATCGGCTCACGAACGGGCGCTATGCGGTGTCGTTTTCGGAGGTCGGCAGCGGTGCGTCCTCATTGGACTGGATCGGCCTGACCCGCGGACGGACGGATCCCGTGATCGACGATCTGGGCTCGGTCCTCTATCTGCGCGATCTGGAGACCGGGCGTTTTTGGTCTGCGGGCTATCAGCCGACCCGCGTCCCGGCGACGCTCTACCGCTGTCGCGCGATCGGCGAGGGTTCCGAGGCACGCGTCGAGCTCGAACGCGAGACCGAGGAGCTGCTGACCCGTCTGAGCCTCGGCGTCGAGGCCGCGTCCGATCTGGAGTGTCGCCGTCTGAGCCTGCGCAATCGATCCGCGCGTGCGCGGCGCATCGAGGTGACCAGCTATCTGGAGGTCGTGCTGAACGACCCGAACGCGGACGCCGCCCATCCGGCCTTCAGCAAGCTGTTCGTCCAAACCGATCGCGACACCGACTCCGGCGCACTCTTGGCCCGACGCCGGCCGCGTGCCGCCGAGGAGCGATGGCCCTGGCTGGTCCACGCCGTTGCGGGCGCGCAGCCGATCGAATGGGAGACCGATCGTCGACGCTTCCTCGGACGCGGCGGCAGCCCGCATGCCCCGGCGGCCTTGATCGGCACGGAGTCCCTGTCCGGTGCGCTCGGCAGTGTCCTGGATCCGATCCTCGCCTTGCGCGTCGTCGTCGAGCTCGCACCCGAGGGGGAAGACGAGATCCTCTTCCTGACCGGGGTGGCGGAGGGGCGCGAGGCGGCCTTGGATCTGATCCAACCCTTTCGAAACGGACGCGACGCCCGGTCCCCGGCGGGGCGGTTGTCGCAGCCTCCGGAGTCCGCGACGACGACGGCGCCGCCATGCGCCGACACGGATGCGATCGACCGGGACGGGGCAGCCCTGCGATGCTTCAACGGACACGGTGGATTCTCGTCGGATGGTCGTGTCTATGTGATCCGCCTGCCTTGGCACCGGAGCGCGCTGCTCCGTCCGCCTCAGCCTTGGATCAACGTGGTCGCGAACGAGCGTGCCGGGTTCCTGGTCAGCGAGACGGGCGCGGGCTACACCTGGTGCCGCAACAGCCAGGCCAATCGACTGACCCCTTGGTTCAATGACCCCGTCGGCGATCCGCACGGCGAGGCACTCTATCTGCGCGACGAGACCGAGGGTGATTCGGAAGCGGTTGCGCGGGACTGTGAAGTCTGGTCGCCCCTGCCGGGTCCGCGCCCGGCGCCGGTGGCCTACGAGGTTCGCCACGGTTTCGGCTATTCCGCGTTTCGCTCCGATTACAAGGACCTGGAGCAAGAGGTCACGCTCTTCGTGCCGCGTCGTGACCCGGTCCGTATCCTGCGCATGCGCCTGACCCATCGCGGGACGCACCCGCGCACGCTCTCGACCTTCGCGTATCAGCATCTGGTCTTGGGCAGTCAGCCGAGCACCCCCGGCGCGATCGAGACCGCATTCGATCCGAAGCGCGACATCCTGCGCGCAGTGAATCCGGCTGCGGGCGACTTCGCCGGTGCGATCGTCTTCGCCGCGACCCTGGTCACGCGCGGTCGGGTCGAGCCGGTCGGCTTCGGCTGCGATCGCGCTGAATTTATCGGCCGTCATCGCGACCTCGTCTCCCCGGCCGTGGTCGTCTCCGGCGCCGATCTCCGCGATGCCGACGGCCCTGGCCTGGACGCCTGCTTCGCGCAGCAGTCGAGGATCCGGCTTGCCCCCGGCGAGACGGCGGAATGCGTCTTCCTGCTCGGGGAGTGTCTCGACGAGGCGGAGCTGGATGCCCTGCTCGCACGCTATCGCCGTGCGAATGCGGTCGCCGAGGCCCTCGCCGAGGTGACGGGGTTCTGGACCGACCTGACCGACGCACTCCGGGTCGAGACCCCGAGCCCGGCGATCGATCTTATGCTCAACGGCTGGCTGACCTACCAGAACCTGGCCTGCCGCCAATGGGCGCGCTCGGCCTTTTATCAGTCCGGCGGCGCCTTCGGCTATCGCGACCAGCTGCAGGACGCCTCGGCCCTGGTCGGCCTGCGCCCGGATCTGACCCGCGCCCAGATCCTGCTGCACGCCGCTCATCAATTCACCGAGGGCGACGTGCTGCACTGGTGGCATCCCGCCCCTCTGGAGCGTGGTCTGCGCACCCGTTTCTCGGACGATCTGCTCTGGCTGCCCTTCGTGACGGCCGACTACATCCGCGCGACCGGCGACATGGCGATCCTGGACGAGTCCGTCCCGTTTCTGAAGGCGCCGCTGCTCGCGCCGGGCGAGGACGAGGTCTACCTTCGGCCCGAAGACAGCGGCGAGTCGGCCGACCTCTACGCGCATTGCTGTCGGGCGATCGACCGTTCGCTCGCGCGCGGCGCACACGGTCTGCCGCTGATGGGGACGGGTGATTGGAACGACGGGATGAATCGCGTCGGGCGTCTCGGGCGCGGGGAGAGCGTCTGGATGGGCTTCTTCCTGTATCGCATCCTCGCCGATGTGCTGCCCATCTGCGAACGGCGTGGAGACGCCGCGCGCGTCGCCGCCTACGCGGCCTATCGCGACGCACTCATCCCGGCACTCGAAGACGCCGGCTGGGACGGGGCCTGGTATCGCCGCGCTTACGACGACGACGGCCTTCCGCTCGGCTCGCACACCGACAGCGAATGTCGGATCGATGCGCTCGTGCAGGCCTGGTCCGTGCTCTCGGGCGCGGTCGATCGCAGCCGTGCCGAGCAGGCGATGGCCGCGGTGCACTCCGAGCTGATCGACGAGGACCGAGGTCTCATCCGCCTGCTCGCGCCGCCCTTTGTCGACACGCCGCAGGATCCGGGGTACATCAAGGGCTACGTGGCAGGCGTGCGCGAGAACGGCGGCCAGTACACCCACGCGGCTTGCTGGGCCGTGATGGCGTTTGCCGAGCTCGGTCACAACGCGCGCGCGGCCCCGTTGCTCGAACGCCTCACGCCGGTCTGGCACACGAGCACGCCCGAGCGGTTGGCCAACTACGGGCTCGAGCCCTACGTGGTGGCGGCCGACATCTACGGCGTGGACCCGCATGTCGGGCGCGGCGGCTGGAGCTGGTATACCGGCTCCGCCGGCTGGCTCTATCGGGCGGCGCTCGAGTCGGTGCTCGGGCTGCGTGTCGAGGCGGGGCGCACGCTGCTGATCCGGCCCTGCATCCCGAGCGATTGGCCCGGATTTCGGATCCTCTACCGCCTCCCCGACGGGGCGACGCGTTGCGACATCCGGGTCGGGAATCCGCATGGAGGCACCGAGGTCGTCGTCGCCCGTTTGGACGGGCAGGACGCGGCGCTCTCGGCGGGAACGGCGCGGATCGTCCTGCCGGTCCCTGCGCGGCTCTATCGGATCGAGATCGAGCTGGGTCGGCGAGTCACCGAGGGCGATGATTTCGCGGCCTGACCCGTGTTGCGACCGCTCTCGGGGGCTTCACGTAGACCTGCTGCTCACTTAAGATGTGTAGGTATATTGACCTGATTGACGGCGGTGGAGAAGGAGCCCGAGTCCCTTGCTCCGGATCGATATCGCGTCGCACGCCAGCGTCATCCTCACCTTCGCGGTGCTTACCGCGGGCCGGCCGATCGGTCGGCGCCGCGGCGGCCGTGCGTCGACGGCGAGTCCGCGGCGATCGATCCGAATCCCTCCTCGACGATTCCGATGCAAGGGCGCGGCCGAATACCGAGCCTCGCGATGGCGGTTGTCCGGATCTCACGGGCGCCGCACCCGACACCGACGCTTCCGCCATTCACGAGACTAAAACGCTCTCCGACCGGCATCTCTTACTGGACAACCTGGCGCTTCCGACTATGAATCGATCACGCGACATCAAACGCATCTCCGTCGGCCTGCTCGTTGCTTTTACGATGGCGCTGGCGGGAGAGACCTTCTCCCAGCCCGCCGCCGCGCCGGAGGATGCCGGCGTGCCCGGTGCCTTCACCTTTGCAAGTGTCGTGCGCCGCGCCGCCGAGTTGGCGCAGGAGCCCTATCAAAGGGATGCGCCCGAGCTTCCCGATGCCTTTGCATCGCTCGACTACGACGGGTTTCGCGATATCCGTTTTCGACCGGATCACTCTCTTTGGCGCGGCGACGGGCTGCCGTTTCAGGTCCAGTTCTTTCATCGCGGATTCATGTTCCAGGACCGGGTAACCATCAATCTGATCGACGGGGATGAGGTCACACCGGTCGAGTTTTCGACCGAGCTGTTCGATTACGGCAAGAATTCCGTCCCCGAGCAGATCCCGCACGACTTGGGATTCGCGGGCCTGCGTTTGCTCTACCCGATCAATCGCGACGATCTCTTCGACGAGGTCGCGGTTTTCCTCGGTGCGAGCTATTTCCGCGCGGTGGCCCAGAATCTGAATTACGGGATCACCACGCGTGGTCTCGCGATCGACACCGGTCTGTCGACCCGCGAGGAGTTTCCGCTGTTTCGCGAGTTCTGGATCGAAAAGCCGGCCGAGGACGCCGTCGAGATCACGGTCTATGCACTCATGGACAGCCCGAGCGTCGCAGGCGCCTTTCGGTTCGTGATCAAGCCCGGGCTCGAGACGACCATGGATGTTAAGAATCATCTCTATTTCCGGGACCCGGTCGAGAAGGTCGGCATTGCGCCCTTGACCAGCATGTTCATGCACGGCGAGCTCACCGAGCGGTTCATGGATGACTTCCGCCCCGAGGTGCACGACTCGGACGGACTCATTATCGAGACCGGAACGGGCGAGCGCATCTGGCGCCCCTTGACCAATCCGCTCGGTCTGCGCATCAGTACCTTCCAGGTCGAGAACCCGCGGATGTTCGGTCTGCTGCAGCGCGACCGCGACTTCGCCCACTATCAGGACCTCGAGGCCCACTACCACAACCGCCCGAGCGCGCAGGTCGAGCCCATGGGCGAGTGGGGCAAAGGTGTGGTCGAGCTGGTCGAGATCCCGAGCACATCGGAGCGCTACGACAATATCGTCGCCTTCTGGACACCGGAGCGTCGCGTCGAAGCCGGCGACGAGATGGAGTTTGCCTATCGTCTGAGTTATGCGGCCGATCCCGAGGCGCGCCTGACCGGAGGCCGCACCTTGGCGACGCGCATCGGCGCTGCCGGCACGGACCAGCTGGATTCGGATCGACGCAAGTTCGTCGTGGATTTCGTCGGCGAGACCTTGTCGGAGCTGCCCCCGGATACCCCGGTCATGGCGACCGTGACCACCTCCTCGGGCGAGCTGTCGCCCCCGATTGCACAGCACAATCCGGAGACCGGAGGCTGGCGCCTCTTCTTCGAGCTGACACCCGAGCGCGGTCGAACCGCGGAGCTGCGGGGCTTCCTCTATGACGGGAGCGATGTGCTGTCGGAGACCTGGAGCTTTGAATGGATCCCGCAGTGAGTGCGCAGATCGCCGACGCATTGCATACGCCATTCGACGGCGGCGAGCCGGTGGCCGCATCGCCCGCCGACTGGGGGCAGGCTGCGCCACGTGTCGCCCGTTATCTGCGGGCGCTCGGGGTTCGCGACCGGCGTGATTCGGAGCTCTTGATGGCGAGAATCCGCGACCGATTCGAGCATCGGGTCGAGACAAACCTCGTCGCAAGCGCCGTGGAAACGGGTATCGAGGAGGCATCCGATCTGCTCGATGAGTGGTTGGCCACCGAGCTCGGTTCGGACGTCCCGGGGCCGATGCGGGGCGTGGCCCGCGCCGTGGTTCTAAGCGGCGCGGTTCCCGGCTGGGTCGGCGTCTGGTCGGGACGCACGCCCCAACACGGTGATCAATCCGGCAATCGGCCGATCGGCGAGCGCATCCGTGCCGGCAGTCTTGCGCCCGTCCCGGATCTAGCGCCTCTTTCCATGGTGACGCAGCGCATCGATCCCTGCTGTTATCGTCTCTTCCGACGGCTTGCACGCCGGCTGCGCTGGGCGCGTTCCGGATCGATTCCCGGCTCTGTTCAGCGTCGGCAAGCGAATCGCGGACGATCCGTATGACGGGCGTCTCCTCGCAAGTGCGTGCCGACCCCGCCTATCGTCGGATCATCTTCTTTTCCCTCGTGTTGCTGACCACCTTCGGTGCCATGAGCCTGCTCAGCGGCGTCTTCCAAGAGGGCGGCATCACCCCGCTGGAGTTCGCGCTGTTGCTGCTCTACGCGATCTTGATCCTCTGGATCAGTGCATCGTTCTGGACCGCTGCCATTGGCTTTATCCGATTGCTGGTCCGTGTGGAGGCGCCGCCGCCGAGCGCGCGCTCTGTCGGGGCGACGCCCGGCGCGGCTTTCAAAACGGCCCTTGTCATGCCTGTCTACAACGAGGATCCCGAGCGGGTCTTCGCCGGCTTGCGTGCGATCGACCGATCGCTGCAGGAGACCGGACAGGCCGAGGGTTTCGATATCTTCGTCCTCAGCGACACGCGCGACCCGGACATTTGGGTCGAGGAGGAGCTGCAATGGCGAAAATGGGCCGTCGAGGCAGGCCTGCCCGAGCGCGTCTTCTATCGCAACCGTGTGGAGAACACGAGCCGCAAGAGCGGCAACCTGGCCGATTTTTGCCGCCAATGGGGCGGGCGCTATCGCTACATGATCGTGCTCGACGCGGACAGTCTCATGTCGGGCGAGACCCTCGTTGAGATGGTTGCGCGCATGGAGCGCAATCCGGACGTCGCGCTGATCCAGGTCCCTCCGGTCCCGGTCAACCGGGTCTCGCTCTTCGCGCGTGTCCTGCAGTTCGCCAGCAGCCTCTACGGGCGAATCTTCGTCGCCGGGCTGAGCTATTGGCAGGGCGATACGAGCAACTACTGGGGTCACAACGCCATCATCCGGGTCGAGGCGTTCGCGGCCCATTGCGGTTTGCCCGAGCTGCCGGGGCGCGAGCCGTTCGGCGGCGAGATCCTGAGCCATGATTTCGTGGAGGCCGCGCTCCTGCGGCGCGCCGGCTGGAAGGTTTGGCTCGCCGACGATCTGGGCGGGAGCTACGAAGAGATCCCCCCGACCCTGATCGACTATGCCAAACGCGACCGCCGCTGGTGTCAGGGCAACCTCCAGCACGCGCGTCTCGTCTTCGCAGGCGGTTTCAGGCCCTTGAATCGGGTCCATCTGGCGATGGGCGTCATGTCCTACATGGCCTCGCCGTTGTGGCTTCTGTTTCTGCTGCTCACGGGCGTGCAGGCGTACCTGAACAGCCTGGATGTGCCGGTGTATTTCTTCGGCGACTATCTCCTGCCGATCTGGCCCGTGTCTTACGTAGTCGAGATGGCCACGGTCCTCTGGGTGACGCTGGCCATGCTCTTTCTGCCGAAGCTGTTCGCCCTGGTTCTTCTCGCCGTGCGTCCGCGCCTGGGCGCAGCCTACGGCGGCCTGGCGCGCGCCGCGCTCAGCGTCCTGCTGGAGAGTCTACTGTCGGTCCTCTATGCCCCGGTGCTCATGCTCTTTCAAAGCAAGTTCGTGGCCTCGATCCTGCTTCGCAAGGTCGTCGGCTGGCCGCCCCAGCAACGCGGCGATCACGGGACCGGGCTGAGGGAGGCGCTCGGCGCCCATGGCGGCCAAACCCTGTTGGCGGTCGGGGCAGGGCTGTTGACCTACTTCTACGTCCCGGCGTTTTTCTGGTGGTTCACGCCTGTCTTGGCCGGACTCCTGCTTGCGATCCCGGTCTCGATGGCGACCAGTCGGGTCTGGCCCGGAGAGCGGGCGAGGACGCTCGGACTCTTCCTGACACCCGAGGAGCACAAGCCGCCGCGTGTGCTCGAGCTGCTGACCGAGCAGATGAGGAACACCGGAAGCGCCCTCTGCTCGGCAGACACGGGTTCGGATGAACGCGGCTCGGAGGAGATCGCCGGCGATCTCTGGTATCGCGCCGTCATCGATCCCTGCGCCTATGCGCTCCATGCCTCACTCCTGCCGGAAGAGATCCCCAACCGGCGACGCAGGCATTATCTCGAGGGTCTGATCTTTCAACTCCAGGACGAGGGACCGGACAGTCTGAGTGCCGCTGAAAAGCGGGTCCTCCTCTCGCATCGCGACGGGCTCGAAGAGCTGCATTTGCTGCTTTGGTCGGCGCCGGCGGGTCAGGCTGCCGTTAACGCGCCATCCCCGCAGCCGAGCTGAGGCGATCTCTGTCAACTTTCATAACATCTGACTTGTCTAGACTCTCGCCTTCGGTGGCGAGCTTGCGGCTGTCACATCGCTTGCTATGCTCCGGCCAGAACTCGCTGAGCGCTACCGTCTATCCTGCATCAGTTAGTGTGAAAGTCTCCGGCAAAGGCTTAATGAATAAAGTCAGCCCGGCTTCGCCTATTCGCGTGGCGCTGTTCCCGGAGGATCGTCCGGCGCCACGCCGCGTATACGCGAAACTCATTCAGACCTAACTATCCGCCAAGCGGTTCGCCTTTCCAAGGACCCGAGTGCATGTTAAGCGTACCTTGCGAAACGCCCTCCGCTTTTACCGAACGAAACACCCGATTGAGGCCTTTTAACCAATCATCCGGGCAGGGCAGCCGACAAAAGTACCTGGCGAAGAGATGGGTTTTACCACCACGGACCCAGCGCCAACAACCACCTCGTCGGTTACCTCGATACCGTCGATAATTGTTGCCCCGGCACCTATGAAGCAGTGCTTTCCGACCTTACTCCGACCCGCAATTGTCGTATTCACTGAAATATGCGTGAATTCGCCTACAACACTTTCGTGCTCGACTGAGCATCCGGTATTTATAATGCATGCTCTCCCTACGCGTGCCATCGGTCCCACATGAGCATGATGGGCGACAAAGGTGCCGGCTCCGATCTCTGCACCGACGCCGATCGTGGCAGTTTGCGCGATCAGGGTCGCGACGGCCCAACCTCGGCGCGCCACCGCCTCCATCTGCGCCTCGCGCTCAATGCCAACGCCTGACGCCGGCAGACAGCTCCATCCAGCACCGATGGTCTCCGGCCAGGCCTTTTGAACTACGAAATCGAGAAATGTCTCGCCGACACGCGCATTCTTATCAACGAACACGAACCGATCATAGCCCGATGAAAGCGCGACGTCGGCAACTGAACGGGCATGGCCGCCGAAACCGAGTACGATCAACCCCTTCTTCACTGCCATGAAATCACTTAAGGTCGTGCCTGATCACGAGCAGAGTGCGTCAAGCTCGTCGATGTGCTCGGCGACGACATCGTTCCACGTTCGCTGCGACAGGCGCTTGAACACCGGACGTTGCAGTCTGAGCAATTCCTCCCGATTGAGAAGTCCCCACTCGATGACACGAACCATGTCCCGCCAGTCATAGGGATCAAAAAACATTGTCTCCCGCAACGGAGCATCGTCCAACACCTCCAACGCAACGGGGATTCGGGACATTAACACGGGTGTTCCCACTGACAAAGCTTCGGTGAAGGTGAATGGACATCCGCCCTCGCTAAGACTGGGACAGATCGAGAGGTCGGCGAGCCGATAACACGCGGCTAACTCAGAAACATTCAGCCCTTTAAGGCACAGCACGTCGTGCTGAAGCCGGCGTTCTAGGATGAACTGAGCGATTTCCGGCAGTGACCATGGGTCACCCGTCAATACTAGCTTGTGCTGCACAAATCGCTGACGCAGTAAATGCTCATACGACCGCAATAAGGTCAGTACATTCTTGTTTGGGCGAAACTGGCTCGCATAGAACAGGAAGCGTGCCCCCGTATTCTCGAATCCTGCCGGCTCAGCAAAAACGGATCGCCTGAGCGCGGCGCCGAAAAGGCTTTCGCAATAATTCTTGGACGCAGCTCGACTGTCCGGAAAACCCTTGACGTCTATACAGTGAGCCAACCCATTCGGTGCATGCTTAATCGTTCGAACGGTCTTATCCGACACATGGAACTGCGTAACAAGGGTGCTCCACTTCACGTGATCGCTGTAGGTCACGATGCGATCGGCTCCGTCAATCGTTTCGCAGATGTCTTCGAAGGTCTCCATGGTGCGCTCGCCCCCGATCTCCGCGAAAGCCACAGGAAAGTCCGAGATCACAACGTCTGGCACACACAGAAGTCGCGGTGCATCGATGCGGTTAAACGAAGGCCAGAACGCTGTCGGGCAGTACCAGGCCGAAACATGCGATAGACTGTTCGCAATACGGACTAGCTCATCTACCTCGCTTTGCTCCATCCGGCGGTACAGACGGTACACGAACGAGTCGCCCTCCGGGCGCTGCCATACCCCTCGCAATCTATCGGCGAGCGCCGAGATCGGAGGGCGCTGCTGTATTTGTCGAGACGGCACCTTTAAAAAGAGAGTAAACTCCTTTATGAGCACATAGACTAGTAGCGGTGCAGCCGCAAGCGCCGCTAGTAAAACCCAATAGATCGCTACGCCGGAAAATACCCAGATTCGCTTCGTCTGTACCAGCGTCGTCTCGATCCATCGGATATGCTCTGCGCCCATCGACTTCGCACTGGCAAGCAGTCTGCCCAAGAATGTCATTCGATACGTACGATCGCGTAGCGATTTCAATTTGTCATATAAGCGCAGTGCGACGTACTGTGCATCCGGAGAGACGATATAAGTCTCTTCGATATCGACGCGCTCGTCTTCAAATAGTTTGAGTATAGCCTCGCGTGACCAGCTCGGGCAAAGCACAACGAAGCGAACGTTGTCGCACCGGTGCGCTGCCTTTAGGAACGCGGCCAAATAACGTCCTAAACCCTGTGCGCGGATGTCGACAGCAGGCGGATAAGCCAGATAGATACCGTAGTGCTTCACTGACGCTTCAGAATCACGTTCAGAAATGTAATCGTTGCCGCCACCGTTTACGGCAGGAGCGGTTGGGGCAGCCCCGATCGCCACTTTACGATCGCCGGAATCAAGCGACACTAAGACGCCTGCCCGCATTGGCGATCCGCGTCAGTGACACTGGTCGTGAGCTGTTGCTGAGGTCTTGCTGCAACCTGTGCCGGGTGTGATCCAGAAACGTTGACGACATCTGTGCCAACGCCTCCTTCGGACGGCGTTGCAAATACCCTTAATTCGATGATCCGAAGATCCTGTTGAGTCAGCATCATGGCTTGTATCCGATCGAGTGAGTATCAACAAATCTGGTCGATGACTTAAGGGCGCTATCAGGTTTGGGCGGTGGCGCAACGTTGCCTAAAATGTGCTTGTGGAGACACGCAACCGCAACGAGGAGGTCCAGGATGGGTGACGATACGGCCAAGCGGGGGATCGGTGCAAGTCGGCGGGAGGAACCGGTCCTCGCCCCGTTTGGGCTGGCTGCGGAGGTGATCCGCTGCGGTGCGCGGGACATTCCGCAGCTGGCGATCGACGCGGAGGTGTAGGGCTCGCTGAAGCAGTAGAGGAGGCCGTTTGCTGGCGAACGGGGAATCGTTATGCGCGTCGAACGTGTCTCGTCTTGTAATCATAGTGCTTTGGGGAAATGCGCCGCGACGCGCCGCAGAAGAGACTGCGGCGCGGAGCGGCAATGCCGCACCGGCGACCGACGGGCGTGCTCCGGAGCGGAAAAAATGCGCGTGACCGTTGTAGACAATCAAGAGTCAGCCGTTGCCTCGAGGCCGAAAAACCATGAGCTTGTTGAGACTATAGGACACGCTGACATAGACCGCGCCCGCCAGCACCTGCGCCACGTACGGATTGGTGTCTGTTTCGTGTACTAGCACTGAAAGTGAAACTAGATTAATGGCGTATGCAAAAAGGAAAATAAGAATAAAAACTACGAATTCTCGGCGCTTTGGGTTTTGACTCCGAAAGGTATACCTTCGGTGCAGAAGATACGAGCCGCCAACAGTCACAACGTAGCCGATCACGTTCGCCCACTCCGCTGTTAGGCGAAGAAAGTACATGCTCGAAAAAATTATGAAATAGCCTGCGACTGTATTGAAAACGCCGACCAAGATAAACCGGCTCACCTCTTTTATGGATTGCACATGAGCACCCAGTAACGACAGCTAAACAACAGTCGACTCAGTGGAACCCCCGTCCCAACCAAAGCGGAAGCTTCAGGTCGCAAGATCCGGAGCGGGGGCCCGAGGAGTTCAATCTGACGGTTTTCACGCACTTTTCGGTCCCGCGCTCCCGTGCCGGAAAAATGCCGGCCTGCGTTCTTCAAAATAATGATATTTCTATGAAATACCGCTTTTCTGGGGTCGGGCGAGAGCTGCGTGAGCGGAACATGGGCTAGAGCAGGCGAATTGAACATCCTAGCGGGGCCACGGCGAAATTTCAGTAGACCATAGGATCGCTACTTTGACAGATGGACCAAGTCCGCCGATCAACCGAGAGCGGTATATTCATCATATCCGCAAGTAACCAACGGTTGAACGGGTGCCGGATTTTTTGCGACTGTTTCGAGCGGGACGAAACACATGTCGTCGGTCAAGCGAAATCAGGCTTTCTCTTCCGAGAAGACACCAGCGTCCTTCTTCTGTCGTCTGGACGGTTCGCAGATTTACGCACCGATCACAGTTGGCCTTATTAATGCTAAATATTGATCCTTTGTTCGACGATATAGTGCGGGCGCCCCTTGACTTCCTCATAGATTCCGCCGATGTAGATCCCTATGATACCCATAAAGATCAGCTGAATCCCGCTGAAGAAGACCAGCAGAGTGACCAGCGTTGTCCAGCCACTGGGCAAATCTGAGCTTACGAAATACTCCCAGACCGCATAGATACCAATAAGGAAGCCGAAGACGGCAAGCGAGATGCCGACGATTATGCTTAACTGCAGTGGCTTGGTGCTAAATGAAAGAATGCCGGCCGCAGCTAAGTTGAGCATCCGGCCGAACGAATATTTTGTTCTTCCCCCTTCCCGTTTGGCTGCCACGTAATTGACGGAGCCCTGCTGGAACCCTATCCACGCGAAAATGCCACGCAGGAACAGATTGCGCTCTCGTATCTGATGGCGCAAGATCTTGGCGACCCGGCCCGAGATTAAACGAAAATCCGCCGCGTTCGCTGTAATATTCGTTCGCGAAACGATGCTTAGCGTGTGATAGAACAGATTTCCTAACACACGTCGTATCAGGTGACCGCCTTCTGTGTCCTTTCGGATGGTGTGCACGATTTCATCGCCGAGTTCGTACCGTTCCAAGAGCGCCGGGATCAGGCTTGGAGGATGCTGGAGGTCGCTGTCCATCATGATGATCACATCTGCGTCCCGCGCTGCGTCGATCCCTGCCAGTAGCGACATCTGATGCCCGAATCGAGCAGACAAAGCCAGTACCTGTGCGTCGGGGTCGTCCGTGGCTACTCGCCGCAGTATGGCCAACGTATCGTCCGTGCAACGGTCTACGACAAACAGCATCCGTGTGCGGTAGCGTCCTTCCAAGGCTCGCAAGACTTCACGGGTTCTCAGGTAAAATCGCTCGATGACTTCCTGCTCGTTGTAGACAGGCGTCACGAGCGTGAGCGCTTTTCTTTTCATCTTGTGGTGTCTTCGGGCTGCAGCGCAATAGTCTTGCGGACGTCGGCATAGATGACCGGCACATCGCATCCGGCGCGCGGCGCGTGTGATGCCGATGACTCGACCGCCCCCCAGTCCAAGCCCGCCTCTCGCAGCATCCGGTCCAGCAGATCCCTCATCGAGGTCGGCACGCCACTGGCGACATGATAGATTTCTCCGGCCAGGCCGCGATCGGCGATCGCACTGAGCTGCTCGAACGCCTGCTCGGCCGACACGTAGTCACGTACGGACTCCAAGTTGCCGACCATAAAGCGGTCCCGTGTACCTTGCTTGATCGCGTCGATCATGCGCTGCACCCGACCGACGAACAGTCGATCCGGCAGGCCTGGTGCGTAAAGGTTAAAGAGACGTGCCACAACCACGTCCCGACCGTGCACACTGGCAAAGTAGCTCCCGACTTGAGTCTGAAACGCCTTCGTCAGCCCGTAAATAGACATCGGCGCGAGGCGCCTGGACTCGGGCACGGGATTTTCAGCGGGGTTGACCAGACCGTACTCCGCCGCGGAGCCCAAGAGCACGAGACGCGCGGAAAACTCTTGCTCCCCAAGCAGCTCAAGCAAGGTACGGGCCGACCAGGCATTGACTGAGAGGTCGGAGTCCAGATTCCCACTGTAACGCGCAGCGAGATGAAAGATCAGGCTCGGCCTAACGGCATCTAGCGTCGAAGCGAGTTGCTCGCGAACACAGACGTCGCAAATGTTTAGCTCCGGATTGGTCCCTGTGCGCCGAGCCGTGGCGACAACGTCTTCACCGCGACGTGTCCTCAGCCACGGGACGAACAAACGCCCCAACGGGCTTGCAGCACCCGTCACCAACACAGTCATGGAGTAAGCCCAATGCCAAGACGACCCGACAACTCAGCGAAATGCTCGTCGGCGTACTCGTAGTCATCCGGCCGTCCGATGTCCAGCCAATAGCCGTAAAACGGCCTTATCCATATGTCGTCGCGACGACGAATGCCGTCGAGCATCAGGTTGTCGAAACCATAGGGCGCCCCGCGCTCTAACCGCTCGATGACGCGTTTGCTGATGCAGTAGATCCCCATGCTGACATCGAACTCATAAACTGGCTTCTCGCGGAATCCCTTAAGGCACTGCCGGTTGTCGAATTCAAGCACGCCGAAGTCGATGCGAACATCGCGTCGATATGCCGATACGGTCACGTCTGCCCCTCGTTTCAAATGGGCGTCGATGAAAGCGGCGTAGTCGAGATCGCACAAAATGTCCCCGTTCATGACGAGAAAATCGTCCGGAAGGTCGGGGATGAGGGTCAGAGGTCCGATTGTGCTCAGCGGTTCCTGTTCAAGAGAGTAGTCCAATTTCAGTCCCCAGCGCGACCCATCGCCGAAGTAGGCCATGATTAGGTGGGAGAAGTGATTTACCGCCAGCGTGACATGGGTAAAACCGGATTTTGCAAGCTGAATCAGGACGATCTCCAGGATGGAGCATCGCCCGCCCAAAGGCACAAGCGGTTTGGGGATCAGCGTGGTAAAGGGCCGCAATCGAGTCCCCTTGCCTCCAGCGAGAATAATGGCGCGCATGCGTTAGTGGTCTATATGTTGTAGTGCCATGCCTTATACCTGGCACGGTTCTCGGCGTTACGAAACCAGTCAACGGTCTCGGCGAGTCCGCGCTCAAAGGAGTACTCGGGCTGCCAGCCAGTGAGCTCTCTCATTTTGGACGGGTCGCCAAGAAGCCGTGAGACTTCAGAGTTTTTCGGACGCAGTCTCCTGACCTCAGTATCAATGCTGACCACGACCCCCAAGGCCTTGCAAACAATTTCGACGACATCAGCAACCGAGTATTCCGTCCCCGTCGCAATATTGACCTCCTCCCCGACTGCAGCGTCACACTCCGCCAGCGCGAGGAATCCTGTTGTGATGTCCGTGACGTAGTTGAAGTCGCGCGTCGGCTTCGTGCTGCCCAGTTTCAAGTCTGAGTCCCCGGAAAGCAGCTGTGTAATGATAGTGGGAATCAACGCTCGGGCCGACTGGCGTGGGCCATAGGTATTGAACGGTCGAGCGACAACTACCGGCGTATCGAAGGAACGATAGAAGGATTCCGCCAGTCGGTCCGCGCCAATCTTGGTTGCACTGTACGGCGACTGTCCTTGCAACGGATGATTCTCGTCGATCGGCACGTACCGTGCAGTGCCGTAGACCTCGGACGTCGAGGTCACGACCAAACGCTGGACTCCGAGCTGCCTGGCAGCCTGCAACACGTTCAACGTCCCCTTGATGTTCGTATCGACGTAGGAGTCCGGCGAATGATAGGAAAATGGAATCCCGATCAGCGCCGCCAGGTGAAACACGACGTCACAATCTTTCATCGCTTCGCGAACGCCATTGGGATCCCGAATATCTCCCGCGAAGACCTCCATCGTATCCAGCTGGGACTTATCAAGCGCATCCAGCCAACCCCAGCTACTAAACGAATTGTAGTAGACGAACGCCCGAACCGAACATCCGTGCGCGAGAAGCGCCTGCGTCAAATGACTCCCGATGAAGCCGTCGGCGCCAGTGACAAGTACCTTTTTGTTCCGCAGTTCCATAAGCTCCTCTCGTTTAGATAGGGCCTGCCTTGGTGACGCGCTAGTAACACGATCTTGATGTCACAGCCCCACCAAAAAACGCAAGCCGCTTTCCGGGCGGATTCGCCTCCTCTGCTCAAAAACGATCGTGAAAGACCAATCCGTAAGACAAGTCGTGTTTAGCACGTATCTCGAACAGGAACTTGACCGCACGCCCAACATCCGAGTTCCGTCACACCGGAGTTCGGGCGGCCGTCGCACGCACGCGCTGACAACCACCGCGGTCTAGCAGCCCCTGAAATTGTCAACAGCCACTCACTTGTCCACCAGAATAATCTCCCCGTTTTTGTCGAGTCGAGCAGACAATATTAGCGTTTCCCCACCTGGACCGCCGATATCCTGACAGCGTTCGGTTGTTGGAACCGGAAAGCGGCGTGCAACAGAGTGCAGGCGATCGACATTCGCAGGTGTGCAGATTGTAGCTGAGACGTTCTCTCCAGAGTGTTGCATAGCCCCTTCCAGTATGGGGTTCAGGAACGTATATACATCGCCAAGGAAGCCAGTGTGGTCCTTTATTAGCACATTGTGCTTGTTTGATAGCTCCACTACTGCGAGAGCTTGCCGCAAAACGGATTGCTCGATCTCTTTGTATCGATGGGCCTCAACAGCAAACAGCGAGCTAATAATAACGATCGCAGAGACGACGGCAGAGGCATGGAAACGGTCAAGATCTGCCGGGCGGCGAGATCGCAAGGAACTCATTAACGTGAGAACGACGAGCAAATAACCTATAGACACGGGAAAGAGAACGCGATCAATATCGTTTAATTTCGAGCCGAGGAAAACTACTGCAGACAAAGGCAGCAAGAAAATTGCGACGGCTGTTATCGATAGGGCGATCAGCGACGGAGCTATCTCTCTATGATTCAAGATACTGCCTGAAAATAATAGAAACGCAAACAAAAGAAGCACGGGAAATGTAAAAATATTGTATCGCCAAGCGGTTTTGAGGCAAGCTTCAATGGCAGCGGTGATGCCCTGCACTGAAAGCAGATCAGGCGCAAGGGACAACGCCATACCTTCAGACCCGAGGTGCCCCGCCAGGAGATAGGCGATCAACACATACGCACTATAAAGCGCAAAACCAGCAAAGATCGGCAGGCCGATGCGTTGCGCATGCAAAAGCTTGAAATTTGCAGAGCGCTTCTCAAGAGAGTTTGATGGAATCCAAAAAAACGAAGCGATCGGCAAAAAGATCAAGACTAAAGCGAGTGCCTGGTAGATGCAGAGCAAAACACACACGGTCACGGCGGAGCTGAATGCCAAAAACACAGACCGACTGCGGAGCTGCCGAATCGCAAACCCTAGTATGGCGAGAAATAGTACGGCGGTCACTTGGGCGGCCGCAAAACGTCCATACCAAGCCCCCGGCCAGAGGGGAAGTGCCCCGGCTATCGTGGAGATCACCCAGCGGGAGTAACCGCCGCACAAGGGAGACACTGCCCAGCGCGCAACGAAATAGCGTGCTACCGCCAAACATGCAGTTGCCATCGCAACTCCGACGACTTCTCCATTTCCAAGAAGCCATTGCAGGTAGTATCCGGTCGGATGCAGCGGCCGTGCGGGAAATGACGTAATCCATGTTCCAAAATAGCGGATTCCGTACGCATCGAACGCACTAAACATACCCCATTCTTCGGTCAAAGGGTAAACGGACCAAAGGATAAGGGAAACAATAGCGATTAAGGTGAGCCCTTCAAGCGAGATCAGTGACCACTTTACAGAGGCGCCATTTGCAGGAGAATCGTCGGGCCTACTTTCCAGTTCGCCGGACGATGATATGGTGTTCTCGTTCTGCATCATAAGCATTCCCGAACTGCTGCCCAGTATTGCCCGGCCAGCCGGGGCGAATTTTGCTCCAGGAGCTGCTCCGCACTCGGTAGCCCAGCTACCGCTTCGTCAGTGTGGGTTTCCATTCGTTTCAGCTGGCGCGCCATGTCAGCGGTGTCCGATGCGTCCATCCAATTAAGCCCTAACGAGAACTGGGCGTCGATCTCCCGCATCGCCGGATAGTCACTCGACAGCGAAGGAACACCCAGCTGAGCGGCCTCTAAGACGCTAAAAGTGCCGTTGTCCTGCCGTGCGGGATGCCACAGGAAGACCGCGCCAGCGAGCGCTTCCCCATAGGCCTTTTCAGAGATCTCCCCTGACCAGTCGATATTCTCGCGAAGACACGAATTGCGCTCGGCTATAGTGGCGGCGCGCTTCTGGTAGTCGTTTTGGGGCTCGTGCAGCCAATCGCTCGACAATAGTCCAGTCACTTTGCACCGCAAGCTTCCACCAAGCTCATCGTAATACATCCGCAGCGCAATGATCGCATTGAGGTGATTCTTGTGCGGGGAGGCGTTGGTCGTCCAGATAAAATAGGGCTCGCGTTCTTTATTTTGGGCAAAATTCGGTATTTTGCCTAACCGCGGCATCAGCATTGGGACCCGGTACAGCTTTTCGGCAGTAATCCCAGCATACTGCTTGGCATCCGATTCGGTAGAATGGGTGGTCACGAGCACTCTTTGGGCCTCGCGTACAAAACGCAGGAATGCAATGTTTACGGAAGGATCGATCACATCGAAGTAACGCTGCAGGTAATCGAAAACGACCGTGATGTACGGGCGGATCGGCAAGAGTGGTTTCGAGACCCGGTCACTGATGAACAACCAAAGGTCGCAGTCGGCGAACTGGCGTATCCCGTCGTCCGGAACGAGATATTGCTCGGATCCGGGATCCCAGGCGTGGCCCTGAAAACGCATAGCACGCCGAGCAGAGTCGGCATCAAGGACGCGCCACCGGAAGCGGCGACGTGCGATCGGCCGGGGCAAATCGCCGAGCACATCGTCGTCGTAATGCGGGTCGTCCGGATAGGCCAGCACGATGTCTGCCAACTCGCCCGCGGCGCGACTACCCTCCAAGAGTGCTTCCGCCACGAGCTTGGCGGCCCGCAGCGTCCCACCGCGGTAGGCTAGCGGCAGTATCACCGCAATGCGCCGTGGGCCTGAATATGATAATGGGCGTCTTGCGTCTTCTGCCCGCCCGGCTTCGATATCCGCCGCGATACGCACGAACCCTTGGCGCCAGAAGGGTTCGCAACGATCCGGATGCATCAGCTCGATCAATCGCAACTGGCTCTTTCGTATCTCCTCAATCAGAACGGCATCACCCGAGAGTATCGCCTGAAGCTTTGCACGCGCTTCGGTCGTCGTCTCGCAGCGCCCCGGAAGACCAAGGCCTCCCAGGCGATCAAGCATTCCGCCGCTCATAAACACTAGCGGCATTCCGAGGCGAACCGCCTCGAAGGGATGATAGTGCACATGATTGGGCTCACGTGATTGGTAATACATCACGCGGAGTTCGCGCATACTTCGTGCATAAGCATCAGCGGGCAAGTAACCCAGCACCTTTGGATCCTGGAAGTGAAGCGGCTGGGCGCCAGCGATCTTGTAGGGCAGATCACCGAAATCGGCAACGAAGTCATCATAGATCCGCCTATAGTATTCATTGAATGCCAGGTCCGGGCACACGAACATAACGGTTGGCTCCGAGCCGCGCCATTCATCTGCACGCGGTTCAGGGTCTGACATCCCGAGTGGGAGAAACAACGCACGGCTCCGCAAAAAACTGTCCTCAGCTTTGGGCAGGTGTTCGTAGGCGACTGCAAAATAAAAACGCCCCCCCATCGTCTCGACTGTCGCTCGCCCTCGGGAATACCAGTGCAAGATGCGCGTGTAATTCATCGATGAAAATTGACCGTATGCCCTCAACAGGGCCACCCCTTGGAAGTGGCGACTGATCTCCTCAAGAATTTCGGGTTTGTGTACGATGAAGAACAGGACGTCGAAATATCGGTTTGCGATTGCCCACGCGTCCCTCCCGGGTCTGCCGTACCAGTCCGCCGCGTTGAGTATGGCGAGCTCGTCAGCGGGAATGGTCAATGACGCGTCCAACGAGTCGTCGACGGACGCGCTACGGAAACTAATATCATTTGGAAAGCGCTTGGGAAGAAAAATCTCCGAGATACCGACGCGATTCAGCATGGCGATCTCAAAGCGACGCGCCGCCGAATGGTTCAATAACCACATCACGCGAATTTTTTTATCGGTTTCCACTGAGCTCGCTCACCCGTTTGAATTCTTCTATTGCGCTTGAGATTGGTCCATCGTATAGCAGCCGACCACCATCCAGAACGATGCCGCGCGCGCACATCGCGGAGAGGGAGCCGACGTCGTGAGACGCTAGCACAAGAATCTCGGATTGTTCGATCAGAGAAAAAATGCGCTGCTTTGCCCTTACCATAAATGTAGCATCGCCTGCACCGATCACCTCGTCCAATAGCAGGATGTCCCCGCCGACGGTGGTCGAGATGGCAAAAGCGAGCCGTACCTGCATTCCCGCCGAATAGGTCTTTATCGGGTAATCGATGTATTCGCCGAGCGCCGCGAAGGCGACGATCTCGTCCTCCTTGGCCCGCATTGCAGTAGGCGTTGCACCAAGCAGTAATCCGCGGTAAAGGATGTTCTCGCGACCGGTCGCATCCGGTTCGAAACCGAGCCCGAGGTTGAACAGCGCTCGCAACTCGCCATGAACCTCAATGTTGCCTCCGGATATCGGATACAGTCCAGCGACCGCTTTTAGGAAGGTGCTTTTGCCCGCCCCGTTGCGGCCGAGGAGCCCCACGCGCTCACCCTGTCCGATGTCTACAGAGACGTTGCGGAGTGCATGAATATCTGCCACCTGTGTTCTATTATCGCCGAGGCGGAAGCGTTCCCCAATCCATGCAAGTAGCGAGCGCTGCTTGAAAGCGCTGCAGGCGTAATGGAGATCGACGTTGAGGAGCCGAATGCGGGGTGCGTTCATAGATAGAAGATCACGCTGCGCTCGACTCGTCTTCCGACGAAGATCGCAAAGATGCCAAACAGCGCAGCAGTACCGAAGCAGAACAAATAGTTCGTGGCGGTTGGCCATAGGCCATCCAGCAACGGTGCGCGCACGATCTGCAGCAGGTGATAGATCGGATTGTAATCCACGAGAAAATCCAGCCCCCCCTCACGAAACATGCGCACCTCAAAATAGACAGGAGAGACGAACCAGCAGGCTTGCAGGACCAACCCCATGGCATGCGGAAGGTCACGAAAGCGTGCCCCGGAATACGCCAACAGAGTGGCTAGCGGCCAACCAATGAGCAGTGCCGCCGGGTACAGCGTTGCGATCGCGAGCCAACTCCAGCCAAAATTCTGCGGCAATACGACGAGGGTCCAGCCAAGCATTGCGAGACTGGCTGTACATAAGACCAGCGTCGCAGTCAACACGGTACGCAGCGAGTATATCGCCAGCGGCTGGCGGAATTGTTTGATATAGGCGTCCGCCTGGACGAAGCTCAGGGAACCCCCCGCGCAGCAGGCGCCGACGAACTCCCAAACGACGACACCGGATAGAATGTGTACCGAGAAACGCACGATGTCGGCACCAAACAACCGACTTAGGACAAGGGAAAGTAATAAGGTGAGGCCGAGCGGCTGGATTATCGTCCACAGCACGCCGAAATACGATCGGCGCCACCGCGAACGTAAATCGGAAAGCGACAGATGCATCCAAAAATACCGCGCGGCCCAAACCTGCGCGAGGTAGGCGCTCATCGTCCCCGTATCCGTCCGCTCAGCCAATGTAAGGATTCCAGTAATCTCCATCCGCGCGAGCTCGTAATATCGCGGTAGAGTGCGCTAAGTTGTTCATAGCTCGCCGACAGTTCTTCGAGGCGAGCCTTCAGATGCGCGTTTTCGCGCTCAATGTGTTTGCAGCCGCCCAAGAGTTCGGCCGTATCCGCGCCGCGACGGGCCTTGACGGTGTCCGAGAGCGAGGCGCGCGGCAGGTCCTGGCCCTGCAACCGGGTTTCGAACAACCCACAAGCAAACCGGTAAAGTTCGGTGTCGCAGGGCACTTGTGTGCGGATCCTGGCGATGAGGTCTTCGGAAGGCTGCTCGATTGCGACCGATGAGCGGTTCTCCGCCTGGGGTGCGACAGCATACTCCGGTGCATCCAAAAAAATCCCGCGAAACAGGTCAATTGAGGCGGAAAACCGCTCGGTGAGCCCGAAGAAGGGCATCGCCTCGATATTTCGTTTGGCACTTTCCAGGTGGCCCGTCATGTCGCTGCCGTCGAAGGTCGACAACATCTTGGTCTGCACATCCCCGAGGGCGGCCGCACGGACATAGGCGTTTTTGGTACTAACGAACTCATCCAGGCTGGCGCCCTGTGCAAACGCCATAGCGACCTGCAGCTCATGGCTCGCAACCCGACTGTGAGGATCCGAGCCGTTGAAGTTACGTGGGTCGTGCCACGACCTATAATTGGAAATCGTGCGGGCGACGGGGTCGCGCAGAAAGGTCACCACGCGGGCGTCGGGATAGTACTTACGGAACAATCCGAGAGGCACGTGCCCAAATACGAACGGACTATGACGATTCGCCTCGACGTACTGCTCGAAAGTCTCCGTTCCTCCTTCTGGCGCCTCGCCCGTTAAACATCGCACCCTCGCGCCTAACTGATCGAAGCTGCACTGCAGGTAAGCCTCGAACGCCGTTCCGGAGCATTTTGGGATATGCACAAATGCGAGCGGTTGTCTCAAAAAACGTTTCTCCTGTTGCACAGGTAGGAAGGTGGTCGCAGTGCCGAAGGAATCGCATTACGCGTAAGTCTGCAGCACCCGGATTTCCATGAATGTTGCTCGGCTCGTGTGTCGCGTTCGCTGTGGCTTACGGGGATAGTTGATGCGATGGATTGAGGCCTATCGAAAAGCAGGGCGATCGAGGCAACAGCTTCATGCCCCGCATTAAACCCCGGAGATCTGGTCCGTGTCGCAACATTCAGGCAGGGTCTCATCCCAGGCAGGCACCCGTCGTCCGCGCTTACCAGCCTTATGTAAATGGCAATACTTTCGAATAGGTGATCGGCCCAGGAACGACGTTGGGTACCATCGAGCGAAAACGATTGACGATTCCTTCTAAGCGCAACTCTACGACAACGCTCGACTGATCGTCGCGCAAATGGTTTCCACCTCCGATTCGGACAAGTCCGGATAACTTGGGAGATTAATGCCGCGGGCCGAAATGGACTCCGCGACGGGCAGCGACTCACCCGTCGCATGATGAGGCATGGTATGAGCCGGATGAAAAACCGGACGGGTATCGATCCCGGCATTCCTAAGGTGCGCGCGCAGCGGATCGCGAGCCAGCGGATCGTTTAGCGCAATCGAACACATCCAAAAGGAGTGCCGCGTGCCGGGGAGTGTGTCGTGAAAGCTGAGCGGAAGTCCGCGGAGACGTTCTCTGTAGCAAGCGGCGATCTCGCGTTTACGAGCAAGGATCGTTTCTGCAGCTTCAAGTTGGGCGACGCCGATCGCTGCACAGATATTCGTCATCCGGTAGTTGTAAGCGAGGGTGTCGTGCCAATACTCGCGTGATCGCGATACTCCCTGAGTTTTCAGATGGATTGCTTTCTCGATGACTCGGGGGTCCGTGGAAACCACCATCCCGCCTTCACCGGTGGTAATCGTCTTGTTGCCGTAGAAGGAGAATGTTGCGACGTCGCCGAAGGTGCCGACATGTTGATCCCTGTAGAGCGTACCGAAGGCTTCAGCGCAGTCCTCGATCAGCAAGAGGCCGTGTTCACGGCAAAGTTCGACGATAGACTCCATGTCGCATGGCAGCCCATACAGGTGAACAACCATCACGGCACGCGTACGCGGCGTGATCTTGCGCCGGATATCATCCGGATCAACCTGCCAGCTATCAGCTCGCGAATCGGCAAAAACCGGCTTAGCCTGCGTTTGCAAGATGGTGTTCACCGAGGCGATGTACGTCAGCGAGGGCACAATAACTTCGTCGCCCTGACCAATACCCAGGGCTTCGAGCGCGAGGTGGAGAGCTACTGTACCGTTGCAAACCGTGGTGGCTGCCGCAATCCCCACGTAATCGATAAAACCAGATTCGAATCGCTCTATGTAATCACCTTTGGAAGAAATCCATGTCGAATCGAGGCAGCGATTAACGTATTCTTTTTCACGGCCGGTAAGGAACGGTTTATAAACTGGAATCATTGGCTGTTGCTTAGGTTGGAAATGCTTATGCACACGCCCCTTCTGGCGATTAGCGCGATGGCTGGAGCTATAATCAAATCTGGTCGATGTCTTAATGGCGCCATGGTGTTGGGGCAGCGGAGTACCGTTGCTGAAAATATGTTGTTCAGGCACCCAACCGGAGCCAAGTGATACAGGATGGGGAACGATAAGGGGAAGCGCGGCTTCGGTGCAAGTCGGGGCGAGGGACCGGGTGCGACCGTAATTGATGCGCGGCATGTCAAGGACACCACAGGCGTAGGCCATCTATCCGTCTCCGTCACGCCGCCGGGCCAGCCGCAGCTCTAAGGCCGGCATGAAACATGCCGCATGCGTGACGTCCTTTTGCCGGCGCGGCGCGCCACGCATCTCCGCAAAATAGCCGGTCGGGTTATCCCCCGTTGCCGCGCGTGTTGAAGGCGACGTTCCAATGCTCGTCCGGCGTGTCGACCGGGATCGCCGTCAGCTCCAGGGTGCCGACCTCCGTCACCGTGGCCTGAAGCCGAACCGCGACGACCTCGCCAGTCTTGTGAGCCTTCGCGGGCAGCACGGTCTGGATCTCGGCAAGCTCCTCGAGCTCCTCGTCGCGCCACTCCTCGAGCAGCTCGCCGACCTCGTCCTCGCGCCGGACGCTCGAGCCGAAGAAGCGAAAGCGCACCGGCTCGCCGACCACGAGACCGAACTCCTGCGGCGGGGCGACCGGGTCGGAGCCTTCTTCCAGACCGAAGGGGACCAAGCAGAGCGCCTGGATCTCGGGCTCCATGCCGGGGATGGCCGGCATGGCGCTTTCAACCCCGACATAGTAGGAGTGCGAGGTGCCGCCGCGGATGCGCACCCCGCCGTGGCGTCGGACATGGGCATAGAAGGCGGCCCCGCGGGCCACGGCCAGGTCCAGATCGCGTGCGTCCAAGAGCCGCGCATGGGGCGCGTCCTCGGCGGCCAGCCATTGGTTGAGCACCTCGAGTACGCGCTCCCGGAGGATCGGCGCCTTGAAGACGCCGCCGTTGAAGAGGACGGCGGTCGGATGCAGGAAGCTCGCGCCGGGCGTTTGGGCGACGAAGCCCTGCAGATCCTCGGTCGCTCCGGTTTGTCGGCCGAGGAAGGCAGCCAGATGGCGGGTCACGGCCGGATCCTGCGCATAAGGCAGGCCGACCTTGGTGATCGCGCCGCGCGCGCGGCTGGCGGGGCGGCTGTCGGCGCTGACTGCCGGGAAGAAACCCTCGATGAGTGTCGATCGAACCTCGTCGCGGGTCAGCTCGGTACGGATGCTGCCGCCGATCAGACGGGAGCCGCGGCTCGGGACCACGACCGGAATGCTTTCCAGGTCGGGATCTGCGAGCAGTGATTCCTTGGCGATGCGGCAGCCGTGCGTCAGGGCCTGCAGCTGCCAGCGATCCAGCTCCACGCCGGTCTTCGCCAGCTTCTGTTTCAACAGGTGGGCGAGGGTCAGGTCCATGTTGTCGCCGCCGAGCAGGATGTGCTCGCCGACGGCAACGCGCGTCAGCTCAAGTGCCCCGTCCTCCTCCGTGACCGCGATCAGCGAGAGGTCCGTGGTCCCCCCGCCGACGTCGACCACCAGGATGATGTCGCCGACCTGCACCTCATGCCGCCAATCGCCCTTGGTGTCGTTCACCCACGAGTAGAGCGCCGCCTGAGGTTCCTCGAGCAGAACCAGGTGCTCGATGCCGATCGCACGGGCCGCCTCGGCGGTCAGCTCGCGTGCGGCCGGGTCGAAGGAGGCGGGTACTGTGACCGTGACCTCCTGACGGCTTAGCGGGTCGTAGGGAAACTGCCCGTTCCAGGCATCGCGCAGATGGGCGAGGTAATGCACGGTGGCATCGAAAGGCGAGATCCTCGGGATCTCGTCCGGTGCGCCGGCCGGCAGGATCGCGGACTTGCGGTCGACGTCCGGATGACAGAGCCAGCTCTTGGCGCTCGAGACCAGACGAATCGGCGTTGTGGTGCCTTGGTTGCGGGCCATCTCGCCGCAAATGCGAGTGACATCGGTCTGCCAGGGCAGGCCCAGATCCGCGGCCTTGAGCTCGTCCGGATGCGGCAGATAGAGACAGGACGGCAGCAGGGGGCGTGCCTCGACGGAGCCGGGCCCGATCAGCTGCGGGATGGAGACGAGACCCTGGACGATGTTCTCGCCCTCGCTCTTGTCAGAATCCACGAACGAGAGTGCGCAATGGGTCGTCCCCAGATCGATGCCGACGGCGTAGCGATAGTGGCTCACAGCTCCACCTCCGCGGCGGCAAGGATGCGCAGGTCATGTCCGCCGGTGGTCTTGGGAAGATCCATCTCCACGACACGCCAGCCGCGATGCACGAGCGTTCCCTGGAACGGCGGTTCTCCGAGGACGTTGCCGGTCGGTCGGTTGGCGGAGGCGTCGAAACCGGGCGCCAGGGTGACGCGGCTCCCCTCTGGTTCCTCGCGCACCGGAGCGATCTTCAGATGCGCGTTCAGCACATCCCGACAGCCCTGATGAACGATCCGCGCGGCCGCGCCGATCTCCTGATCGGAGGCGCCTTTGATGTCTTCTTTCAGGAAGTCCACCAGGCGCCCTTCTTTTTGAAGCAAACCGAGCAGGAGCAAGGCCGAATCAGGCGCCGCGCTTGCCGGAGGCCGCGCGGCGGGCGCTGCGGGGCGTGCCAAGGCGTGGTCGGTGCCGCCCTCGGCAAGTGCCTCGACGCTGCGTGCGAAGCGCGGATCCTTCAGGATACGTTTGAAACTGGTGAAGGCGATGAAGGCCCTCCGGAAGAAGGAAGGCGTTGCTGAGCCCATGGAAGCATCCTCATTACGGCCGATTTGATCAGTTCGGGCGGCGGGCAATCGCGCGCCGTCCCGAGGTGCGCATGGTACCGCGCCGCTCGCCGTCACTCGACCGCGGATTTCAACGAAACCGCTTGTATACCTCTCCGACAGCGGCGCGATGGCATAATCGGGGCATCACGAACCGCCCGGATCGGGCGAGACCAGGGGTCCCCAGTCAGATGAATCCGACGAACCGTTCGGCGTTCCTTACGCCCAGCAGCGACGAGCGACGCAAGATGATCGAGATCGCCGCCTACTATCTCGCCGAATGTCGCGGCTTTGCACCCGGTGGAGCGGAAGCCGATTGGCTGTGTGCCGAGCAAGCCATCAACGCCATCATCGCCGACAGACGCGCCGACCGCACCGATGGCGCTTCGGCGCATCGCGGAGGGCATCCCGACGATGTGGTGGAAGGGATTCGCAACGCCCTCAAGCTGAGCGGCGGGTTGTCCGGCTGACCTGCACCAGGGGCGGAGCAGGAATGAGCCGGCTGGTCCGGCGACGTCGAATCCCCGTTTGACCGAGCGACGGCCAAAAAAAAAGCGCGACGGGCGTCGCGCTCGGAAGTTACCACCAAAGGAGGATGGAGGAGTGCACCGAAGCGCGAAGCTTCAGTACATCACCAGTTTCTTATTTACCGTTTCTCTTGTCAAGCCATTCTTGAAGGGTCGCCAAGCCGATCCGAAATCCCGATTTGCGCGCAAGGCTATTGCGGGATTGGTCTCGCCCCCAATTGTCCGGTCCGGGAGGGGCCGAAACGGGTGATGATTTCACAAGGCCTCGGAGCGCTACGGCGCGGTGACGAAGCACAGCTGGAGCGAAGAGAGATGGCGATTGAAACAGCGACACTCGGCGGTGGGTGTTTTTGGTGTCTGGAGGCGGCCTTCCAGGGGCTCGAAGGCGTGCAGTCCGTCGTCTCCGGATATGCCGGAGGCGCCGGTGCTCAGCCGACGTACCATCAGGTCTGCACGGGCACGACCGGCCATGCCGAGGTGGTCGAGATCGGTTTCGACACGACGCGGATCGACTTTGAAACACTCCTCGAGGTCTTCTTCACGATCCACGACCCGACGACCCTGAACCGGCAAGGCGCCGATGTCGGCAGCCAGTACCGCTCGGTGATCTTTTATCAATCCGATGCGCAGCGCGAGATCGCCGAACGGGTGATCGCGCGGCTGAACGCCGAGGGCGTGTGGCCCGAACCCATCGTCACGCAGGTTCAGCCTGCCCCGACCTTCTACCCGGCCGAGGCATATCATCAGGATTACTACCGCCGTAACCCGAGCCAGGGCTACTGCCGGGTCGTCATCTCGCCCAAGCTCGCCAAGCTCAGGGCGCATCATGCGGCACTTCTGGCCGAGTGATCCCGGTCGACGAATCGGCGCGGTCGGCGCAGGATAGAGCGATGCCCGCTCGCCCCATTCGACTCATCACACTCGACCTGGACGATACCGTCTGGCCCTGCGTGCCCGTGATTCAGGCCGCCGAGGAGGCCTTTCACGCTTGGCTGCATCGGCATGCCCCGCGTCTGGCCGAGGCCCACGATCTGGCGAGCATGCGCCGTCACCGTCGCGAGCTGATGGACGCCATGCCCGAGATCGCGCATGACCTGGGCCAGATCCGTCGCCGCTCGCTGGCCATGCTGTTGGAGTCGTTCGACTACGCGGTCGGGCTCGCCGAGGAGGCGATGGCGCTGTTCGACGAGCATCGCAATCGCGTCGAGCCCTTCGATGACGTCTCCTCGGCGCTCCGAACACTGTCGGAGCGTTACCGCTTGGTCTCGCTCACCAACGGCACCGCCAACCCCGAGGCGACACCCCTGCGCGGGCTGTTCGAGCGCAGCATCACGGCCGCCGATGCCGGTGCTGCGAAGCCCCATCCGGCGCTCTTCGTTCTCGCACTCCAGCATGCAGGCTGTGCACCCGGCGAGTGCCTGCACCTCGGGGACGATCCCTGGATGGATGTCGAAGGGGCTCGGGCGGTCGGGATGACCGCGGTCTGGGTCAATCGCTACGGGCGGACCTGGCCCGACGAGCTGGCGCCGCCGACCCTGACGGTAAGCACGCTTCATCAACTCCTGGAATGGCTCGACGCCGAGCCGCAGCGCGACCCGAGGTAAGCACGCATGGATTTCGATCTCCTGGCCAACGATGGATTGGCTCGGCGCGGCCGTTTGACCTTCGCGCGCGGGATGGTCGAGACCCCCGCCTTTATGCCGGTCGGCACCTACGGGACCGTCAAGGCGATGACCCCGGAGGAGTTGACCGATCTCGGGGCCGAGATCGTGCTGGGCAACACCTTCCATCTGATGCTGCGCCCCGGCACCGAGATCATCCGCCGCTGCGGCGACCTGCACGCCTTCATGCACTGGGAGCGGCCCATCCTGACCGATTCGGGCGGTTTCCAAGTGTTCAGCCTGGGCGAACTGCGCAAGATCACGGAAGAGGGTGTGCATTTCCGCTCGCCGGTCGACGGCAGTCCGGTCTTCCTGAGTCCCGAGATCTCGATGCAGGTCCAGCGCGAGCTCGGCTCCGACATTGTCATGATCTTCGATGAGTGCACGCCCTATCCGGCGGACGAGGCGCAGGCGCGGGCCTCGATGGCGCTCTCGCTGCGCTGGGCGGCGCGCTCGCGCGTGGCCCACGGCGACAACCCCTCGGCCCTTTTCGGCATCGTCCAGGGCGGCATGCACGAGGAACCGCGAGCCGAATCCTTGGACGGGCTCATGACCATCGGCTTCGACGGCTATGCCGTGGGTGGCTTGTCGGTCGGCGAAACGGAGGCGGAACGGTTGCGCATCCTCGATTTTCTGGCCGACAAGCTGCCGAAGGATCGCCCGCGCTATCTGATGGGTGTGGGCACGCCGGAGGACATCGTCGCCGCCGTCGGTCGCGGTATCGACATGTTCGACTGTGTCATGCCCACCCGCAACGCACGCAACGGCGACCTCTTTACGCACCAAGGCAAGGTCAGGATCCGCAACGCTGCCAATCGCACCGACGAGGGTCCGGTGGATCCCCTGTGCGACTGCTACTGCTGTCGCCATTACAGCCGCGCCTACCTGCACCATCTGGACAAGTGCAAGGAGATCCTCGGCGCGCGTCTGCAGACGATCCACAATCTCCACTACTACCAGACCCTGATGCGCGGTCTGCGCGAGGCCATCGCCGCAGGCCGCTATGCCGACTTCGTCCGCGAGTTCGAGGCGTTGCGCGCAACACCCGATCCGGCATGATCCAAGACGCGTCCTTCCGAGGCCAAGGTTCGCCGCGACGTCGGGCCGATCTCGAAACCAGGCCCGTCGCGATCGACGCGTCTTGCGCGACGCTGCAACTTCCTCCGCGCTATGCCATAATTCGGCGCCGAGTTTTCCGGAGGTTGTGCGGCCTTTTCGGCCCCGTCCTCGTCCTAAACCGCCGGATCGCAACCGAGCGATCCCCAGACCATAGGCACTGAATGATGAGCTTCCTGATCTCCGATGCCGTCGCCCAAGGCGAGGCCGCCGCCGGTGCGGGTGACCCCTTTCTGGCACTTCTCCCGTTGGTGTTGTTTGCTGTCGTCTTCTACTTTCTCCTGATCCGCCCGCAGTCCAAGCGCCAGAAGGAGCACCGCAAGATGGTGGAGTCCTTGGCCAAGGGTGACGAGGTCGTCACCATCGGCGGGATTGCCGGCCGCATCGCCGAAATCGGAGACAATTTCGCGCTTCTGGACATCGCCGACGGCGTCGCGGTGAAGGTCCGGCGCAGTGCGGTCGAGTCCGTGATGCCGAAAGGGACGCTGAAAGACCTGTAAATCCTTCGCCCGCACCTCGGCCGCGGCGCCTCGGGCGCCGCGGCGTCTTGGCCGGAGTCCTCCGGCTCAGGGCGCGGGCGCCCTCCTTGGCGCCGGCCGATGTCCGGTCCATCCCCGATCGCGCCCGCTGTTGCGACTGGAATTGCAATGAACCAATATCCCTTGTGGAAGAATCTCCTGATCCTGGGCGTCATCCTCGGCGCCTTGCTCCTTGCGGTTCCGAACCTATTCTCTCAGGACCCGTCGATCGAGATCACCGCGGCGCGTGGCTCCGAGGTGACCGAGGCCAGTCTTGCCGAGGTGCGTGCCGCGCTCGAAACCGCCGATGTCCCCGTGAAGGACATCGAGACGCGCGAGGGCGGCAAGCTGCTGGTGCGTTTCGCCTCCTCGGGCGCTCAGCTGGCGGGGCAGGATGCGATCGAGCGGGCCCTCTCGGAGCGTTACCGCACCGCGCTGACCTTGTCGGCAGACCTGCCCGGCTGGGTGCGGTTTCTCGGCCTCAACCCCATGTCGATGGGTCTGGATCTGCGCGGCGGCATCCATGTCGTGATCGACGTGGACATGGAGGCGGCTCTGGACCAGGCGCTCGAGCGCTATGTCGGCGACATCCGCACCGAGCTGCGTGACCGCAAGATCCGCTACCTCACCGTTGCACGCGAGGGTTCGCGCATCCTGATCAAGTTCAACGATGCGGCGATGCGCGACGATGCTCAGCGGGCGCTGAACAACGAGTTCCGGGATCTCGACATCCAACCCCTCGACGAAGGCGGCGATTTCGTCATCGCTGCGAGCCTGCCCCCGGCCCAGCAAGAGGAGGTCCGCTCCTTCGCGCTGCAGCAGAACATCACGACCCTGCGCAACCGCGTGAATGCGCTCGGTGTCGCGGAGCCCAGCATTGCCCGGCAGGGCGATCGCCGCATCGTGGTCCAATTGCCGGGCGCGCAGGACCCCGGGCGCCTGAAAGAGCTGCTGGGCGCGACCGCGACGCTCGAATATCGCCTCGTCGATACCGAGCACAGCGTCGCCGATGCCCTCGATGGCCGTGTTCCGGTCGGCAGCCGGCTCTATCGCGAGCGCGACGGCACGCCGATCCTGCTCAATCGTCGGGTCATCGTGACCGGCGATCAGATCACCGATGCCTCCGCCGGCTTCGACAGCCAGAGCGGGAGTCCCGCGGTCTTCGTGAACCTGGACGGGCAGGGCGCCCGGCGCATGCGGGATGTCACGACCGAGAACGTCGGCAAGCCGATGGCCGTGGTCTTTATCGAGAACGTGACCACCACCGAGGTTGTCGACGGGGAGGCGGTCAAGCGAACCCGCAAGGTCGAGGAGGTCATCAGCGTCGCGACCATTCGCGAGCCCTTCGGGCGCCGTTTCCAGACCACCGGATTGGACAGCAGCAACGAGGCGCACAATCTGGCGCTGTTGTTGCGCTCGGGCGCCTTGGCGGCCCCGATCCAGATCGTCGAGGAACGCACCATCGGTCCCAGCCTCGGACAGGACAACATCGACCAGGGCTTTCTGTCGGTCATGATCGGTCTCGGGCTGGTATTGGTCTTCATGGCGCTCTACTACCGCGTCTTCGGGCTGGTCGCGAACGTCGTCCTGGTGGTGAATCTCGTGATGATCGTCGCGATCCTCTCGATGCTCCAGGCCACGCTGACCTTGCCCGGGATCGCCGGCATCGTGCTGACCGTTGGCATGGCGGTCGATGCAAACGTTCTGATTTACGAGCGAATACGCGAGGAGATCCGCAACGGCAGCACGCCCCAGGCGAGCATCCACGCCGGATTCGACAAGGCGCTATCGACCATCGTCGATGCGAACGTCACGACACTCATTGCGGCCGTCGTGCTCTTTAGCTTCGGCACCGGACCGATCAAGGGGTTTGCCGTCACGCTCTTCATCGGGATTCTGACCTCGATGTTCACGGCAATCTTCGGGTCTCGCGCAGTTATCAATCTGATCTACGGCGGCCGGCGCGTGAAGAAGTTGGCGATTTGAACCGCGCTCTCGGGTGGCGCTCGATACCCCGGTGCCTGGTGCGCCGTCGAGGCCGCCCGAGGTCTCGACGTCGCGCGGTTCAAGTGAAAACGGGATAAAGACTTCAATCGTGTTTCTCTCCGAAGCTCGGAGATGAATTTCTAGCGGATTTCACGCTGAATCGGTGCAGGCCGCGCCGAACGCGATTGAACCAATGACGATCTCAATTCAGGGCGCTCGATGTCCAGAGCGCCCTAAACCAAGGGCGATTCGATGAGAGACCTGAGTGTCATCAATGAGCTGAATATCGATTTCATGGGTATTCGCCGCCCCGCGGTGATCTTATCCGGGGTCGTGCTGCTGCTGTGTATATTGGCCATGGTGATCCGTGGCTTCAATCTCGGATTGGACTTCACCGGTGGCACCGTCCTCGAGGTGGGATACCAAAATCCGGCCGAGCTCAGCGATGTCCGAACGGCACTCGAGGCGAAGGGCTTCACGGGTGCAACCGTCCAGCACTTCGGCACGCGCAGCGACGTCTTGATTCGTCTGGCCCCGG
The DNA here is from genome assembly GCF_000223985.1 of Thiocapsa marina 5811. Classification (GTDB taxonomy): domain Bacteria; phylum Pseudomonadota; class Gammaproteobacteria; order Chromatiales; family Chromatiaceae; genus Thiocapsa; species Thiocapsa marina. The sequence goes on from NZ_AFWV01000002.1 coordinate 248,933, forward strand.
AGGCAGGCGAGGAGGCGAGTGCTGAGCTGAGCGACAGTGTGTTTCAGGCATTGAGCGAGGCGGTCGGGGGGCAGGTCGAGCTGCGTCGCGTCGAGTTCGTCGGGCCTCAGGTCGGCGAGGAGCTTCGCGAGCAGGGCGGACTCGCGGTCCTCTTCGCGCTGATCGGTATCCTGGTCTATGTCGCCTTGCGCTTCGAGTGGCGCTTCGCGGTGGGTGCGGTCGTTGCCATTGTGCACGACGTCATCTTCACTGTCGGGATGTTTGCACTCTTTCAGATCCCCTTCGATCTGACCGTCCTGGCCGCCGTGCTCGCGGTCATTGGCTACTCACTGAACGACACCATCGTCATCTTCGACCGCATCCGCGAGAATTTCCGCCGGATGCGCAAGGGAACGGTCATCGACATCACAAACGTCTCGATCAACCAAACCTTGTCGCGGACCGTGGTGACCTCGGGGACCACCCTGCTCGTGCTCATCGCGCTCTATATCTTCGGCGGCGAGGCGCTCAATGGTTTCTCGCTGGCGCTCATCATCGGCGTCGTCGTCGGTACCTATTCAACCATCTTCGTGGCCACAGCCGCGGTGATCCTACTCGGCGTGAGTCGCGCCGATCTCCTTCCGGTTCCCAAGGAGGGTGCCGAGGCCGGCAGCAGCCTGCCCTAGCCACGCGGCGACGTGGCGCGGCAAGCGCAACTCGCGATACCGGTTGTCGCCCCGCATGCCGGGCGGGTCGCGACCGTCGTCATGAGCAGTTCTTCTTTCGCGAGGTGAGCTCATATGGGTCTCTTTCCCGTCCTGGTCGCCTTGTGCGCGTTGCTTTTGGCCGGCTGCGGCGAGCGTGGCGCCCCTTCGATCGAGATCGAAGGTCCTACGATGGGGACCTACTATTCGGTCAAGGTCGCCCGCCCTCCGTCGGGGATGACCGCGGAGGCGCTCAAGCTCGATGTGGAGTCGGTTCTCGACCGGGTGATCGCCGAGATCTCGACCTACGAGCCGACCTCCGAGCTGTCCCGCCTCAACGCGAATCCCGGCACGGATTGGATCCCCATCTCGCCCGAGCTATATGCCGTGATCGCGCAAGGCCAGCACATCGCTGCCCTGAGCGACGGTGCCTTCGATATCACGGTCGGTCCCCTGGTCAACCTATGGGGTTTCGGGCCCGAGGCGCGACCGGCCGTGCTGCCGACCCCCGAGCAGATTCAGGCCGCGCGCGAACGCGTCGGCTGGCACAAGATCGAGCTGCGCGCGTCCCCGCCGGCCATCCGCAAGGCCCGGGGCGATGTCTACATCGATCTCTCCGCGCTGGGTGAAGGCTATGGCGCGGACCGGGTTGCGGCGGATCTCGATGCGCGAGGCGTGGCCGATTACATGGTTGCGGTAGCCGGCACCATCCGCGCGAAGGGGCTCAACCCCAAGGGCCAACCCTGGGCGATCGCGATCGAGGAGCCGCTGCCGGATCGACGCAGCGTGCATCGGATTGTCCCGGTATCCGATCGTGCCATCTCGACCTCGGGTGATTATCGCAATTTCTTCGAGAAGGACGGCAAACGCTATTCGCACGAGATCGACCCCGCGACGGGTGCCCCGATCGAGCGTAATTTGGGTTCGGCGACCGTCGTTGGAGACCGTGCGATCCTCGTCGACGGGCTTGCGACCGCCTTCATGGTACTCGGCGAGCAGCGCGCGCCGGCACTCGCCGTCTCGCAGGGGATTGCCGCCTATTTCATCGTCCGCGACGGTGATGCGCTGCACGGTGTCGCAAGCCCGGCCTTCGAGGCGTATCTCGCACGATCGACGCAGGACGAGTGACCATCCGGCACATCGGAGCCGCAAGGATCCCTCGGTCACGCAGCAACCCATCCCCTCTGCCGCCGGCTCACCGGGTTTGCTCAGGTCGTCATCGGCCGCTCGAATTTCTCATGGTTGAGCACCGCGACATCGGATACGAACACGGTCAGGTGGTAGCCCTGGCCGATCAGTGCGTTCAGGTCATCGAGCAGGCCGGACATGCGATCCGGCGGCAGAATGACCTTCAGAAGCAGGTTCGTGTCGATCTCCAGGTTGCCCGACTGCAAGCCGTCGGAGCCGGCGCCGCGCGCGCGCAGCAGGGTGTAGCCACTTGCGCCGCGGCGCCGCACGAGGGCGACAAGGCGTTGCTCCAGCACATCGGTGGTGATGACGGTAACGAGCTTTTCGGGGACAAGGCGGTGCATCTGCGAGGGCTCCTGCGGCTTGCGATATGACCGGCGGACGGGGCGCGAGGGCCGCCGCGTCGTCTGTGATGATCAGGCCCCGCCGGCCAACATCTGCGCCAATTGGTGATAGATCGGGATGCCGACGACGACGTTGAACGGGAAGGTCACGCCGAGCGATAAGGTCAGATAAAACGACGGATTGGCCTCCGGCACCGCCAGGCGCATCGCGGGCGGGACGGCGATATAGGAGGCGCTTGCGCCCAGCACCCCGACCAGCGTCGTGCCGCCGACACTGAAACCGAGCATCAGGTCTCCGACCAGCACGCCGATCGCGCCGCCGATCAGCGGCATCGCCAGCCCGAAGGTCACGAGAGCCCATCCGACGCGCCGGAAGTCGGCGAAGCGCCGCCCCGCCTCGAGCCCCATCTCCAGCAGGAAGAGGCAGAGCATGCCCATGAAGATATCGGTGGTGAAGGGGTGCAGCGACTCCATCGCCTTCGGGTTCGCGATGGCCCCGATCAACATCGACCCGATCAGGAGCACCACGCTGCCGTTTGTGAAGGCTTCGCGCAGGATGTCGCCCAGGTGACCGTTCCCGTGATCGGCGCGCGGGGTGCCGCGCTCCGGTGCGGTCTTGGCGATGCGTCCCCGGCTCCAGCTCGCGAGCAAGAGGCCGACGACGATGGCGGGTGACTCCATGATCGCGAGCATGATCAAGGGATAACGCTCGTACTCGATCCCTTGGCTGCCGAGAAAGGCGATCGCGGTGAGGAAGGTTCCGGCGCTGACCGAGCCGTAATGCGCGGCGATCGCGGCGGCGTCGAGCGGACCGACCCGCCGCGTTGCGAGCAATAGCCCGAAGCCGATGATCGGCAGCAGGAGTCCGAGCAACAGTGCCCAGACCACCGCCGCCACGGCCTCGCCGAGGTCCGCCTTCGCCAATTCCACGCCGCCGTGCAGGCCGATCGAGACCAGCAGGTAGATGGATAGGATCTTCGCCAGATCGGGCGGAAAGCGCAGATCCGATTTGATCAGACGTGCGACGAAGCCCAGTGCGAAGAAGAGCACGGCCGGGATCAGCAGATTGGAAAACGCGGACATCGTGCCTCCAGGGTGCCGGACGGGGCTTGGATGGTCGGTCACCACGTCGAGACACACCCGCCGCGTGCCTCCGCCCGGCTTCGGCCGGTCGATTAACGGTAGGGGCGCAGATACCACCATTCGAAGCCGAGCTTCATCCAATGGAAGAGCCGCGTCGAGGGCAGCACCAGATTGTATTTTTCGGTCCGCGCGACCAGCATGCCCGTGTCGTTGGCGTCCACGATACACACCAGCTCGACCTTGAAGGTCTCGCTCGGCGCGCGGCCCTGCAGCTCTCCGAGTAGATTCTTCACCGCCGCGCGGGCCTGTAGATCCGCCATGTGGGCCTGTTTCGGCATCCAGTCCGGACCGGGAAAACTACCCGAATCCCCGGCGACATACACCCGCTCGTAGCCGGGGACGCGGCAATGCGCATCGGCCTGCAGGAGTCCGCCGGGCGAGCGTGGAAGATCGGTCTTGTCGAACCAGGTGTTGCCGGTCATGCCGGGCATGAAGAGGATCAGATCGGCGTCGAATTCGCCGGCCTCGGTCGTCACCTTCGACGCCGAGAACGACTTGAGCTTGTGGCCCAGATGGGTCTCGATGTCGCGGCGCTTCATCTCTCTGAGGATGCCGTCGACCGCCTTGGGGCCGAGCCGGTTGCCCGGGCGCTCCGCCGGCGTGAAGAAGTGCAGCTTGAAGCGGTCGCGACGGCCTTCCTTGCGCAATTGGCTGTCCATCCCGAAGATGAACTCGAAGATGGGGCCACCGCGCATGGAGCTCGGCTCGTTGGGGTTTCCGGCGAAGCCCATCGCGATGCTGCCCCCGTCCATCGCCTTGACGCGATCGCGGATCGCCTCCGCCGCGGCGATGCCCTCGCAGGGTGTGATGGCGTGCTCGATGCCGGAGAGCTTCTTGATAAAGCGCCCGCCGCTGCCGATGACGAGGCCGTCGTTTTCGATCGGACCGGCGGTGGTTTCGAGCGTGCGCCCGTCGGCACTCAGTCCGGTCGCCTCTGCGGCGACATGGCGCACGCGCATCCGCTTGAAGAAGGGGCGCAGATCGATGCGCAGGTCCTCGCCGCTGCGGATCCCGCAGGGGACCCAAATGAGGCCCGGGTAGTAGACGAACTCGGCTTTACTGCTGACGAGCGTGATCTCGGCGTCGGGGGCGGTCCGTCGGATGCTTTGAACGGCCGTGAGGCCGGCGAATCCGGAACCGACGATGGTGATGCGATGCATGGATGACTCCGGTGACCCTTAAACCGCGCCCTGCGCGGTATGCGTTGTTGTTGGATGGGATCGGCCGCGGCCGACTTGACGCGCGTTGAATCCGGCGCGGTTTGTCAGGTTCATAAGGATGCGTTGGATTGTATACCGATCCGGCACTGAGACCGGGACAAGTGGACACGCATCGGGAGTGGGCTTCGGATCGGGCGCGCCGCCGCGATCTATCGGCTCGACTCCAGCAGAGGCTCCAAGACCGGCCAGACGTTGTCGAGTATCCGCGGCTGCGCCTCGGCGGTCGGGTGCAGCCCGTCGGCCTGCATCAGATCCCAATTCTCGGCCACTCCGGCGAGTAGATCGGGCACCAAGGGGACGGATTCGGCCTCGGCGACCTCCCGGAACACCGCTTGAAAGCCGTCGGTGTAAGCCGCACCGTAGTTGGGCGGCAGACGCAGACCGGTCAACAGGACGCTGCTGCCGGAGGCTCGGCTACGCTCGATCATTTGGGCGAGATTGTTGCGGATGATCTCGAACCCCAGGCCGCGCAAGCCGTCGTTCGCACCGAGCTCGATCAAAACCAGGGCGGGTGCGTGATCCTGGAGCAGTGGCCCGAGCCGCGTCAGCCCCCCGGCGGTCGTATCGCCCGAGACACTCGCATTGACGACGCGGAAAACCATTCCACGCTCGCGCAGACGCTCTTCGAGGAGCGATACCCAGCCGCTCTCGCGATCCAAACCATAGCTCGCACTCAGGCTGTCGCCGAGGACCAGGATGACCGCAGGAGCGGCCGTCTCGTCGGTGGTGGTTTTTCCGAGCGTCAGGGTAGGCAACAACATACAGGTCAGCAGGAGTAAACGGATCATGTCGGGACAAAGACCTCGGGCCGTGTCGAAAGCGGTCGCAGTGGGGAAGCATGTTACGGGGCCAGCCGGCGGCTTGACCATCTTGGAACGCCTCGACCTGGAGATCCAGGCCGGCGAGGCGGTGGCCATCCTCGGTGCTTCCGGTTCGGGCAAGTCCACATTATTGGGGCTCTTGGCCGGTCTCGACAGTGCGACCTCGGGCGAGGTGTGGCTGTGCGGCCAGCGCGTCGACGATCTCGACGAGGACGGACGCGCGGCCCTGCGCAGCGGGCGCGTCGGCTTCGTCTTCCAGAACTTCCAGCTCCTGCCGACGCTGACAGCCCGCGAGAACGTGCTGCTGCCGCTCGAGCTCACCGGGACGCGCGACGCCGCGCGACGCGCCGACGACGCGCTGGATCGGGTCGGCCTGACCCCGCGTGCCCGCCACTATCCGCGTCAGCTCTCGGGCGGGGAGCAGCAGCGTGTGGCGATTGCTCGGGCCTACGCCCCGCGCCCCGAGGTGCTCTTCGCCGACGAGCCGACCGGGAACCTCGACCAGGTCACCGGCGAGCACATCATCGATCTCCTCTTGAACCTGCGCAGCGACGCCGGTGCCGCGCTGGTGTTGGTGACCCATGATCCGCGTCTTGCCGAGCGCTGCGATCGGCGTCTGCACATGAGCTCCGGCCATCTGGAGCAAGGCTCGTGAAGACCTGGCGGATCACCCTGCGACTGCTCGGTCAGGATTGGCGCAGCGGGGAGCTCTATCTGCTCGCCTCGGCGCTCATCCTGACCGTTGCCGCCATCACGGCGGTGGGATTCTTCACCGACCGCGTCGAAAGCGCCATGGCCCGTCAGGGCGGGGAGCTGATCGCGGCGGATCTCGCCTTGGAGTCGGCCACCCCGCTGCCGGTCGCCTACCGGGAACAGGCTGATCGCTTGGGGTTGGCCACCGCCGCGATTATCGAGTTTCGCAGTGTGGTGACGGGCGAGGGCGGGCCGCAGCTCGTCCAGGTGAAGGCTGTGGATACCGCCTATCCCTTGCGCGGGCGTTTGAGTGTTCGCGATGCGTTCGATGCGCCGGATCGCGAGGTGGAGACGGGGCCGCCGTCCGGCGAGGTATGGGTCGAGTCGCGTCTCTTGCCCTTGCTGGGTGCTGGGCTCGGCGACGAGGTCGGTCTCGGCGAGTCGCGTCCGCGCATGGGCGCCATCCTGAGCAACGAGCCGGACCGAGGCGGTGCGCTCTTTGCTCTGGCCCCGCGGGTCATGCTGAGCCAGACCGATCTCGCAGCGACCGGGCTGATCACCGAGGCGAGCCGGGCCGAGCATCGCCTCTTGGTCGCCGGCGAGGCGGCGGCCGTCGAACGGTTCAAAACGGCTATCGAAGCGGATCTGCCGGTCAATATCGACTTGATCGACGGCAGTACCGCCCGGCCCGAGTTCGAGTCCGCGGTCGATCGTGCCTCGCGTTTCCTGCACTTGGCTACCCTCGTCACCTTGCTGGTTGCCGGGGCCGCGATCGCGCTGGCCAGTCGTCGTTTCGTCGAGCGCCAGACCGACGCCGTCGCCGTGATGCGCTGTCTGGGTGCGCCCAATCACCTGCTGATGCGGGTCTTCATGATGCGCCTGGTCCTCTTCGGGCTCATCGCCAGCTTGATCGGCTGTCTGCTCGGCTGGCTGGGACAGCTCGGGCTGATGAGCCTGTTGTCGGAGTGGTTTGCGGCGGATCTGCCGACCCCCTCGCTCGCACCCGTCGTGGTCGGCGTAGCGACGGGTCTGGTCGCGCTCTTGGGCTTTGCGCTCCCGCCGCTGTTTCAATTGGCGCAGGTCTCGCCCTTGCGTGCGCTGCGGCGCGACCTGGGTGCTCCGCGCGGCTCGGCCGTGCTGACGGTGGTCGGTGCCGCGTCGGCCTTGGCCCTCTTGATCGTCTGGCAGGCCAATGACTTCCAGCTGGCCTGGAAGCTGATGGCCGGTGTGCTCGGCGCGGTCGCGAGCCTGGTCATCACGGTCCTTGTCCTGGTGCGTCTCGCGGGCGGGCTCGCCGGGCGTGCCCGCGGGGTCTGGCGGCTCGGTCTGGCGGCCCTGGCGCGACGTCCCTCGGCGGCCGTCCTGCAGATCTCCGGACTGGGGCTCGGCATCCTGGCCTTGCTGCTGCTGGCCGTGGTGCGTGTGGATCTGCTCGAGACCTGGCAGGAGACCTTGCCCGAAGGTGCCCCGAATCACTTTCTGATCAACATCCAGCCGCAGGATGTCGAGCCGCTGGGCCAGTTCCTGCGCGAGGCGGGCTTGGGCGAGTCGGCCATCTACCCGATGATCCGCGGCCGATTGGTCCGGATCAACGACCGCGAGATCGTCCCGTCCGACTTCGAGAATCCGCGTGCCGAGCAGCTCGCCTCGCGCGAGTTCAACCTGAGCCAGGGCGCGGATCTTCAGTCCGACAACCGGATCGTCGCCGGCGCCTGGTGGCCCGGTGCGGATGCACCCCCGCAGTTCTCGGTCGAGGAGGGCATTGCCGAGACGCTCGGTATCGCCTTGGGCGACGAGATCGCCTTCCTGGTCTCCGGGCGGGAGGTGAGCGCACCCGTGACCAGTCTGCGCGAGGTCCAGTGGGACAGCTTCAACGTCAACTTCTTCGTCATCTCCTCCCCGGCGCTTCTGGGCTCAGAGCCCGCGACCTTCATCACCAGCTTCTACCTCCCGGACGATCGCGAGACGCTCGTTCCGGAGCTGGTCAAACGCTTCCCGAGTGTTACCCTGCTGGACGTCGACGCCTTGCTGACGCAGGTCCGTCAGGTGGTCGACCGCGGCGTCATGGCAGTGGAATACGTCTTTCTCTTCACGCTCGCGGCCGGGATCCTGGTCATGTACGCCGGCATCCAGGCCAGCCTGGAAGAGCGCCGACTCGAGCACGGCATCCTGCGCACCCTCGGTACCGGACGCCGCGCGCTGCTGACCAGTCTGGCGGTGGAGTTCACCGCGGCCGGCATCCTCGCGGGCGCGCTCGCCTCCGTCTTCGCCGAGCTGACCGGCTGGCTGCTGGCCGAGCAGCTCTTCGGCCTGACCTTCAGCTTCAACCCGATGCTCTGGCTCTTCGGGGTCTTCGGCTCCGGCGCCTTGATCGGAATCGCCGGAACCTTGGCAACCTATCCGTTGTTGGTTCGTCCGCCGTTGCAGACGCTGCGGCAAGCAGGCTGAGTCGAGGCCGGCCGCGGTCCGAGGGGTTTTATTCCCGACGATCGGCGTTGGTTTCTTCTTCATTCTTGTCTATGCTTTCGATACGGTCGAGTGTTGACCGGGTGGTTTGCACTTCACGAAGAGTGAGAGAGGCTAAACATAGAGGAGTCGTATCCATGTCCAAGAGCATCTTGCTGCCGGCGGCCTTTGCCGCCACGCTCGTTACTGTCGCGCCCTTCGCTTGGTCGACCGATCGCCCTGACCTGCAGGGCGAGCAGTTGTTCATCTATCACGGTTGTGTGAACTGTCACGGCACAGCGGGAAAAGATCCCAGCAGTAAGTTAGTCCCCAAGATCGGCGGTCTTGAGGCCGACGAAATCCTTGAGCGAGCCCAGAAGATCCTGCGTGGCGAGGGCGAATCGGAAGAGGCGAAGCTGATGCATTCGGCCGTCGCCTACAGCCAGTCCTGTGATGCACCTCCGACCCAGCCCGAGCTCCAAAAGATCGCGGTCTGGCTGGCGCTCCAGAAGTGACCCCCCGCGCAAGGTGCTCCGGACCCGGACTGCGGGTTTGCCGCCTTGCATTGATGTTCGTGGTCTGCTGTTTCGGTGTGGACGCGGTAGCGGCCGCATCCCCCGAACGGCAGATGCTGGCCGCGCACTGCAACGGTTGCCATGGCCTGAACGGTGTCAGCGCAGGGCCGGCATCGCCGAGCTTCGCCGGCTTCGACCGTCAATTCCTGATCCGCGTTCTCCAAGAGTTCCGCAACGGCGAGCGCGTACCCACCATCATGGATCGCATCATGACCGGCTATACCGCCGGTCAGATCCGCCAGTTGGCAACCTACTATGCCGAGCAATCCTGGCAAAGTGCCGACGTGCCCTTGGACCCCGGCGCCGTCGCCGAGGGAAAACGTCTACATGACGAGGCCTGCGCCGAGTGCCACGAGGAAGAGGGGCGATACCAGGACCGCGATACCCCGCGGATCGCGGGCCAATGGCCGGACTATCTCGTGTTTCAGCTGCTGACATACCGCGACCGACCGGAGGCGATCCCGCAACCGACCAAGATGCGCGAGTCCTTGGTCGGCCTCGCGGATGCGGATCTGCAGGCACTGGCGCAGTTTTACGCGAGTCAGCGGTAGGTCGCGAGGTCATGCGAGTCGTGTAAGTACCGCGAGGCGAACCCTTTCTCGCATATGCTGACTTGGGACATTTTCGTTCCCCGTCTTCCCTCCTATCCTCGCAAGGCGTGTTTCAATTCGCTCTGTGATCAGGGCGAAGACGCGATGCAGCGTAAGTACAAGTCATGCGTCGCGACCGCGTGTCAAAATCAACTCAAGGACGAGATAGCTGTGACCCTGTCGCTTCCCCTGCCCGCCGTTTCGTTTCAGTCCCCTGCTGTGTCCGTTGACCACCTCTGTCTCAGTCGGAACGGCTCAATGCGTCTGCAAATTCAGTTGGGCCTACTTGATCAGACCGGCCACCGAACCGACCGGAGTCCCTCGTGACACTGGTCGAGGAGCATAACGCTACTCCGGGCGCTCCACGCAGCGTGACGCTCCGGTCGGAGTTAGGGACGAGCTCATGTAATCAGATCCGTTTGCCGTTGACCGAGGAATTCGCGACGTTCGGCAAATATGAGTGCCGAGGAACTGGCGTTCGTCGAGTAAGTAGTCCCTTTCCTATTTCACGAACTGAAAGCGTCGCTAGCGATGAGAAATATCGCGGTACGTCCCAGGGCTGCAGTAGTCGGCGCAACCCTGAGCCGCGACGGCGTGGTTCGCCTGCCAAGCCGCGATGGGACCGGCTTCTTCGCAACGGCGACGGTGAACATCGGCAGATCACGGTCAGCGCCGACGACGGCGGGCGCAGTCTACCGCTGAGCCTGCGGGTCTGCGAGACCACTCAGGCAGGGAAATGGATCGTTTGCGGAAACAACCTGACACGTTCCGTCGGCGCTGACCAAACGGCTTATTACACCGTTTTTGCCACAGGCAACGGATAGACCATCGCCTTTGATCCGGCCAACAACCGACGGTTCCTGCGCTTCGCCGCGAACGAGAGGACGGTGGGTGCGACTAATGTCGCGGTGACGGCGCCGTAGCCCGGCACCTGGCTTTGGAGAGAACTCTAGGTCAATGCGAACAACCTGGCAGTGGCAGCAACTCATCATCCGGTCTTTGCGACTCGATCGCGACTCATGAACTTGATCACCAGGAAGTTGCTTTAAAAATGGGACATTCACAGGACGAAGCCGTTATGAATTCATTTTTTCGGTTCGACAGCAATGCACTATCTTCGATAAGGACAATGTTTCGATCAATGCCTGCTGGAGACTCCTCCGAGCGGAGCCGACGAGTGCAATGCGAGGAAGAATCCATGTCTCCCCGGCTTGTTTGGCTTCCTTTCATACCAGAGAAGCACTGCACCGCAAGCATTTTTTCCTGTTTGATGCTGATGATGAGCTTGTCGATTGGCGACGCCCTGGCTCAAGATTCGCTCTCGATGAATGGGATGTTACGGGTCGATGGATCTGAATCGAGCGGGTCGTTGGCGACAGAAGACGCACTGCGCGAACGTGTCGCCCGCGAGGGCTGGATGCGCGTGCGGGTGGACCTCATCCAATCGGCGAGACTCTCGGTGCCATCCGACGCGGTCGAGTCAGGCATCCTTGAAGACCAGTTGGAGCGAACGACGCAAGACCTATTGTTCGCGTTGCCCGCAGGCTCCTACGAAGCGGTTCATCGTGACGCCGATTCGCCAACACTTACCCTGAGAGTCGATGCTGTCGGCCTGGACGAATTGCTGGTTTCACCCTTGGTGGCGAATGTTGATGCAGCCGGTATTCCGGGCGAGGCCGGAATGGACTTGGCAATAGTTGTCGAGCAGGCGATTCGGTCGTATCAATTAGCATACACTATAAGCCCCGATGTCGAGGCTGCTGCTTACAGCGACTCTTGGTCGGACAGTTTTGCGGACATTTCATTACTTGAGGATCTCAGGGCCGAGATCATTGCTACCTTGGAGCAGTTGGACACGGGTAGCCTCGAGGCGCGCGATCACCTTCATGTCGTCCTTCAAAACTTGGATGATGAGTTAGCAACCGATGAAGCACAATCACTTTCTGCCCTCCCTGCGACAACGGATGCGGTCGACTACCGTGTTGATTTTATCCCCTCGTCCTACAGTTTTGGTCAAGTGCCGGTCGGCAGCAGCAGCGCGCCCCAAACGGCGACGATCAGGAATATCGGTACCGGGATGGTCACCTTCGAGAGGGGCATTCTTAACTACCCATACGTCTCGGCCGGGTACAGCATGAGCGACAGTACCTGTGGGGCGACTTTGAGTCCGGGAACTTCTTGCGAAGTCAAGATACGGTTCAGCCCGCAAGCGACCGGCAGTCCGAGCGCCTACTTGTTTGTCAGGGTCAATGAATCGACCACCCTTTTTGCAGCACGCCTTGATGGTACCGGAACCGCGGATCGGACCTACGGCGTTGGATTCACCCCCTCGTCCTACAGTTTTGGTCAAGTGCCGGTCGGCAGCAGCAGCGCGCCCCAAACCGCGACGATCAGAAATACCGGTACCGGGACGGTTACCTTCGGGAGAGGCATTCTTAACTAGTGCCTGAACAGAAACCACGTTTTCTATTTCCGAACAGTGGGTTATAATATGTCCCCATGATCGAAGATCATGCCGATTTTCGATCGAGAGGGGCAGAGAAAACGCTAACCTATTGATTTCCTGATGACTCGAAGGCGATTTCGGCCGATTTTCGCCGGGGCATGCCATGAGTCTTCATGAACGTCGTGATTCGAGCCACTATGCGCAACGTGATCGATCCGCAATTGAAACTCGGCGAAGAGGATATCGCCGCCATCGCTCTGGATCCGCGCTCGCGCGACGATATCCCGCAGCTCTTGCGTGGACTGCAGCACATCTACACCACCCCGCAGGTGCGTGAGCCGGTGTTCGCGATCCTCGCCGAGCTGCGCCCGCCGGGCAGCGGCGAGGACGGCAAGGCGAGCCCCGAGACCGGCCGGCCCGGTCTGTCGCAGTGGGCGATCCTGGTGCTCGGCGTGCTGCGCTTGGGACTGAACGCCGATTACGACCGCATTCTCGAGCTGGCCAATCAGCACACCACTCTGCGCAAGATGCTCGGCCATGCCGACTGGGCCGACGACACGACCTACAATCTGCAGACGCTCAAGGACAACCTGAGCCTGTTCACGCCCGAGCTGCTCGAGCGCATCAACCAAGCGCTGGTGGGTGCCGGCCATGCCTTGGTAAAAAAAAGTCCGGACGATTCCCTCGCGGTGCGCTGTGACTCCTTCGTGGTCGAGACCCACGTGCATTATCCGACCGACATCAACCTGCTCTTCGATGCGGTGCGCAAGGCCATCGAGACCAGCGCCGGATTGTGCGAGGACGCCGGCCTGAGCGATTGGCGGCAAAGCGCCTACAACGTGCGCTGCCTGAAGAAAGCCTATCGGCGGGCGCAAACCCTCAAGCACTCCACGGCGCAGGATCCGGAGAAACGGGCCGCACGGCGTATCGAGATCGAAGCGGCCCATGCCGCCTACCTGGACCTGGCCGGGGGCTTTCTGATGCGGGCGCGCGAGACGCGCATCCGCCTGCACCTGATCGCCGCGTTGCCGGACGTCCAGCTCGCGCCGCTCGATGCCTTCATCGCCCACGGCGAGCGGCAGATCGACCAGATCCGCCGCCGCGTGCTGTGCGGTCAGACCATCCCGCATGCCGAGAAGGTCTTCTCGATCTTCCAACCCCATACCGAGTGGATCAGCAAAGGCAAGGCCGGCGTGCCGGTGGAGCTGGGTCTGCGCGTGGCGATCGGCGAAGATCAGCACGGCTTCATCCTGCACCATCGGGTCATGGAGCGCATCACCGACGATCAGGTCGCCGTTCCCTTGGTGGAAGAGATCGTGGCGCGCTTCCCGGCGGTCGGGAGCGTCAGCATGGACAAGGGCTTTCACAGCCCCGCCAACCAACGCGCCCTGGCCGAGGTGATCGACTTTCCGGTGCTGCCGAAGAAGGGCAAGTGCTCGGCCGCGGAGCGCGAACGCGAAGGCGATCCGCGCTTCATCCAGCTGCGCCGCAAACACTCCGCCGTGGAGTCCGCCATCAACGCGCTGGAGGTCCACGGGCTCGACCGCTGTCGCGATCACGGGATCGACGGCTTCAAGCGCTATGTCGCCTTGGCGGTGGTGGCGCGCAACCTCCAGCGCATCGGTACGCTGCTGCTGGCGCAGGAGGCCGAGGAGGCGCGGCGCGAGCGGGAACGACAGCGCCGCCGACGCGCTGCTTGACCCTTTCGATCGGATCCGGTGCCGACCCCCACGGGAGTGGTGCGCCTGCGGAATGCCGGTGATGCGAGTCATTCGCATTAATCCGGTTTAATTCCACGAATCCGCATCGAATGCGGCTCGATTGAATACGCTGGCCCCGGCCCGCCATTCAGGGCGAGGTGCCGGGGCGGGAAAAAACGGGGTTTTCGGTCGAGCACTAACTACCCATACGTCTCGGCCGGGTACAGCATGAGCGATAGTACCTGTGGGGCGACTTTGAGTCCGGGAGCTTCGTGCGAACTCAAGATACGGTTCAGTCCGCAAGCGACCGGCAGTCCGACCGCCTACTTGTTTGTGAGGGTCAATGAATCGACCACCCTTTTTGCCGCGCGCCTTGATGGCACTGGCTACATGCCTATCGAAGACGCGCAGATTAACTCAGCCGTCTTGCCGTATGCCCGAGCAATACCCGTCGGTGCAACCGCGACGGCATTCGCAAGCGTCATCAATAGCGGCAACGCAACGGCGACCGACTGCTCGATCGCACTGCCTGGGGGCATCCCGGCGACCTTCAGCTACCAAACCACCAACGCCGCCAACGTGCTGATCGGGACTCCCAACACCCCGGTCGACATCGCTCCCGGTGCCACCCAAGGCTTCGTCTTCGGCATCACCCCGAGCCAAGCGATGGCCGCGACCGAGATTCCGATCGTGTTCGACTGCGCCAACACCGCCCCGGCTGAGAGTAACCCGGGCCTAAACACCTTCATCCTCTCCGCTTCGGCGAGCGCCCCCCCGGATCTCCTCGCCATCGGTGCGACACCGAGCGGCGACGGCGTAGTGCGCCTGCCGAGCCGCGACGGGACCGGCTTCTTCGCCACGGCGGCGGTGAATATCGGCAGTATCGGTTCGATGACCGTCGGTGCGGACGACGGCGGGCGCGGCCTGCCGCTGAGCCTGCGGGTCTGCGAGACCAACGCCCGAGGCGACTGGTTGGTGTGCGGTAATCAGCTGACACGCTCGGTCGGTGCTGGCCAGACGCTCTATTACACCGTTCTGGCCACCGGGACCGGTCAGCCGATCGCCTTCGATCCGGCCAACAATCGGTTGTTCCTGCGTTTTCGCTCGAACGAGACCACCGTGGGGGCGACCAATGTCGCGGTGACGGTGCCGTAGCTTGGATAGATGAATGGAGGCGCGGTGCCGGCTCGCTTCGGGGGGCTTGCAATGCCGAGAACCGTGCGAACAGGCATAGGCAGAAAGACGCAAAAACACAGGACTAAATCATGGAACGGATAAACCATTGGACGAATCGAAGCCCGGCAATGTTGGCGGCGCTTGCTCTGGTCTCACTCGGGATTGCCTCATACGACGGCACTGCCGCGATCAATGATACAGGTCAGCTCTTCTGCGACGACGGTGCGGAGCTGACGAGCTGTATAGATGCCGGCACCGGGGATCAAATCTTGCTGTTGGGTCAGGATGGTCACGACGGGCGCGACGCCCAGGCTCAAGCGGGCTTGATCGCCAAAATCGGAGGCGGCGCCGGCGGTTTCGATTTCTCGCCTTTGGATCAGGACGGAGCGCCGATTGCCGTCGTCGAGAATATCCCCGCGAGCTTCCCAACCTGCGTACAAGACAATGTCACCGGATTGACTTGGGAAGTGAAAACCCGGGACGGCGGGCTGCGCGATCGCGACTGGACCTACCGTTGGTCAGGTACAAACGGCAACGGCGTAACCGCGCCAAGTCAGGTGCGGTCGATTTGCGGCGGACATGTGCACGGAGGATCGTGTGATGTTTCTGCCTATGTCGCTGCGGTCAACGCAGCCGGACTCTGCGGCGCGCGGGATTGGCGTCTGCCGACGCTACAGGAACTGCAGGGCATTGTCTCGGCAGGCAGTATCGCTCCCGCGATCGACTCGGAGTATTTCCCGAACACCCGAGTCGGTGCGTATTGGACCGCCACGCTTGATGCCGCCGATGACACGCGCGCCTGGCGTGTCGATTTCAACCGAGGAGACTCAGGCACCGAGCTGTCATCCGACCCTTCGGGCATTAGATTGGTGCGCGGATCGCAAGCCCCGGATGCCTTGACCGACAATGGCGACGGGACCGTGACCCAGGCATCTACGTGGCTGATGTGGGCGCAATGCAGCGAGGGGCAGCAAGGACCGAGCTGCAGCGGCGGCAGTCCGACCGCGATGACCTGGCCCGAGGCGCTGGCTGCCGCTCAAGCGTCGCGGCTGGCCGACTATAACGATTGGCGCCTGCCGAATAAAAAAGAGCTTCAGTCCCTTGTCGATCATCGTCGATACGGCCCGGCCATCGACGAGACGTTTTTCCCTGCAACGCCTGACGAACGGTATTGGACCAGCACCAGCGACTTAGCCGATCTTGCCCTTGCTTCGTTCATCGACTTTATTGACGGCACGGATGCTTCGTTCGATAAATTAAGCCCTCTGCATGTGCGCTTTGTGAGGGGTGGAGAATCCCATGAGTCATCTTATTCAAAGACAGCCGTTAAGGGTTCATTCAGCGCTTCGCAAGTAGAGAATCTCGCAGCTCCCGGAACACCTGAACAGTTGGCGGGAAGCTGGACGACATCACAAGGAAAGCGATTTACGATCAACGAGAACGATGTTCTTTCAGGTTTGTCGATTGATGTGAATGCTGGCGGAGCCTATGTTTGCGGTGTAACTGTTCCCTCGGGTTTTACGGCAACGTTCTCGGATATCCAGGTCACAGAAACGGGTTCTTTTCCGTCGGCTTATTTTTCAACCAGCGACCGATATACGAGCATTTCCACAACTCTCAACGCGGGTCAATTTAACTCCGACGGAGCCTCGGTAACATTTAGATTCAATTTTTATCGGGAAACACGTGTCGGAGGCTGTACCGCTATCAGTTCCGGTAGTGGAATCGTGACCGCTACGCGCCCAGTACCTCGCATCAACACTGCAGTGCTCCCGTACGCCCGTGCCGTTGCACTAGGTGAAACCGCGACGGCATTCGCAAGTATCATCAACAGCGGTAACGCAACCGCAAACGGCTGTTCGATCGCACTGCCAGGGGGGATCCCGGCGACCTTTAGCTACCAAACCACCAATGCCGCCAACGCCCTGATCGGAAATCCCAATACCCCGGTCGATATCGCCCCCGGCGCCACCCAGGGTTTCGTCTTCGCCATCACCCCGAGCCAAGCGATGGCTGCGACCGAAATTCCGCTGGTGTTCGACTGCGCCAATACCACTCCGGCAGCCAGCTATCCTGGTCTCAATACCTTCATCCTTTCCGCTGCGGCGAGCGCCCCTCCGGATCTACTCGCCATCGGTGCGACGCCGAGCGGCGACGGCGTGGTGCGCCTTCCGAGCCGTGACGGCATCGGTTTCTTCGCCACGGCGGCGGTGAACATCGGCAGTGCAGCGGCGATGACCGTCAGTGCGGACGACGGCGGGCGCGGGTTGCCGCTGACGCTCCGGGTCTGCGAGACCAACGCCCAGGGGGTTTGGCTGAACTGCGGTAACAGTCTTACGCGCCAAGTTGGCTCGGGCCAGACGCTCTATTACACCGTTCTGGCGACTGGCAGCGGTCAGCCGATCGCCTTCGATCCGGCCAAAAATCGGTTATTCCTGCGTTTTCGATCGAACGGGACTACCGTGGGGGCGACCAATGTCGCGGTGACGACACCCTAGCTGCACCTTATGCGGCGAATCGCGAGCGCCGGCGTCCACCGGCGCGTTGCATCGGCTATTCTTACGCGTTCACTGGAACTGCGGTTTGAAGCAGGAGTAACGATCTCCCGGCAGAGCCGGCGGATCGCTCGTCTCGGTTAAGGGTGCGCCGACATCTTCAGGGGGTTGTTTATGTGGGTCGACTGGACACCCGCGCCAGCACGGGCGTTTGCCTGTCCGGTCTGCGGTTCGGACGGTGCCAAGCGCTCGGTGCTGGCGGTCGCGTCGCCGTTCGAGAGCAAAGAGCTTTTGCGGCTCCACGCCTGCGATGTTTGCGGAACCCTCAGCTTTCCGGGGCTGACGCCCCCGGCCTACGAAGATGACGGAGCGGCTACGGATGCCGGTGCCGACACGTCCCTTTCGCAGGCCGCGATCAAGTTCTATGTCGAACAGGGTGCGGCGCCCGATACCATGGTCGAGCCTCTGTTTTGGTTCGATCACGCCGATATCGGACGTTACGCGGAGGTTGGCTGCGGTTTCGGGTTCGGTTTGGACTTCGCCCGCGAGGCACTCGGTTGGGAGGTCCGCGGGTTCGATCCCTCGCCGCTTGCGCGCGCCGGGCGACGATTGCTGGATGTACCCGTGACCTCCGACTATCTCGGGCCGGAAACCTTGCGTGGCGAGGCGCCGGTCGATGTGCTGCTGGCCTCCGAGGTCATCGAGCATGTCGTGGACCCGCACCGCTTCCTGGACGACATTACCCCGACCTTGGCCCCCGACGGCTGGTTGGTGATCAGCACCCCGAATGCCGCCGGGGTCAGTCGCGAGGCGTCCTCGGGCGCGCTTCTGCCGCTTTTGACGCCCGGATATCATTTAGTGCTCTTCAGCGAGGCGGCGCTGCGCCGGTTGCTTGAGGCGCATGGCTTCACGCAGGTTCGAATCCGAGCGTCGGAGACGAATCTGACTGCGCTCGCCTGCCGTCGTCCTCGGCCTTGTGATCTCTCTCGGACGCTCGACCGTGCGCTCTACCGCGACTATCTGAAGCGCCGACTCGGCGCCCTGGATCCGGACGAGCCGCTCTCCCACGGTTTTTCCGGCCGCTTGATCAAGGAGTGGGTCAATGCGGGCGACATCGACGCGGCGAAGGCGGAGCTCGACGGCCTGACCGACACCTACCGGCGTCTTTACGGCATCGATCTCGACCGCCCAGAGACGGTCTTGGCCGAGCCGATCAAGATCGAGAGTTTCGGGAGATTTGCTGCCGCGATCCCAGCCAATCTCTGCGGTCTGGCCTATCGCAGCGCCTTCATCGCGTTGCGTCACGCGAACGATCCGAAACGGGCGCTGGCGGGTTTCGAGCTCGGCGAGCGTGCCGGGGTCGCGCTGCGCGAGGCTTTACAGTCGATCGGCTCGGACGACGGGGAGACCGAGCATCTCGTCGAGCTGTGCCGGCTCGGCGCTCTGGAGTCTTCGATCCGCGTGGCCCCGGCCGAAGCTCCGAGGCGCTTAAAGGCTGCCCGCGAGGCATTCATCGGAACCGACGGCGACGGCTCGCGCGCATCGCGCCGCTTCGAGGTCGGGCTGGAACACTGCTTCGTCGATTTGGTCTTCGGTGGTGCCTACGCAGCGGCGAATGCCTTGGCCGACGCACGTTGTGAGCGAGGGCGGGACGAGCCGGAGGCATTCGGCCGGGAGTCAGACCCAGCGACCGACCTCGCGCCGCACGAACGGGCGCGTTCCTGCCACGCCCGTGGATTGCTGGCCCTGAACGACCGAAGCGATGCGGCGGCGGCGCTTGCGTGGTTCCGCGTTGCCGGCGAGTATCTTCGGGACGCGACCGTCTCCGACAGTGCGGTCGAGGATCTCGCGGGAGCGATCGAGATGGCCCGCTTCTCGGCGTGGGCCGTGGCCGAGCCCGCGGGCGCCGCGCTTGAATGTGCGGAGCGCTTGGCCGCGAACCCGTCGCCCTCCGCGCAGCCGTTCGGCCTTTGTTGCGAGGTCTTTCAGCGCCTGATCCACGGTGGAGCCTATGCGGAGGCGGCGACGCTCGAGCCCGCCATCACAGATCGACTAAGCTTCGCGCCCGAGAGGTTGTCGGCAGAGCTGGCCTTCGTGCTCGGGATTCTCGCGTTGAATCATGCAGCGGCCCCGATCGACGCCTTCGGGTGGTTTTCGCGAGCGGCGCAATTGGCCCCTCCCGAGCACCCGCTGAACGATCTCGCCCTCTTACATGCACGTCGCGCCCGGGCGGCAGCCGGTATTGAAGACGCGGGCATCGGTTCAGAGTCGCGCACGCCCGAATAACCCTAACCACGCAGTCAGAAAGGATCCGATATGGGTTTGCGCGACTTCCGTCAAACGCTCACTAGGCGCCGAATCCGCAACTTCATCGAGCACCGAACCTCTTGGATGCGGGTCCGTCTGGCGCGGGATCCGACCTGGGTCGTGCAGCGGTGGGACGGCGACGGCGGATTGGCCGAGGCCAAGCGGATCGCTGTCTTCGTGCACTACGACGACAAGGGCCTGGTGCATCCGTACGTTCTCTTCTATCTGGAGCAGTTGCGGGAGGCCGGCTACAGTATCCTGTTCGTGACCAACAGCCCTCGGCTGTTGCCGGCGGCGGTCGATGTCTTGCGGGCGCGCTGTGGGTTGATCCTACGGCGGCGCAACCGAGGGTATGATTTCGGGGCCTATAAGGATGCATTGCGCGAGATTCCGGACCTCGCCGCGCTCGACAGCCTGATCCTCGCCAACGACAGCGTCTACGGGCCGTTCCACGCCTTGGGCGCGCTCCTGGAGAAGGCAGACCCGAATCAAGCCGACATCTGGGGAATCACGGATACCTTCCAACACTACTATCACTTACAGAGCTATTTCCTGTTGATGCATCGCCCGGCCTTGGCGGCGACCGAGTTTCATCGGTTCTGGAAGGATGTCTGCTACACACAGTCGAAAGAGTTGGTCGTGCATCATCATGAGATCGGTTTCTCGCGTCGGATGCTGGCTGCCGGACTGCAGCTCGAGGCGATCTTTCCCTACCGCACGGTAGCGATGGAGCTGATCGACGACCTACAGCGGCGCTCGTACGACAATCCCGACTGGGCGGCCGGCCTGCCGCAGCGCGATTATCTCAAATGGTTGTTCGAGGCCCTGATGGCCGGTATCCCGGTGAATCCCAGCCACTTCTTTTGGGAGCCGTTATTGCGTCGGCATGGCTATCCCTTCCTGAAGCGCGAGTTGCTCACGCGCAATCCCTGCAGCGTGCCGTTGACCCAGTACTGGGAGAGTGCAGTGCGCCAGGTCAGCGGATACGATACCCGCTTGATCTCTCGACACCTGCAGCATGTCCTGCGAGACCGCAGCATCTGAGGCGAAACCGAGGCCCCCGCGCCGAGTCTTAATTTATGCTAAACGCCACGCCGCTCTCAGCCGCTGGACCGGGCTATCGTTCTAGGAGTCGTATGTCATGAAAGCACTGCCGAAACAGATCCTCTCGGGCTTTGCCGCACTCTTGATCTGCACGTCGGGCTATGCTCAGACAACCCCTGCCTGTTGCGAATCCTCTCGACCGGACACCGAAGTCGAAGCGACCGATCGAGCGCATCCCGTCGCCGGCGCCTTCTCTGCTGCTGTCGCATCGGACACGGATCCCGAAGTCCTCTACCGGCGCGCAGCCGATCACGAGACCTGGATGCGCGAGCACCTGATGCCGGCCGGCGGGGTCATGTCCGGGCAATTCACGGACGACACCTATGCGCAGGTGAAGAGCTACGGCGGCGAGCGGGATCCTGCGATCTGGACCGGCTCCTATCTCGCCGCGCAGGCCCTGCGGTTGGAGGCGACGGGTGCGGCCGATGCGGCCGATCAGCTCGCCGAGACGGTCAGGGTGCTGCATCGATGGTGGCGGATCTCGGGCGATGCGGGCTATCTCGCCCGTTTCGCGGCGCCCGCCGACAGTTCGGAGGCGATCTTGGCCACCTTGCCGGCCGGCGACCCGGAGGTCATTCGGGACGTCCCCTACGAGGATGCGCTCTGGCACTGGCGCGGCCGGGTCAGCCGGGATCAATACCAAGGCGTATTGCTCGGGATGTCGCTGGCCTACGAGGCGACATCGGATCCCGGCATCCGTCAGCTCATCAGAGAAGACGTCGCGACCTTCGCCGAGCAGCTCATGCGGCGCGAGCGCAAGCGCGTGAAGGTCATCATCAACGGGTCGAGCAACTTCTCGACCACGCTCGAACTACAGCATGCGGTCTACACCGACGACGAGACCCCTGACGGAATACCCATCCTCAACGTTCGCACCAGCCCGTTCGAGGTGGAAGCCTCGGGGATGGTGGTGTTTTGGCCGAACCCGAGCGAGTTCATTCGCCAGATCCCCGGTCTGGGCTGGCTACCCGATGTACTCCTGCCGAGTCAGGCGATCCAACTTGCCGCGGCCTTCCGGGTTGCGTTGCAGGTCACCGCGGGCGTTCCGGGGTACGAGGCGCGTCATGCCGCGCTGTCGGCCCATTACGACGAGCAGGTCGACGACTGGCTCGACATCGCGACGGGTTGGGAGAATACCAACGAATGCGGAGACGCCTACTACGGTCTCAATGTCGCCTTTATGCCGATGTACAACTGGGTCAGGCTGGAGGACGATCCGGTGCGGCGCGCGCGACTGCAGCGCGATGTCCTGCGCGATGCGCTTTGGTCTGCGGTCGAGGATCATAAGAACGTATTTTTCGCGTTTCTCTATGCCGCGCAGGCAGCGCCCGAGGACGCCGTCGAGGCCATCATCGAGGCGCATCTTGCTCAGCTCGCCTTGTTCCCGAATCCTCCGCAAACGGCAGAGCCGATCGACGTGCGTTCGGAATACCCCGAGGATCCGGAATGTCCCGGCCTCTCGGCCATCGCCACCGATGTCGACGATCGCCCCGGCGCGACCTTCCTCTGGGAGCGCCAGCCCTGGAAGCTATTGGATCCGGGTGCGCCCGAGTTTGCGTTCGCGGGTGTCGACTATCTACTGGCGTACTGGCTCGGGCGTCAGTCCGGCTTCATCGACGGGAACGGACGCCTCGGGGTCTCGCAGACGGGCACGGGTGGCGGGACGATCACCTCGAGTCCGCCCGGCATCGACTGCGGCAGCAGCTGCGAGGCCGATTTCGCTCTCGGCTCCGAGGTGCTCCTTCAAGCCTTCCCCGCTCCCGGCTCGGTTTTGATCGGCTGGTCCGGTGATCCATCTTGCCCCTACATCCATCCGCTGGAGGGGGCGACCGACTGTGTCGCGACCTTCGCGTCATTGCCGAGCGGCGAGACGCGGATCGAGGCGGCGGTGCTTCCGTATGCCCGTGCCGTCGGTATCGGCGAGACCGCAACCGCCTTCGCCAGTCTCATCAACAGCGGTGATGCGACGGCTACCGGCTGCTCGATTGCGCTGCCGGGTGGGCTCCCCGCAACCTTCACCTATCAGACCACCGATTCCGGCAACGCCTTGATCGGGATGCCGGATACACCCGTCGATATCCCCCGGGGCGGGACGCAAGGATTCGTGTTCGGGATCACGCCGAGCCAAGCCCTCGCTGCGACCGAGATTGCGCCGGTATTCGACTGCACGAATACGGCGCCCGCCTTCAGCCACGCCGGACTCAATACCTTCATCCTTTCGGCGGCGGCAACGGCGCCGCCGGACCTCCTCGCGGTCGGCGTGACCCCGAGCGGGGACGGCGTGGTTCGGCTGCCGAGTCGCGACGGTACCGGGTTCTTCGCGACCGCGGCGGTAAACATCGGCAGTGCGGGCACGGTGAGGGTCGGCGTCGACGACGGTGGTCGCGCCCTGGCGCTGGCCCTTCGCGTGTGCGAGACGGATGCCGCGGGGACCTGGCTGGTATGCGGCGACAGTTTGTCCCGCACGATCGGGGCCGATCAGACGGTCTACTACACCGTCTTGGCCAGCGGAAACGGGCAGCCGATCGCCTTCGATCCTGCGATCAACCGACTCTTTCTGCGTTTCGAGGCAAACGGGACAACCGTCGGGGCGACCAACGTTGCGGTTGCAACGCCGTAGAAGCGATATGGGTCGGTGGACGCCGGCGGGTGCCTGACCGGCGAGGAATCCGGTGATGGCCTCCGCCGGACCTGGAGGGTAGGCACTCGGGAACAGCGACGACTGCTCCGCGAAGAGAGGGCCCGGCACGAATCGGTTGTGCCGTGCAGATGCAAAAAAGGCGGGTTGCCCCGCCTTTCGGTCTGTGCGTCTCGAGGCGATCGCGCCGCGGCGCTTACATCTGACTCAAGACATTCGGACTCAGGCCTTGACCCAGTTTCCGAAGTTGTCGGTATTCTTCTCTTCGCCGTCCCCGTAGCCGGCCTCGTAGGCCTCGGTGAGGCGCTGCTCTTCGCGCTTCGGGTTCTGGAGGAAGCCGCACTGCCAGCCTTGGATGTACTCGTCGTCGACACCGAGTTGTTCCATTTTGGTTACAGCGTCGTAATAGAACTGGTTCATGTCCGCTCTCCGGGCTCTTATCGTTGGCGAAGGGTCGGCTTGGTAAGGCCTCGCCTTCAAAAACCTTGATCTTATTGGCGACGTGGATTCGGGTGCTTCGACCCGGACCCTCGGGTCCTCTCTCGAGTCTCGTAGGGAGCCTTGCCCGCACGACCCGCATGGTCATGAGGGGGCGAGAAGGGCCATAAGAATACAGCGTTTTTCTTATGTGTGACAAGGCGATCGCGCACCCGACCGAGCAGCGGTTGCATCGCATTCGGGTATTGCCTTGTGAAGGCGAGCGCCAAAACCCACTCTATTCCCGACCGAATTGCGGTGGCCGCAGGAAATCGGGCCGCCTTTGCCCCGGCCGCCGCGGATCGGGCCACTTCGTATCAGACCCAAGAGGAAGACGACCTGCCATGCGTCCAGCCCAGTTGCTCCGCGTCCTCGAGCGCGAATTTTCGAGTACCGCGGAAGGCCACCATACCCCGGTCATGCTCTGGGGCCCTCCGGGCGTCGGAAAGTCGCAGATGGTCGCCCAGATCGCGGACCGCCACCGCGTTCCCGTGATCGATATCCGCCTCTCGCAGATGGAGCCGAGCGATCTGCGCGGGATCCCGTTCCGCTCAGGGGAGCGGGTGGAGTGGGCGATCCCGGCCATCCTGCCGGATGCCGAGCGCCACGGCCCGGCGGGTATCCTCTTCCTCGACGAGATCACCTCGGCGCCTCCGGCGGTGTCTGCGGCGGCCTATCAGTTGATCCTCGATCGTCGACTCGGTGACTATTGCGTCCCGGACCGGTGGGCGATCTTCGCGGCCGGCAATCGTCAAGGCGATCGTGGCGTGACCTACAGCATGCCCGCGCCGCTGGCCAACCGCTTTTCGCACTTCGAGGTCGAGACCCACCTGGACGACTGGGTCGGCTGGGCCTATGCGCAGGGCATCGACGAGCGCGTCATCGCCTTCCTGCGCTTCCGCCCCGAGCTGTTGTTCGATTTCGACCCGGCCCACAACCCGGTCGCCTTCCCCTCGCCGCGCTCCTGGGAGTTCGCGCACCGCTGTCTGAAGAAGTTCGAGGACACCCCGGAGCTGCTGCAGGGCACCTTGCAGGCGTGTGTCGGGCCGGCGGCGGGGATCGAGGTCGCCGCCTTCGTCGACAGCCTCGACCAGATGCCCGATCTGGATGCCATCCTGGCGGGCGAGGTCGTGCCCGTGCCGCGCGAGATCGATCTGCAATACGCCGTCGCCGCTGCCCTGGTCGGCCGTGCCATCCGCGCGCAGGCGGAGCCGGACAAGGATCGGGTGATCGGCAACATCCTCGCCTACGCGGGGCGTTTTCCGCAGCGCGAGATGGGCGTCATGCTGGTGTCCGATCTGCACCGCGCGGTCGGCAACAGCCTCTTCGAGGTGCCGGCCTTTGCCGATTGGGCTGCGGTCGTCGCCGACGTGATGCTCTATGACTAGCGGCGTCGGCAGCAGGGTCGGCAGCGACCTTTCCGATGCGCAGCGGCGTGCGATCGAGACCAAGCTCGCGGCAGCCCGCACGCGCTTGATCCTGGACAAGCCTTTTCTCGGTGCCTTGGTGCTGCGCCTGCCGATGCATGCGTCGAATCCGGATTGGTGTCCGACCACGGCCACCGATGCGCGCGCCTTCTACTACAACCCCGACTATATCTCGAGCCTGAGCCTCGATCAGACCCAGTTCATGCTCGCCCACGAGGCCCTCCACTGTGCGCTGTCGCATTTCGCACGGCGACAGCATCGCATCAAGCACAAGTGGGATCTCGCCTGCGATTACGCCATCAATCCGCTCTTGATCGACGAGGGTCTGAGCCCCCCGCCGAATGCGTTGGTGATGCCGCCCTACAAGGGCATGACCGCGGAAGAGATCTATCCGCTCATCGACGACAACGACGAGTCCGAGACCCTGGACACGCACGCCTACGATCGCGAGAACCAGCAGGGCGGCAGCGGCTCCGGCATGAGCGAGAAGGATCTCGATCGCAAGCCCGCCCAACCGCAATCGCAGCAGAACGAGTCCGACGCGGGGCAGGGGACGCAAGGCTCCGCGCCATCGAGTCACGCCGAGGGGTCGGGCGGCGACGCGGGCGAGCCCGAGCCCCTGACGCAGGGAGAGCAGGAGACACTCTCGGTCCAATGGCAGCAGCGTCTCGCCGGCGCTGCGCAACAGGCGCAGCAGGCCGGTAAGCTCGGCGGCGCGATGGCACGCATGATCGACCATCTCCTGCAGCCGCGCCTGCCTTGGCGGATGCTTCTGGCCCGCTACATGACGGCCGTTTCGCGAGATGACTACAGCTACGCGCGCCCGTCGCGTCGCGCCGGCGACTTCATCATGCCGAGCCTGCGCAGTCATCAGACGGATGTTGTCGTGGCCGTCGATATCTCGGGCTCGATCAAGGCGGCTGAGCTGGAGGAGTTCATCGGCGAGATCGATGCGCTCAAGGGCCAAGTGCGGGCTCGCGTGACCCTCTTGCCCTGCGATGTCGCCCTGTGTGAAGGTGCACCCTTCCGGTTCGAGCCTTGGGAGAGCTTGCGGCTGCCCGAGGCGATCCGCGGCGGCGGGGGAACCAGCTTCCGGCCGGTTTTTCAGTGGATCGATCGGGAGGGCATCCGCCCGGATCTGCTCGTCTATTTCACCGATGCGCAAGGCGAATTTCCGCCGGTCGAGCCGACGTTTCCGGTGATCTGGCTCGTGAAGGGGCAGGGAAAGGTGCCGTGGGGTCAGCGGATTCAGCTCAACTAGCGCTGAGTCGCGTTCGGGGTGACAGGGTTTGTTTCGAGGTGGATGTCGCGAATGCGTGAACAACGACACCTCGGTGCGACGCGATTCAGGAGTTTTTTTGTGTTCGGGAAGCGCCACCGAAACGAAGCCCGCGGGTCGTGAACAGCTTTACGTCGACGAAGCCCTTGATGGTTTGCGCACGGCGCGCGCTCTCAGGAACTACAAGGTGCGGATGACGTCTCACCAAACCATGATGATCCGGATGTTTATCGGTCGGTGTCGGCGGTTGGCCTTGGGTGGGCTTACGCTCCTGGCGGTCGTATCCACCTCGGTGTCGGCCGATGCCTACAGCCTTCCCGACATGGGCAGCTCGTCCGACAGCATGATGACCCGATCGGCAGAGGCGCGTCTCGGCAAGCTCTTCATGCGCAGCGTGCGAAGCGCCCTGCCCGTGATGGACGATCCGCTCGCCACCAGTTACATCGAGTCCCTGGGCACCGCCCTGGTCGAGTCCGATCGGACCGCCGGAGGAAGCTTCACCTTTTTCCTGATCGATGAGCCGGTCGTGAACGCCTTCGCCGGCCCCGGCGGCTACATCGGCATCTACGCCGGCTTGATCTTGGCGGCGCAGACCGAAAGCGAGCTTGCTGCCGTGATGGCGCATGAGATTGCCCATGTCACCCAGCGTCATTTGATGCGCTCCTTCGAGGACCAGAGCAAGCTCAGCCTTCCGACCACGGCCTTGTTGATCGCGGCGGCCATTCTGGGCGCCCAGGTCTCGCCCGACGCGGGGATGGCTGCGATTGCCGGCGTGCAGGCCGCAGCGCTCCAGAGACAGATCAACTTCACGCGCGACAACGAGAAGGAGGCCGATCGGATCGGGATCCAGACGCTGGCCGGAGCCGGTCACGATCCCTTCGCGATGGCCGGCTTCTTCGAGCGGCTGGCCAAGGCCACCCGCGTCTACGAGTCCAGCGCCCCGGAGTTCCTGAGGACGCATCCGGTGACGGCCGACCGAATCGCGGACTCGCTCGGTCGAGCCGAGGGTTTCGGTGCGCGGCAGCGCGCCGATAGTCTGCGATTTCAGTTGACGCGCGCGAAGCTGCGCGAGCGCTCCTATCGCCGTGCCGAGCAGTCGGTGGCCCATTTCGAGGACACCTTGGGTGGTGGTCGCTTTCGCGAAGAGATTGCCGAGCGATACGGCTATGCCCTCGCCCTGCAGCGCGCGCGACGCTTTACCGATGCAAAGCGCGAGAGCGACACGCTGATCGCCGCTCATCCGAGCCAGGCCGAATTTATCGTCCTCGATGCCGAGCTCGACCTGGCGCTCGGCAAAGGCACGGAGGCCCTCGCGCACCTCAAGCAAGCCGTGAGCCTATTTCCGAGTCAATGGCCTCTGCGCGTCGCCTATGCCGATGCACTCATGTCGGCGGGCGAGCCTGCACGCGCGCTCGACGAGCTGAAGGCCGTGGCGCGGGTGCGTCCGGCCAACGCTTTGCTTTACGAGATGATTGTGCAGGCCGCCACCAAGGCGGGCGATCAGGCCGACGTCGACCGCTATCGCGCGGAGAAACTCTATGTCGAAGGGGATCTCGAGCCGGCCATCAGGCAGCTCGAGATGGCCTTGCGCCGACGCAATGTGCCGTATCACGATGCCGCGCAGATCCAGGTCCGGCTCGACGCCTGGCGTGAAGAGGGACGCGAGGAGAAGAAGCGAGGCGGAAATCCTCTGCGCGCTGCGCCCTTGAGCGCGCGATGAAGTGCGTTCCAAGTCCAGTTGGAGTGCGGTAACATTGTCCGGGTGCAGATGTCGGGAAAGCGCACCGGCGCCCCTGATTCAGTCTCCGGCACTGCCGCGGCGACGGGCCTGATCCGCAGAGCTCGCCAAGCGAATCAATAATAAGATTGATAATGATGTGGAGGATCTCGCCGTTCAAACCCCACGCGGGTCGGATCGGGCTGCAAAGGGCCCGGGCGTCCAAGCCGTACGTCGGAAACCCGGTCGAGCGCCTTCATCCAGGTGGATCGGCCGCGCGCATAGCCGGTTGTCGACATCGGGCCGTGTCGGTCCGTCGGGGACGTCCTCGGTGAGCCGGCGTTCGCGAAATGACCCGATACGCGTGATGCTTCTCGCAACCCAGACCACCCAACCATGCTCCATAGGAGATGTTCCATGATCGATGCAAAACGTCGAATCCTGCTGAAGGGTTCACTCGCCGCCGGTACCGTCGGAGTCGCCGTCGGCGCCGGTCTGCTGTCCCCCAGAATGGTCCTTGCGAGCTGGAACGAGGCGGCCTTCCACGCGAAGGATCTGCCCGCAGCCCTGTCGAGCCTGATGGGATCGGATGCGACCGAGACCAACGATGCGATCAAGATCAAGGCCCCGGATATCGCCGAAAACGGTGCAGTCGTGCCGGTCACCGTCGAGACGGACATGGAGGGCGTCAAGTCGATCGCGATTGTTGCCGACCAAAACCAGACACCGCTCATTGCCTCGTTCGACCTCGGCGAGTCGGCGCTGCCCTTCGTTTCCACGCGGATCAAGATGGCCAAGACGTCCAACGTCGTGGCAGTGGTTCAGACCGCCGACAAGCTCTACAGCAACGCCAAGGAGGTGAAGGTCACCATCGGCGGCTGCGGCGGCTGATCGAATCGACCCCCGCGGTACACGGCATAGACACCAAATTCGAGGTATAGAGAGATGTCAGACATCAAGATCCGCGCCAAGCTCAAAGACGGCGAGACCGAAGTCAAGTGCTTGATGAGTCACCCGATGGAAACCGGGTTGCGTAAGGACAGCAAGACCGGCGAGCTGGTTCCGGCGCACTTCATCCAGGAAGTCGTCTGCAAATCCAAGGATCAGGTCGTCATGACCGCCAATTGGAGCGGCGGCGTGTCCAAGAACCCCTACTTGGCATTCAAATTCTCGGGCGGCGCTGCCGGGGATCCCATCGAGATCACCTGGACGGACAACATGGGCGAGACCCAAAGCGCGACCGGCGAGATCTCCTGATCTCGGGTTCGCTTATCCGAGCACAGGGACGTGCTCAGCTCGCGTCAGGCACCCCGCGGCGTATTCGCGACACCTGCTCGAGTGCTTGGCGATCCGACAGTGGACCCTTGTAGACGCCCGGTTCGCCGGCGGGGCGTCGTCTGAAGCGTTTATACGGCCACGCATATTGCTCCGGGCAGACCGAGACGCACTGCTCGATTCCTGTGTTGAGCGCCGCTGCCGCCTCGATATCGTCTTCGCTGTCGATGCCGCTCGGAGCCGGGATGCAATGCATCCTGAATCCCTTCGCCCCCTTTAAGCGCTCCGCGAACATGAAGATCACGGGTGCGCCCGTGCGGCGCGACAGTCGGTTGACCAAGAGCATGGTGAAGGCCGGAATTCCGAAGAAGGGTGCGAAGACAGCGCCCTTGTCGGCCTTGGGTTCCTGGTCGGGTAGGATGCCGACATAGTCCCCGCGCTCGAGTGCCTGAACCAGCACCCGGATCCCCTTCGCCGTGATCGGCGCCAACTCGGCCCCGCTGCGGGCACGCGAGGCGAGTATCATGTCGTCGAGATATTTCTGCGGTTTGTAGAAGATCGCCGTCGGGCCTTGTGCCGCGAGATGCAACCCGGCCAGCTCCCACGCGCCCAAGTGCGGGGAGAGCACGATCAAGCCTTTGCCGTCGCGCCGCTCCAGCAGATCCCCGCCTTTCACCTCGCGGACCAGCGCGAGCACCTCATCGGCCGGTCGTAGCCACAGATGGGCGATCTCGACATAGGTCTTGCCGAACTCCCGCAGATTCCGGTTGCGCAACCGAATCTGCTCCTTCCTGTCGAGCTCGGGGAAACAGAGTGCGATATTGACCAGCGCGTTGCGTCGTTGCTTGTTGGGCCATAGCCCGATCAGCAGTCCGATGCCCGAGCCGAGGCGGTGTGCGGCCCCGAGCGGCAATCGGTTCAGCAGATGCATGAGGCTACGCGCCACGGCGTCCTTCATGCCGGCATGTCTCGGCCCTTCGACAGGTTGCCTCTTGTGCCCCAAACCCCTCTCCTTCTTGCTTCGCGCCCTGCCGATCCTTCTCGGAACCGACGAGGCGCTGCGCTGCGCTTCGGATTCGAATGACAGATCCGAGTAGCTTGTTAAACTGCTGCACGCCGCTTGCATTGACCGCGGGGCCGCCGGGACCGCCGGCGCTCCGGCGGCGGGCGATGCGCCGATCAATCACAAAAACGACGACCACCAAACGAGGTATCACCGCGTGAATGATGACCATCCGAGATCACTGACGCCCCAAGAGGCCTTCGACATGCTCCAAGAGCATCCCCAGGCGGTTCTTGTCGATATTCGTTCCTCGATGGAGTTTCTGTTCGTGGGACATCCCAAGGGCGCGGTGCATGTCCCCTGGATCGACGAGCCGGATTGGGTGGTCAACCCCCATTTCGTGACCGAGATCCGCAAACTCCTGCTCGGCGGCGCCGTGTGCGAGCCGGGCGCGGCCTGTGCGCCGGTCGTCCTGATCTGTCGCAGCGGAAAGCGCTCGCTCGAAGCCGGTAAGGCGCTGCTCCAGGACGGGCTCAAGGCCGTCTATCATGTCGACGAGGGCTTCGAGGGCGATCTCGACGAACAGCACCACCGAAGCACCCAAGGCGGTTGGCGCTTTCGCGGTTTGCCGTGGGAGCAGTGTTGAGACCGATCGGCGCGACGCCTGCCCCGATCCGTCCCGGGTCCGTCGGTCACTCGACGGCGGATCTCAGGATCGGGGCGTCAAGGCCGCTCGACGGTCCTCCGCATCACGTCGACAGGTTCCGACGAGCTCGAGTCGGCGCAGGATCTCGCGTGCAGCGGTCAGGTTCTGCGGCGACGGATCGCCGAGCACACGCTGCAGATCCTTTTCCAAAGACGCTCCTTGTTCCGCCAGGTGGGTCAGGATCCCGGCGACGGCAGCAGCCGGATCAGGCCGACTGGTTGCCTCGTCGAGGCTTTCCCGAAGCTCGATCTCGGCCATCAGAAAACCCTCGAGGGCGCCATACTCGGCGGCGCCCGCGCCGTAGCTGTCGCCTCGGCATTCCAGAAGATCGAGAAGATAGGCTGCGCGCGCCAAGGGGTCGAGCAACGTCCGATAGGCCAATTGGATCTCGATCGGCGACTGCCCCGGCGTCGAGTCGGCCGCCGATTCAGGATGGCCGTACGACGTCGCCGCGTCCCCGTCGAGCAGTGCTCGGTAGCGCTCGCAGAGGCGTGATTGGTCGACCATGAACCCGACCGGTAGATCGAACAGATCGAAATAGTTCTTGGGGCCGTTCAAAACGGCGGAGATCGTTGCCACCTGCGGCGCGCCTCGACCCGGAATCCGACAACCGAACCCGAATCCTAGTGCTTGCAGGTCACCCAAGGCAAGCCGCCGGCGTCTTCGGCGGTGCGCGCTTGCGGCGTTCGGTCAGGCGTTGGCGACGATGCGCTGCACGCCGAGCTTCACGTCGACGGCCGTGCAGGTCGTGCCCGGACGGTTGCCCATCTCGTCACGGCGGTCCACGAGCTGCTGAAGGCTGATGCGGTTGAGGTAATCGTAGATGCGTTCGCTCAGATCGTGCCAGAGGTCGTGGGTCAGACAAGGACCATTGTTCTGACAGTTGTGCGCACCGCCGCAGCGGGTCGTGTCGACGTTCTCGTCGACCGCCGCGATGACCTCGGCGATGTGGATCTCGGCGGCTTGGCGCGCCAGATTGTATCCGCCGCCAGGCCCGCGGACGCTGGTCACGAGTGCGCGACGACGCAGCTTCGCGAACAGCTGTTCGAGGTAAGACAGCGAAATGCCTTGGCGTTGGGCGATATCGGCCAACGCGATCGGCCCTTGGCCTTGATGGATGGCCAGATCGAGCATCGCCGTAACCGCATAGCGGCCCTTCGTGGTCAGTCTCACGTGCACCTCGCTCCGTTAATCGATATCTCGCAGCATGATACGGTACCCGACCACGGCGATCAATTAATCCATACCGAAATTACGACTAAATCGAAACCGCGCCCGGTGCGGTCTGTGTCGTTCGTTGGATTGACTTGGCCGCGCCGGCTCCGAGACCTGTCGGAGCCGGTGCGGTTTAGGTCCGGTCGGTTGCGGGCGAGTCGGTTGCGGGCGGGATCTCGACCTCGTCGAGCGTGGGGTCGTGCTCGAAATGCTGCATGATGCCTCGGCTTTCGAGCGCTCTGGACATCTGCTCGACGCGCTGATCCATGTGGTGGATGTGATCGAGCATGCGGTTGATGGCGTTGGCGATCGGGTCGGGAGCATCGCGTGTCGCTCCGTAGGCATCGAAGCCGATCCGCTTGGCGGTGTCGGCGCGGCGGCGGGTGGTCGCGTCCTTCGCCGGCTCGATGATCCGGCCGGGGACGCCGACCACCGTCGCGCCTGCCGGAACGGATTTCACGACAACGGCGTTGGAGCCGATGCGCACGCCGTCGCCGATCAGGAGCGGTCCGAGGACCTTGGCCCCGGCGCCGACGACCACGTCGCGCCCCAAGGTCGGATGGCGTTTGCCTTTTTGCCAGGTCGTGCCGCCCAAGGTCACCCCGTGATAGAGGGTGCAGTCGTCGCCGATCACCGCCGTTTCACCGATCACCACGCCCATGCCGTGATCGATAAAGAAGCGCCGGCCGATCACGGCGCCCGGATGGATCTCGATTCCGGTAAAGAGTCGGGCCAGATTGGAGAGTACGCGGGCGAGCCACTTGAGATTGCGTTTCCATAGCCGGTGCGTCAGCCGGTGGACCAGCACGGCGTGCAGCCCCGGATAGGTGGTGAAGACCTCGAACCCGGTGCGGGCTGCCGGATCGCGCTCGAAAACGCACTCGATGTCTTCCTTCAATCGTTTGAACATAAATCCAAGCCTTTAGACCGCGCCCGGCGCGGTGTGCGATGTTTTTGGATGGGGTCGGCCCCGGCAGACATGGCGACCGCTGGAGCCGGCGCGGTCTAACCGATTAAAAACAGATCATGTTGAATCGCGTCCCCGCTAAGGGCTGTGGATGCACCAAACGGCGAGCCGACTCGAAAATATGCATCTTGCTCTGGAAGCGGTTTATGACGTCTCGTCAGTCGGCCGGAGGCGTCGACCGTTTCCCGCTCTTGCGCCCCTGCGCAGCACTCAGGATGCCCCGCAGGATGTTGATCTCGACGCGATCCGGGCGAGCGCGATTGAAGAGGTGGCGCAGGCGCAGCAGCAGCTTCTTGGAGCTGTCCGGATCGCCGAAGCCGATGTCGCGCAGGGTGTCGGCGAGGTGACCATGCAGACCTTCGAGCTCCTGCGCAGTGGCGAGATCGCGCCGGAGCTCGTCTGACGGCGCGCGAGTCGCATCCGCACGATCCTCGCGCCAACAGCGACGGATCTCGTAGGCGAAGACTTGTGCCGCGGCCGCCAGATTGAGCGAGCTGAAGTCCGGGTTCGTCGGGATGTGCACCAGAAACTGGCAGCGCGCCAGCTCGGCATTGGTGAGGCCGGAGCTCTCGCGTCCGAGCAGCAGCGCGACCTCGCCCGCGGCTGCTTCGTCAAGCAGTTTTCGGGCCGTTTCAGGCGGTTCGAGGGTCTCCCACTCGAGCGTGCGCCGGCGCGCGCTCGTGCCGATCACGACTCGACAGTCGGCGATGGCCGCGGGCAGGTCGGTATGGACCCCCGCGTGCTGCAGCAGGTCGTCCGCTCCGCAGGCACGGGCCAGGGCCTCGGCATCCGGTGGCTGCTTGGGTGCGACCAGCTCCAGGCGCGAGAGGCCCATGGTCTTCATGGCCCGGGCGACGGCGCCGATGTTCCCGCTGAGGGAGGGTTCGACCAGGACGAAACGGATGCGCGCGAGCGCGTTGTCGGTGTTTTCAGTCATCATCATGCAAGTTCTTCAGAACATCAGTAGATTGTCAATCTTTGATCGGTGACGCGCATCGGTTATCTTGCACGCTATGCAACACCCAAGCCTCAATATCGCCATCCGCGCCGCACGCAGTGCCGGCAAGCTCCTTCTGCGCTACATGGACCGCGTCGACTCGCTGAAGGTCGAGTCCAAGAGCCGCAACGACTTCGTGAGCGACATCGATCGCGGTGCGGAGGCGATCATCATCCAGGAGCTGCGGGCGCGCTTCCCGGATCATGCGATCCTCGCCGAGGAAAGCGGCGCACAGGGTCGAGGTGATTTTCAGTGGATCATCGATCCCCTCGACGGCACCACCAACTATCTGCACGGTTTCCCGCAGTTCTCGGTCTCGATTGCGCTCAAGCACAAGGGCCAGCTCGAATGCGGCGTGGTCTACGATCCGTTGCGCGAGGAGATGTACAGTGCCGCTCGCGGCCAGGGCGCGCAACTGAACGACCGCAAGATCCGGGTCGCCAATCGCCCTTCGCTCGAAGGCGCACTGATCGGGACCGGATTTCCCTTTCGCGATCAGCGCCACATCGACGTCTATCTGCGCATGTTCAAGGATATGACGCTCTCCACCGCGGGCTTGCGCCGCCCGGGCTCGGCCGCGCTCGATCTCGCCTATGTGGCGGCCGGACGTACCGACGGTTTCTGGGAGATCGGTCTTTCCGAGTGGGATTGTGCGGCGGGCGCGCTCCTCGTCACCGAAGCCGGCGGGACCGTCACGGATCTCGCCGGGGGAAAGACCTTTCTCGAGACCGGAAATCTGATTGCAGGGAATCTCAATGTGCATCGCGCGATGCTGAGCCTCCTGACGCCGCATCTCACCGAGCAGCTCAAGGCCTAGACCGAGATCCGGCCGTCGACCGTTTCGTGCCGCACGCAAGGGCTCGACGCGGTTGACGATCACGATCATCCAGCGACTCACCTGCCGGGTGAGGGCCACTGCGACTCCCCGGGGGCGTCTTCGGGTGGATGCGGAGATTCGGGCGAGCGACGGCCAATCTCGGTTCGAGGGTCTAGACTTCCCAGTGGGTCAATCCACCGGAGGTCTACTTCGAATCCGGCGACCATGAGCACCTGATCAAGATCTCCGGGGCTCGATTCGCGGATCTCATGCATGCAGCCGAAGTCGTCGACGTCGGTACACACCTCTGATAACTCTCGGGATGCCGCTCGGGTGCGAGCGGCTTTTTTGCGGGGCGACCGTTCGAAGATCATGCCGCGCCGATGACTCCGACCCTTCAATTGCTCGCGTTGGTCGTCTGGGCGAACGGTGTCCCGGTCTTGTTGCGCCTGCTCCTCGGGCATCGCTTTGCGCATCCGCTCGATGGCGGGCGCCTCTTTCGCGACGGGCGCCCTTGGCTGGGTGCCTCCAAGACCTGGCGGGGGCTCTGCGCTGCCGTGCTGACGACGCCGCTGCTCGCCGTTCTGCTCGGTTTAACCTGGCTCATCGGTGTGGTCGCTGCCCTCGGCGCAATGTCGGGAGATCTCCTCGCGAGCTTCATCAAACGACGCCTGGGGCGGCAGCCCAGCGAATCCGTCTTCCTGTTGGATCAGGTCCCGGAAGCGCTCATCCCGGCGATCGCACTGATGCCTGTCTTGGATCTCTCGGCCTCCCGGGTCGCGATCGTCGTGATCGCCTTCACCTTGATCGATCTGCTCTTGACGCCGTTCGCGGCGCGGCTGCGTCGCATGCTCGAGAGGATTCGCGGATTGGGGCGACGACCTTTTTGATCGCCGGGATAACGGTCTTGTCGGCTAAACCGCGTCTCACCAAGATCGAGGACATCTCCAAGGCCAAACGCAAAATGAAAATGACGCCTGTCGCTCCGGACGCGGTTTAGCGCGCCCGCCGCAGCTCATGCACCGTGACTTCGGGTAGGCAATTGAGCCGGGCGTTGACCACCGAGGTGCCGGCGCCGACCGAGGTGTAGCCGGTCAGCGTGCCGTAGCGCCAGGGCCCCGAGGCCATGGCGCGTGGACACCGGGCGTCCCAGACGACGGGGATGCCGCCGGGCAGACAGATCTGACCGCCGTGGGTGTGACCGCTCAACATGAGGTCGAAACCGGCGTGAGCCGCCAGCCGATAGATCTCGGGGGTATGCGAGAGGAGG
Source organism: Thiocapsa marina 5811 (assembly GCF_000223985.1). Lineage (GTDB taxonomy): Bacteria > Pseudomonadota > Gammaproteobacteria > Chromatiales > Chromatiaceae > Thiocapsa > Thiocapsa marina. The sequence continues at coordinate 285,651 of NZ_AFWV01000002.1, forward strand.
ATCGAGACGGCCTCGTCCGGGATCTCGGCGGAGGCGCGGTCGATGTTGTGGACCTGATAGTAATGGGCATCGTCCACACCGGCGAGGTGGATCGTCTCGCCGTCGCGCTCGATGACGACCGCTTCGTTCAGCAGTAGTCGGATCCCGAGCGCCTCGAGGCCGGGCACCAAGCGCAGGGTGTCGTGGTTGCCGAGCACGCCGTACACCGGCCCCTTGAGCTGGAGACGGATCGTCGCCATGCCTGAAAGCACGCGGTCGATCGGCCCGAAGGTGCGGGCGCGATAGTCGCCGGTCAGCACGCAGAGGTCATAGTTCAGGCCGCGCACGCACTCGCTGATGGCGTGGGTGTTGCGGCTCTCCATATCCACGTGCAGATCGGTCAGATGCAGGATCCGAAAGCCCTCGAAGGCCGAGGGCAGGTTTGTGATTGCGACGGGGTGGTGTTTCACCTGGATGCTGCGGGCGTTGCGTTGGGCGCGGGTATAGAGCCCGCTGAGACGCAGACACGCACGAATCACCCCGTGGACCGAGTACCAGTTCTCGGGGTAGAAGAAGTGGGCGCCGGGGCGGCGCAGCACGAAGACCTCATGGTCGCCTTCCAGCCCCAGGCGTTGGCGCAGATGGGTGCGGCCGATGCGTGCGGCCATGCCGGTGAGGTCGAGCCCGTTGAGATCGATTGTCGTGTCTTCGGTGTCCATGCGGTGCTCGATGGCTTGGCGGTCGTGGAAAGACCGGGTTGAGATGCGTCATGTCCGGGCCGGTGCTTTCATCTCACGCGAACCTAAACCGCGTCTAGAGCGAGAAGCGCACTTTCGAGTGAGCTTGACGTTTGGCGCATCCACGACCCTTAGCGGAAACGCGGTTTAGAATAATATATTTTTTAATCTCTTAAACCGCGCCGGCTCCAGCGGTCGTCAAAACGACCGGGGCCGATCCCGTCTGAAAACATCACATACCACACGGGGCGCGGTTTAACATAAGTCGGTGGTCGAAAACGTGACCCGGATCCTGCACCCGGGCGTTCTCGTGCAGCGCCCGCATGCAGGATCCGCTCGGAGAGGCTTCAGGACGATGCGAATCCAATTTCCCGAGAACCTGACCTGGGGAGCCGCGACCGCGGCGTTTCAGATCGAAGGCGCCCCGGATGTCGACGGCAAGGTGCCCTCGATCTGGGATCGCTTCACCGCGCGCCCCGGGCGTGTGCAGGACGGCAGCGACGCGGGTATTGCCTGCGATCATTATCGCCGTTACGCCGAGGATCTTGATCTGATGGCGACGCTCGGCCTCGGGGCCTATCGTTTCTCGATCTCCTGGCCACGGGTGATGAGCGGGCCCGATGCTCGGGTGAACCGGCGCGGCCTGGATTTCTACGATCGGTTGGTCGACGGACTGCTCGAGCGCGGGATTCGGCCGTTCGCGACCCTGTATCACTGGGATCTCCCCTGGTTCGAGGAGCAGCGCGGCGGCTGGGAGTCGCGCGCGACCGCTTGGCGTTTCGCCGATTATGCAGAGGTCGTGGCGCGCCGTCTCGGGGATCGCGTCAAGCATTGGGTCACCGTGAACGAGCCGCTGACGGTCGTCGCTGCGGGGTATGTCTCCGGGGATCATGCGCCGGGCCGTCGTAACCCCTTGATGGCGTTTCGTGTCGCGCATCATCTACTGCTGGCCCACGGTGCGGCGCTGCAGCGTCTGCGCGCTCTGGTGCCGAATGCTCGGGTCGGAGCTGCGCTCAATCTTTTTCCGGTGATCCCGCGGCGGCGCGGCGATGTCCGGATCGCCGAACGGATCGATGCGTTGGCGAACCGGCTCTTCGCCGATCCAATCCTGACCGGTCGATACCCGAATCCGGTTCGGCGGCTCCTCTCTGTCTTCAATTGGACCTTGCGCCCGGGTGACCTCGACCTGATCGGCCAGCCGGTCGACTTCGTCGGCGTGAACCACTACTCGCGCATCATCATCGAGCGTAGCCGACTGCCCTGGCTCGGCTTTCGGCTGGCGCGCAGTCCGGACCCGAATGCGGTACATACCGACATGGACTGGGAGATCTACCCGCGCAGCTTTCTCGACACACTCACCTGGCTGCGCGAGCGCTACGACAACCCGCCGGTCTATGTCACCGAGAACGGTGCGGCCTTCGCCGACCGTGTGGAGGCCGACGGCAGCGTGCAGGACGCGGCGCGGCGCGACTATCTGGAGGCCTATCTCTTCATGCTGCGCAAGGCGCTGGATGCCGGGAGCGACATCCGCGGCTATTTCGTTTGGAGTCTGTTGGACAATTTCGAATGGGCCTTGGGCCTGTCCAAGCGCTTCGGGCTCGTTCATGTCGACTACGACACCCTGAAGCGCACACCCAAGTCGAGTGCCTACTGGTACGCATCGGTCTGCCGTACGGGCGGGTTCGATCTCCCCGAGCCCATGTACCGATCCTTGCTTGCCACGGCGCTCGACGACTCGCTCGATCTGATCGAAGAGCACGACCTCGCGAGGGCAACACCATGAAGGCAAGCATCGTTATTCCGACGTTGAACGAGTCCGGTCTGCTGCCCAAGCTGCTCGATCGGCTCGACCGACAGACCTTTCGGGACTTCGAGATCATCGTCGCCGACGCCGGCTCGACCGACGGCACGCGCGAGATCTGTCGCTCGCGCGGCGTGACACTCGTCGAGGGAGGGATGCCCGCGGTCGGGCGCAACCGGGGCGCGGCCGTCGCGCGCGGCGAGCGTCTGTTTTTTTTCGACGCCGATGTGCTGCCGCCGGATGACTTTCTGGAAAAGGCGCTCGCCGAGATGGACGCCGAGGACATGCGGCTCGCGACCTGTTGGTTCGAGCCGGACTCGAACAATCCGCTCGACGACCTGCTTTTCGAGCTGGCCAACACGTTCGTCAAGCTCAGTCTGAAGACGGATCCGCATGCGGGAGGATTCGCGATCTTCGTCGATCGCGAGCTGTTCGATCGCGTCGGCGGGTTCGACGAGTCGTTGCGTCTCGCCGAGGATCACGACTTCGTCAAACGCGCTGCTCGGCATGCGTCTCTGCACATGCTCGAATCCACGCGGATCCGGATGAGCGTGCGCCGTTTGGAGAAGGACGGGCGCTTCAGCTACAGCGCCAAGTGTGTCCAAGTCGAGCTCTACCGCCTCTTCAAGGGCGAGGTCACCGAAGACATCGTCGACTACCGCTTCGGTTACGAGGAGAAAGGCACGTCGGGTCGGCCGGACGAGGCCCTGAAACGTCTAGGCGAGCGCATGGAGGAGTGGAGAGACGCGCACGCCGCCGCGATCCGCCGGATCTCCGAAGAGGTGACACCTGAGGTTCAGGATGCCATGGCGGAGATCCGACGGAATTTCGATACCCTTAAAGAGTCCGTCCGGGCCTATCTCTCGCGCTGAGGCGCGATCAGCTCTGGTGTCGGGGCGGCTCGTCGCCTGCGGCCTGCGCCGCCGACTCGCCGTCGTGCTCGGCCTCCGCCTTCGCTGCGCCCGGGGTGGGTTGCTTCAACGCCTTCATTTGAGAGTAGGCGAACCAAAAAAGGCCGCCTGCGATCAACAAGACCTCGATTCCCTTAACGGCTCCGGCTGACATCGCTGTTGCTCCTCTGGTTGTAGGTCGGTCGGTGTGAGTCTGGTGTGCAAACGCTGGGCAAGAAATCCGCTCGTGCTGCCCGTCATATTTGCGGATTCCAGGCAAAATCAAGAATGAAGCTCGGCACGGGCGATCGGATGCGTGCCGGACAGGGTTCCGGTTCGGGGTTTCTCAACCCGCAAAGGCTCAAATGACCATGTTCTGAAAATAGGATCTCTTGTCTCTGTTCAGGTCGCCCTAATTCTTGACCGTGCTGGTAGGTAAATGCGGTAGCCAAGCCTCTTCGACCACCTTGGCTCCCGTCGTACTCCTTCAATCCGTTCAAGCATTGCAGAGGTATTCGACGATGAGCACCGAAAACGCACCCGAGAAGAATCCTTGGACCATTGCCGTCGTTCTGGCCGTGGCACTGGGTCCGCTGACTGCACTGGCACTCGGCAGCAAGTATGCGGACGAGGAGACCCGCGAGCGGGCACGCGCAGGACTGGTCAACGCCACCCCGTCGGATGTACTCGATGCATACGACACCACGCGCGCTCCCGGCTATGCCTCGGAGAAGACGCTCGGCGACATCACCGGCGGCTCGGCGATCTTCAGTCAGCTCCAGGCGGCCATCGAGGCGGCGGGATCCAAGGCGATACTCGAGGGCGAGGGCCCCTATACCGTCTTTGCACCCAGCAACGAGGCCTTCGCGCGGGTTCCCGAGGAGCAGCTCGCGGCCCTGTTGGCGGATCCCGTGGCACTCCAGTCGCTGATCTCCGCGCACATTGCCCCCGGTCGCCTGAGCGCGACCGAGATGATGCAGGGTCTGACCGCCACCAATTTGGCCGGAGAGACGGTACCGGTGGGTGTGCAAGGTAATCTGAAGGTCGGTGATGCGACCGTGTCGCAGTCGATCGTCGCCAAGAACGGTATCGTTCATGTGATCGACCGCGTGATGCTCTAATCGCATCAGGCGCGTTTGCGCCATGCAAGCTCGAAGGGCGTACCGGTGCGGCCAGGCGCTGCGCGGTGCGCCCTTCTTCTATCGACAGGCCGGCTGCTCGATCTCCCGAGCCTTGCCTTCAGTCCAGCCGGCCGATCCGGACACCGCTTGGAAATCGCTCGTGTGCCCGACGCGACTCAGTCCGTTGTCTCGGCCCCCGGCACGACGATCTGCTCTCGAAGCAGCCTCTCGATACGATCGGCTGGCCCCGGTCGGCAGAAGAGAAAGCCTTGCGCCTCCCGACAGCCGTGAGAGATCAGGAAGGTTCGCTGCTCCTCGGTCTCGACCCCCTCCGCAATGACCTGAAGACCGAGGTTCGCACCGAGCCCGATAATCGCCTTCACGATCGTCTCCGCCTGAGACTCCCCGAGCCCTCCGCTGCCGATCTCGGCAAGGAACGAGCGGTCGATCTTCAGTGCCTGCACGGGCAGTCGGTTCAGGTAGCTCAGGGAGGCGTAGCCAGTCCCGAAATCGTCGAGCGCGAGTGTAAACCCCAGATTGCGCAGCTCCGATAACACCTCGACCGCTTGATCGATCGAGCGCATGGCCGCGCTCTCCGTCACCTCGATCTCCAGGAGCCCCGGATCGACCCCGACCTCGGCCGCGGTTTTCGCGATCCGCCCGACAAGGCCGCTCTGATAGAGCTCGGTCGCGCTGAGGTTCAACGCCACCGGCACCGCAGGCACCCCGGCCCTGCGCCAGGCGGCGATCTGCTCGCAAACGAGCTGCACGACGATGGGTCCGACGAGCAGGATCAGTCCGCTGGACTCGGCGACCGGGATAAAGCGGCCCGGCGGGATCAAGCCGAGCTCCGGGTGATTCCACCGGACCAATGCCTCCAAACCCCGGATACGGCCGGTGAGGATGTCGACGCGCGGTTGGTAATGAAGCAGCAGCTCATGACGGTCGATCGCGCGACGCAGGGCCTGCTCGATGCGAAACTGCTCCTGCAGATCATCGTTCAGCGCCGAGGTAAAGAACCGATGGAGACCGCGGCCTTCCATCTTTGCGCCGTGCAGCGCGGTGTCGGCATGGCTGAGCAGCTCTTCGGCCGTCGTTGAATCCTTTGGGTAGAGCGCGATGCCGATGCTGCAGCTCACGACGACGCCCTGCTCCCCGAGGGCGATCGGTTGCGCCAGCGCCTCGCGAATACGATCGGCCAGCACGGAGGCGTCCTCGGCCCGTCGCAGACCGGTGGCGAGGGTGATGAAGTTGTCGCCGCTGAATCGGGCCAGGGTATCCTCGTCTCGCAGGAGCGGCTGCCAGCGTTCCGCTACAGCGCGCAAGAGCTGATCGCCGGCCGGGTGACCGAACGAGTCGTTCACCGACCGCAGGTCGTCCAGGTCGATCGAGAGGAGCGCGAGGATCCTGTCGGAATGACCCGAGGCGACCAGGGCCTGCTCGATGCGTTCGCGCATCGCTGTCCGATTGGGCAGGCCGGTGAGTGGATCGTAGCGGGCCAGGTAACTGACCTGCTGCGAGAGTCGCTTGCGGTCGCTGATGTCCTCGGCGAGCTTGACGTAATGCGTGATGAGGCCCTGTCCGTCGCGCAACGGCGTGATGTGTGCGTACTCCCAATAGGCGTCGCCCGACTTCTTGCGATTCTGCAATTCCCCGGTCCAGAACTCGCCGTGTTGCAGCGCGCTCCAAATCGCCGAGTTTTCGTCCAGGGTGCGGGTCTCGGATCGCAGGATATCCACCGGCTGACCCAGGACCTCCTGCGGCCGATACCCGGTGCTCTCGCAGAAGCGTGCATTGACGTACTCGATCGTCCCCGCGATGTCGGTGATCAGCACGATGCTCGGGCTTTGCTCGACCACCAGCGCAAGCCGCTCGATCTCGGCCTCGCGCGCCTTGTGCTCGGTGATGTCCACGAGGCCGCCATAGAGTCGACGCAGCGCCGTAGCGCCGTCTTCGGCAACGCATTCGGTCGTGGCGCGGAGCCAGCGTACCGTCCCGTCCTTGCGGCGCAGACGCAGCTCGCACTCTGTCCTGCTTCCCGGGGCGAGTCCGGCGACCTTGTCGTTGAAGATGCCGAGATCCTCCTCGATGAGCAAACAGCTCCAGCATCCCATCGTCCGCATCTCGGCCAGGCTGTAGCCGGTCAGCGCATCGACCGAGTCGGTCATCCAATCGATCCGGAATCCTTCGCCGGGACGCTCCAGGCATGAGTAGGCGACGTCGCTCATCATGGCCGTGACGCGCCGATAGAGGTTCTCGCTGGCTGCCAGGCCGAGCTCCGAAGCCGTCCTGAGCAAGGTCCCGGCGATCACATCGCCGATGACCTGCAACATCCGAATCTCGTCGTCGTCCCAGTTGCGCTGCCGCGTGACCGTTTCGATACCGAGCGCACCGCAGATCCGGCCACCGCTGGACATGGGCACGGTCAGCGCCGATCGGACGGATTGACGTTCGAGCTCCGCGCGCTCGGCAGCGGCCTCGTCCGGAAGCGCCGAGACATCGGGAATCGAGACCGGCGAGCGTGTTCTCAGCTGCGCGGCCCACCAGGGAAACCGTTCGAGTGGCGTGTTCCGAAACTCATCGATGAAGGGCTGGATACCGGCGGCGCACCACTCATGGCTCATGCCCATGCTTGCGTCGTCTTCCTCCAACCGGAGCAGATAGCAGCGATCGACGTCGAGCACGCCGCCGATGCGCTCGAGCGCCCAGCCCACGATCGAGTCGAGCGTGTCGCCGGTGGCGTCGATGAGCCGCGACGAGATCCGAGCGACCAGCGCTTGCAGATCCAACTGCCGTTTCAGATCTCGTCGTGACCGCTCACGCTCGGTGACATCGGTCACGATCCCGTGAAAATAGGCAAGTCGCCCGTCAGGGCAAAAGACGCAGCGCGTTTCCTCGTCCACCCAGTGTTCGGAGCCGTCCGCCCAACAAACCCGGTAAGTCGCCCGGAAGACGTCTTGCTTCTCCCGCACAAAGGTCTCGAAGGTCTCGACCAGACGGTCGCGGTCTTGCGGATGAACCAGATCGAGGAAGGTCAAGCGCCGCGCAAGGATCTGCTTGAGCGAATAGCCCCAACGGCGCACGTTCGGCGAGGCATAGACGACCGGCCAACCCGGCTCCGGCGCCCAATGAAACGCGATCGTGGAGCTCGCATCGATGACCTCCGAGGCCATGCCGAGCGCCGTTTCGAGCGCGACCTTCTCGGTCACGTCGACATTCGAGCCGCGGTGCCCGAGCGGGCGCCCGCCCTCGCCGCTGACCGGTACGCACAGATGCTCGATCCAGCGCAGCTCGCCCGTGCGGGTGTGGATCCGAAACCGCATCGGCTTGAATCGGTGGGTTGCGTGTTCGCCGTGGAGATGCGTGGAATATGCTTCGCGGTCGTCCGGATGGATGACCTGCAACAACAGATCCGCGTCCTTCAGGAAGGCCGCTGCCGGGTAACCGGTGATGCGCGCACAGGCCGGAGAGACATAGCGGAAACGCCCGTCCTCGCCCATCCAGTAGGCCCAGTCGGGGGCAAAGTCGGCGACGATGTGATAACGCTCTTCCTGGATCCGCAGGCGTCGGTTGGCGGCGACCAGATCCTCGCGTTGCGCGACCTGCTCGGTCTGATCGACAAGGTTGCAGACGATCTCCGCCTCGTCTCCGTCGATTTCCGGGAGGCGGATCAGGCGCAGATCGGCGGTGACGATGCTGTTGCCCTGACCCCGTAGGCGAACCTCCCTGCAATCCGCGCGGCCGGTTCGACGTGAATCGAGCAACGCATTTTCGAGGACTCTTGTCTGTCCCTCGGCGGCGAGATGGATGAAGAGTCGACAATCGAACGGCAGCAGCCGCTGCGCCGCGGCGTTGCCTTCCTTGAGTTGGCCTTGTGCGCTGATGAGCAAGACCGGGAAGGGCAGCTCGCGATAGAGTCGGGTGAAGCGCGCGAGTGCACGCTCGGTAATCTGCCGGCTGTCGTTCAGGGCCTGTTGCTGGATGTAGAGCTCGGCATGGTAGATATGCAGCTCTTCGAGGAGCCTCTCGAGATCGAGATTACCCCGCTCGAAGGCATCCATGGTCTCGTCGAAGGTGTGGTCGCGCAGGATCCGGCGGGCTCGCTCGCGCAGATCCGTCATCTCGGCGACGTCCAGTGGAGATTTTGTCATCGCGTCGTCACGCCTCGCCGAGCGGCCGCTCGGTCCTCGGAACAGGATGCTGTGGCTCTTCGCCGGCCTGCGGAGGCGCGAATAACGCTATCCGCCTGCCGGCGTCTTTCAAAACCCGGCTACGCTGCTGATCCGAGCCCAAGGGCGGACCACATATGGACAAGCGCCGTAGGGTGGACAAGCGCAGCGCAGTCCACCAGCTCCGGGCTCCGTCGACCGCGCTCGTTCACCCTGCCGTTGCATGAGCAAGGCCTGCGTACATTCCGCAATGATAGTCCCATCCTGACCGATTCATGAACTGCTCGTGGCGTGTCGTGCCGCTCGAGTCAAGAGCCGAACGACCGCCTCCGGCGCAACCGGCGGGCTGAAGAGATAGCCCTGCGCACGTCGGCATCCGACCCCGATGAGAAAGCGGCGTTGTGCCTGTGTCTCGACCCCTTCGGCCAAGACCTCGAACCCGAGGCTGTTGCCGAGTGTCGTGATGGCGGTGACGATGGCTGCGCTGGCGGGGTCGTCCGGAAGCCCGCCGATAAAGCTCCGGTCGATCTTGAGTGTATCGAAGGGCAGCCCCTTGAGATAGGCGAGCGAGGAATAGCCGGTGCCGAAATCATCCATTGCCAATGCGATCCCCAGGTCCTTGAGATCGCCGAGGAGTTGCTGCGCGTCCTCGCGCAGATCCATGACGAAGGTCTCGGTGAGCTCGAGCTCGAGACGTTCCGCGCCCAGCCCGGTCTCGTGAAGGATGGATTCGAGCGTGCGTGCGAAATCGCTGCGCTGGATCTGAACACCGGAGACGTTCACGGCGATGCGCCCGAACGGGATCCCCGCGGCCTCCCATTCTCGGGCCTGGAGGCAGGCATGTCGCAACACCCAGGCGCCGAGCGGGATGATGAGTCCGGTTTCTTCGGCCAACCGAATGAAGCTGTCCGGCAGGACCATCCCGCGCTCGGGATGTTGCCAGCGCACCAAGACCTCGAGCCCGGTCACCCGAGAGCTTGCGGTATCGACCAGCGGCTGATAGTGCAGTTGCAGCTCGTCGCGCTCGATCGCGCGGTTGAGCTCCGAGCTCATGGTGACACGCTCGCGCGCATAGTCGGTCAGGCCGCGCGCATAGTGGCGGTAGGTATTGCCGCCGGCCTCGCGGGCTTGATAGAGGGCCGCATCGCAGTTCTGCATGAGCTCGGAGACATCGGTGCCGTCATCGGGATAGATGGCGATGCCGATGCTCGCGCTCATGAAGAGCTCCGAGCCATCCACCGTAAAGGTCTTGTTCAGGCTCTCCCGAATGCGCTCGGCCATCAGTGCGGCACGGGTATCGACGTCATCGTCGCCTTCGAGCAGCAAGGCGAGCTCGTCGCCGCTCATCCGTGCCACGGTCTCTTCGACGTGGGCCAGCAGGGTCACGCGCTTGGCCACCTCGCGCAGTGCGAGGTCGCCGACCGCGTGTCCGAGGCTGTCGTTGATGTGCCGGAAGCCGTCGATGTCGACCAGGAGCATGCCGACGCGGGCTCGGCTCGCGCCGGCGCGCAGCAGGGCCTGCTCCAAGTGGGTTCGGAACAGCAGCCGGTTGGGGAGGTCGGTGAGCGGGTCGCGGTGCGCCAGGCGCTCGATCTGCGCCTCGGAGCGCTTGACGTCGCTGAGATCCGAGAAGACGCCGACATAGTGTGTGGTTTGGCCCAGCTCCGAGCGCACGGCGTTGATGTTGACCCATTGCGGATAGATCTCGCCGTCCTTGCGGCGGTTCCAGACCTCGCCGCGCCAGTGTCCTCGATCCAGCAGGGCCTGCCACATCTCCTCGTAGAAGGGCTGCTCGTGCCGTCCGGATTTGAGCAGGCTCGGGTTGCGACCCAGCACCTCCTCGGGGGGGTAGCCGTTGATCTCGGTGAAGGCCGGATTGACCGCGATGATCAACGGGGTCGTATCCGTGATGACCACGCCCTCGCTGGTGCTCTCGAAGACGGCGGCCGAGAGACGTAGGCCCTCTTCGGCGGTCTTGCGCTCGGTGATGTCCTGAAAGGCGCCTTGCACATGGGCAATGCGGCCCGAGACGTCGCGAACCGCGGCACCGATGGTGCGGACCCAGACCCGCCGACCCTTCGCGGTGATGATCTGCAGCTCTTCGTCGTAACCGACACCCGCGCGCGCGCAGGCCGTGAAGACGCGCGTGATGCGCTCTCGCCACTCGGGCGCATAGTAAGAGATGCCGTCCTCCACGGGCACCACCGTGCCGGGCGGCACCTCGTGGATTCGGCAGACCTCGTCCGACCAGGTCACCCGGTTGGCGAGGAGGTCGACATCCCAAGCACCGATCCGTGCGAGGTCCGCGGCCATCCGCACCAGACGGTCGCGTTCATTTAGCCCGGCCTGCGCGAGCTTGTGCTCGGTGACATCGCGCAGGTAGACCACGAAGACCTCATCCCCGTCCATCGCCATCTCGACGCAGCGCATGTCCGCCGAGAGGATGCGGCCGGCGCATGGAATCTCGATCTCGGTCGGCTCGTCCGGGATGACGACAAAGCCGAAATCAGCGCCCAGTAGCGCTTGAACGGAACGACCGAAGAGAGACGCGGCAGCGTCGTTCGCGTATCGGATGACGCCCTGCCGGTCCAGCATCAGGATGGCGTCCGATGCCAGCGCAACGATTCGCTCGAAGTCAACGCGGCACGCGGCCATCAATCGACCTTGAGATCGAGACCGATCAAGACCTTCTCTCGCTCGGAGAGATCGCCGACCACGCGTCGCATCGGAGGGGGCAGCTTCCTGATGACCACGGGTGTGGCGAGGATGCGCTCGTCCTCGGCGAGCTGGGGACGCTTGAGGATGTCGATCACCTCGATCTGCAGGACCAGATCCGCGGTGGCGACCTCGACGGCGAGCTGCTCCAGATTGCGCACGGCCCGATCGGCAGCGGGCGTCCGACCGGCGATGTAGAGTCTCAAGAGATGGGTCGTCATGCGCGGCCTCGTCCGATCGCGGTCCGCGTGCGCTCGATGGCCGCAAGACGGCGCTCGATCTCGGCGGCCTGACGGTCGAGAGCGGCGGTCTTCACCTCGTGCTCGGCCCGCGCCAGGCGCTCGTTGGCGGCCTGGATCTCGCCCAGCTCGGCGCGCAACTGACGCGCGCGCTCGAGATCGAGATGGAGTTGGCTGATCGTCTCCTCGTCTTCCGTTTGACGCGCCATGCGCGCGGTGCCGTAGACGATGCCGCCCTCGCCGACATAGGGGTCGACGATCTGCAGCCCGTCGCGGCTCATTCGAAACTCCTTCACCTGATCCGAGGTCGGCAGGCCGCGGGCCTTCACGACCGTGATCAGCCGGTTCATTTCGCCGTCGTTTTCGTGTCGGCGCAGCTTGATCCAGACATCGATGATGGAGGAGACATCCAGATGACTCACCCCGGAGCCGTCGTCGGCGAGCAGCTCGGTCGCGACCGTGGTGACGCCTTCCTCCTTGATCAGGTGGAGCAGGCGCAGCAACATCTCCTTGGCGACAGGGTCGCGGCTGCGCGCGGCCAAACCGCTGATCGGATCGAGGATGACGAGCGCCGGGCGATGTTGGCGGACCGAGCGGATGGCGCGCATCAGATGCTCCTCCAGACCCAGCTCCACCGCGCGAACCGGCTGCAGCAGCAGGGCGCCGAGCCCGTCGACGGTGCCGCCGTCCGTGCGGTGATAACGGGCGAGGTCGATGCCGAGACTGCGCTGGTTGCGGATCAGCTCGTCGAGGCTCTCCTCGAAACTGATGTAGAGGACCGACAGCCCGGCCTCGCACGCGGCGCGGGCAAAGCTGCACGCGATGCTGGTCTTGCCGGTGCCGGCCTGCCCGGACAGCAGTGTGATCGAGCCCAGGTAGGGGCCTTGGCCGCCGAGCATCGCGTCCAGCCCGGAGATGCCGGTCGACAGACGCGTGTCGGACACCTTGGCGCTGAGAACGGAGCCGGTGATCGGAACCAGGAAGATCCCGCCGCGATCGAGCAGGAAGGGATACTCGTTGGAGCCGTGCGCGGCGCCGCGGCGTTTGACCACGCGCAGCACGCGCGTCATCACGCGGTTGCTGACCTCTTGGGTGAGGGCGATGACGCAATCGGCGATATAGTCCTCGAGTCCGTAGCGGGTGCTGAAGTCGGCATATTCGCCGACCGTGATGAGACAGGTCACGGCGCGCTCGCGGATCCAGTCGAAGACATGCGTCAGCTCGCCGCGCAGGCTCGGCAGATCCGCGAAGCCCGTTTCCATGCCGTCGACGGCGTCCAGCACGAGACGTGTTGCGCCCAGACTGTCCAGCGCAAAGCCGATGCGGGCGAGGACGGCCGTCAGCTCGATGGTCTCGCCGACCTGCACCTCGTTGCGATCCGGGCGCATGTCCAGGATGCGCAAACGCCCTTCGGCCAGATAGCGCCGGGCGGGAAACCCGAAGCCCTCGGCATGACCGAGCAGGGCCTCGGGGGCCTCGTCGAAGGTGACGAAGACCGCGGTCTCGCCCGCCGCGATCCCCTGGCAGAGAAAGGTCAGCGCGATGACGGTCTTGCCGGTGCCGGCGGCGCCGCGCAGCAGGGTCGGGCGCCCGGCCGGGAGACCACCTTGAAGAATGAAGTCGAGCCCTTCGATGCCGGTGGCGATCGGGGGCTTGTGCATGGATTCCAAGGCCGAGTCCGATGCGGGGACGTCGGCGTTGGTCGGGAGTCTGGTCATCTCGACCTTGGTTTCTCGTATCGTAGCGATGTTGATAGTCCGATCAGCTTGGCTCGGGTTTGCGCGCCGCTGCCGTTTGGTCGGTCGGCACACGCACACCCTCCATTATGGACCAACTCTCCGGGAAGGCGGCTGCCGCCAAGGGTCGACCATACAGGTAACCCTGCCCTTCGTCACAGAATTCCGTGCGCAGGACATCCGTGATCCACGCCATCGAAGAAGGCCAACGCATCCTTTACTGGTGGATCATCCGAGGGGCCGTGCGTGCCTCGTTCGGGAAGCGCCGAGGGTCGAGCAGGATGGCGAGGTCGTCCGCGTTCGTCGTGGAGAGTGCGACCATGCCTCGCACGCAGGGCAGCGCGGACAGGGCCTCCATGAGTGCGGGCAGTGGATGGATCGCGTCGAACGGCACGTGCCGTAGCGAGATCGGCTCCCCGATGCGCATCCCTCCGGTCTGCGATGCGTCTTGCGCGGCGTCCCGCGGGCCGTTTCGAAACCGGAGCAGACGTTCGCGCGATCCATGCGTGTCGGGCGACGTCGCGGAGCGTGCGTGCGCGAGGCCGAGCAGATCGGCCAACGCGGGCGCCTGCACGTCCGGGGTCTCGGCGGGATCGGCGATGCCTCGGATCTGCTCGGAGTCAACGGCGAACCTCAGTGCGCCGAGGTTGAAGAGCACCAGATCGATGCCGCCCTCGACGCGCGTGTCTTGCGCTTCGTCTGTGCGCGTCATCCGCGTCACCGCTGCTCGGGCAACAGGGTCTGAAACAGCCGATCCAGATCGAGCAGGATCACGATCTGTCCCTGATGCTCGAACACCCCGGTTGCGAGCCCGCGCAGAGGCTCGGGCAGGCTGTCCGGCGGGGCTTGGATGGACTCCTCGGTCACGTCCAGCACGTCGACCACCCGATCGACCCGCAACCCGCTGCGCACCTGCGTGCCTTGGCCGAGCAGGATGGCCGAGCGACGGGCCGACGGCGCATGCGTCATGCCGAGCAGATCGCCGAGTCGGACCACCGAGGCGATATCGCCGCGGACATTGATGACGCCCTCCAACGCCGGCGGACAACCCGGGACGAAATGGATGGTCGTAAGCGGGAGGATCTCCACCAGCACGCGCGCGGGCAAGGCCAGCGGCGTCTCGCCGACGACGAAGATCACGAGCTTGACCTTGGCGGTCTCGACCTCGAGGATCCGGGCGCCGGCTTCGCGCCGTCGATCCAGGATCATGTCCAGGGTGTCGCGCTCGGAGGGCTCGGCGTCTGGTTCGGTGCGCTCAAGATCCATCGGATGTCTCCGCCGAGTCGGGCGATTGCTCGGGTAGCGCGTCTTGCTCGGTCGCGATCTCGACCCGATTGCGACCGCCCTTTTTGGCCCGGTAAAGCGCCCGATCCGCGGCCTCGGTCAGGGCGTCGGGGGTGGCGAAGGTCGGAAAGTCCGACACCCCGACGCTGAAGGTGCAGTGGAACTCTTGTCCGTCCGAGAAGAAGGTCACGTTGGAGAAGCTGGTGCGCAATGCATCGAGGATGCGCTTGGCCGGCTCGACGCCCGCGCCGTTGAGGACCACCGCGAACTCCTCCCCGCCGTAGCGACCGACCAGGTCGTCCTCGCGCAGGCGCATGCGCAGCGTCCGGCTCAGCGCCATGAGAACCTGGTCGCCGGTCGGATGGCCGTAGGTGTCGTTGACCGATTTGAAGTGATCGACGTCGATCATGGCGAAGCACAGGGAGGTCCCGCCCCGGCGCGCATTCGCCACTGCGACCTCGAGAAACTGCATGATGGCGTTGTGGTTGAAGAGCCCGGTCAGACCGTCGCGGACCATCAGCGAGTGCAGGATGCGCATCCGCTCGGCCCGCAGAGCAACCTCGGCGACGAGTCGCGCCGGCTCGATCGGCTTGGTCAGGAAGCCGTCGGCACCGACCGCGAGCGCCTTGTGCTGGCGCTCCACGTCGGTCTCGGAGGAGACATAGATGATCGGCAGGCTGACGTGCCCCGGGATCTGGCGCAGGATCCGCGACAGCTCCGGACCCGAACAGTCCGGCATGTACATGTCCATCAGCACCAGGTCTGCATCGAAGGTGTCGAGCAGACTCAGCACCTGCTCCGGGTTGCTCACCGCTTTGGCGACCATGCCGGCCTCTTCCAGGACCGTGGCGTGGAACTGGGCCAGCTCGCGGTCGTCGTCCACCACCAGGACGTTGATGGGCTCGGGCGGATGCGGGTTGGTGAGCGCATCGAGGAATTCCAGCAGCTCGACCGTCTTGATCGGCTTGGTGCAGTAGGCACTGCCGCCGGCACGCACCGCCTGAAGGCGACCCTCGAAGTCGTCGCGACAGGAGATGAAGATGCAGGGGATCGTCTCCTGCTCTGCGCTCCGGAGCTCGGCCAGCATCTTCGGCCCTGCGTTCTCGTCCTCCGGGAAGACGATGTCGAGGATGATCGCCGCCGGGCGTTCGCTCTCGACCGCCGTGCGCAGGTCGGCGAGGGTCGTGAAGGCCCGCACGCGATAGCCGAAACAGCCGAGCTGACCGGCCAGTTGCGCGGCAAGATCCGGGTCGTCGTCGCAGAGATAGACCATCCGCTGACTGCGATCGGCAGGTTGTCCGGGGTGTGCGTCGGGCGCTTGTCCGGGTGCGGGTTCGGGCCGGGACTGCGGCCCGGGCAGCTCGAATCCGGGAGCCGTGTCCGGATCCGCCTGGACATCGGCGGCGAGCGCCAACGCGTCCAGATCGTCCAACAGACACGCGAGCTCGGCCGGCAGTGTCGGCTCGACGTGACCGCCCGAGTCCATGGCCCGGCGCACGGCCTGCTCGGCGGTTCTGGCGGCGTCTCCGATCTGTCGAAAGCCGAAGGTGGCGCCTGATCCCTTCAAGGTGTGGAACAGGACGTAGAGTGCGTCGAGCCGCGCGTGCTCGATCTCGCCCGCGCGCAGCTCGGCGACGGCGCGGCGCGCATCGGCAAGACGCCCGGGCAGCTGGGACAAAAAGGACGCGCGCAGGCGCGCCTTGCGGCTCTGAAAGGATTCGGCCTTGTCCGGCGCGGCG
The DNA here is from genome assembly GCF_000223985.1 of Thiocapsa marina 5811. GTDB lineage: Bacteria > Pseudomonadota > Gammaproteobacteria > Chromatiales > Chromatiaceae > Thiocapsa > Thiocapsa marina. Next base: position 302,061 of record NZ_AFWV01000002.1, read on the forward strand.
GGCTTGGGGGCCTTGTCCCGTTCGGCGTCCATCGTTTTCGCGCGACCTCGTTAGAGTCCGGCGACGGCCGCCGGCAATGTGACCTCGAGCGACGCATCCTTCGTCAGGCAGGCGGCAAGGCCGGGGACCTGCTCGCGCAGCGGCTCCGGGTCGTCACCGGTGAGGAGGACGAAGGGGATCGGGATGCCCCGATCGCGCATCTCCCGAAACAGGTCCAAGCCGCTCGAGAGCGGCATGTGCATGTCCGAGATGACAAGCTCGAATCGCTCGTGTTCCTCGCCGAGTGCGTCGAGTGCCTCCACGCCGCTCTCCACGAGCTTACAGTCGTGTCCTTCCGCATCCAGAATGGCCTCGGCCATCGCTCCGGCGAAGGGATCATCGTCGACGATCAAGATACGCATGACAAACGGTCCTCGGTAACGTGTCGGAAATAAGTCGAGCATCGAAACAAATCGCTGTCGATTACGACAACGACAGCCGTGGCAAAGGAGCGCTCCCGTCGAGAGTTGTTTCAATCATTTTTGAACCGTTCCTCATCGGCTGTGTGTGATCAGCCGAGCAGATTCCGCAGGGTGTCGACGAGATTCGATTGGTCGAAATCGCCTTTCACGATATAGGCGTCGGCGCCGACCTGGATGCCCCGCTGTTTGTCCTCGCGGGTCTGACGCGAGGTGACGATGATGATGGGCGTGGAGCGGTATTTGTCGTTCTCGCGCAGCTTGGCGGTGAGTGAAAAGCCGTCCAGACCGGGCATCTCGACATCGGTGAGAACGGCGTCGAAGCGCCCGCCCACGGCCTTCTGCCAGCCGTCGAGGCCGTCTTCGGCCAGGGTGACGCGATAGCCCGACGCCTCGAGGACCTCCTTCTCGATCTCGCGCGTGTTCAACGAGTCGTCCACCACCAGGACGTGCTGGCCCTGTTGTCCGTCATGCCGACGTGCCGAGTCCTTCACCGCTGCCTTGATCGCCTCGCCGCGCATACGTCGTGCCGCGTCCAGCAGGGCGGGGGCCTGGAGCAGGCTGACCAGCGCTTTGGTGCCGGTGACGACCACGCCGCCGACCAGTCCGCCGAGCGGACCCCGGCCGCGCATGTGCTCGGGCAGCGGCTTGAGGACCATGTCGCGCTCGTCGACGAGCTGATCCACCACAAGCCCGAGTTTTGCCTGTCGTACCCCGATGATGACGACCAGGAGGGACTCCTCGTCGAGTCCGCGCCGCCCGTGCGCGGATGACTCGCTCGGTGCGGGCAGACCCAGGAGGTCGGCCAGGGGTATCAAGGGGACCAGCTCGTTGCGGAGCACGACCGCCGGGCGTCCGGCGACCTGAATCGTCTCGGAGCGGGAGGTGCGGATCAGCTCGGAGACGTGCGGGGCGGTCAACCCGAAGCAGTGCCCGGCCGCTTCGAGCAGCAGGATGCGCATCACCGCCAGGGAGAGCGGGAGCTTGAGCGTCAGGGTGGTTCCGGCGCCCGGTCGCGTGTTGATCGAGACCGAGCCTTGCATGTCGTCGGTAATGGCGCGCTTGACCACGTCCATCCCGACACCGCGTCCCGAGACCTCGGTGATGATTGCGCTGGTGCTGAAGCCGGGTTGGAAGATGAGGTCGGCGACCTGCTCGTCGGTGATCTCTCGGCCGGCACCGGTCTCGATCAGGCCCTTTTGGATTGCCTTCTCGAGGATGCGCGCGCGGTCGAGTCCGCGGCCGTCGTCGCTGATGGCGATCAGCACGGCGCCGCCTTCTTGACGCGCCGAGAGACTGATCTGCCCGAGCGCCGGCTTGCCGGCCGCCAGACGATCCGCGGCCGACTCGATACCGTGGTCGATGGCGTTGCGCACCAGATGGACCAGCGCATCGCCGAGGTGGTCGACGATCTGGCGGTCGAGCTCGATCTCGCTGCCGCTCGTCTCGCACCGAATCTCCTTGCCGAGCGAGCGCCCGAGCTCGCGCGCGACCCGGGCGATCGGGTCCAGGACCGTGCCGAGAGGCAGCATCCGCATGCCGAGTGCCCGGTCGTTGAGCTCGCCGGTCAGCCGCTCTTGATCGAGTGTCAGGTCGCGCAGATCGAGCGTGAACCGATGCAGTGCGCGGGCAAGCTCCGCCGACGTGCTCCCCGTTTCGGCAACGCTCCGTGCAGCCACCGCTCCGGCCGCGGCGTCGAGCAGGCGCGCCTCGCTCAGTGCGTGACGCAGCCGCGCCTGGTTGGAGACCATCTCGCCCATCAGTTTGACCAGGGCGTCGAGCTTGTCCATCCGCACGCGCACGCTCTCGGGTGCACGGATGCCGGTCGCGGCCTCGGGGCCTGTCGGCTGCGGGAGCTGCGGCGTCGGGTCCGGTGCCGACACGGGAGGCGCGGGCGGTCCGGCCGGTATGTCGCCTCGGGTCGAGCACGGCGTTGCGTGCGCATCGGCGGCGGCCGACCGGTCTGCAGCCGATATCGGGCCCGGCTCGGACCAATCGCCTGCGGCGGCCCGGGTCAGACGCTCGCACAGGGCTTGATCCGGTGGCCCGGAGGCCGCGCCGGCGCCGGAGGCGGCGACCTCTTCGATCATTGCCCCGATCCCGTCGACGGCGCGCATCAGGAGTGCGGCGAGTGCCGGGTCGGGCTGGATCTTGCCTTCGCGCAAGACACCGAGCACGTCTTCGAGATGGTGGGCGGTCTCGGCGATGCTCGCGAGCTTGAGCATGCGCGAGGATCCCTTGATGGTGTGGGCGGATCGGAAGAGGGCGTCGATGCCGTCTCGGTCGCCCGCGCCCGCCGTCCCGAGCGTGGCGAGTCCGGTCTCGAGCCGGGCGATATGCTCGCGCGCCTCGTCGACGAAACGACCGATGAATTTGGTGATGTCGAGCGCCACGAGGCGTGTCTCAGGCCGCGGCGTCGGCCAGACGGGCCAGGCGCGTCTCGCACAGGAAACGCAGATCCTTCACCGACAGGAGCGAGGGCAGTGCGCCCGCGCGCTGCATCGCGAGCGTCTCGTTCTGCAGCTGGCGCAGCACGATCCGGTATTCCCGCTCTGCCGCGCCGGTCTCGCCGCGCTGGCGATAGGTCTCGGCGAGCTGGTAATGGGCCCGCCAGCAGCTCGGCGTGTCGTAGACCACCCGACGCAAGGCGTTGATCGCTCCCAGTGTGTCGCCGCGCAGACGTGCGCAGCGCCCGAGCAGAAGGAGCGCGTCCGAAGACCAGGGGTCTTGGGTCAGCACGCGCCGCGCGGCCGCTTCGGCGCCGGCCGTGTCGCCGCGCTCGAGCAGTAGATGGGCTTGGAGCGCGAGGTGCTCGGGCGCAGCCTCCTTGCGATCGCAGAGCGGGGCGAGATGCCGAAGCGCCTCCTCGAAACGTTCCGAACGGGCCGAGGTCATGGCCTGCGCGTAACGTTCAGGATCGGCCGGGGTCCCGGACGGCACGATCGGTCCGGCCGTGTCCGGACGAGGGTCGATCGCGCCCGGATCGCCTCGGTCGGTCGAGGCGGGCCGAGTCGATCCGGCTCGGAGATCACGGGCGCTCGCGGGCGTCGTGACCGCCGTGCCCGAGCGTGCGACGAATCCGCGGCTCGCGCGTCCCGGCGTGGGTTCGACGGGGGTTTTGTCGAACAGGAAGACGCCGTCCAGGTCACGCAGGCGCATCAGACCGAAGTCGTTGGCCAGCGTCTCCGAGGTGCCGACGATCAGATGCCCCCCTGGTTTGAGCAGGTCACGTAAACGCGTCATGACCGCCTTGCGGGTCGCCGGGTCGAAATAGATGGAGACATTGCGGAAGAAGATGATGTCTTGTCCCGGTATGGCCGTCGGGTAGGTCGGTGCCGCCAGGTTCCAGGAGACGAAATCGACCTGTCGCCGGATCGTCCCGTCGACGCGGCGATGCGTCCCGTCGACCCTGGAGAACCAGCGATCCCGCAGCTCGGCAGGCAGTGCCCGAAAGGCGAACGGCCCGTAAACCGCGGCGCGGGCGCGTTCCAGTGCTGCGTCGTCGACGTCCCCTGCGGTGATGCGGAACAGATGCTCCGAGAGCTCGCCGTAACGCTCGCGTAAGGCGATGGCAATCGAATAGGGCTCTTCTCCGGTGGAGCATCCCAAGGAGAGTATTCGGATCGGATTGCCCTTCGCGGCTTGTGCCATGCGCGCGGGCACGAGTCGCTCCACGAGCAGTTTCAGATGTGCCGGCTCGCGGTAGAAGTAGGTCTCGTTGACGGTCAGGAGACCGGTCAGACGACCGAGCTCGACCGGATCGGCAGCGGCGGATTGGAGATAGGCCTCGATGGATCCCGCGGCGGTCGCACTCATCCTGCTCGCCAGGATGGAGCTGAGTCGCTCATCCGCGTCCGGGCCGAAGTGCAGTCCGAGCCGATCGTTGATAAAGGACTTGAACGAGCGGATCGGCATCAGACGATCCCGCCGCCCTGCGCAGTGCGACGACCGGCCAGCATGCAGAGCTTGGCTGCGATGAGATCGAGCGGCAGCGTCAGCTGCACGCCGCCGGCGAGGATCGCCTCGCGGTTCATGCCGAAGATGACCGAGGTGGCCTCGTCTTGGGCGATGGTCGTCCCGCCGGCCTTGGCGAGCGCGAGCATCCCTTGTGCGCCGTCGCGTCCCATCCCGGTGAGGATCACGCCCACGGCATCGCGCCCGACCTGCGCCGCGACGCTCGCCAGCAGCCGATCGCAGCTCGGGCGATACATGTCGGTCTCCACGCGTTGCTCCAAGCGGATACGCCGTCCGGCACCCAGCGTCATGTGGGTGATCGAATCGGCGAGATAGATCTGCCCCGGCACGAGTGCCTCGCCCTCGACGGGGATCTTCACGGGCAGCGCGCAGAGGTGGCTCAACCAGTCGGCCATTGCCCCGGCGAAGCCATCGGAGATGTGCTGGGCGATCAAGACCGGGGCCGCAAAGTCTGCGGGGAGGTCCGGTAGGATGCGAGCGAGGGCCTGAGGTCCGCCGGTCGAGGAGGCGATGGCCACGACCGGCGAGCCGCGGCGGCTCGGCTCGGTGGGTGTGCGCGCGTCAAGGTGAGCGGGGGGCGATGGATCTTCGGGTCCGAATTTGACCGTGAGTGCGCCATTGCGGCGGATATGGCGGATGACCGGAATCCGCGCCAGGATGCGCAGGCGCATCGCCAGTCCCGGCCCCTCGTCGAAGGCGGGCTTGCGCGCGGCCTCGAGCGCGCCCCGGGCGACCGCGGCGATCGCATTGCGGGCGTCGGCCAGGTCGGAGAGGACCAGGATGGGCACGGCATGGCGGGACATGATCTCCTCGATTGCCTGCATCCCGTCCATTTCGGGCATCTGAAGGTCCATGGTGACGATATCCGGCTTGAGCGCCAGGGTCTTTTCGACCGCCTCTCGACCATCGGCGGCTTCGCCGCAGACGATGAGCCCCGGCGCCGCTTCGATCAGCGCCCGGATCAGGCTCCTCGCAGAGCGGCTGTCGTCGACCACCAAGACCCGTACCGGTTGCATCCATGGCTCCGTCGTCAGGACAGGCTCGATTCGCCGGGCGCGGCGGACGTCGCGTGTGTTTCGTTAAGCACGAACTGATCCAGACGCGATTGCAGGGCACTCGAGAGCTCGCTCATGTCGCGCGCGATGTCGGCGATTTGGCGCACTGCGCCGGCGGTCTCGGAGCTGGCGGCGACGATCTCGCGCAAGGCGATCACCACCTGACTGCTGGCGGTGCGCTGTTGTTGGGTCGAGAGACTGATCTGCTGGGCCGAGGTCGAGGTCTCGCTCGCGGCCTCGACGATGGCCTGAAGGATGTCGGCCGTGCCGGCCGAGTCCGCGATCCCCTGCTGGATCCCGGTGGAGCCCTTTTCCGAGCTGATCACGAGCCGGTTGATCGACTCTTGGATCTCGGCGACCTTGCCGGTGATCTCTCCGGTGGATGCGGTCACCGAGTCGGCGAGTCGACGGATCTCGGCGGCGACGACACCGAAGCGTTTTCCCGCCTCGCCTGCGGAGGATGCCTCCAGGGCCGCGTTGAAGGCGATCAGCTTGGTCTGATCCGCGACCGTATCGATGATCTGCATGATCTTGGAGATCTCCTTGGAGCGGGTGCCGAGCTCCAGGATCTCGTTCAGCGCGGTCTGATTGTCCTCGCCGATCCGTCGCATCTTCTCGACCAGGTGCTGCATGGCATCGGAGCCGCGCAGGCTGTCGTCGTAGGTCCGGCCGGCGATGGCGACGACGGACTCGGAATACTCCGCGATGTGGGTCGAGGAGGCGGAGAGCTCTTCCATCGTCGAGGTGATCTCGGCCACCGAGGCCGACATCTGACTGGATGTCGCGGCCTGTCCGTCGATCGCCTGCGCGATCTCGCGCGATGCCGCGTGGACCGAAAAGGCGCTGGTCTCGACGCCCGTGACCAAGGCGTTGAGGTGCCCGCGCATCCCGTCGAGCGCGCGGGCAAGATCGGCCAGCTCGTCGTTGCCGTCGATCGCCTCGCCACTGCTCAGATCGCCGTTGGTCACACGATCGATCTCGTCGGCCAGACGGCGGATCCGTTTGGTGATCGCATGGGCAGTGATCAGCGAGATGCCGATACTGAAGAATGCGACCAGCACGCCGATGATCATGGCCTGCATACGCGTCTTGTCGAGGACTGCGACGTACGGGGTGCGATCCATCGCTACCTCGAGGACGCCGAACGGCTTGCCCGAATAGTCCGGAACCATCTCCGCATAGGCCGCGAACGGAGTCGTTTCGCTGTCGATCTCGGCAATCTGGGGCTCGCCTGCAAAGGCTGCCCTCAACGCATCCGGACCCAGGAAGGGCTGGCCTGCATGGGTACTTGCAAAGGTCTCGACCTCGCCGTCGCGTAGGATATACAGGGCGGCCTCGACGCCGTAGTTTGCCTTGAAGTCGTCGAAGAAGGGTTGGCCGAACGACATGCCGAATTCCACCGAGCCGAGGTGGCGCCCTGCCTGGAGGATCGGCACCACGCCGCGGGCGCCGAGACCCGCAACACCGACCTCCAACCCGCGGTGAGGCTCGCGATCGCGGTTGGTATCCACCACCGACTGGCGGAAGCTCGACAGGTCGTCGCCGAACTTCTCCAGCATGTGCAGTCGCAGGAAAGACATCGCCGGCGCGGTATGAAATTGGAACTGAACCGCGCCGAAGTCGCGCGCGAGGGCCTCGAACGGCGGGTGGAATTGCTCCACGAGCCAGTCGCGATCGCCCGCGGCGAAGCGCGTCTGGACCTCCGGCATCTCGGCGACCAGGACGCCGAGTGCCTCCGCCAGGCCGACCTCCTCGCGGATCTGCGTCTGGACCATCGCCGCGAGCTGGCGCAGCTCGGACTCTTCGGCCGTGCGGCTAACGGTCTTGAGATTGTGAAGACTCACCAGCGTGAGCGTGGTGATGGCCAGGATGATCGCGGCGCCGATCACGAGGAGGATGTTGGCCCACAGGCGGATTTGCTTGAACATCTGGACGCGTCTCTCGTGTGGAAGCAGGCGCCCGACGTCGGTCCGCCGCGGTAAATACGCAGAGAGTTTAGCTGAATTCAAATCGGCGACAGTGAGAACCTGCGAACAATCCGGCGCGGCTTTTCGTCCGCGCTTTGGGTAGACTCGCGAGTTTTATCCCTCGCCCAGACTTTGGAGTCACGGCATGCACCGCACCAGCGGCATTTTGCTTCACCCGACATCGCTGCCCGGTCCCTTCGGGATCGGCGATCTCGGGCACTCGGCCCGGCGTTTCGTGGATTTTCTCGCGGCAGCGGGGCAGGGGCTGTGGCAGATGTTGCCGCTGGGGCCGACCGGATACGGAGAGTCGCCCTATCAGTGCACCTCCGCCTTTGCCGGTAATCCTTTATTGATCAGCCCGGAACTCTTGGTCGAGGCGGGTTGGCTGGGTCCGGACGCGCTCGATGCACCGGATTTTCCGACCGACCAGGTGGATTTCCATTCCGTCATCCCGTGGAAGCGTGCGCTGATCGCACGCGCGGTGCATGCGTTTCAGGAGCATGCGAGCGAGGCCGAGCGCGAGGACTATCTCCTGTTTCGTCGGGCGCATGCCGACTGGTTGGATGACTTCGCCCTTTATCACGCGCTGAAGGTCCACCATGGCCATCGTCCCTGGACCGAGTGGCGTGCCGACTTGGCCCGACGCGAGCCGGAGGCCCTGGCCCGCTGGAGCAAGTCGCATGCGCGCGAGCTCGATGCGCAGCGCCTGATCCAATACTTCTTCTTCACGCAATGGTCCGGGCTACGCGCTTACGCCAACAGTCGCGGTGTGCGCCTGATCGGCGATATGCCGATCTTCGTCGCCCATGACTCGAGCGAGGTCTGGACGCATCGGGAATGGTTTCAGCTCGACGAGGAGGGTCATCCGACGGTCGTCGCCGGGGTTCCGCCGGATTACTTCAGCGCGACCGGTCAGCGTTGGGGCAATCCGCTCTACGATTGGCCGAAGGTCGCGGCGGACGGCTACAGCTTCTGGGTGCAACGCCTGCGACGGGTCTTGGAGCTGGTCGACCTGGTGCGGATCGATCACTTCCGCGGGTTCGCCGGTTATTGGGAGATCCCGGCGGCGCAGGAGACCGCCGTCGAGGGCCGATGGATGCCGGGCCCGGGGATGGCGCTCTTCGACGCCTTGCGTGCGACGCTGGGTGATGGACTGCCCTTGATCGCCGAGGATCTCGGTGTCATCACCGAGGACGTGGAGGCCCTGCGCGACGGGCTCGACCTGCCCGGCATGGCGATCCTGCAATTCGGGTTCGAGGACACCGAGGGCGGGTTCGGACGCTCGTCCTTCCTGCCCCACAATCATCGTTCCAGCCTCGCGGTCTACACCGGCACCCACGACAACAACACCCTGCTCGGGTGGTGGGCATTGCGCGATCCGCAAACGCGACAGAATGCGATGCTGTATCTCAACAGCGACGGCAGCGAGATCCAGTGGGATTTCATTCGCAGCGCGCTCGGCTCGGTCGCAGCGCTTGCGCTTTTCCCGATGCAGGATGTCCTGGGTCTGGGCGCCGAGGCGTGCATGAACCGCCCCGGGACGTCCGAGGGCAATTGGCTGTGGCGGTACCGCGACGCGATGTTGACGGACGACGCAGCCGAGCGGCTGCGTGTCCTGAGCCGGATCTACGGTCGGTTGCCCTATCCGACCTGAAACGGCATGCCTGCCCCGAAGGTTGCGCTGACGATGGGACGCGCAACAACTGCCGGCTGAGCTGCGCGCGGTTTAGATGTCCATAAGCTTTCGAATCTAAACCGCGTCAGCTCCCACGTTCGTTGTTGCGGCCGTCGTCGATTCAACTCACGAAGCAGGCATGCCGCCCCGGACGCGGTTCAGCAGGAATGGCAGTAATATCGCGGCAACCCGGCAAGACGACAGGCCTGCTTGCAGCCTCCGTTCGGAAAGAGCCCTTCCAGATGCTTGCGCGAGCAGGGCGTATGGGGTGAAACATGCGCGCCGACGGTCTTGATGATGACCTTCGGGGAGGGGGGCATCTCGTGGGTTGCGTAATACTCGCGAAGGAAATTGATGACCGCCCAATGACATTCGGTCAAGCTCAGACCTTCCTCTTCGGCCAAGGCCGTCGCGACCGACGGCTCCCAATCGTCGAAATAGGCCAAATGGCCCTGCTTGTTGACCTCGAGCTGCCGTCCGGCGATCTGCATGGCTGACATCGCGTGCTCCTCCACCCCGCGGGTGGTCTGATACTGCTTTGGTGGTTTTATGCCTGTCCGATGGCTTTTGGTCCGTGTTCGGGGTCGTGTCGGAGGTGTAGCCTGCCCGACTAGACAATTGTCAATGCAATTTCCGCTAATCATGGACCGAAATCCGGCAGATGCAACCGGATCCAGATCAACGGGAGGCCGAATTTCGATGTAAACCGCGCCGGGCAGGGTATGCGATCGCCTGAATCGATCGCGGACGGTCGGTCAGCGCCGGGCCAGAACGACCAAATCATCGCCGCGCTGGACGCGCAGGCTCAGGATGTCTCCGGTTTGGTGCAGGACCTCTGCAACGTCGCGCAGGCTCGCGACGCGTTGGCCGTTGACTTGGAGCAGGCGATCGCCCTCGCGTAGACCGGCGTTCCATGCCGGGCTGCCGGGCTCGACCGTGCCGACAGGCAGTGCCGGAATGCCGCTCCGACGATCGAGCTCGCCGAGCAAGGCACCCCTCAACCCGGGCGCGAGACGACGCCCCTCGACGAAGGCCTCGTAGGGGTCCGCGATGGTTCCTTTGATTCGACGGGTCTTACCCTCGCGCGAGATCTCGAGCTCGACGCGTGCGCCGACGCGCAACAGACCGAATCGGTTGCGCAGATCGTCGGCCCCTCGGACCGAGGCTCCGTTGAGCGCAAGGATGACGTCGCCTTCCCGGAGGCCGGCCGCCGCGGCGGCCGAGTCGGGCTCCACCGCGTTGACCACGGCCCCGTCGCGTCCCGCGATGCCGAGTACGGCCGCGAGCTCGGGCGTGAGGTCCTGTATGGCAACGCCGAAGAGACCTCGGCGAACCGACCCGTGCTCCACGAGCTGCGCCATGATGGCCCTCGCCATGTTCGCCGGGATGGCGAAACCGATCCCGATATTTCCGCCGCCCGGTGCGAGAATCGCCGTATTGACGCCGACCAGCTCACCGCGCAGGTTCACCAGCGGACCGCCGGAGTTGCCGGGATTGATGGAGGCGTCGGTCTGGATGAAGCTCTCGTAGCCCTCGATGCCGAGACCCGAGCGGCCGAGTCCGCTGACGATGCCGGAGGTGACCGTCTGGCTCAGACCGAAGGGGTTGCCGATCGCGACGACGAAGTCGCCCACCCTGAGCGCATCGGAGTTCACCACCGGCAAGGCGACCAGCTCCTCGGCCGGGATGCGCAGGACCGCGATGTCGGTCTCGGGATCCGCACCGACCAGCTCGGCAACCAGCGTTCGAGCGTCGTGCAGGGTCACGCGGATCTCGCTTGCCTTGGCGATGACATGGTGGTTTGTCAGGACCAGACCGCGCTCGGCATCGACGATGGTCCCCGAGCCCAGGCTGTTCTCCTCGCGATGCCGATGTTCGGGCGGGATCGCGAAGAAGCGCCGGAACAAGGGGTCGCGCATCAACGGATGCTCGGCCGCTTCGATGCGGGTGACGGTGGAGATGTTGACCACGGCCGGCACGGCCTGCTCGAGCATGGGGGCGAGGCTCGGTAAGGGCTGGTCCGCGACCTGGAGAGGCAGAGCCGCGCCGGCGCTGCCGGTGCCGCCGGAGAAGGCGAGCAAGATCCAGCATAGACGGATCGAGACGGAGAAACGCATGGGAACGATCGTGATGTCGAGGGGTTGATCGAAGGGCTTATTTGAACCGCAAAGGCGCGAAGGGCGCAAAGGCTTTGAATCTGTCGGGTGATCGCGCGTCGGGCGGGAATCGTACTCCTGACGCAAGCGCGGATCGGAGACCGCTCGCAGCTCGCACAAGAGGAAGCCGGGCGATGGCCCGGCTTGTTTCACGATCGACCTAAACCGCGTTCAGAGCGAGATGCTCAACTTCGAACGAGCTCGACGTTTGATGCATCGATGGCCCATAGCGGGGACGCTCCGCCTTCGAATCAGGCGGCGGCTTGGGTCTTTTGGGCCTCGCCCTCGAGATACCGGCCCGTCTCGCCGCGGATCTCGATCTTGCGGGGCTTCATCGCCTCGGGGATCTCGCGACGCAGGTCGACATGCAGGAGGCCGTTTTCGAGTCGTGCATCCAGGACCCGCACATAGTCGGCGAGCTGGAACTTGCGCTCGAAGTTGCGGTTGGCGATCCCCCGATAGAGGAACTTGGCTTGACCCTTGTCCTCGTCATCCGGCCGCGCACCCGAGACGGTCAGGATGTTCTCCTTGACCTCGAGGGTGAGATCCTTCTCGGTGAAACCGGCGACCGCCATGGTGATGCGGTAGTCGTTCTCGCCGCTGGCCTCGATGTTATAGGGAGGGTAGCCGCCGGGCTCGGAGCGGTAGGCCGTCTCCAACGCGGACGACATCCGATCGAAGCCGATCATGGAGCGGAAAAGTGGTGAAAAGTCGATGTTTGTCATTGACATATCCTCGATTGAGCAATATGGAAGTTGCGCGTTCTTGCGAACCGCGGTTTCTGCAGACCTCTTGCGAGCGCCTGCGTTATGTAAAGTAGAATCCGTCGTAGCCGATGTCAAGAGGTGCCGTGAAAAATATTATGTCAATTTGTTTTGCAGGTGCCGCACGCTCCGAGCGTCGGCTAAAAGAGACCCTATGAAACTCCTTGATCAGTGCCCGTGCGGCGCCGCTGCGCAGTATCCGGCCTGTTGCGGGCGTTATCTGGACGCCGATCTGCTTGCGGATACCGCCGAGGCGCTCATGCGCTCGCGCTATGTCGCGTACGTCCGGGGACGCACGGATTATCTGTTGCGCACCTGGCATCCTTCCACGCGGCCGCCGATGCTCGATCTCGAGGGCAGCGAGCCGGTGCGCTGGCTTGGCCTGCAGGTGCGTCGTGTCGAGGCCGGCGGTGCGGATGACCGGCACGGGATCGTCGAGTTCGTGGCCCGCTACAAGGTCGGCGGCCGCGCACATCGTCTCCATGAAACCAGCCGGTTCGCGCGCGAGGAGGGTCGGTGGTTCTATGTGGATGCGATGGTCTGAGTTTCGATGCCGGCGTCCGGTCGTTGCTCAGGCGCCGTTGGCCGACGCCCCGAAGATCTCTGATTCCGAGGTGGCGCCGATCGCCAGTTGCAGCCATCGGCGTAATTGGTCGGGATCGACGCACTCCCGAACCGCTGTATGTTGCTCGGGGCCGATGCTCAAGGCCCGCTGATCCAGGATCAGGACGAGTGCGTCGCGCAAGGCTGCCAGCTCGCCCTCGTGACGTCCCTCGGCTTTGCCCTCTGCCTTGCCTTCCAGCTTGCCTTCTATCTTTCCGTCGTTGCGTACCTGCTCCAGATCACGGTAACCCTTGCGTTGCAAGAGATTCCGTAAGGTCACCTCATGCGCGGCGTCGCGGTCGAAGAGGGCCGCGACCGGCACGGGATTGCGCAGGATGCCGGGGGCTGCAAGCACCTCGCCGGGATAGGCGAGTTGCATCGCGCCCTCGGGTGAATGGATCTCGACGCGGTGCGGGCCGATCAGCCGCACGACCCAGATCAGGCGCGTTCCGGCGGCCAGTAGGTCGGCGATCTTGGCCGTCAACTCCGCTTCGTCTTGGCCGGTGTCCGCATACTCGACCGCCAACGGCGGTGCCGTGCCCTTCAGCCAGCCCGGCGCGTCGGTGACATTGCCTACCGCGACATCCGGCGCGCGTAGGGTGTCGGGCGTCAGTGCGAAGCCGGTGTCGATACCGGCGGATTCGACGTCGGGATCGGTGTCGAGGATGGTGGCGCCGATCAGATTGGCCCGCGAGCCGCGTCCCCCGACAGGCAGGCATTCGATGGGGTGTCCCCCCGAGAGCTCGTAGGGGTCGCCGGGCTTGAGCTGATCCGTCCGGAAGGGGCCGGGGAGGTTGAAACCGGCAAGCTTTCTGGTCATGGCGCGCGACTCCGTCAATGAGGATGTGCGATTTGCGTGTCGAGGGTCGAGGGTCGAGGTCGTGCCGGTTTGCCGGAGCCGATGCTTCCGGAAGTGAACAGGGTCGGGGCGATGCGTCTCGGCGTCTACTGTCCGGGTCGCCCGGCGCGATCGACCGAGCCGCACGGCCATAAGTCCCCGTCACCATGTTCTATACTGCCATGAGGCAGCACGATGTCCAGCCCGATGCTCAAGCCCGCGGGAGGTGTCGATGAACGTGTCCGCAACCGTCACGGTCGAGGGGTTCGTGGCGGAGTCGCTTGCAACCCATGGCCGAGATCCGCGGCACCTGCTCCAGCATCTGATCCGCGTCCAGCAGCGTTTTTCCTATGTGCCCGACGCGGCCGTCGAGGCATTGTCCGCGGCATTGGATGTCACGCGCACCCAGGTGCGCGCCGCCATCGCCTTCTACGCCTTCCTGCACGACCGTCCTCGCGGCGCCTTCGAGATCCGTTTCAGCGACAATATCACCGACCGGATGCTGGGCAGCCGGCGTCTGATTCGTCTGTTGATCGAGCGTCTCGGCTTGGCGGGTCTACCGGCGTGGGGCCGCGACCTGGTCCGCGCGGACGGGCGCGTGAGCGTCGGTCTTGCCTCCTGTACCGGGATGTGCGACCAAGGCCCCGCACTCCTGGTCAACGGCCAAGCCGTGACCAACCTGGATGCGCAGCGGGTCGATCGGATCGCGGATCTGGTGCAGGAGGACACCCCGCTCGAGCGTTGGCCGGGCGAGTTCTTCCGAGTCGAGAACAACATCCGTCGGCGCGGATTGCTCCTGGGTAATCCCGCGACCGACGGCGCCGCCGTGCGTCGACTACTCGATGCGGGTGCGGAGGCGGCGCTCGCCGAGGTCGAGCGCTCGGGGCTGCGCGGACGCGGCGGGGCGGGTTTCACGACCGCACTCAAATGGCGCTTTTGCCGCGAGGCTCCGGGGACCGATCGCTACGTGGTCTGCAACGCGGACGAGGGCGAGCCCGGTACCTTCAAGGATCGCGTCCTGCTGACCGACTACACGGACCTGGTCATCGAGGGCATGACGGTCTGCGCCGGGGTCATCGGTGCCCGTCGGGGCTTCCTCTATCTGCGTGGCGAGTATCGTTACCTTTTGCCGCATCTCGAGTCGGTCCTCCAGCGCCGCCGCGCCGAAGGTCTGCTCGGCACGCGCATCCTCGGTGCGGACGGCTTCGACTTCGACATCGAGATTCACCTGGGTGCCGGCGCCTACATCTGCGGCGAGGAGTCCGCTCTGATCGAGTCGCTCGAGGGCAAGCGCGGTGTGACGCGCAAGCGCCCGCCCTTCCCGGTGACCAGCGGCTTCGACGATCAGCCCACCGTGGTGAACAACGTCGAGACCTTCCTCGCCGCCGCGCGGGTGGTCCAGTGGGGCGGCTATTGGCTCCGCGGCGAAGGCACCGATCAGTCCGCCGGCAGCAAGATCCTTTCGGTCAGCGGCGATTGCGCGCGCCCCGGTATCTACGAGTATCCGTTCGGCACGCCCGTCCATCAGGTCCTCGCCGATTGCGGTGCGGAGAATACCCAAGCGGTTCAGATCTCGGGTGCCGCGGGTGCGACCCTGTCTCCGGCCGACTTCGATCGCATCATCGCCTTCGAGGACCTGCCGACCGCCGGCTCCTTCATGATCTTCGATCACAGCCGCGACCTGCTCGACATGGTCCGCAACTTCGCGGCCTTCTTCGCGCACGAGAGCTGTGGTTTCTGCACCCCCTGTCGGGTCGGCGGGGCGCTCCTGCGTAACCTGGTCGAGAAGGTGGCCGCGGGCCAGGGCTCGGAATACGACCTGAGCGAGATGCGCCGGATCGGCACAGTGATGCGCCGCGCGAGCTACTGCGGTTTGGGTCATACGGCGCCCAACCATGTGCTCAACACGCTCGACAAATTCCCGCTGATCTACGGTCGGCGCCTGGCGCGCGCGTCACACACCCCGTCCTTCGATCTGGACGCGGCGCTGTCGCAGGCCCGCGCACTCACGGGTCGGGACGACATCGGGGCCCACATCGAAGACGGCTCGGAGGTGAGCGCATGAGCAAGACCTTCAAGCTCGACGGTCGCGAGATCCCGTTCGAGACCGGCCAGACCATCATGGATGCGGCGCTCGCCGCCGGGGTCTATATCCCGCACCTGTGCCATAACCCGGAGTTTGCGCCGCACGGCAGTTGCCGTGTCTGCGTGGTCGACATCGGCGGTCGTCAGGTCTCGGCCTGCACCGCCGCGGCGAGCGAAGGCCTGGAGGTCGACAACAGCTCCGAGGCGATTGGGGAGACGCGCCGGGCCATCCTGCAGATGCTTTTCGTGGAGGGCAACCACGTCTGCCCGGCCTGCGAGAAGAGCGGGGCCTGTCAGCTCCAAGCGGTCGCCTACTACACCGGGATGCTCGCACCGCACTTCACCCACTTCTTCCCGCGCCGATCGGTCGATGCCTCGCACCCGGACGTCGTCATCGACTTCAACCGCTGTATTCTCTGCGAGCTGTGCGTGCGGGCCAGCCGCGATCACGACGGCAAGCGTGTCTTCGCCATCAGCGGGCGAGGTCTCGAGAGCCATCTGGTGATCGACTCGCCGAGCGGTCTGCTGGGCGATTCCAGCTTTGCCGCGACCGACAAGGCGGCCCATGTCTGTCCCACCGGCGCCATCCTGCCGAAGGGTCGCGGCTACGAGACCCCGATCGGCGAGCGTCTCTACGACCGCGAGCCCATCAGCATCGTCGGCGACGTGCGCGCTCAAGAGGAGGAGGTGCTCTGATGGCCGCAAAGCCCCGTGTCGCGACCGCCTCGCTCTGCGGCTGCTTCGGCTGCCATATGTCCCTTTTGGATATCGACGAGCGCATCCTGCAGCTGGTCGATCTGGTGACCTTCGACCGCACCCCCTTGACCGACATCAAGACACTCGGCGACTGCGATCTGGGTCTGATCGAGGGCGGGGTCGCCAACGCCGAGAATGTCGAGGTGTTGCGCGAGTTCCGGCGTCGCTGCAAGACCCTGGTCGCCGTCGGCGCCTGCGCGGTCAACGGCGGGATCCCGGCGATGCGCAACCAGTTCAGTCTCGCCGAGTGCCTGCGCGAGTCCTACTGCGACGGCGTCGGGGTGCACAATCCGGGCATCCCGAACGACCCCGAGATCCCGCTGCTGCTCAATCAGGTGCATCCGATCCACGAGGTGGTTGCGATCGACTACTTCTTGCCCGGATGCCCGCCCTCGGCCGATGCCATCTGGACCTTTCTGACCGAGTTGTTGGAGGGCAGGCCGATCGCGTTTCCTTATACGCAGGTTCATTTTGATTAAACCGCGCACTGCGCGGTATGCGACTTTTTTGGATGGGATCGGCCCCGGCAGACTGGACGAGCGTTGGAGTCGGCGCGGTTTAAGACATTGAGAAATGATTCATTGTGAACCGCGTTCCAGCGAAGGGTTGTGGATGCACGAAAGGTCGAGATCACTCGAAAACGAGCATCTCGCTCTGGAAGCGGTTCAGAGGGTGAGGTCCGGGGTCCAGTAACCTCAATGCCGAACCCCGAACCCCGAACCCCGAACCCCGAACCCGCCCGAGGTTTCGACCATGAGCACGAATCTGGAGACCGCCCGGCACCCCGAGACCCTCAAGCGGGTTTGTATCGAGCCGCTGACACGTGTCGAGGGACATGGAAAGGTGACCCTTTTTCTCGACGAGGACAACCACGTCAAGCAGGCGCGGCTGCATATCGTCGAGTTTCGGGGCTTCGAAAAATTCATCCAGGGCCGGCCCTATTGGGAGCTGCCGGTGCTGGTGCAGCGTCTGTGCGGGATCTGTCCGGTCAGCCACCATCTGGCCGCGGCCAAGGCGTGCGATCGGCTGGTCGGCGTGGATCGGCTGACGCCGACGGCCGAGAAGGTGCGCCGCCTGATGCATTTAGGGCAGGTGCTCCAATCCCATGCGCTGCATTTCTTCCATCTGTCCTCGCCCGATCTGTTGTTCGGCATCGACGACGCGGTGGCCCACCGCAACATCGTCGGCGTGATTCGGGATCATCCCGAGATCGCGATGCAGGGCGTGCTGCTGCGCAAATTCGGCCAAGAGGTCATTCGCGTGACCTCGGGCAAACGGGTCCATGGCACCGGCGCGTTGCCGGGCGGGGTCAACAAGAACGTGAGCCTCGAAGAGCGCGATCTGCTCCTGGCCGAGATCGACCGCGTTGTCGACTGGGCCGAGAAGGGGGTTCAGCTCATCAAGCGCATCATCCTGACGCGCCCGGACTTTCACTATCGTTTCGCGAACGTGGATGCCAACACGCTGAGCCTGGTCGCGCCGGACGGCGGCTTCGAGCTCTATGACGGGGGGCTACGCGCACGGGATCCGCAAGGCGAGACGATCTTCGATCATGCGGACGACCAGGGTTACGCGGAGCTGCTCCACGAGGAGATCAAGCCCTGGAGCTACATGAAGTTTCCCTTCATCGTGGCACTTGGACCCGAGAAGGGCTGGTATCGGGTCGGCCCGCTCGCGCGCGTCAACAACTGCGAGCGTTTCCACACGCCGCTCGCCGAGCAGGAGCGTCAGGACTTCGCGGCCGCCGGCGAGGGTCGCCCGCTGCAGGCGGCGCTGACGACGCACTGGGCGCGGATGATCGAGTTGCTGCACTGCGCCGAGGCGATCCGCGAGCTGCTCGCCGATCCCGACCTGCAGGGCACCGACCTGCGCCGCGAGGGTGCGATGCAAACCACCGGAATCGGCGTGCTGGAGGCCCCGCGCGGGACGCTCTTCCACCACTACGAGATCGATTCCGACGGGCTGGTGACCCGCGCCAACCTCATCGTGTCCACCACCAACAACAATCAGGCGATGAACGCGTCCATCCGCCGCGTTGCCGCCGACGATCTCGACGGACATGCGCTCACCGAGCCCTTGCTCAACCGCATCGAGGTCGCGATCCGGGCCTACGACCCCTGTTTGTCCTGCGCGACCCATGCGCTCGGGAAGATGCCCTTGGAGCTCGAGCTGCTCGACGCCGAAGGGCGGCGTGTCGGTCGGCTGGTGCGGCACGCCGACGGCTCGGTCGCTGCCTGATGCCTGAGCGCAAGGGTGGACAAGCGCTGTAGGGTGGACAAGCGCAGCGCAGTCCACCAGCGTCGGCGCGGGGTTCGGTGGACTTCGCTGCGCTCGTCCACCCTACGGCTTGGCCACGGCAGGTTTCAGGTTTCATGATCAAGGCCACGCGCAAGTCCCGCGATCGGTCCGGCGTTGCACGGCGCCTCGCGCGGTGCGGCATCGCCGACGACCCCGAGGGACAGCCGTCGGCCGGCCCTTGCGAGACGCTCGCCCTCGGTGCATGCTCCGCGCCCATCAACGCACACACCCGGAGCAAGCAGGCATGAGCAAGATCCATTTCATCGGCGGGGAGAAGGGCGGGGTCGGCAAGTCGGTGCTGGCCCGCCTGCTCGCGCAGCATCATATCGACAACAACCAACCCTTTACGGTCTTCGACACCGACCAATCCCACGGGGCCATGCTGCGCTTCTACGGCGACTACTCCAGAGCCGTCTTGCTCGACGCCTTCGAGGATGCCGATCAGTTGATGGAGGCGGCGCTTGCGGCACAGCAGAATGTGTTGGTGGACCTGGCGGCCCAGACCTCGGCACCCTTGTTCCGCTGGATCGATCAGAATGACTTCCTGGCGCTCGCCGCCGACGAAGGGGTCGGAGTGGTCTTCTGGCATGTCATGGACGACGGCGCCGACGGCATCGGTCTGCTCCAGCGACTCGTCGACCGCTACGGTGACGCGGCTGCCTATGTCGTGGTCCAGAACTATGGTCGAGGGAAGGACTTTTCCGCGTTCCGGAGCTCTCCGGCGCGAGCGGCTGCCGAGGCCGTCGGCGCCCGTTTCATCGAGCTCCCCGAGCTGCATGCGGCCACGATGCGCAAGGTCGACCATCTGGCGGCGAGCTTCTGGGCCGCCGGCCAAAGCCGACCGGGCGGGCTGGGCTTGATGGATCGTCAGCGCCTCAAGGTCTGGATGCGCAAGGCCAACGAGCAGATCGCCTCCTTGGGTCCGGTCCTCGCCGTGCAGTCTCCGGTCGAGCCGGTCCAGGCGTGGCTGACCGGAGCGGCCGACGAGACGTCGCCCGGCTGAGCGCACATACGAGGCGACCGCCGGAGCGATCATCGCCCGGAATCAGGAGGGGCTCGGGCCTGCGTCTGGCATCGAAACTACCCTAAGAAGCGCTAGTAACGGTATCATGAGGAGCCAAAATTTCGGAGAGAGTCATGGCGCAGGCAACACGATACGGGCAGTTGACGTTCAGCGACTACGTGGAGCGCGCACTCCGCGAGGGCGCCATGTGGACCCTCATGGTCGTGGCGCTCTATCTGGTGCTCGCACTCGTCAGCTACTCTCCGAATGACCCGGGTTGGTCCTACGTCGGGGATGTCTCGCAGGTCAGCAACGCGGCCGGTCGGGCAGGGGCCTGGTTCGCCGATGTCACGCTCTTTCTGTTCGGGTTCTTCGCCTATCTGCTTCCGGTGATGGTCGGCTGGAGCGCCTGGCTGGTGTTTCGCGGTCGCGGCGAAGAGCCGGCGCCTCGCACCTGGATTCTGGCGCTGCGCTGGATCGGATTCTTCATCACCATCGTCGCCGGTTGCGGTTATGCCGCGATTCACCTTGCGGACCTCGGCTCCCATTTGCCGAACGGGGCCGGCGGTGGGCTCGGGTTGCTCGTGAGCGGCAACATGCGTGCCGCCTTCAACACCACGGGGACCGATCTACTGCTCGGTGGCGCCCTTTTGGTCGGCTTTACGCTCTTCTCCGGGATCTCCTGGCTCAGGGTGGTCGACAACACGGGCGCTGCCGTTCTGCAGGCCGCCGGCTGGGTCGCAAACGTCGTGCAGGGTGCGGCGACGGGCCTGGTGTTGCGTCGGCAGGCTGCCGCAGCGGCGGAATCAACCGGGCTTCCGGAGGCGTTGAATCTGATCGATGCCCCGACGCCGTCGGATGGGGAGTCGATGCGTTCGCGCTCGCAGGACGCGTCCGGCCCCGAGGCGCCGGGACACGAGCCCGGCGCGCGCTCCGGTCGTCGTTTCGATGGGGTTCCGCGGCGTGTCCGGGACGCCATGACAGAACCCGAGACGCTGTCGCTCGATGACCTCAAGCGCGGTCAAAAGCCCGTGCCGGCGGCGGCGCCGCGGATCAAGACGCCCTCGCGCCCGGTGACTCGGCCGGAGCCGCCGAGCTCGCCTTCCCAGGTCGCTTCGGTGCAGGCGTCTTCGGCCGCCCATACAGCGACCGGCCGGACCGAGGAGGTCAGTCTTCCGCCGCTCGATCTACTCGATCTCCCGCGACCGAGCGGCCGGGCCTATTCGGACGAGCAGATCGAGGACCTCTCCCGTCAGGTCGAGCTCAAGCTCGCCGATTTCGGCGTCCAGGTCCAGGTCGTCGCCGTCTACCCCGGTCCGGTCGTCACACTCTTCGAGCTGGAGCTCGCACCCGGCATCAAGGTCAGCAAGATCACCGGACTGGCAAAGGACCTGGCGCGCGCGCTCTCCACGATCAGCGTCCGCGTGGTGGAGGTCATCCCGGGCAAGTCGGTGATCGGCATCGAGATCCCCAACCAGCAGCGCGAGACGGTCTTTCTGCGTCAGACCTTCGGCTCGGCGACCTATCAGGATGCCAAGTCGCCCCTGACCTTGGGTCTGGGCAGCGACATCTCCGGTCTGCCGGTGGTGGTGGATCTGGCCAAGATGCCGCATGTGCTGATCGCCGGCACCACCGGCTCGGGTAAATCGGTTGCCATCAACGCCATGATCCTGAGCCTGCTCTACAAGGCAGGGCCGCAGGACGTGCGGCTCATCATGGTCGATCCGAAGATGCTCGAGCTCTCGGTCTACGAGGGCATCCCGCATCTGCTCACCCCCGTCGTGACCGACATGAAGGAGGCGGCCAACGCGCTGCGCTGGTGTGTCGGGGAGATGGAGCGTCGCTATCGCCTGATGGCGAAGCTCGGGGTGCGCAATATCGGCGGCTACAATCGCCAGATCGCGGATGCCGCGGCACAGGGCCGCACCATCCCGGATCCTACCATCGCCGCTGATTTCGCCGCCGAGCAGGGTATCGAGGTGCCGGCCCTGGAGCATCTGCCCTACATCGTCGTGGTGATCGACGAGCTGGCTGACATGATGATGGTCGTCGGAAAGAAGGTCGAGGAGCTAATCGCTCGTCTCGCACAGAAGGCGCGCGCATCCGGGATCCATCTCCTGCTCGCCACCCAGCGGCCGTCGGTCGATGTGCTGACCGGTCTCATCAAGGCCAATATCCCGACCCGCATCGCTTTCCAGGTCTCGTCGCGGATCGACTCGCGCACCGTCTTGGACCAGATGGGTGCCGAGCAGCTGCTCGGGAACGGCGACATGCTCTATCTCCCGCCGGGCGGCAACATCCCGCAGCGCGTTCACGGTGCCTTCGTCGACGATCACGAGGTCCATCGGATCGTCGAGCACCTCAAGCAGTTCGGTGCCCCTCAGTATCTGCAGGACGTGCTGCGCGAGCCGACCGAGGTCCTGCCCGGCATCGACCCCGAGCCGCGCGGCGACACGGAGGACACGGATCCTCTGTTCGACGAGGCGGTTCAGATCGTTGTCGAAAGCCGCCGCGCCTCCATCTCGGGGGTACAGCGGCGTCTGAAGATCGGCTACAACCGAGCCGCGCGCATGATCGAGGAGATGGAGCGTATCGGGATCGTGGGCGCAGCGGAGACCAACGGAAACCGCGAGGTCTTGGCGCCGCCGCCGATCGAGGATTGAAGGCGATCGGGTTCGGGG
Organism: Thiocapsa marina 5811; assembly: GCF_000223985.1. GTDB lineage: Bacteria > Pseudomonadota > Gammaproteobacteria > Chromatiales > Chromatiaceae > Thiocapsa > Thiocapsa marina. The sequence goes on from NZ_AFWV01000002.1 coordinate 324,375, forward strand.
TTGGCCGGTACTCGCGGCACCGCTCCGCGGTGACGCGAGTCTCCCCGGCGCTCTGCGCCGCGCCGCCTGCCTTTGACTCGAATTCCGTCGTCGACGCCGGTTCCACCGATAGAATCTTTGGCGTTTTTTCGTGTCTCTCATGGATCCATTCGCCGTACTCAGGGCTTCATATGACAGATTTCCTTCCCTTGGTTGATCGGTTCGGGCATCGCCCGAGGCGTCTCGTTGGCTCCGGTCAATCATTGCGCTCGCGCCTTGTCGTGCTCGCCTTGCTCGTGCCGCTGATCCTCCTGTCCGGGATCACGAGTGCAGCCGCCGCCGAGGGTGCGAAGCGGGTGAATGACTATCTGGCGGGCCTGAGCAGCCTCCGCGCCGAATTCGAGCAATTTACCTTCAATGCCGAGCGCACGCGGATGATGGAGTCGCGCGGCACCCTCTATCTGCAACGCCCCGGCCGTTTCCGTTGGGAGTACAGCACGCCGAATCGCCAGGTCATCATCGCCGACGGCAGCCGAGTCTATCTCCACGATCTGGAGCTCAAGCAGGTCTCGCATCAGAGTCAGAGCCGCGCGTTGAGCGGAACCCCGGCGCTGCTTCTGGCCGACGGCGGGCCGATCGAGAAGCACTTCGAGGCGTCGCCGATCGAGAGCACGGATGGCCGGACCTGGGTCGAGCTGATCCCCAAGGCGCAGGACACCGACGTGGTTCGGATCGAGCTCGGATTCGGCAAGGACAACCTGGAAAGCCTCATCATGGAGGACAGCTTCGGACAAACGACCCGGTTGAATTTCACGGGGGCGGAGCGCAACGCCAAACTCAGTCCGGATCTGTTCAAGATGGAGCAGGGGGCGATGGACGATTTCCTCTCCTTCGACTGAAGCGCGTCTCGGTATGACCTGTGCTGTTTGCTGTTCGGATCGCCCTTGCGGATTCCAATGGGCGTCGGCTCAGACGCGCTTCAGGAGTCTGATTTTGTCTTCTGAACCGCGCTCGCCGCGACTGTCTCGAGGACTGCCGGGAGTCGGGTTGCGGCGAACCGGTGGTCACTGCTGCGGGCGCGGTTCAGGATGACTGACGCGCCGCTCGCCGAGCGGATGCGCCCGGCCACGTTGGAGGGATTCTTCGGTCAGCAGCACCTGCTTGCGCCGGGCAAGCCGTTGCGTGAGGCGATCGAATCGGGCCAACTCCATTCGATGATCTTCTGGGGGCCGCCCGGCTCGGGCAAGACCACGCTCGCGCGTCTCATCTCGCGGGTCTCGGGTGCCCACTTCCTGAGTCTGTCCGCCGTTCTTGCGGGCGTGAAGGACATCCGCGATGCGGTCGCTACGGCGCGGACGGTACGGGATCTGGAGCAGCGACCCACGCTGCTCTTCATCGACGAGGTGCACCGCTTCAACAAGGCCCAGCAGGACGCCTTCCTGCCGCATGTCGAAGACGGCACCCTGACCTTTATCGGCGCCACGACCGAGAATCCGTCCTTTGCGCTGAACAATGCGCTGCTCTCGCGTGCGCGCGTCTATCTGCTTCATGCCTTGGAGACTGAAGACATCGAGCGCGTCCTGGCGCGCGCCCTCTCGGATCCCGCGCAGGGGCTCGGAGACCTTGGGTTGCGTCTATCGGGCGATGCCGCGACTCTGCTTGCTCGCAGTGCCGACGGCGATGCGCGTCGGGCGCTCAATCTGCTCGAATTGGCGGCCCGAATGACGGTGGGCGAGGAGATCGCACCGGAGACCGTCGCCGAGGTGATCGCCGGCAGCGTGCGACGCTTCGACAAGGGCGGGGACATCTTCTACGACCAGATCTCGGCGCTGCATAAGTCGGTCCGCGGATCGGACCCGAACGCCGCGCTCTATTGGCTGGCGCGGATGATCGACGGCGGCTGTGATCCGCTCTATGTGGCGCGGCGCATCGTGCGGATGGCCAGCGAGGACATCGGCAACGCCGACCCGCGCGCACTGGACCTGGCGCTCAATGCCTGGGAGGCACAAGAGCGTCTCGGCTCGCCGGAGGGCGAATTGGCGCTCGCTCAAGCCGTCGTCTATCTCGCCTGCGCAGCCAAGAGCAATGCGGTCTATCTGGCCTGGAACGAGGCACTGGCCGATGCGCGGTCGTCCGGCTCGCTGGATGTGCCGATCCATCTGCGCAATGCCCCGACCAAGCTGCTCGAGGCGCTGGGACATGGACGGGCCTATCGTTATGCCCACGACGAGCCGGAGGGTTATGCGGCCGCAGAGACCTATCTCCCGGATGCCTTGGCGAGACGACGCTATTACCGGCCCGTCGATCGCGGACTCGAGATCAGGATCCGCGAGAAGCTGGAGCGTCTGAAGGCGCTGGACGAGGCAGCGAGACGAGACTGAGCGCGGCGCACTCGGGAACCGCGCCAGCTCAGTCGGTCGTCGCGTCTGCCCGGGCCGATCCCATCCAAAACATCGCATACAGCACAGGGCGCGCTTTAGAGGAAATCCGGCAGACTCTTGCGGATGGCCTCGGGGCTATGGGTGGTCAGGTTCTTGTCGATCTCCCCGGCGACCAACTGTTTGAGCGAAGGGGACTGATGTTTGCGCAGCATCCCCAAAAAAGCCGGAGCAGCGATGACGTAGAGCTTTTGCATCTCCCCTTTGTTGCGCGCGTTCTCCAGCGTCTCGCAGACCAGGCCGGCGAAGCGTTCGGCATTCTCCTGCTTGTGCGCCTCCTCGCCGTTGACACCGTGCGCCCCCGACATGGGGTCGTGACCGCGACCGCCCTTGTCGGTTGTCAGATCACCCTCGTGAAGCCGGCCTTCCGGGGAGGTCAGCGTGTGGATCTCGCGCAGCGTGCCAGCTGATTTATCGGTGGCGAAGATGCGTGCGCGGCTGTTGTCGGCGGCTAGTATCCAAGTCAACATGATGTCACCTTACTCCCGTGCTGAGCCCGACCGCGATGCGGTCGGAACCTTGGGTAAGACGGGACGATCGCCTCCGCGATGCGCGGCTTTGCGGTGCCGCGCCCCTCCCTAGGTCGGTCAGCTCCCGTCTCTTTCAGTGTAACAGGCCCGTCACGGAAGTCAGTGGCCCGGCCGATGCGTGCCGGCAGCGCGTTCGACGCACTCGAGGTAGCTCGCGGCGTCGAAGGGTGCTTGGTTGCGTTGCAGTGTCCAGAGTGCCTCGGCGAGGCATTCCATGATGCGATGCTCGGTCTCGTGCGGATCGCCGGTGATCTGCATGAGGCGGCTATAGAGCCCACGGATGCCCGCCGGTTGATCCACGCTCAACTGCTCGAGGATCGCGATGTGCAGACCCATGTGCAGAAATGGATTGGACTCGCCGTGCTCGGGGAGATAGTCGCGCCCCAGGGTCTTGTCCGCATCGGTCATGAGCGGATGATATTCGGGGTGGCGGCGCAGGACCTCGACGATCTGTGCCTCGACGGGCTCCAAGGGTCGTCCGGCTTGGGCCTTCTCCCAAGCCGTGATGAAGATGCGACGATGGCTTTCACGGTCGTTTGCGAGCATGGCGTCGAGCTCTCGATGGGGCTGGGGTTCGGGCGCGTGGCGATTGCGTTCGATCCTTGCGTCACGCCGGTGGCGTCTTGTCGCGATAATCGCACAGATCGGCAATCGGACATTCCGGGCAGCGCGGTTTGCGGGCGAGACAGACATAGCGTCCGTGCAGAATCAGCCAGTGATGGGCGTCCTTTAAAAAGATCTTGGGGACGTGGCGCAGCAATCCCCGCTCGACCGCGAGCGGGGTCTTTCCGGGTGCAAGTCCGGTGCGGTTCGAAACGCGGAAGATATGGGTGTCTACGGCCATGGTCGGCTCGCCGAAGGCGGTATTGAGCACGACATTTGCCGTCTTGCGTCCGACGCCGGGGAGCGCCTCCAATGCGTTGCGCTCGCGCGGAACCTGACCGCCGTGCTCTGCGACCAGGATCGCGCAAGTCTTGATGATATTGGCAGCCTTGCTGTTGAAGAGTCCGATGGTCCGGATATGCGCCTTGAGGCCCTCTTCGCCGAGGGCGAGCATCTTCTCGGGTGTATCGGCAACCGCGAAAAGATGCGCCGTGGCCTTGTTGACCCCTTTGTCGGTCGCCTGGGCCGACAGGATCACCGCCATGAGCAGCTCGAAGGGCGTGCGATAGACCAGCTCAGTCGTCGGCGCCGGATTGGCGGCACGAAGACGCTCGAAGAGACGACCGCGCTTTTCCTTGTTCATCGATGGATCATCCGGAAAGACTGTCCGAAGTGACAGCCCAATTCGTCGAGCGACTCTCCGACACGAGCGATGACTGGCCTCTTTCGTCAGCTGAAAATCCTGGAGCGGATCAGCTTCCGGAGAATTCGAGCGTCGAGCCGATCTCGGTCGTGCTGCGCACCCCGGAGCTCGTCATCGCAGGAACTCATCATCGCAGGATCTCGTCATCGCAGGATTGGGGATCGGCGTGATTCGGCGTTTCGCGAGCGAGCGGACTCAAGGCACGACCAGGGTGACCCCGGGCATCAGCTGATTGGGGTCTCCGAGGACATGGCGATTGGCCTCGAACAGCGCACGCCACCGACTGCTGTCGCCGTAGCAACGGCTGCTGATCAGTGCCAATGAATCGCTGGGGCGAATCCGATAGGCGCCTTGTGCGTCGAGTACACGTGCTAGAGCGAGTTGGTGTCGGTGCAGCAGGGTTTCGGCGTCGGTAATCGCCTGCTCGGCGTTGGCGTCCCGTTTCGGGTCCGGGATGCTCAGCGTCTCGCGCAACCTCTCGTAGGCCTCGCGGGCGGCCTGCCGTGCCTGCTCGGCATCGAGTGTGCCGCCGTCCTGTCGGGGAACCCGTGCGCGGAGCGCCTCGAACCGGCGTTCGAGCGCCTCGTGGGCCGTGGTCAGCGAAAGCCTGCGGGCGTCGAGGTCCGAGAGTTGTTGGTCGCGCTCGCTCAGGGCCTGCTCAAGCTCGAGCAGCGCCTCTTTCAGGCGCTGCACCTCGCCGTTCAGGCGCTCGATCTCCTGGGTCCCCTCTGCAAGCCGGCGCTCCGCCTCCATGCGGGCTTGGTCGGCGCTCTTGCGGGCATGGGCCGATTCCTTGAGTTTTCCCTCCATGCCCAGGAGTCGCAGAGTCATCGCTTCGATCTCTGCATCGGGCGCAACCGCGGGCTCCCGATCTGCCGACGGATCCTCGATCCCCCATGATGCAGCGGCGACGAGCAGCAGCAGGATCGCGGCGATGGCGCCGCTGTGCCGAGAACGATCCCGGGTCATGGTGAATCTCCTGGCATCGTCTCGGCTAGAGGTCTAATGCCCCGTGTCTAAGCGACGCTGGGAAGCCCGGACAGGGCCATGGCGACCTCGTCCTCGGCATAGGTCAGATCCTTCAGCTTGCCGGCCAGGTAATCGGTATAGGCCTGCATGTCGAAGTTGCCGTGGCCGCAGAGGTTGAACAGGATCGTCTTGGCCTCGCCGGACTCGCGGCACTTTTCGGCCTCGACGATGGCTGCCTTCACGGCGTGATTGGCCTCCGGCGCGGGGACGATGCCTTCGGCCTTGGCAAACCGGATGCCGGCCGCGAAGCAATCCAACTGATTGTAGGAGGTCGGCTTGATGTAGCCGAGCTTGGTCAGGTGGCTGATCTGCGGTGCCATACCGTGATACCGCAGTCCTCCGGCGTGAAAGCCCGGCGGCACAAAGCTGGACCCGAGGGTATACATCTTGACCAGCGGGGTGAGTTTTGCGGTATCGCCGTAGTCGTAGGCGAAGAGACCCTTCGTCAGCGTCGGGCAGGCCGATGGCTCGACGGCGATCAGCTCGATGTCGCGCCCGCCGCGCAGCTTCTCGCCCAGGAACGGGAAGGCGATGCCGGCGAAGTTGCTGCCGCCGCCGGTGCAGCCGATGATCATGTCCGGGTAGTCTCCGGCCATCTCCAACTGCTGTTGTGCTTCGAGGCCGATGACGGTCTGATGCAGCAGCACGTGGTTCAGCACGCTGCCGAGCGCGTACTTGGTGTCGTCACGCTGGGCGGCCAGCTCCACGGCCTCGCTGATGGCGATTCCGAGACTGCCGGTGCTGTCGGGATGCTCCGCGAGGATGGCCCGTCCGGACGCGGTGGTTTCGCTCGGACTGGCGATGCACTGAGCCCCGAAGGTCTCCATGAAGGCGCGTCGGTACGGCTTGTGGTTGAAGCTCACCTTGACCATGTAGACCACGATCTCGAGGCCGAACATGGATCCGGCCAAGGCGAGCGACGAGCCCCATTGACCCGCCCCGGTTTCGGTGGTGATCCGCTTCACGCCTTCCTGCTTGTTGTAGAAGGCCTGCGGGATGGCGGTGTTGGGCTTATGGCTGCCGGCCGGGCTGACACCCTCGTACTTGTAGTAGATCTTCGCCGGGGTGTTGAGCGCCTTCTCCAGTCGACGTGCCCGGTAGAGCGGGGACGGGCGCCATTGCCGGTAGACCTCGCGCACCGGCTCCGGGATTTCGATCTCGCGCTCGGTGCTCATTTCCTGCTCGATCACGGCGCGCGGGAAGATCACCGCCAGATCGTCCGGTGTAATCGGCTGTTGGGTGCCGGGGTGCAGGACCGGATCGAGAGGCGTCGGAAGATCGGCGTTGATGTTGTACCAGGTGCGCGGGAGATGCTGCTCGTCGAGCAGATATTTGACTGAGTCGCTCATGCTGTCGTCGGACCTCAGGGTGAATGGGTAACCGGCTGTCGTTGCGGCCGGTCTCTTGCGTCCGTCGGCAAGTGTGCCAGTTTTGTGACCGATCTTGAATCCCGTCCGGGCGTCGATATCGGCCGAGCGACTTGCCGCGATCCCCCTACCGCGGGGGATCGGGACGAAAATCCGTGTCGGGATTGCCTCGCCCGAGCATCGGAGGTCGCGTTCCGGCCGGCGACCGGTCTCGGAAGTCAGTAGGCGAGCTCATGGGCGCCGACATCGAAAGCGCCCCGTTGCGGGAGTTGTGTGCCGTAGAAATCTCGCGTGCCGGTCGACAACCCGAACTGCGATTTAAGATTGATCCCGCGGTTGATGAGCGGTGAGCTTGCCTTCAAGCGATACTGGAGCATTTTTGTCAACGCGCTCGGATTCCCGACGATTCCGCCGACTCCGGGATTAACCATTTCGGGATCGGCGAAGAGTCCGGTCGAAACCCCGTTGAGTTTTTCTTGCCCGGTGCTTCGGAAAGCCGTGAGACTCGAGTAGAGGGTCGATCCCCAACGGATTTTAAAGGGCGATCCATTCGACCAATAGTTGTTGCCCTGAATCGACAACCCCTTTTGGCCGCCCACAACACAAAGAAGAGGTGCGCCGCCGGTCGTGAAGATGATGTTGTTGCGTATGCTCATCGTAGAGGTCGGGGATGCCACCCTGATTCCGCAAACGTTTCCTGTCGCCGACGGGGAGATATAGATAGTGTTGTTGTAGATGTGGCTGTTGGAGATCTCGAGCGGCGCTTTGCTCCAGACCATGATCCCGCCATAGGTGTTGCGGCGCCCGTCGTTCTGGGAGATGTTGTATCGTATAACATTGTTCTTGAACGAGGGGGCCGAGTCATACTGCGCCAAAAGATATCCTGCGCCATCGTTCTCGTGCGAATAGTTGTACTGTAGGATCGAATTCGTCACGCCGCCGTCGAGATCGAAGCCGCCGCCGTCGGCGGCTCCCGACGTCGTGCGGTTTCCGTATGACTCATTGAATTGGATTGTTATTCTATTCGCGCGCCACGCCCAGATTCCGATCGGGCCGCTGCTCGATGTGTTGCGCACACCATTGGAATGAGCCACGCAACGGGCAATTCGCCCGCCATCGACGTTGGAAATGACGATGCCGTTGCCGGTTGGTTCTCTCGCCCCGGAGATCCCCTCGTTTCGGTACGCAAAACTTCCGGTAATGTAAACCTTGGTATGGGCGTAACCCTTGAAACCGGGTGCGTCATAGCCCCAAACAGTGATGCCGTTTTTGGCGTTGTCGTACGCACGTACGCCGTCGATGGAGACGTTCTTAAACCCGGTCGTTCCGTTCCATGCGCCGATCTCGACCCCTGCATGATGAAACCCGCTTGCATCGATCTTGCTCAAGGTGACCTTGTCGAGCTTCACGCCGCCCGGTAGGTCTGTGTAGAAGATGATGCCGGCGCCCTCGTTGACGTTCGCGCCCGATCCTCTGATGTTGAGGTTGGAAATGACGAATCCGGCGGTGTTATAGGCAAATATTCCATCGCCGTCCCCGGCGAGGATCGTCGCCCTGCCGCTTCCATAAGAGCCGATGCGGATCGGTGATGCCGCCGTCCCTCGATCGAACGCATCGAAATAGAGATTTCCGGAAAAGCTGTCCCCGCCTCGCAAGAACACGCGATCGCCGGGATCAAGAATCAAGTCATTGATTTTGTCCAAGGATCGCCACGGGGCTTGCGAAGATCCTCCGGAGTTTGTATCCCGGCCGGCGGCGCTCACGTAGTAATCGGTGCCGAACGACGCCGAAGGCAGCAGAAGCAGGATAAGCAGCAACGGGTAGAACATCGAAGGTCTCCTGAGTCCTCGTTTTGCTTCCTTCGGAGATCCGTTACCGCTTGCGGTTGACGAATGTCTTCAGGCGCTGGCGGTGCTTGATCTGGCTGGGTGTGAGCTTATTGCGACGCCCTTCGAAGGGATTGGTGCCGCTTTTGAATTCGATCCGCAGCGGGGTACCGAGGAGCTTGAGCTCGCGTCTGAAGCGATTGATCAGATAGCGCCGGTAGGTGTCCGGGACCGAATCGGTCTGGTTGCCGTGGATGATGATGATGGGCGGGTTGCGTCCGCCTTGGTGCGCATAGCGCAGCTTGATGCGCCGCCCGTGCACCAGCGGCGGTTGATGCTCCTGGACGGCGTCCTCGAGCAGGCGAGTCAGCTCCGGGGTCGAGAGGTTGCGGGTGGCGTTGGTGTAGGCCTTCTCGACCTCGTCGAGTAGGAGGCCGACACCGCTGCCGTGCAGTGCGGAGACCAGGTGCATCTTGGCGAAGTCGAGGAAGGCGAGCTTGCGCGCGAACTGTGTCTTGATCTGCTCGCGTTGGTCGGGGGCCAGCCCGTCCCACTTGTTGATTGCAACCACGAGTGCCCGCCCGCGCTCGATGATATGTCCCGCGAGTGTGGCGTCTTGTTCGCCGACACCCTCGTGTGCGTCGAGCACCAGGATGACGACATTGGCCGCGTCGATTGCCTGTAGGGTTTTGATGACACTAAATTTTTCAATGACGTCGTCGACCCTGGAGCGGCGACGCATGCCCGCTGTGTCGATCAGGGTGTAGTGGCGACCCTGTTGCTCGAAGGGGACGAAGATGCTGTCGCGGGTAGTGCCCGGGCTGTCGAAGGTGACCAGCCGGTCGTCGCCGAGAATCCGATTGATGAGTGTCGATTTGCCCGCGTTCGGGCGCCCGACGATCGCGACCCGGATGCCTTCCTCCGTCTCTGCAGCCCCGATCCCCTCGTCGTCGACCAGCGGGAATCGGGCAAAGACGGCGTCGATGAGATCCTGCACGCCGCGTCCGTGGGTGGCCGAGACCGCCATCGGCTCGCCGAGGCCGAGCCGATGGAAATCCGCCGTAGCCAGTACCGGGTCCATGGTGTCGCTCTTGTTGACCACCAGACTGACCGGTTTTCCCATGCGACGCAGGCGTGCGGCGATCTCGATATCGCCCGGGGTGCAACCGTCCCGCGCGTCGACGAGGAAGAGCAGATGGTCTGCTTCGTCGATCGCGAGCCGGACCTGTCGTTCCATCAGGGCCTCGACACCGTCGATGGCTTGGCTGATGCCGCCCGTGTCGACGATGACATAGCGGCTCGGCCCCACGACGCCGATCCCGTACTGGCGATCCCGGGTCAGACCGGGAAAGTCCGCAACCAGCGCATCCCGCGTATGCGTAAGGCGATTGAAGAGTGTCGACTTGCCGACGTTGGGCCGGCCGATCAGTGTGATGACGGGCAGCATGCCGTTCAGGGGCTGGACTCCGGTGGCGCGGATCCCGGCAAATCGGCCGGTGCGGTATCGACATCGCGCGACGCGGCGCCTGCATCGGCGGGTGCGCCGCCGCGCAGGCCGATCTTGGCCGCGGGCGCGCCGCCGATGCTCAAGGCGGTCAGGGTGCCGTCGTCGGCGAAAACATATAGACGGTTGCCGACGACCAAGGGGCGCGCCGTAATCGCTCCTTTTCCGGTGATGCGGGTGCGCCCGACCAGACGGCCGTCGGAGCGCGTGAGCAGGTGGACATAGCCATCCAGATCGCCGACCGCGATCAGGTTGCCGACCAATGCGGGGGCCGTCACCTGACGGTAGCGCAGACCCTCTTGGCGCCAACGTCCGGCGCCGTCGCTCGGGTCCGCACCCCAGATCTGATCGCTCGAGTCCGTCACGAAGAGGTCGGATGTATCGGCCGCGAGTCCGGCGTGCGCCGAGAGCTCGCGTCGCCAGATGACGGTGCCGGTCGTGATGTCGACGGCGGCCAGATCGCCGTTGTAGGAGCCGACGAAGGCGATGGTCCCGATCACGACCGGGTCTGCATCGATGTCGGCGATGCGCGAAAGCTCCGAGCGCCCGCTGGGGCGGGTAATGGCGACCTCCCAGAGCGGGGTGCCGTCTGCCGGGTCGAGGTTCAGAAGCTTTCCGCCGGAAAGACCGACCAGGATCCCGGAGGGCGTGAGGACCGGACTGCTGCTGCCGCGCAGCGTCAGCACGGGAGCGGGATAGTTCAGGCGCCATTGCTGGACGCCGGTGTCCGCGTTCACGCCGTAGATGCTGTCGTCAAGGGTATGGACGACCGCCTGGGCCGTGTCGGTCATGCGCGGGACCGAGAGGATTTCGCTGCCGAGCTGTGTCCGCCAGAGCTCTTTGCCGTCGCTGACGGAGAAGGCGACGAGCTCGCCCCGGCTGGTGCCGATGACCAAACGGTCGCCTTTGACGTCGGGTCCGCCGCTGAAATGCAGATCGGTATCGCGTTCCCAGAGCACGCGTCCGCTCTGGGCGGCGACGGCAACGAGTCGGCCGCGCGAATCCGCCACATAGATGCGCTCTCCCGAGAGCGCCGGAATCAAGTAGAGTCGCCGCCCGGCAGTGCCGCGCGTGACACGCTCCGACCAAAGTGTCGTCAACCCGACCGTCTGGACGATGTCGGTCAGCTTGGTGGGCGGTGTGGGATCCTTGTCGGCGCCGATCCAGGGGATCATGCTGCATCCGCTCAACAGGCCGGCGAGAAGCAGCACCCCGAGTCGGGCGGCGCCCGCTGTCGATTGCATGGCCATAGGCGGATCTGCGACCACTAGCCGGCTGCGGGTAGGTTGTCGAGCTTGAGCCGGATCAACTGCGAGAACCCGGTCCCTTCCGCGAGCGCCTGCTCATAGGCCTCGCGCGCAGCGACGGTGTCCTCGCGAGCCGCTGCGATGTCGCCCCGCACTGCGGCGAAGTCGCCGGCAAACTCCGGACTCGTTCCGTACTCGGCAAGGGTCTTGGCCGCTGCGTCCAACTGGCCTTCCGCAACCTGAATCCGCGCCAGGCGCAGCGCGGCGATATGTGCCATCGCTGGCTCCGGAGGGTTGGCGATCACCTCCGTCAAGGCGGCCATGGCCGCCTCGGCTTGGCCGGATTCGTAAAGCGCCTTCGCCTCGACCAGCGCGCCGAGTGCGGCATATGGGGTCGACGAGAAGTCGTCGCTCAGCATCCGGACCTGGGTCACGACCGCCTCGGTTTGACCGGTTGCGGCGTTGGCGAGCACCTGATCGAAGACCATCGAGCCTTGAGCGGCGACGCTATCGCGATAATCGCCCCAGTAACGCCAGCCGACGATCGCGCCCAGCCCGATGGCGATGCCCATGACGACCGCCACGCCGTTTTCTTTCCACCAAGCCTTGATGGCTTCGACTTTTTCGTCGTCGGTTTCGTAACTCACTTCTCTCTCCGTGGTGACGTGGATGCGCGCGCGGCTGGACCGATGTCGTCGCCTGCCGCCATCAATCCGGGCTCTCGATTTCTCGGGACAGAAAATCGACCAAATCGTCGAACCCCAGCTCCTGTTGATCGCTCTCGTCGCGTAGGGGTTTGACGCCGACAATACCCTTCGCAATTTCCGCCTCGCCGAGGACGAGCGCGAAGGTTGCTCCGCTCCGATCGGCCTTCTTGAACTGGCTCTTGAAGCTGCCCCCGCCACAGTGCGCAACGAGGCGCAGACGAGGCAGGAGGTCGCGCAGGCGCTCGGCCAGAAGCGGGGCCTCGAGCTGGGCCTGATCGCCCACCGCGACCAGGTAGGCATGGACCGCGGGCTCCCCGGCATGACCGGCGAGCGCCAGCAGCTCGACCAAGCGCTCGAGACCCAAGGCGAAACCCACGGCAGGTGTTGCCCGGCCACCGAGCTGCTCGACCAGGCCGTCGTAGCGGCCGCCGGCACAGACCGTGCCTTGGGCGCCGAGATCCTCGGTGATCCACTCGAACACCGTGCGGTTGTAGTAATCCAGGCCGCGTACCAGCCGCGGATTCAGTCGGTAGGGGATACCCGCCTGATCCAGGCCGTGACGCATGCCCTGAAAGTGGGCCAGACTGTCCTCGCCGAGGTGATCCATCAGCGTCGGTGCATCGGCGACGATCTTCTGTGTCTGCGGATGTTTCGAGTCCAACACGCGCAACGGGTTGGTGTGCAGACGCCGCAGACTCTCGGCGTCCAGATCCTCTCGCCGCGCCTCCAGATAGGTCACCAGCTCCTCGCGATAGAGTCGGCGCTCGTCGGGATCCCCGAGACTGTTGATCTCGAGACGCAGACCATTCAATCCGAGCGCGCGCCACAGGCGCGCCGTGAGCAGGATCAGCTCGAGATCGATGTCCGGTCCCGTGAGTCCGAAGACCTCGGCGCCGATCTGATTGAACTGCCGGTAACGGCCGCGTTGCGGGCGCTCGTGCCGGAACATCGGACCGCGATACCACAAGCGTTGGGGTTGGACGAGCAGGCCGTGCTCGATGGCGGCCCGCACGCAGCTCGCGGTGCCTTCCGGACGCAGGCTCAAGCTCTCGCCGTTGCGATCCTCGAAGCTGTACATCTCTTTCTCGACGATGTCGGTGACCTCGCCGATCGAGCGCTTGAACAGATCCGTAACCTCGAGGATCGGCGTACGGATTTCGGCATAGCCATACGCGGCGAGAATCCTGCGTGCGGTGTCCTCGATACGATGCCAGGCTGCGACGGCCTCGGGCAGGATGTCGTGCATCCCCCGAATCGCCTGAATATGCTTACCCATGTTCGGTGGCTCGATGTGTGCGGACGAGGGTCGGAGTCGTTTGGCCCGGGCGCGCCGTCACTCGGGTAGCTCCGGATCGAGCGAGAAGCGCGCCACGTTGCCGCGCGAACGCGCCTCCAGATCGAAGGGTTCGCCGTCGACCGTCATGCTGCTGTTGTTGACCCGTCCCACGGTAAACCGGAAAGGACCCTGCCCGGTGACCTCGCGCCGATCTCCGGCCTTCATCTCGCCGACGATGAGGCGCTCTCCGGCGGCATTGCGCACCTCGAGCCACGAGGGACCGGTGAACTCGAGGACGATGCCCTTCTGCGCTGCCGCAGACGGGGCGAGAAGGGGGGGCTCGACCTGCGGATCGCTCGCCGTCCCATCGGGCGTGTCGGCCTGCGCTTGGGTCGGCGGATCGATTGCGGGGCTTGCTGCGCTCGCGGGCATCGGCTGCGACACTGCCTCCGAGGCCGGTTCGACGTCCGGCTCGGATGCCGACGAGGTCAACGCCGTCGGTGTTTGCCGCGGAGGCGTTTCGGGAGGACGTACGGGCGCAGGCTGCGTGGTTTCGGGGAAGCTCACGCCCGTTGGGTCGCTCCGGTCGGCCGATTCGATCGCCGCGTCGGGCGTTTCGGGATCAGCCTCGGGGGTGCTTGCGATCAGTGACTCGGAAGCCGGGTCAGGTGCGATCGAATCCGGCTGAAGCTCGGCCGTTTCGGTCTCGAGCTCCGGCGCGATCTCGGGTCGTTCGTGCCACCAGAGCGCGATGACGGCGACGACGGCGGCCGCCAGGGCAAAGCTGACAAGGCGCACCAGAATGCGGGTGCCGCCCGAATCGAGATCCGAGCCCGAGCTCGATATGCGGCGCGAGGGCACGACGGTGTCCGTGCTCTCGTCGTGGGACTGGTAGGCCGCAATCAGCGGTGCCGGGTCAAGTCCGAGTACCCGCGCATAGTTGCGCAGATAGCCGGTGATGAAGACCGGACCGGGCAAGAGGTCGAAGCGGTCCTGCTCGAGGGCCTCGATGATCTCGGGCTTGAGGTGCAGCTGTGTTGCGATCCGCTCGATCGCCAGGCCGCGCGATTGGCGTTGTACCCGTAGGCGTCGCCCGGGGCTATCGCCGAACTCGACCACGTTTTGGTCGTTCGGGTCGGTGGATTGTGTCTGGTTTGTCACTCGTGAGGTCCCTACAGCTCGCGGGTCTCGGGTGAATCGGGAAAGCTGGCGCGCAACGCCTTCTCGTACTCGGCTGCGCGGGCTCGGTTACCTAGTGCACGTTCGGTCGTGACCGCGGCGGCGAGTGCCTCGCGGGCCGTCGCCGGGGTGCGCACGGTCGTCGGCTCGAAATAGCGGTCCAAATAGACCTTTGCCCCCTGCATGTTGCCGCGTTTGAGCTCGAGCTCCGCAAGCTTCACCAGCGCCGGGCCGAAACCGGGGTTGGCGGCGATCGCAGCGCGATAGTAGCCTTCCGCCTTGGCCGCGTCACCGGCGCTGCCCGCGCAGGTCCCCGCATTGGTCATCGCGACCCATGGCGTTGCGTAGAGTGGGTTGTCCAGTGCCTTTTTGAAGTAGACGTCCGCCTCCGCGTAGCGCTTTTCTCGACACTGATAGGCGCCGAACGCGTACAGGACATCCGAGTTGTTCGGTGCGAGCCTGACGGCGCGCTCGTAGTGCGTCGCCGCAAGCGCGGGCTTGCCCATCTCCTCGTACATGAAGGCGAGCCACACGTGGGCCTTGGGATAATTCTTGTCGGCCTCGATCGCCTGTTGAGCGCGACGGAAGGCGACCTCGGTCTGGCCGCGGCTGTAGTACTCCTCGGCCATCTCGACATAAAGCTCGGCCGGGCTGTCCTGCGGATCCAGCCCGAGTGGATCCGTGCCTGGCTGCGCCGTTTTGCTCGCGCAGCCGACTAAGCCGAAACAGAGCGCGCTCGGCATCAGCACGGCATGCGTGACCAGGCGGACGCAGAGAGGACTCGTCATGGCATCGCCGCCTTACCGGCCCCGGCCCTGCCGTCCAACGGGATCTCCGCCGGAATCGCGACCGCGACGCGTCCGAGCCGACGCGTACGATCCTCGACGCGTCCGACGAGCTGTCCGCAGGCGGCGGCGATCTCGTCGCCGCGTGTCTTGCGGGTCATGGTAAAGATGCCGGCGCCTGCGAGTCGCGCGCGGAAGGCCTCGATACGCTCGGGCGGCGAGGTGCCGTACTGGTTTCCGGGAAACGGGTTGAACGGGATCAGGTTGACCTTCGAGGGGATCCCTTCGAGCAGGCGGATCATCTGTTTGGCGTGCGCAAGGCTGTCGTTGATGCCGTCGAGCATCACGTATTCCCAGGTGATGCGGCGGCGCTTGTCGGCGCCCACGTAAGCCTTGCAGGCCGGCAGCAGCTCGGCGAGCGGATATTTGCGGTTGATCGGGACCAGCTCGTCGCGCAGGGCATCGTTGGGTGCATGCAGCGAGACGGCCAGCGAGACGTCGCTGACTTCACGCAGCCGGTAGATGTTCGGGACGATGCCCGAGGTGCTGAGCGTCAGGCGCGTCTTCGCGATCATGTAGGCAAAGTCGTCCTGCATGATGTCCATCGCCTTGACGACGGCATCGAAGTTGGCCAGCGGCTCGCCCATGCCCATCATGACGACGTTCGACGGCGCGGCTCCCGTCTGTCGTGTCGCATGCCAGATCTGACCGGCGATCTCGCCGACCGTCAGGTTGCGGTTGAAGCCCTGCGTGGCGGTTGCGCAGAAGGAGCAGTTGAGCGCGCAACCCACTTGCGAGGAGACGCAGATGGTCGTGCGGCGGCCCTCCGGGATGAAGACGGTCTCGATGCGCTGACCGTCTTCCAGCTCCATGATCCACTTGACCGTTCCGTCCGCGGAGGGCTGATCGTGGATGATCCGCGGCAGGCGGATCTCGACGCTCTCGCGCAGCGCATCGCGCAGCGCCCTGGACAGGTCCGTCATGGCGTCGTAATCGACGACGCCGTGCTTGTGGATCCATTTAAAGAGGCTGCGTCCGTGAAACGCCTTGAAACCGAGCCCGAGCACCAGTCTCTCGCAGTCGGCAAGATCCAGGTCGAGTAGATTGGGCTTGAGCTCGGCGTTGGTCACGGGGATCCTCAGCGGGTGCGCGGGCAGACGCCTTCCGGGAAGAAGAAGGCGATCTCGACGGCCGCGGTATCCACGGCATCGGAGCCGTGCGCTGCGTTTTCGGTGAAGGAATCGGCAAAGTCCGCACGGATGGTGCCTGGCGCGGCATTGGCCGGGTTGGTCGCGCCCATGATGTCGCGATTCTTGGCAACCGCGTCTTCGCCTTCGAGCACCTGCACCATCACCGGACCGGACGTCATGAAGTCGACCAGCTCGTCGAAGAAGGGTTTACCTTGGTGGATCCCGTAGAAGGCAGACGCCTGCTCCTTGCTCATGTGGAGCATGCGCGCGGCGACGATACGCAGCCCGGCGGCTTCGAAACGGCTCAGGATGGCGCCGATGGCGTTTTTCGCGACCGCATTGGGCTTGATGATGGACAGGGTTTGCTCGATGGCCATGTTGGTTCCGAATAAGGGATTCGTAAAGAGGTCGGGTCGGATCGCCGGAATCGCGAGCTGGGTTTCCCCGGGCGATCTGCCCGTCGGCTCGCCGCGCGGCCCGTACCCGTCGGAGACTTGAGTGGATTACGAAGTCTACCGATCGCGAACGCCTCGAGCAACGCCGGCAGAGCCGTGTTCGGCGTGAGCGGCGTCGCGAGGCGTCCGCGATCGTCGTCATGGATTTGGACCGCTCGCGTGGTTGGGCGGATAATCAGTGGACATCCATTTGCACGCAAAGGGTTTTCCAGATGAGTCATTACGATGTCTTCAACGGCGACGCCGACGGTCTCTGCGCCCTGCAGCAACTGCGCTTAGCCGAACCGATCGACACCATTCTGGTCACCGGCGTCAAACGCGACATCGCCCTGCTCGAGCGGGTCGAGGCGGTCAAGGGCGATCTGGTCACCGCGCTCGATATCTCCTTCGACAAGAATCGCGGCGCGGTCGAGCGCTTGCTCGGGCAGGGTGTCCGCATCCGTTATTTCGATCACCACTTCGCCGGCGAGATCCCGGCCCACCCGTCGCTCGATGTCCACATCGAGACGCTGCCCGACAAGGGGACGAGCCTGTTGGTCGACGATTACCTGCATGGCTCCCAACGGGCCTGGGCCGTCGTCGGGACCTTCGGGGACAATTTCGACGCGTCCGCCCGACGTGCCGCCGAGCCCTTGGATCTGACCGAAGGCGAGCTCGGTCTGCTGCGCGATCTCGGCATCTATCTCAACTACAACGGTTACGGCGAGACCGTCGACGACCTCTTGTTTGCCCCGGACGTCCTGTTTCGCAGTTTGCAGCCCTACGCCGATCCCTTGACCTTTATCGTCGAGGATCCGACGTTTCCGGCCCTACGTGACGGCTATGCCGACGACATGGCCCGAGCGCGCGCCGTTGCGCCCGCGTTCGAGAGCGAGCGGCATCGGCTCTTTGTCCTGCCGGCCGAGCCTTGGGCCCGCCGCGCCAGCGGCGTCTTCGCCAACGAGCTTGCGCAGCAGGCGCCGGATCGGGCGCACGCCATGCTGACCCGGCTGCCCGCGGGCGGGTTTCTGGTCAGTGTCCGCGCGCCGCTCGCGCGCCCGGACGGGGCGGATGTACTCTGTCGGGGATTTGCGAGCGGCGGCGGGCGCAAGGCAGCGGCAGGGATCAACCTGCTGCCCGAGGCCGAGTACGACACCTTCCTGGAGCGGTTCCGCGCCGCGTTCGGATAACGAGAAGTCGCAGCGCCTCCGAAGAGGCGCTGTGACAGCGGGCACGGGCTCGATTCGGGTCCTATTCGACGTCGGCGACGAAGTACCCGACGTCCTCGAGCACGTGTGTCGTCTCCCGATCGCGCGACCCTTCTTCTTGGACTCGCAAGGCTACGGATTCGACGTTCAGATTCTTCCACCGCAGGGCTGCCGTATCGTCGCCGTGTGTCGTCTGCATGTCGGCGACGAGCACCGGAGACCGTACGAACGCGGTTTGGTAAACCAGGTTGTGCGCGTCGTGGTCGACGTTGCGTCCGGTGCGTCCGACCTCGTATTGCATCCCGTCGACGACACCGGTGGACGCCTCCCAGGCGATGAAGTCGACACGTTCGGGCAGATGCCGTTGGCTATTGGCCTCTTGCTCGCGCAGTCCGACGTCGAAGCCGTCGGACTCGATGGCGTGCAGCCGTGCTGTCACGGCATCGCTCTCGTTGAAGCTGACGACGGTCGCGAAGATGACCGGGGCGTCTTCGAAGGCAGCAGTGAAGGTATGGCGTTGGAATGCCTGTGTTGTGCCCGTGATCAGCGAGCCGGCCTCGACCTGGGCTCCGTTGGACAGCTGATGGCGTCCGCGCTCCATCACCAGGTAGGAGACCGTTTCCAGGTCATGTGCATCGTCGAGAGAGTCCCATTCCTGAACGCGAATCGAGAAGCCGTCGGCGTCGATCGCGTCGACCCTGACGATCGCCGGTTCGGTGTCGTAGCTGCTCAATGACTTGACGACGACGACCGGGTCTTTGAATTCACGCTGGAACTCGATACGTTGCCATTCCTGATTGATCTCCGCCTCGCCGATCTCGATGGCCGGGTCGGTCGCCGCGAGGGTATTCTCGGCGGCTACGCGCGTCGGCCGAGCGGATCGAGCAGTTGATGCCTCGCCCATCTCGATGGCCGTGCGAGTCCTCGCGAGGGTGTTGTCGGCCGTTGCCGACGCCGTCGGCCGTGCGGATGGAGCATCGGCTGCACCGCTCATGGTCACGACCCCGGAGGCCGAATGCGCAGCCGCCGGCATATCGACATTCACCTCGTTGGAGAAGTCGCTGCAGAGCTTCCCGTCGCTCGTACATGCCCGTGTCGCGAAGAAGTAGTGCGAGCCGCCCTCCAAGCCGGAGACGGTCGCCGATGGGGTGGTAACTCGAACCTTCGCGTAGTAGGTCTCGCTGGCGGTCCCGTAGTGCACCTCGTAGTTCGCCACGCGACTGTCGTTCACCGCATTCCATGCGAGTCTGACCTCGTCTGCTGCGGAGATGCCGCTCGCCGACGACAACAGGAGCAGCAAGAACAGCTTAACGTACAGGACAAAACCGGTGTGAATGGTGGTCCTTGGGTCATTTTGGACGGTCCGAGCAGGTCGCATAGCGTTCACCCTGTCCATTCGCGTGACGAGGCCGGTCCCCGGAATGACCCTATTCAGCGTGTGCCTGACGGTTGCGATGGGCTCCGGAAGCGAACCCGATGGTCGTTTCGGATCCGCCCCTTCGCGGTTCCGGCCTCCTTTGAGCTGAGTTAACCAGTAGTTTCGGGAGGGTTCTGCGACCTGGACGGCAAAATGCCGGCGACGACGAAGGCGAGGGGGCGAAGTGTGCGGTCGGTCACATCGCAGAAATCGGACGGCGAGCCGTTTGCGGCGGTACTGCGGATGCAGGGTGGCGTGCTTTCGTGTGCGGCAATGAATGTGCCGATGTCCCCGAATAACGCGTGCCGGTTTCTTCGGCACGCGCGAGGGGCGTTGCGAGAGGCGTTCCGAGGTTTCCCCGATTCAGTATCGTAGGATCCGTCCGTCTGTTGCGACGCTCAACGGGCTTTCGGTGCGGAAGCCCTCGATCACCATGTCCGAGATCAGGCGTCCGGTCATCACGGGCTCGGTCATGTTTTTGAGCATGCCGTAGCCGTCTCCGCCGGCCGCGAGGAAGTCGGAGGTCACGATCCGATACCGGCGGGCAGGATCGATGGGGGCGTCGCCGATCGAGGCGTTCGCAAGCCGCCCGTCCGCGATCCCGTAGCGCACGCCGGAGACCTGGAGGAAGCCGCCGGGGTTGTCCGACGGGTCCAGCGCAGCGCTGCGCTCGAGCGCGGCGAGCAGTCGGGCGCCGGTCAGCTCGCCCAACACCAGCTCGTTTCGAAAGGGGAAGGCCTGATAGATCGATTTGAGCGTGACGGGTCCGGCGGGGATGCTTGACCGAAAGCCGCCTGCGTTGAACAGCGCGACATCCGCCAGGGTGATCTCGCGCGCCAAATCGGCCACGAAGTTGCCGAACGGGGCTTCTTCGCGACGAATCAGCTCGCGCCAGGCGCTCAGCTCTTGCGCGCTGAAGCCCACCTCCCTGCCCATCTCACGCTCGGCGTCCAGCGTGATGCGGCGGACCTCTTCGGCGATCTCCGGATCCTCCGGGCTTGCGGCATCGATTGGGATCATGGCGTGGTCGGTGGGCGCCAAATGCCCGTCGCTGCAACGGAAATCCATACGTCCCAGCCATCCGCCACGTTCTCCGGCCTGGACGATGGGTACGTTCTGCACAAGCACCGGTCGTGCGTAGAGGTTGTGGTTGTGGCCGCCCACGATCACGTCGATGCCGGGTACGGATTCGGCCAGTCGGCGATCGTCTGCGATCCCCATGTGCGAGAGCACCACCACCAGATCGGCGTCTTCCCGGAGTGTCGGCACCAGGCGTCTGGCGACGGCGACCGGCTCCTCCACGCTGATGCCTTCGATGTTGCGCGGATGGGTGGCGGTGGTCAGCTCGGGTGTGGTGAGTCCAAGGACCGCGACCTTCGGCTCATCCGGCCGTCCGATCACGACTGAAGACAGCACCGGCAGCGGCTCCGGGTCCGACGCCACGTTGGCGCTCAGAAAAGGGAACGCGGCCTCCTCGGCCAGACGGCGAAAGACCGCTTGGCCGTAGTCCAGCTCGTGATTCCCCATGACGGCGGCGTCGACGCCGATGCGCCCGAGCAGCACCAGATCGGGCACGCCCAAAAAGAGGCTCGAGGTGAGCGTTCCTTGGAGCAGATCACCGGCGAACAGCACGACAACCGGGCGGCTCGGGTCTTCCGCCCGAACCTCGGCAACGGTTGCGGCGAGGCGGGCGATGCCGCCGCGCTCGGTCCCGTCACGAGGGTCTTCGTAGGGCTCGAGTTGACCATGGAAGTCGTTGAAATGCAGGAGTGTCAGTGATTCTCCCGGTACGCAGGCCGCTGCGGCGACGGAGGGGGCCAGACCCAGGAGCAGGAGCCATGACCAAACGCGGATGGGCCTTACGGACTGCATTCTTGTATTCCTTGGGATTGAGTCGATGGATGGCGATTCGGGTTGTCGAGGCCGGATAATACAGGTCGCGACCTCGGCGAGGCCGCGTCATCGCCGTTTAGGTGCACTCCCATCTCAGCGCAATCGGTAGGCGATCGGCACCACGATCTCCAGTCTCGACCGCCCCATGCTTGCCGGGATCGCGGGCATCGGGGATGCCCGTCTCAGGAGCTCCGATGCGGCACGATCGAGCGCGCTATGGCCGGAGCTCGCTTCGATGCGATGCGAGATGACTTTGCCGGTGCGGTCGATCACGAAACGGACCCTGACGACGCCTTCCTGGCGCAGCTTTCGGGCTTGGGGCGGGTAGCGTTTGTGTCGCTCCAGCCAGGCCGCGAGCTGCGCGTAGTAACGGTCTTTGGACTTGCCCCCGTCGGCCTTTCCGCCCGTTGCGCCGCCGCCCGTTCCGGCCGCGGCCGGGGTACCTCCGGCGCCTGCGCCTTGTTGGCCGAGGGCTTTGCCGGTTGCTTTCGGGTCGACGGAGGCCGTCTTCGCCCCGGTCGGTCGGGGCTGCGTCTTCTGCGGCCGCTTCTCGGGTCCGGGCTCGGGTGTGACCCGAGCGGTCCGTGGCGGCGGGGTCTTACGGCTGCGAGCCGTTTCGGCCTTCGGCTTCGGGGTTGCGGGCTCCACTGCGGTGATCGGTGCGGGAGGGCGTGGCTCCGCGGCCCGAATGGTCTCGGTGACCGTGGCGAGAGTGTGGGATCCGACGGGCCGCAGAGCGGTCGCTTCCAGGGTTGCGCTCGGGAGGAATTCCGCCGCGATGGGTTCGAGTGCGTTCGCGACGCCGTCTCCACCGGCAGGACCGGTCCCTCCGAGTGCAATGCGGATGCCGGGCGCGTCCAATTCGACCGGCGCAGCCGGATCGAGCAGCTTTGCGAGGACGAGATGGGCGGCGAGGGCGAAGAGCAGCGCGAGCACCCACTGATAGCGTCGCGGCTCCATCATCCCGGAATCATTCATCGCGCGCCAAGGTCAAGAGGTCGATTTCCTCGGCCCCGGCCATGCGCAGGGACGCGAGCAGATCGACCAGACGACGTGCTTCGAGGGTCGCGTCCGCCTTGATCTGCAGGCGCGGAGGGCCGTCTGCGAGCCTATCGGCAACCCGTGCGGCAAGGGTCGTCTCGTCGAGCGGCTCACCGTCGAGGCTGATCTGTCCCGTTCGGTCGATCAACAGGACCAGCGGCATTGCTCGCGCGCTCTGCGGGCTGTTCGAGCGCGGGGGATCCAGGGCGACCGACTCGGTCGGGGCGAGTCGGCCGGCCAACATGAAGAAGATCAACAGCAGAAAGACGACATTGATCAGCGGAATCAGATTGGCTTCGCTGTCGGCTGCTGGCTTGGAGCGTTTCAATTGCATGCGAATTCAAAGGCGCAGGAGGGTCAGGTGTGTTGCTCCGGCGTCGCGCAGGAGATCCAGCACGTCGACCAGACGCTGGAGGCTCACACCCGGCGCGGGCTGAACCAGGATGCGTTGCGCCGGGTCTTCGCCGATCCGTGCGGTGACCCGTCCGGCAAGTTCGGCGGCGGCGATCGTCTCGGCGTTGAGGTCCAGCTCCTCGGGCTGCACGCGCACCAGCCATGACCCGACCACGGGGGTTTCGGCACCCGCCGAGGCCGGCTCGCCCATCTCGACGGCCTGCCATTTGATCAGACTGGAGGCGAGCATGAAGAAGACCAGCAGGATGAAGACCACGTCGATCAACGGGGTCAGGCCGATCAGTCGGCGACGCGGCGCGGGCGACTCAAAGCGCATGCGGGATCCGATCCGCGCAGACCGGCGGCGACATCGAAACGGCTGGCCCCTCGAGTCGCAGTCCTCCGGTGAAGACGCGGGTCACCTGATCCTCCAAGCGGCCCGTCACGCCTTCGAGAAGACGCTCCAGCCAATTGAGCGCGACAACGGTCGGGATAGCGACCGAGAGCCCTGCGGCCGTGGTCAACAGGGCGACCCAGATCCCGCCGGAGAGCACCGACGGATCGACCTGATTGCCGGCCGCTTCGAGGGCGCGAAAGGCGTCGATCATCCCGATGACGGTTCCCAGCAGACCCAGCAGGGGGCTCAAGCTCGCGATCACCTCGAGCCCGCGCAGATGGCTCCGCAACGCGGTCAGCACCCCCAGAGACCGGCGCTCGACCTCTTCGCGCAGCGCCGCCGGATCATTCGCGTGAAGACTGCCGAGCATGGCGGTCCTGACCACCTCGGCCAGCGGATTGCGTGCTCGGGCGAGTCGATCGACCGCCTCGCGACGTCGACCGGCCTGCCAGTCGCTCAGCGCGTTCTCGATATGCTCGGCGCCGTCGTGTCGCAAGCGGGCAAACTGCCAGAGCTTGATCAGGACGATGGTCAGGGCGAAGACCGACATCGCCGCCAGGATCAGCATCACCGGGCCACCGGCGTCGAGCAGGGCACGCAGCGGCTCGGGGATCGCCGTCGCGATCGGGAGGGGCGCGAACATACCGAACCAGGATTCCGTCGCCGTGGTCGTCACCGGATCCGGTATGGCGGACGCCGCTGCGGTGACCGGAGCGAATGCTGCGGCGGCAGCGGTTTCAGACATCGGTTCTCTCCTCGGGGTGGGCGTCTGCGCGGTGCGGCATCTTCGGTCACTTCACCAGCTGAGTTTCGGCGCGCGTCGACAGTGTCAGGCGCTCGATGCAGTCGGCGTGTGCACCATCGGCATCCCGACACTCGAGCACCTCGTTGATCAGGATGCGACCGACGTCGTTGCAGTCGAGATCGGGAATATCGAACAGCTTTACGGTCGTCTTGGCTGCCCGCAAAGGTGCCGTGTCGACCGCTAGGCGTCTGGCAATCACGCCCGTTCGGTCGAACAGAATCAGGTCGAGCTGCAGCGCCTCGATCGCCGCTCCTGCGCTGTTGTCGAAGACCAGATAGGCGCGACAGGCCTTCGTCTCCGGCTGGGGCTCCATCTTGTTGAGCTCGAGCTTGATCTCCTGAGCGCTGCCGATACCCGTGTAGGTGCCGATGGTCAGCAGGAGGGCCTGCAAGAGGTTACGGTGATTCATCCGAGGGATCCTATCGGCTTTCGAGCCGGAGATCTTCGCCGCACTCGCGGGAGGGGTCAATCGGGGCCGATCGGATATCGAGATTCGACGGGCCACCCGACCCGGAATCGGAGGGTGTCGGTGAGCTTAGTCGACGACGCTGACGAGATCGCCGATTTTAAGGCGCTCGAAGAGAAAACGCGCGTCTTTCTCGCCGACGCGCACACAGCCGTGTGAATCCGGATAACCCGGAAGCCAGCCCTCATGCAGGAAATAATGGCCGTAGAATTGGATGGAGTAGGGCATCCATGCCTGCATCCCGAGCTGGTTGGTGTAGCGCGAGGAGACCTTGTCCTTCTGCTTGCTGAGCACGGAGAAGGTGCCGCGCGGCGTGCCGTAGCCCTCGCGTCCGGAGGAGATGGGGCCGGTGCGGACGACTTGATCGTCCTCCGCGTACAGAAACGACTGGCTGCCGATCTGGATCGTCAAGGACCGCTTTGCCTCTTCCGAAGCGGGTTCGGCGAGGGACTGCGGCGCAGCCTCGCTCCCGGCAGACTCCGTTTCCCGATCCGATGGGCGTGTGCGCTCGGCGGTCTCGGGTGCGTCGCCGGTTTGGCGCTCGGGCGCCGGCCTGGTCGGAGACTGAGCGCAGCCGACAAGGACGGCGGCCGCGATGAGTAAAGGTAAGATCCGTGGGAAGAAAACCATGAGAGGCGAGGGCTCCTGTTGTCGGACTCCTGTCCCGTAACCCGGTTATATGTGGTTTCGGTTGTCTCGACACCAGCGACACGGTCAAGCGCGAGCTGCCCAGCCATCGGATTCCGGAGCCTCCGGGCATTCATTGACACACAGCCGCTCTGCGCCGAGCTCGTGGTCCGAGCAGCTCCGGTCGTTTCAGCGCGCCCTCTGTCTCACGCGGCGGCCGCCGCGGCGGCTTCTCGTGCCCGATCGTCGATCGTCAGGCTACGCCCGGCCAGCCAGACCAGAAGGACCACCGGGACGCCGATCAAGGTCGTGAAGACGAAGAAACCGGGATAACCGATCCCGTCGACGATCGAACCCGAATAACCGCCCAGGACCTTCGGCAAGAGTGTCATGAGCGAGCTGAAGATGGCGTACTGCACCGCGGTGAAGGACACGCTGGTCAGGCTCGACAGGAAGGCGACAAAGGCCGCACTGGCGAGTCCGGCGGCGAGGTTGTCGGCTGCGACAGCGATATAAAGCCACGTTGTTTCCGGTCCCGCAAGCGCCAAGACAACGAAGACGAGGTTGGTCGCCGCGGATAGGATTGCCCCGAGCATGAGGATCCGCATGACCCCGTAACGGGTTGCCATCAGCCCGCCGAGGAGCCCGCCGAGGATGCTCACGATGACCCCGAAGGTCTTGACCGCGGTCGCGATCTGCGGCTTGGAGAAACCGATGTCTTGATAGAAGACATTGGAGATGACGCCGAGCACGATGTCCGAGATCCGATAGAGCCCGATCAGGGCAAGCAGGAGCAAGGCGGTCTTCAATCCGTAGCGGCGGAAGAAATCCAGTGCCGGCTCGATCCAGGTCTCGCGGGCCATCGCGGCGTTCACGGCACCGGCGGCCACCAACAGCCAACCGGCGGCGATCGCCGCGGATACGGCAACGGCGAAATGCAGGCTCTCCAAGAGGAATCCGCTGATCGGTCCGCCGCCCGCCCACGCCTTGAGCCCCGCGAAGGCCCCGCCCGAGACGAAGAACCCGCCCGCAAAGGCAGCCGCGGCCACGAGGAAGACGCCGACCAAGCGCAGATAATCGGAGGCGCCGTAGACATGGGCGTCGGGACGCCGGGTTTCGGGCTCGGAGATCAGGAGCGTCGTCACCACCCCGATCAGCATGGTCGATGCCATGACGAGATACGTCAGCTGCCATGCCCGAAAGTCGTAGTCGCCTGCCTCCGAGCCGAAGAGTGCAGCCAGATAGAGCGCACCCGCGCCGGCGACGACCATGCCGATCCGGTAGCCGGCGATATAGGTCGAGGACATGAGTCCCTGCAGGCGCGGCGCGGCGGATTCGATGCGGTAGGCGTCGATCACGATATCCTGGGTCGCCGCCGAAAAACCGAGCAGCACGGCGGCCAGCGCCATGCGCGTGACGTGACCGGTCCCGGTCGCCGGATCGATCAGCGCCATGGCGACGATGGCGGAGATGATTGCGAGCTGAGAGACCAACAGCCAAGCGCGACGCCGTCCGAATCGACGGGTCAGCAAGGGCAGGGGGAGCTTGTCGATCAGGGGCGCCCAGACGAACTTGAACGAGTAGCCCAGTGCGGCCCAGCTGAAGAAGGTCACCGCCTGACGCTCGACGCCGGCCTCGCGCAGCCACAGCGAGAGCGATGAGAAGATCAACAGCAGCGGGATTCCGGCCGAGAAACCGAGAAAGAGCATCGAAAGCACTCTCGGATTGGAAAGCTCGCGTGCGGTTGCCCTCCATCCCCCGTTGTTGCTGGTGTCGGCTGGCGTCATGGGGTTCTCGATGGCGCCGTACCGGACGTGGCCGGTGCAACGACAATTGCAAATGGGCAAAAACGCCGCGGAGGATACCGTTCGGCGAGTCCTCGGCTCAAGGTCGAACGGACAGTCTTCGCCTGACGCCGGGCCGCGGACGTACTACCATGGGCTGCGTACGGGAACCCGCATCGCCGGCGTGGTCAGCCGGCAGGCGGGTCGTCCCGGTACACTGCAAGCCGCGACTCGAGTGAAGGACAACCATTAGGAGACTCAAACGTGACGAATGCAAACCAACCCAGTCTGACCCAACCCGATGCCGGCCAGCGAAGCGGCCTTATGCGTCTCATGCTGGAACAGTGGCCCTATGTTCTTCTCTTCGTCGCCGTGATCGCAGGCGTTGCCTTTACCGATATGCGGTTGGAGTTCGCGCTGCTCTACTGGCAGATCTTGATTCCGTTCTTCGGTCTCGTTGCCTTGGCGATCGGCTGGAACTCTGCGGGCGAGGATACCAAGGCGCGGTCCGCCTTTGTGCTCAAGACTGTTTTGCATTGGGGGGCTCTGTTTGTCTTGGTTTGGATCCTCTATCTGCCGCAGCTCAAGGATGTCCTCAACGCCGAGCTCACCGGACTGCAGATCATCTTCCTGCTTGGCCTGACGGCGTTCCTCTCGGGGGTTCACGGCAATCCGCGGATGTCGGTCATCGGTGTCTTTCTGATCGTCAGCGGCATCGTCGTCGCGTTTCTCGACGACGCAGCGCTCATGATGTCCGTGCTCGCCGTCGCGGTGCTGGTCGGATTGATCTTGTGGCAGAAGTTCGCGGGCGGGAAATCCGCCGGCTGAGGGGGCTCGAGCGCCCGTGGGCTTCTCGGAAGGCGGGCGTGCAATGCGGCGGAAGATCCGCGTGTGCGCGCTATCGACCTTCCGCGACAGGTGTCGATCCGGGTAAGAGGCGGCCACTGCAACCGACGGCTGCAGTGGCCTACGCCGGACCCGTGCGCGTGGAGCTGTGCGTCCTCGGCGGAACCGCCTTGGGCCTCCCTGCTCACGAGCCCGAACGTTGAAGGGTCAGATCCGTATCCTCGAAGCTGACCACCTCCCGTGAACATCAGTTTTCGTGCCAGGCGTTGGTTCGCAGTCTGGCGGGGTTCCGGCAGCCATGCGCCGGACCGACTCTGACCCAGCCTGTCATCAGGTGACGGTTTGCGGCTAAGCGCTGTCGTCGCGTCCGCTTGTCGTCGGATCATCTTCTAATACAATGATCAAGAAAATAAAAAGGCCATCGTGGTCGCCTTGGCGAATCACGATGGCCTAAATTCGGAGACGGGCGGAGGAGGGGACCCGACCCCGATGGCTTGCTTGGCATGGCTGAATATCGCTGTCGGGTGTGGGTTCGGACCACATCTCCGATCGATCACGTTTTGTGCGTCCCTCGGCGTCTGCGAATCTGTCCCCTTCGGCGCGCCTGTGATCGTGTTTCCGATCACCCCTGTCGCCCTTGCTCGGGGGGCGCGTCGCCCGGCTCTATCGAGCGAGCGACGCGCCGATGCTCCCTGCTCGGTACCGTCCTGGTCCCTGCCGAGTCCCTTGGGCTCCTGTCGACTCTTGGTTTCTGCCTTCGCCTGTCTATAAGCAGTGGATGTGCCAATGTTCGATGACGTGCGACGTTAGGCCGGAATCGCCGATCGGCCGGTCTCTCGGATCGTTTGTCATACAGCGTTGATCGAATGTAAGGCACCGAATTTTATGAACATAAAAAACCGCCCGTTGCGGGCGGTTTTTTCTTCGGCAGCACCCGAAGTCGTCGTGCGGGGCGGGCGGTGGACATCCATGCGCGATGCCGGGGTGCGTCGTCGATGACCTAGGTCGTCATCTGATGACCCGTTTCGGTCATTCAGCCTGCACAGCGGCCAAAGCCGTCATATTGAGCAGTCCCCGCACGGAGGTGCTCGGCGTCACGATATGTGCGGCACGGTCGGCACCGAGCAGCATCGGGCCGAAGGCCCCGCCTTCGTTGATGGTCCGCAGCAGGTTGAAGGCGATGTTGGCCGCATCCTGGTTCGGCATGATCAGGAGATTTGCGCGACCTTCCAGCTTCGAGTCAGGAAAACGCGCCTCGCGAACGGCGGCGTCCAGGGCCAGGTTGGCGTGCATCTCGCCTTCGACCTCTAGGTTCGGGGCGCGGGTGCGGAGCAGTCGCATCGCTTCCTGCATCTTGCGTGCGGCGGGGGACTCGTGACTACCGAAGTTCGAGTGCGAGAGCAACGCGATCTTCGGGCGCAACCCGAAGCGTTGGACCTGTGCCGCACACAGGAAGGTGATCTCGGCGAGATCCTCGGCACTCGGGTCCGATTGCACATAGGTATCGGCGATGAAGAGCGGCCCCGCCGGCAGGACGATGGCGTTCATGGCGGTCAGGTGACGCACGCCCGGCGCGGTGCCGATCACCTCCTCGACATGTTTTAGGTGTCGCGCAAAGCGTCCGACGACGCCGCAAATCATGGCATCGGCATCGCCGCATCGGACCATGGTCGCGGCCAATACGGTGGGGTCGTTGCGGATATATTCGCGCGCCTCGTCGGGAGCGTAGCCGCGTCGTTGGACGCGCTCGTAGAAGGTCCGCCAGTGTGTGTCGAAGTTGGTGTTTTCGCACGGCACGATCAGATCGAAATCACGCTCCGGGCGCATGGTGAGGCTCAGATCCTTCAAGCGGTTTCCGATGACCTCCGGACGGCCGATCAGCATCGGGCGAGCAATCCCTTCGAGGATGGCCTGCTGAGCCACCTGCAGGACGCGCTCGTCCTCGCCCTCGGCATAGATGATGCGTTTCGGTGCGGCTCGCGCCTGATCGAAGACGGGCTTCATGGTCATCCCGGTGCGATAGCCCCGGAGATGCATGGCGGTGCGATAGGCGTCCAGGTCGGCGATCGGTCGCGTTGCGACCCCGCTCTCCATCGCGGCACGCGCGACCGCGGGGGCCAGATTCTCCATGAGACGCCGGTCGAAGGGCTTTGGAATCAGATACTCGGGCCCGAAGGTCAGCTCGCCCCCGCCATACGCCGCGCGCACGATATCCGACGGCTCCGCCATGGCGAGATCCGCGATCGCCTTCACACAGGCGATCTTCATCGCCTCGTTGATCTCGGTGGCACCGCAATCGAGTGCGCCCCTGAAGATAAAGGGGAAGCAGAGAACGTTGTTGACTTGATTGGGAAAATCCGACCGCCCGGTGGCGATGATCGCGTCCGGCCGGGCAGCGCGGGCCAGATCCGGCATGATCTCGGGGACCGGGTTGGCGAGCGCCATGATGATGGGTGCATCGGCCATCTTGATCAGCCACTCGGGTTTGAGGATGCCCGCGGCGGAGAGTCCCAGGAAGATATCGGCGCCCTCGATGGCCTCCTGCAGGGTGCGCTGCTCGGTCTCGATTGCATACCGCGCCTTGTAGGGGTCCATCTCATCGGTGCGTCCGCTGTAGACCACGCCGGCGATGTCCGTGAGGGTGACGTTCTCCTTCGGCAGGCCCATGCTCACCAGCAGATCGACGCAGGCCAAGGCGGCAGCTCCGGCGCCGGCCGTGACCAGGCGGGCCTTGCCGATGTCCTTGCCCACCACGCGCAGGCCGTTGAAGATCGCCGCGGAGACGACGATGGCGGTCCCGTGCTGATCGTCGTGGAAGACCGGGATGCCCATACGCTCCTTCAAGGCGCGCTCGATGATGAAGCACTCCGGCGCCTTGATGTCCTCGAGGTTGATGCCCCCGAAGCTAGGCTCCATGCGCGCGACGGTCTCGATGAACTTCTCCGGGTCGCGCTCCTCGATCTCGATGTCGAACACATCGATGTCCGCGAACTGTTTGAACAGAACCGCTTTGCCTTCCATCACCGGTTTGGAGGCGAGGGCGCCGATGGCGCCGAGACCCAGCACCGCCGTGCCGTTGGTGATGACGGCGACCAGGTTGCTGCGCGCGGTGTAGAGCGACGCGTTCATCGCGTCCTTCTCGATCTCCCGGCACGCAGCCGCCACGCCGGGCGAATAGGCGAGCGCCAGATCGCGCTGATTGCCCATGGGTTTGGTCGCTTTGATCTCCAGCTTGCCGGGTTTGGGATAGCGGTGATAGTCGAGCGCGTTCTGGTCGAATGAGTCCGGCATCTGGGTCTCCGTGGGGTGGTGTGCGGCGTGCGTGAGCGTCTCGGCCGGTACGGCCGTCCGTCATGTCGAGGTCATTATGCTGCGGCGCAGCAGAATGCTGCAAAGTTTTCAATTACGCTCGTCTCGAGCCTCATCCGCCGGCAATGTGTCTTTTTGAATCAGCGCTTGAGCAGATTCACCGATCCACTGCTCGGCGAACCCAGCTCGACGTTGTCTTGGAGCTCCGCGACCTCGCCGAGGGCGGCACGGTCGAGGATGGTCACCTGGGCGCCGTGGACCTCGATGATGCCACGGCCGGCAAGCTCCTTCATCACGCGCGAGAAGGTCTCCGGCTGGATCGACAGGCGCGAGGCCAGCACCCCTTTGCGCACATCCAGCTTGAGCGATCGCCGCTCGGGCGGGGCCTTGGCCAACAGATAGCGAGCGACTCGGCTGCTCGCGGTGTGCATGGTGAGATTGTCGATCTCGCCGATCAGGCCGCGCAGGCGCTGACTCAGCGAGCCGAGCATCAGAAAACAGGTGTCGACCGACTCGCGCAGCATCAGTGCGAAGTCCCGGGCATCCAGGCTGAGCAGCTCCGAAGGCGCCAGAGCACCGGCGCAGACCGGATAGCGCGGGGCGTTCAGAAACATCAGTGCTTCGGCGAAGGTCTGACCCGGGGAGACCAGCTCGATGACCTTCTCCGCCCCGCCCGGCGAGAGACGAAAGAGCTGAATCTGGCCCTGGAGAACCAGGTAGAAGCGCTCCGCGGGATCACCCTGACTGAACAGAAGCTGCTCGGCGCCGAGGACGACACGCGTCGCGTGCTGGCTGACGCGCTCGAGTTGGCCGTGGCTGAGGCCGGCGAGGAGGGGGGCAGTCTTCAACTCGTCGATCATCGGATGCCTTGTCGGGCGTTCGCCGTTGGTTGGAATCTCGGATCGATCTACGGGAGCGGGACGGATGTGTCAAGCCGACCGGCCGTGATCGGCTGCGTGATCTGCCGCAGGATCGGTTTGATTTGCATCAAGGCGGCGGATGCCTCCGGAACGTGCAATGCGCCCACGGTTCGATCCATTACCGAGGGCTTTATCCCGTGGCGCAAGTCTTCACGAAATCCATGGCACGGAACATCTTCTACGGTGGCTCCGTGTTCTTCATCCTGCTCTTTCTCGCCCTGACGCTCGACACCTCCTTCGCCTTGCCGGAACGCGATCAACGCCATCAGCTGGACCTCTCCACCGAGGTCGGACAGCGTATCGCCAGGGGCAAGGAGCTCTGGGAGACCAACAACTGCATCGGCTGCCACACCCTGCTCGGCGAAGGAGCCTATTTTGCCCCCGAGCTGGGGAACATCTACACCCGCTTCGGCAACAATAAAGAAGCGATCAAGGCGTTCATCCAGAGTCGCCCTGCGATGGGTATCCCCGGTCGGCGCAGCATGCCGCAATTCAACTTCAGCGACGAGGAGCTCGACGCCATCGCCGAGTTCCTGAAATATAGCTCCGAGATCAATACGGCAGGCTGGCCACCGAACATTCAAGGCTGATTCGCAGCACCGGAGAATCCATTCGATGAAATATAAATCTCAAGCCGTCGCCAAGCCGTACTTCATTGCGGCGATCGGACTCTTCCTCGCCCAGGTGATCTTCGGGATCATTCTGGGTATCCAATACGTCGTGGGCGATTTTCTCTTCCCGGAAATCCCCTTCAATGTCGCCCGCATGGTTCACACCAATACGCTGATCGTGTGGCTGTTGATGGGTTTCATGGGCGCGGCCTATTACCTGATTCCGGAGGAGAGCGAGCGGGAGCTGTATACCCCCTGGCTGGCTCTCGTGATGTTCTGGATCTTCCTGATCGCCGCCGCACTGACGGTGATCGGCTATCTGGCGGTCCCCTACGCGCGCCTGGCCGAGATGACCGGGAACGATATCCTGCCGACCATGGGGCGCGAGTTCCTGGAGCAACCCACGATCACCAAGGTCGGTATCGTGATCGTCGCACTCGCCTTCCTGTTCAATATCGGTATGACGGTGCTCAAGGGGCGCAAGACGGTCGTGAGTCTGGTCATGCTGATCGGTCTCGTCGGTCTGGCGTTCTTCTTCCTCTTCTCCTTCTATAACCCGACCAACCTGGTACTCGACAAGTTCTACTGGTGGTGGGTGGTGCATTTGTGGGTCGAGGGCGTTTGGGAGCTCATCATGGGGGCCATGCTCGCCTTCGTGCTGATCAAGACGACCGGCGTGGACCGCGAGGTGGTCGAGAAGTGGCTCTACATCATCATCGCCATGGCCTTGATCACCGGCATCATCGGCACCGGACACCACTTCTATTGGATCGGTCCGCCCGAGTACTGGCAATGGTGGGGCTCCATCTTCTCGGCACTCGAGCCCTTGCCCTTTTTCATGATGACGGTGTTCGCCTTCAACATGGTGAATCAGCGTCGGCGCAATCACCCGAACAAGGCGGCCGTCCTCTGGGCACTCGGCACCGCTGTGCTCGCCTTCCTCGGAGCAGGCGTCTGGGGCTTCCTGCATACCTTGGCCCCGGTGAACTACTACACCCACGGCTCGCAGATCACGGCCGCACACGGGCATCTCGCCTTCTATGGGGCCTACGTGCTGATCAACATCACTATGATCTCTTACGCCATGCCGCTCCTGAACGGTCGGGAGGCCAACAGCATGCGCTCGCAGGTCTTGGAGATGTGGGCGTTCTGGCTCATGAGCATCTCCATGGTGTTCATCACACTGTTCCTCACCGCGGCGGGCATCCTTCAGATCTTCCTGCAACGCTACACGGAAACGCCGCTGCCCTTCATGGTCGTGCAGGAAAAGGTGGCGCTCTTCTACTGGCTGCGGGTGATCTCCGGGCTCGTCTTCCTGGGCGGCTTGGGCACCTACATCGCGTCCTTCTTCGTCGCGGCGCGTGATGCCAAGTACCCGCAGCCGATCGAGATCGGTAAGGTGCAGCCGAGTCCTGCAGCCGTCTGAGTCACCGTGTTCAGAGCGGTGCCGGTCGCGGCAATCCGGCCCCGAATCGGCCCCGGACGCGAGGTCTATGCCCAGCGCGACGTGCCGCAGCCAGCCGGCTGCGGCACGTCGAGGCCGATACTGAATCGGCTTCCGAACACCTTTCGGGGCGACGTCTTCTCGCGTTACGCTGCTTCGGCCCGATCGCCTCTTCGACGCGGTGCTCGGGTCCCTTGCAGATCCAACGATCACCTGGATCGCGACGACCATACCAACCACAACCTCGAGGACATCACCATGCGTCTTTTATCCACGCTTCTCGTGGCCTTCGCCTTGACCGCCGGCGGCCTGATGGCGCCCGTCTTGGCGAGCGACGACGACCCGCTCTTCATCAATCTGACCACGGATGACCCGCACCGCGCGAACATGGGCATCACTTTCGGGAAGAATCAGCTTGAGCGAGGCCACCCCTTGACCGTCTTTCTCAACGACAAGGGTGTCTTCGTCGGCGCGAAGGCGAATGCCGCGACCTTCGGCGAGCACCAAGAGAAACTGGCCGCGATGATCGACAAGGGCGCCCTGGTGCTGGTGTGCCCCATGTGCATGAAGCACTACGGCGTTGCCGAGGCCGATCTCATCCCCGGTGCTCAGGTCGGCAACCCCGATCTGACCGGCGGCGCACTCTTCAAAGACGATACGCAAACCTTGACCTGGTAGTCCCCTTCGAAGGGCCAAGCCGTCGACGGCTTTCGCCCTTCGATCACCCTCGAGGACGGGTCGATGAAGCGCATGCCACTCTCGACGGCTCTCTTGTTGGCATCCTTTTGCTCGAACGTCCCGTCATCCGCCGAGCCGCCCGGCGATGTCGCCCCGGGTTCGCCTGCGGGTCTGCCCGAACCGCTGCGCGATGCGCTCGCCGGCGGCGGACTGGCTCCGGAGCTTATGGCCCTGCCGGCAGGTCGCTTTATGCGCGGCGATCTGCAGGGAAACAGCACGGATGTCGATGAAAAATCTCCGATCGATGTGACCCTGTCGAGGCCCTTCGCGATCGGGGTCTACGAGGTCACCTTCGATGAATTCGATACCTTCTGCGACGCGACCGGTCGCGACAAGCCGGACGACTCCGGCTGGGGTCGTGAGCGGCGCCCTGTCGTGAACGTGACCTGGAACGACGCCGTCGCATACACCGCTTGGCTCAGCGAACAAACGGGCCGGCGTTATCGGCTGCCGACCGATGCCGAATGGGAGTACGCCGCCCGCGCCGGCACTGCGACACGCTTTTGGTGGGGCGATGATCTCGGTGTGGATCTCGCCAATTGCGCCGGGTGCGGCAGTGCGTGGGACGGTTACGAGACGGCGCCGGTCGGCTCCTTTCAACCCAACCCCTTCGGCCTCTACGACACGGCGGGCAATGTCTTCGAATGGGTCGCCGATTGCTTTGCGGAGACCTTCGCGAAGGCGCCTGCCGACGGCAGCGCCCATGAGAATCCTGCGGGCTGTGGTCAGCGGGTCTATCGGGGCGGCAGTTGGAGCTTTCCGCCCCGCGAGGTGCGCTCGGCGAATCGGTGGCGGGACTTCCCGACCGGTTCAAGCGACGACATGGGATTTCGGGTCGTGCGCGAGCTGGATCCCGAGCGCTGATCCACGGGAGCAGCCGATCCGGCCGCTCGCTGTTCGGCTGTGGCTGACCTCCTCACGCATTGCGGTCACCCACGATCCTGAGCCTGGGCGCGCAATCACGACCCGGAGCGGTTGGTCAGCCGGGAAGGTTACGGGACTACAGTCGGCGTTTAAACCGCGCCCAGTGCGGTATGCGATGTTTTTGGATGGGATCGGCCCCGGCAGTTTTTGACGACCGCTGGAGACGGCGCAGTTTAGCTGACATTCGAAGGGGCCGCCTGGATGTGCCGGAACCGCTCGGCTGCGGGTGCATAGCGTGCAGCTCGCCGGTGAGATGGGCCGCGGGACGGGCTGGAACTTGAGCTATGCTTGTACTGTGCGTAGAATGTGCATTTCATAAATACCCCTCAGGTGCAATGCCATGGCCGCCATCTTCGCGGACGTGCTCGAATCGACGCGTGAACCCGGGACGTCGCGGTTCTCTGCATCGGGCGTCGCCGACATTCTCGGCATGCAACAGCAGGATCTGGCCGAGCTGGCGGGGGTCCATCGCAACACCCTGCGCACTCACCCGGAATCGCCAAGACTGCAATCCGCACTGCGTGACCTGATGCGGGTGTTGTCGGCTGCCGCGGCGGTGCAGCCGGACCCGCAACGCGCCATCTTCCTGGTCAAGAATGAACCCATTCCTGCGTTTCGTCACAAGACCCTGTTGCAACTGGTACAGGAAGGCCGGACCGAGGATGCGATCGGCTACCTGGAGTCCATCAGTACCGGGTTCGTCGGTTGATCCTCTCCGATCTGCCACCCGGCACCACGTTGTTCCGGGCGCATACCCCGCAGTGGGCCAGCCGGCCCACCAGCGGCGCAGGCGCCGCAACCCGAGGAGGGCGCTTCAACCGAGAAGGCGTCGAGGCGCTGTACCTGTCGTTGGATGAGGCGACCGCCTTGCGCGAGTACCAGCAGACCTCGCCCTTCCTTCCACCCTGCACGATGTGCTCGTACACCGCGGCGCTGCGCGACCTGGTCGACCTGCGCCGGCTCCACGACGGGGCGCCCTGGGACGCGCTCTGGCACGACTGGCGCGAGGACTGGCGCCACCTGACGTTCGAGTTGCATATCGAACCCCCGACTTGGGTTCTCGCCGATCTGGTGCTGGCCCATGGCTATACAGGCATCCTCTTTCCAAGCCAGGCACACGAGGGCGGAACCAACGTCGTGGTGTATTCAGACCGGCTCGTGGATGGCAACTCGGTCACCGTCAACGACCCCGACGGGCGACTCCCTCGCGACATGTCCAGTTGGGCGCGATGATCTCTCCCCGGTTGCTGGCTCCCAGCTCGCTGTGAACGACGGGGGAGTTGTCAATGGCCGGTTCCGGCCAGGTCCTGCGGCCAGGTCCGGACGCTCAGCCGGCGTCGGGGAGCGGCCGCAAACGCTTGTTTAGCGGACCGTCAATCGGACAGGGCCGTCCCCACGTTGCTCGACCCGCACTACCGGGCGTCTCAGCTCGTATGGGTGGCTCCGATTTCTATGCAGCACTGCCGTGTCAACTTGTTCACGGGTGCCCGCCTCTGGCAGACCGATGCGCGGATCTCGCTCGTTACCAAGTACTCTCGATGTTGGGTTCGATACTGGGCTCGCGGTTCACGTTTACCCAGGCGGGACTCCCTCCCGCTAGAACGTGCGGCCTTGCCAGGGCGCACCGCCCCCTATTTCTCCCCCGATTTCTCCCGGTAATTCGGCGGCCATGTTGGCGTTCGCGTGGCACGCGGTTCACGCACAGCCTTTATGTACCCTAGCGCGGGTGAGCCGCAGCCAGAAGAAGGTCTACAGCGGATGCCGCTACGCGCGAACTTCGTGGACCGCCAGCGTTTCACCGTCCGCCTCCGCCTCCAGTGCCCCCAACGCCCCAAAGTCGTCAAGAATGACGTAGGCCGCCGGCACCAGAAACAGCGCCGCGATGGTCGCGGTGACCAGCCCGAAGGCGAGGCTGGTGGCCAGCGGGATCAGGATCTGTGCCTGTAGGCTCTTCTCCAGCAGCAGCGGGGTCAGGCCGGCGACGGTGGTGATGGAGGTCAGCAGGATAGGGCGAAAGCGGGCGCGGCCGGCCTGTTTGGCGGCGGCGATGGTGGCCATGCCGCGCAGGCGCTCCTGGCGGATGAAGGTGACCAGGAGAATACTATCGTTGACGACGACGCCGAACAGCGAGGCCATGCCGACGATGCTGGGCATGGTCAGGTCCAGCCCCAGGGCCATGTGGCCGAAGACGACGCCGATGAACGCGGTGGGAATCACCAGCATCACGGTGATCGGCGCCAGATAGCCGCGGAATTGCAGCGCCAGCAGCATGTAGACACCGATCAGGCCGAGCAGCACGTTGCGGCCGATGGATTGTCCGGTCTCGGCGGATTCCTTGCTCTCGCCCTCCACGTCCAGATGCACGCCCGGGAAGCGCTCCAGCAGGCCGGGGATGAATTCGGCGCGGGCCTGGGCGAGCAGTTCCTGGGCGTTGGCAAGATCGCGATCGACGTCGCCCTGCACCGTGACCGCGCGCTGGCCGTCGACGCGATGGATGCGCGCCCAGCCGCGCACCTGCTCCACCTCGGCCAGGTTGGCGAGCGGGATCAGCGCGCCGTCACGGCCGGTGATGGTGAATCGTTCCAGATCGGCCGGGCCGGTACGGTCGCCGGCGTCGATGCGCAGATTGACCTCGTAGGTCTCGGCGCCGAGCGGGAACTCGTCGATCTTCACGCCCTGGAAGGCGGCACGCAGTTGCTCCGAGACCTGGCGCGCGTCCAGACCCAGCACGCCGGCGTCGGGCTTCAGGCGCAGCCGATATTCGCGCTTGCCGGGGCGCAGGTCGTCGGTGAGGTCCTGCACGCCGGCGAAGCGGTTCAGATAGGCTTGCAGTTCGTTGGACGCCGCCTTGAGCTGGTCCAGGTCCGCGCCCACCAGGCGCAGGTCGATGGGGCGTCCGCCGGGGCCAATGGCGGGCTCGGTGTACTTGATACCGATGACGTCCGGCAGCTCGCCGACCGCGGCCCGCCAGGTGTTGAGCACCTCGCTCAGCGCGGCATCGCGCTCCTCGGCACCGAGCAGGTCCGCGACCACGCGGGCCACATGCGGGCCGGTCTCGTAGGCGTCCGGGTTTTCGCCGAAGATCACGGTGACCGATTGCACCAGGTCCTGCCGGTCCGGCTGGCGCGCGCGGAAGGCGGCGTTGACCTCGGCCAGCGCCGTCTCGACCCGCGCCACCACGGCCTCGGTGCGTGCCAGCGGGGTGCCCTGGGGCAACAGGATGCGAGCCTCCACCACGTCGCCGTCCAGGTCCGGGAAGCCGACGAACTTCAGCTTGCCGCCCACCGGCATCGCCACCGCGACGATCAGCAGCATCAGCACCAGGCCGACGGTGAGATAGCGATAGTCCACCGCGCGGTCGAGCAGCCGGCCGAAGGTCCGGTCGCGCAGGCGCCCGAAGCCGCGCTCGAAGCCCTGCCGAAAGCGCGATGGCCGTTGCCCGTCGCCATCTAGCCCCCCATCGGCGCGCTGATGCGCCAATGAATGATTCAGATGGTGCGGCAGGATCAGAAAGGCCTCCAGCAGGCTCACCGAGATCACCAGGATCAGCACGATGGGCATGATGCGCAGGATCTGCCCGATCTCCCCGGAGATGAACGCCAGCGAGCCGAACACCAACAACGTGGTCGCGAACGACGACAGGATGCCAGGCAGCACCTCGCGCGAGCCCTCGATGGCGGCCCTGGCCGGGCCGTCGCCCTTGGCCATGCGCGCGGCGATGTTCTCACTGATGACGATGGCGTCGTCCATCAGCAGACCGACGCCGATCAATAGCCCCACCATCGAGATCATGTTGATGGTGATGCCGAAGGCGGGCAGCAGGAACAGCGCGCCGAGGAAGGACACCGGCAACCCCATGGCGACCCAGAAGCTGTAGCGCAGCCCGAAGAACAGCCACAGCACCAGGAACACCAGCGCCAGACCCTGCACGCCGTTGCGCACCAGCATGTCGAGCCGATCCTGGACGATGGAGGCGCGGTCCTGGGTCAGGTACAGCGCGACGCCGGCAGGCGTTGCGGCCTGCTCGGCGGCGACGAAGTCGCGCACCTGCCCGAGCAGATCGAGCACGTCTTGGTCGCGGGTCTTGGCGAT
Organism: Thiocapsa marina 5811; assembly: GCF_000223985.1. Lineage (GTDB taxonomy): Bacteria > Pseudomonadota > Gammaproteobacteria > Chromatiales > Chromatiaceae > Thiocapsa > Thiocapsa marina. The sequence continues at coordinate 364,087 of NZ_AFWV01000002.1, forward strand.
GTCCAGCACCGCGGCACGCTGGCCGTCGAACAGGATCTTGTCCTCGTCGCGGTCGAAGCGGTCGGTGATGGTCGCGATCTCGCCGAGCCGGATGCTGGCACCGCCGGCGCCGGAGATGACCACCAGATCGCGGAAGTCCTCCGCGCGCTTGCGCTGATCGTCGAAGCGCAGCAGCAGGTCCTCGGCGCCGCCCTCGAGCCGCCCCGCCGGGCTGCCGAGGCTTTGCCAGCCAACGGCATCGGCGATGTCCTGGGCGGATAGGCCGTACTGACGCAGCCGCCAGGCGGGCACCTCGATGCGTATGTGGTGGTCGGAGAAGCCGACGACGCTGACCTCGGCAACCTTTGTGTCGGCCAGTATCCGGTCCTTCAGATCCTCGGCGTAGGCCTTGAGGTCGACCGGGTCTTGCGGTCCGGTCACCGCCAGCGAGATCACCGGCTCGGTGCGGCCGAGCTCGGTGACCACCGGCGGTTCCACCTGGTCCGGAAAGTCGTCGATGGCGTCCACCTCCGACTTCACGTCGTCGAGAAAGCGCACCATGTCCGCGCCCTCGCGCATCACCGCGGTGGCGGTGCCGATGCCCTCGCGGGACTCGCAGCGTAGCTCGTCGAGATCGGTGATGCCCTCGATAGCGTCTTCCAGTCGTCGGCACACCGCGTCTTCGACATCCTCCGCCGTGGCGCCGCGGTAGATCAATTGCACCTGGACCTTGTCGCTCTGGATCTCCGGCAGGGTCTCGCGCTGTAGGCCCGGCAGGGCGGTGAGACCGAGGATCATGATGGCGGCCATGAGCAGGTTGGCCGCGGTCTGGTGGCGTGCGAACCAGGCGATCATGGCGCGACTCCGAGGGCTTGCAATTGCTCGGCCAGCTCAAGATCCGGCCGCGGGTCCAGCAGCATGCCGTCGACCGCAGGCACCAGATCCGACAGCACCACCCGTTCGCCGGGTTCGAGACCGGAGGCGATGACGCTATTGCCGTCCTGGTCGAACAACACCTCGACCGGCCTGCGGCGCAGGCGCTGCTCATCGTCGACGACGAAGACCGCGCCATCGCGCACCGCCCCGCGCGGCACCAGCACCCGCGGCCCACGGCTGCGCCCGCGCAGCACCACCTGCACGAACATGCCCTTGGATAGCGGCGGTCGCTGGCCGGGGATGATCTGGTCGTAGGGCCGGTCGACGGCCACCACCACGCCCATGGTGCGGGTCTGCGGGTCGACCTGATCGTCCATGCGCACGAACTCCGCTTGCCATTCGGCCACGGCATTACCGAGATCCAGCCGCACCAGCGGATCGAGTCCCGCGAGCTTGGGTAGCAGCGCGTTGAACTGGGTCGGATCGACCACTCGGCTTGCGGCCTGCCGAAGGTCTGGCGCCTGATCTGACGCCCAGTCTGGTGTCAGCCCCTCGGCGGGCAGGTCCAGGAACAGCCGTCGCAGCGCGGACAGCGGCACCTGGATGTCCATCTCCACCCGGTCCACCGAGTCGCCCTCGAACAGGGTCTGACCGACACCGACGTACTGATCCGCCTCGACAGCCAGGTTGGCGATGCGCAGATCGAAGGGTGCAACGATCTGGGTCCGCTCCAGGTCACGCTGGGCACGGGTCGCCTGGCTCTCCAGTACGCGGCGCTGGGTCGGGATCAAGGTCAGGGTGTTGCGCAGATTCTGTACCGCGCTGTTGCTGGTCAGCGCGGCGCGCTCGGCCTGGTCGACATCACTGTCGGAAACCGTCCCCTTTGTCCCGAGCTTGCGCAGCCGCTCCAGCTCTTGGTGGGCGAGGTCGCGATTGCGCTCCTCGATCTCCAGCGATGCAAGGGCGTTTTGCTCCTGCACCTCCAGCTCCGCGAGCTCGGCCTGGGCCTGTGCCAGGGCCAGCTCATAGTCGATGGGATCGATGCGGATCAGCTCGGTCCCCGCCGCCAGGATCTCGCCGTCGCGCAGCCGCGGGTGGATCTCGATGATGCGCCCGGACACCTGCGCCACCGCCTTCCAGACCCGCGCCGGACGCACCGGGCCGTAGCCCTCGGCACTCGGCGCCAGCTCGACCGCGGGCGCCTCGATGACACGCACCGGACGCGCCGTTTCGCCCTGCTCGGTCCGCGCCGGCGGTTCACGGCCCTGGGCCATCCAGACCAGGATGCCGATGCCGATGGCAATGGGCGGCAGGATCAGCCAGCGGTGCTTGCAGACGGGTCGCTCGGCATTCATCGGTCTGCTCCTGAATTGGGCTTGATGGGACTGGGTTGGGGGGCATTGCAGCCGGGCGGACGATAGTCCAACGCGGCCTCGGTCATCGCGCACAGCAGCGCCTGGATCTGCGCCACGTCGTCGTCGGTGTAGGCGTCCCGGCCGAGATGGCGCAGCAGCGTCGTGCGCGCGGCACGGAAGGCAATGGTCGGTCCGGTCAGCGCATGTGCCACCAGGCGGCACTCGGTATCCACCTGCGCCAGGCCGCGGGCGCCGGCGACCAACTCGGCCATGACGGCGTGCATCGGACCGAAGAGGTTTTCATAGAGCACATCGAAGGCCGCGGTGGGTTGGTTTTGTTCGCGAAAGATAAAGCCGGGCGCGTCTTCACTGAGCGGACCGACCAGCAACCGCAGCGCAAAATCCCCCAGCAACTGCCCGAGCAGGCGCCGACAGTCGTCTGCGGACGCGTCGGGCAGCGCCTGCTCGATGCGCACCAGTTGTTCGCGCATGCCCTCGCCGAGCTGCTCCGCGAGGTAGGCGGCGGTGGCCAGGTAGAGCTCGCGCTTGCCGCCGAAGTGATAGGAGATCGCCGCCACATTCGCCCCGGCGTCCTGCACCAGCTGGCGGTTGGAGACCGCGTCGTAGTCGTTGTGCCCAAAGGCGCGCAGGGCACTGCGCAGCAAGCGCTGGCGGGTGTCGGGCGTTTCGGGATTTGCGGATCGGTCGGACACGATAGCGCTCAAGCTGGGGCACGGGGATGCAGGAACCTGCGGCATGTGGCCTAACTGTAGATCAATCGATTGATTGAATCAAGCCGCAGAGATCAGGAGACTTCGCGGAAAGAGAACGGACAAATCCGGTGCGGCGGACCTTGCTTCCCTGAATGCCGCAACGTAACCGAGGTACCGGCACTTCTAGCAGTTCAGAGGACAGCCTAGACCCGGTAGACGTAACTCGTAGACGTGGCGAGTGTCCGCTGTTCATTCCAACGCGAACTTGGGCCACCGGAGAGCCCGCGGCTGGAATGGGTCGTGACTTGTCCCCCGTTGAGCCGTGAGCGACTTTCCGGTATCGGGATCGAAGAGTCAGTCGCTTTCGGTTGATGGGAGACGGCTCCTGGCCGTTCAGAGTCCCTCACAGGGTCGAATGCGGCCGTCCGCAACATGTCCCGAGCGATCACTCCGGATCTGTCACCGAGCGACTGGTCTGACTCGTCAGGTCTTGCGAACACCCCCTGGGCGGTGTCGCATTGTGCGATAGATGGCCGGTGGCGAGGTCCACAAATTCCAGACGTTCGTGACGAAATCCTTTTGGAAACAACACGGGCCAAGTTACGCCATGAAAGAGTAGCCCAGCCCGGCCAGCGCACACGCCGCGATCACCGGTATGATGCCGACCTTGAAGCGCCACAGTGCGACCAAGGCTCCAATCGTGAGCACAAGAGAGAACCATTCGAAGGGGCCGGAGAAAGGCGCTTCCTTGGTCGCGCCGGGCCAGAGGACATGCCAGGCAAAGAACACCGCCAGATTGACGATGACGCCGACGACGGCCGCGGTGATGCCGGTCAAGGGCGCGGTGAACGTCAGATCATGCCGCGTCGCTTCGATTGCAGGGGCACCGATCAGGATGAAGAGGAACGACGGCAGGAAGGTGAAGAAGGTCGCCACGCTCGCCCCCGCGATCCCGGCGAGCAGCAGGGCATCGGGGCCGAAGATCTCCTTGGTCCAGGCACCCACGAAGCCGACGAAGGCGACCACCATGATGAGCGGCCCGGGAGTGGTCTCGCCGAGTGCCAACCCGTCGATCATCTGGGTCGCGGTCAGCCAGCCATGGGTCTCGACCCCGCCTTGATAGACGTAGGGCAGCACTGCGTAGGCACCGCCGAAGGCGACGAATGCCGCCTTGGTAAAGAACCAGCCCATCTGGGTCAGCGTTCCCTGCCAGCCGTAGCCGAGCCAGAGTAGACCCTCGATCAGGCACCAGAGCGTGAGTCCGATCAGGGCGTAGCCCAGGGTATTCCGCCACGAGAGCCGCCACGAGAAGCGAGCGCACGCCGGCAGCGGCGTGTCGTCGTCGATGATCGCCGGACCGTAAGCGGCGTCTCCGGACCTATGCCCGCCGCCGGTCTTGAATCGATCCGGCGCGATCCGCCCGCCCAGAAATCCGATCAGGCCCGCGCCGAGCACGATCGCCGGAAAAGGCACGTTCAGCGCGAAAATGGCGACGAAGGCCGCCGCGGCGATCGCCCAGAGAGCGCCGTTGCGCAGCACTCGGGATCCGATGCGCCAGGCCGCGAACACCACGATCGCCGTAACCGCCGGCTTGATCCCGTAGAGGATGCCGGCGACCACCGGAAGGTCTCCGTACGCCAAATAGACGAAGGTCAGCGCGATCAGGATCGCGAGCGACGGCAGCACGAAGAGCACGCCCGCCATGATGCCGCCGAGCGTGCCGTGCATCAGCCAGCCGATATAGGTCGCGAGCTGCTGCGCCTCGGGTCCGGGCAACATCATGGTGAAGTTCAGCGCATGCAGGAAACGATGCTCGCTGATCCAGCGTCGGCGCTCCACCAGCTCGGTATGCATCATCGAGATCTGTCCGGCCGGTCCGCCGAAGCTGACGAAGCCGAGCTTGAGCCAGTAGCGAAAGGCATCTCCGAGGGTCACGGGTCGCGGCGGCGAGGATGCAGGGGCTTGCGCGGGCGATCGACCGGGTGATGTTTTGGCGGTCTCGCGTGTCGTTGCCATGAAGGATCTCGGAGCGGGAATCCTCTCGGACCTGTTCGTGTCCTGGAGGGGCCTCGCTCAGGCCAGCGATGTGATGGGACAGTATGATCACCTGGTCCTTGGGCCTGCTGCTCATCACTCTATGCGTCGTAACCAACGCCCAAGCCACCGAAGATCAGTCGATGGGCCTGTTCGTCAATCTGTCGACGAGTCAGACTGCCACTGCCGGTCACGCGATGCACTTTGCATCGAACATGCTCGAGCGCGGGCACCCGGTCGTTTTCTTCCTGAATCATCAGGCGGTTGCCTGCGGCTTTCGTCTGCGGGGACTCCGCAGAAGATGCGCGCGGTCGGCTGGTTGTCCGAAGGGCGCGCAGGACTGGATCCCGGTTTACCCGATTTGATGTCGATCAAAGCCGATAACCGACAGCCCATCTAGGATGCAGGTCAATCAAGGGCCGCCGATGCCCGCACCGATCCGACCTGATCAAGAGCCCTCGATGTCCGCAACGCTCACGGCAGCGCCGCCCGTCCGTTACCCGCCGGGTGATTTGGCGATTTGGATCTTCATCCTGGCCGAGCTAGCGGTCTTCGCCATTTTTTTCGCCTCCTATGCCTTCGCGCGCATGGGCGACGTGGCGATGTTCAACGAATACCAAGCCACGCTCGACAAGGGTGCGGCGCTGATCAACACCCTGGCCCTGATCACCAGCAGCTATTTCGTAGTGCGCGCCATTGCCGCGATCCGCGAGGATCAACCCAAAACGAGCGTACGTTGGCTGCTCGCCGCGCTGGCCATGGGCGCCCTGTTTCTGGTCGTCAAATCGGCGGAGTACGCCCACCATTTCGGCGAAGGCGTGCGGCTGAGCAGCAACACCTTCTATATGTTTTATCTCTCCTTGACCTTCTTCCATTTCCTGCATGTCGTGCTCGGCATGGTCATCCCGGCGGCAGTGGCGCTGAAGACGCACCAAGGTGCTTACTCCGCGAGCGAGCATACCGGCATGGAGACCGGCGGTGTTTATTGGCATATGGTCGATCTGGTGTGGCTGATCCTTTTCCCCTTGGTCTATGTGATGCGATGAACACCATCATGAAAACCCAAATCGCGATACGTCCCTGCACACGGATCTATCTGCTGCTCGTCGTGCTGACGGTGGTGACCTTCGCCGTCGGCTATTTCGAGCTGCTCTCGGGAAACAGGGCCTTGTTTTTGTCGCTGCTCGTGCTCGGCTTCGCCTTGATCAAGGGTCAGCTCATCGGCGATTTCTTTATGGGTCTGAAGGGTGTACGCGGACCCTGGCGCTTCGTGATTCTCCTGTGGCTGTTGATCCCGGGAACCCTGATCACCATCGCCTTCACACTCGCCGGCTGAGCACAGATGACATCCAGACACGCCGCTCGTCCGATCTCGATTCCGAACACCGGCGCGATGGCCGGTCACGCGGCGCAGGCGTCCGCCGAGACCCAGCGCGAGACCCGGCGCGAGTCGATCTTTTATCAGCCGCAAGGCCGCGAGGTCGCGCTCTTCGAATACGCCTTCCAAAATCGCCTGCCGGTGATGATCAAGGGGCCGACGGGCTGCGGGAAGACCCGCTTCGTGCGCTATATGGCCGAGCGCTGGGAGCGCTCGCTCTACACCGTCGCCTGTCATGACGATCTGACCGCGGCGGACCTGGTGGGACGCCATCTGATCGGCGCCGAGGGGACCTTCTGGAGCGATGGTCCGCTCACGCGTGCGGTGCGCGAGGGCGCCATCTGCTATCTCGACGAGGTGGTGGAGGCGCGCAAGGACACCACGGTGGTGCTGCATCCCCTCACCGACGATCGACGTATCCTGCCGTTGGAGCGCACCGGCGAGACCCTGCAGGCGCCGCCCGGATTCATGCTGGTCGTCTCCTACAATCCCGGTTACCAGAACCTGCTCAAGGGGATGAAACCGAGCACGCGTCAGCGCTTCGTCGCTGTCACGCTCGGCTTTCCCGAGCCACGCCTGGAGGTCGCGATCCTGATCGGAGAGACCGGGATCGAGAGCGCATGGGCCGAGATGTTGGTGCGGATTGCCGGCTCGCTGCGCGCACTCAAGGACCACGACCTCGAGGAAGGCGTCTCGACGCGATTGCTCGTCTATGCGGCGACCCTGATCCAGGCCGGCATGGACCCACGCGACGCCTGTCTCGCCGCGCTGGTCGAGCCATTGACCGACGATGCCGAGACCATCGCGGCACTCGCGGAGGTGATCGATGCGACACTTGTTTAAACCGCGTCCAGAGCGAGATGCTCATTTTCGAGTGAGCTCGACGTTTCGTGCATCCACGGCCCTTAGCGGGGACGCGGTTTAAAATGATATATTTTTTAATATCCTAAACCGCGCCTGCTCCAACGGTAGTCAAGTCTGCCGAGGCCGATCCCATCCAAAAACATCGCATACCGCACTGTGCGCGGTTTAGGTCGAAGTCTTATGAAAAGTACCCGGCCTGTAGGTCAGCGGATCGCCATCGCCGCCGAGTCGCTGTATCTCGCCAACCTGCTCATCCTGCCCGGGATCGGCTTTCTGCTCCTGCTGGTGCTCGCGTTTTGGGGGCGGGAGGGTCGCGCACCGCTGGCGGCTGCACACCTGGATCAAACAGTCCGCGCGAGTCTCTGGGCCGGAGTGCTACTGATCATCGTGATCTCCGCGGTCATGGCGATCGCCGGTGCCGGAGCCATGTACGTCTGGACGCTGGTGATCCTCTATTTCATCGTCTGTCACACCACGCTGGTCCTGCTCGGTGTCTTCGGCCTGACCAAGGCGTTGGCTGGACACTGCTGGCGCTACCCCTTGGTCGGGCCGCCGCTTCCGGGCGGGTGTCCTCAGGCAAAACGCCATGTCTAGAACCCGGCTGCAACAACGGCGAGCCTGGTTTCAGGTCGGTTTCTTTGCGCTCTTCCTGCTGGCGCCGCCGCTCGATCTCTTTCGGATCGATCTGACGCTCGGTCACGCGATCCTGTTCGGGCAGCACTGGACGCTCGGGATCGAGGACTTTCTCGCCGGTCGCACCGGCATCGGCGATGCGACGCTCAACCTCTTCGTGCGCGGCTTTCTGCCGATCTTCGGCGGTGCCGCGCTCTTCTTGTTCATTGCCTGGCGTTACGGGCGTCTCTATTGCGGTTGGCTGTGTCCGCATTTCTCGGTTGTCGAGACGATCAACGCGCTGATGCGCCGGGCCTCCGGCAAACCCAGCATCTGGGAGCGCCGCACTTTGCCGCCGCCGCTGCGCGGTCCGATCCCGATGACGGTGACCGGCGCGCCGGATCCGAGCCCGAAGTCCCCGGCGTCGGCTCCGTATTGGAACCGCTGGTACTGGATCCCGACCCTACTCGCCGTGGTCGGCTTCGCCTTCCTCTGGGCGCTGGCCCTGCTCACCTATCTCCTGCCGCCCTTCGAGATCTACCACAACCTGCTGAACGGCACCCTGACCCGTAACCAGAGCATCTTCCTGACGGCGGCCACCATCGCGCTCACTGTCGAGTTCCTGCTCGCGCGCCATTTCTTCTGCCGCTATGTCTGCGCGGTCGGTCTGTTCCAGAGCCTCGCCTGGATGGCCAACGATCGGGCGATGGTGGTCGGCTTCGACACCCGCCGCGCAGCCGCCTGCGCCGATTGCGACAACGCCTGCGACCATGCCTGTCCGATGCGTCTGAAGCCGCGCACGATCAAACGCAAGATGTTCACCTGTACCGAGTGTGCCGAATGCATCTCGGCCTGCACACAGGTCCAGCACGGCGACCCGCAGCAGAGCCTGCTGCGCTGGGTAGACGGCGCGGAGGCGTTGTCGGTCGTCACCGGACGCCCGAGCACGCCGAATCAGGAATCCGGCCTGCCTTCCGAGTCACGACACAGGCCCGGCAGACAACAAGACAAGCCGAACCACGCGATGGGTCCGTCCTGGACCGCGCAGACAGGCGGCGCGACGGCTCGAAGCGCATGAACACCGTCGCATCCCGTGCGCCTTTGCGGCTTGACCACCTTTCCACGAGCCGCTGAACGCCGACATGGAAGAGCAAGTCGGAGCACTCTGGCATCGCGCCATCACCCGTCTGTCGGAGCGGCGGCATCCCTTTGCCGCGGTGACGCTCGAAGAGGTGGCCGTCCCGATCGGGATCTTCTTCCGTGCTCTGGGCGGCGACGGCGGACTGCAGGTCGAAGCGGCTGAGGCGAGCGCACACGGCGCCCGTCGTGGATTCCTGCAACGACTCGCCGGGCTCGACGAGAAGGTCGAGCTGGCCTGGCGCGACGAGCGCTCCTTGCGGCTTCCCGCCCGGATCGACCTCTTCGCGGAGCGCGCACTCAATCGCGATCTCTACATCTGGCTCGCCGCGCTCGCGGCCCAGCAGACAGGCCCGACCCGAGATTGGCTCGTCGAGAGTCAGGACCAGGCTCGCCGGACGCTCTCGCGATTTCCGGGCCTGCGCCCGCGCTACCGGCGGCTGCTCGACGCCCATCTCGACCTGCGCCCGGATCCGCGCGCCCTGCCGGCAGACGAGCGTGCGCGTGAAGAGGCCATTCGTCTTGCGCTGAAGGATCCCGGCAGTGTCACGCGGCTCCCGACAGCGCGCCGTCCGCCGTATCCGGTCGTGCTCTGGCTGCATCCCGATCCCGAGCTCCCGGCCGGTGCCTGCTCCGATCCCTCCGGCGGCGAGGCGCAGGATATCGATCGCGATGCCGCCGTCGAGTCGCTCGGCGAGCGCCGTCGGCGACGTGCCGAGCGGGTCGCCATGCCGGAGAAGGACCAGGGGCTGATCACGATCCGGATGGAGAACATCCTCACCTGGGGCGAGCACGTCCAGGTCGACCGCGGGACCGACGAGGAGGACGATCTGGAGCGCGCCCGCACCGCCGCGGCCGATCTCGATCGCATCTCGGTCGCGCGTGACCGTCAGGCATCCGGCGCGCGTTTGAAATTCGATCTGGATCTGCCGGCCGAGTCCGAGGACGATCTGGTCCTCTCGGAGGGGATCCTCTTGCCCGAGTGGGACTGGCGAAAGGGTACACTTTGCCCGAATCAGTGTCGCGTGGTCCCGCTCATCGCCGCGGACGCGACACCCTGCGCGCTGCCCGAGCACCTGCGCCGTACGGCCCATCGGCTGCGCCACCAGTTTCAGGCCCTCGCCCCGGCGCGGGTCTGGCAGCGCAGTCAGTCCGATGGACAAGAGATCGATCTGGACGCCTATCTGCGTTTCGCCACGGACCGCCAAGCCGGTGCCGGCACCCATGCCGACGGACTCTATCGCGACATGCGCAAGGGGGCGCGCGATCTGGTGTGCCTACTGCTTTCGGATCTGTCGCTCTCGACCGACACCTGGGTTGACGACCACGCACGCGTCATCGATGTCATCCGCGACAGTCTCTTTCTCTTCGCCGAGAGCCTGGCCGCGACCGGCGATCGCTTCGGCATGCTCGGCTTCTCCTCGCGTCGTCGCGACCCGGTGCGCATTCACAGTCTGAAGGACTTCGACGAGCCGCACGGCGCCGGCGTGCGCGGGCGCATCGCCGCCATCAAGCCCGGCTATTACACCCGCATGGGCGCAGCCATCCGCTACTCGACTCGCCTGCTCGCCGCGCAACCGGGCGGACGCCGTCTCCTGCTGATCCTCTCCGACGGCAAACCCAACGACCTCGACCGCTACGAAGGCCGCTACGGGATAGAAGACACCCGCCGCGCCGTCCAGGAAGCCCGCGCCCTCGGCCTGACCTGCTTCTGCGTCACCATCGACGAGCGTGGCAACGACTATCTCCCCCACCTCTTCGGCACCGGCGGCTATGTCGTCATCCGCCGGCCAACAGAGCTTCCGGCGCAGCTCCCGGTTCTTTACGCGCGGCTGACGGCTTAAACCGCGCCCGGCGCAGTATGCGACGTTTTTGGATAGGATCGGCCCCGGCAGACTTGATGGCTGTTGGAGCCGTGCGGTTTAAAGTATTAAAAAATATATTATTTTAAACCGCGCGCCCGCTAATCGTTGTGGATGCACCAAACGTCGAGCTCACCAACTCTCCGACGAGGTAAGACAGGATGCCGAGGCGCAACTCGCGGAGCCGGAGAAGCGTCTTCGGCGGTAGGTGCGTGGTTTGAGGCACACTTTGGCCGCTCCCGTGTCCGCCTTGGGCGGACACGGGAGATCGCGACGTGCCTCTAACCCGGATAGCAGGGCAAGGTGCAGGGGGCGTCCGGGGTGACACGCAGTCCGACGCTGCACTGTTCGGCCAATGCGGTCGGCTTCGGGGCCTCTTCGGAAGATTCCAGGACGGGAAAGCTGGATTCGACTCGGCGAAGAACGACGCCTTCCTGAAGCGTCGTGCCGACGACGAGATCAACGGGTCCGTTCGCCTCCTGCTGCGTCGAGCCGATGTCGAGAATGCCGCAACTCACGAATGCCGAGCCGGAGGCTGTCGAGATCGTCAGGTCGTAACGAGCGGCCCAGGACTCTTGCGTCAGATAGGTCGAGCCGAAGATGGCGCCCGCGGCGATTAGAGCGACACCTCCCTGTTTACTGCGCTTGTGCAGGAAGGCGTACGTCGCCGCGACAAGCAACAACCCGAGAAGGGCCGTGGCCCATGGACTCAAGGGCACCGGCTGTGCCGTTCCCCAAGCCACATTCCACCCGAAATCCTGCTGAGCAAACGCGGACGACACGGCACCTGCGGACAGGCTGATTGCAACGAGGATCTTTGCGGTTGTTCTCATTTCGACGTCTCCCCTGATTTGATTCGTGCGCGGCGCGACCCGGCCGATACCCCGTGTACCGCCGTATCGGCGCCGCACGCCGGAGTTTGACGCGGAGAGTCCGGCCATACAAGCGCAAAGCGGGGCAGCGGGGCAGCGGGGCAGCGGGGCAGCGGGGCAGCGGGGCAGCGGGGTACGTCGGACGCGTCGCCCGGCCGAACCGAAACGTGCGCTTCAGCCCGGAGGCAAAAGGCGCTGGGTCATCTCTGACTCGGGCGTCTCGGACAAGAGTGCCTCGATCCGCTCGGCGATCTCCACCGCCGGTGTCGAGTAACCGAACTTACGAATATAGCTTCCGTCGGGGCCGAGGAGATACATCCCCGCGCTGTGGTCGACGTGGTAGCGATCAGGCGGTGCTCCAGGCTCGGTGACCTTCTCGTAACGGGCGTTGAAGTTTTGGGCGGCGCGCGCGATGAGCGACGCCGAGCCGGTGAGGCCGATGATGCGCGGGTGAAAGTAGGCCGTATAGGTCGCCAGCACCTGCGGGGTATCGCGCTGCGGATCGACCGTGATGAAGATCGGCTGGACGCGATCCGCGCGATCGCCCAACTGCTTCAGTATTGCCGCGGCCTCGACCAGGGTGGTCGGGCAGATGTCCGGACAGTAGGTGTAGCCGAAGGCGATGAGCTGGAATTGGCCGGGGAAATCGGCGTTGGTGACGGCACGTCCATTGGCGTCCATCAGGAGATAGCGCCCGCTCGGCGGGGACTCGTCATCGGCGGGCGCTTCGGCGGCTTCGATCGATCCCGTGGCTATCCCGGCGGCCAGAAGTAGTGCTGCAACCAGCGGCGCGACGACGGGAATCGTCATGATCCGGTCTCGTCGTTCGGCAGGGACGTCTCGGCGCCGGGCGGTTGCGGCGCAGACGCTTCCGGGCTCGCTTGCTCCGGATTCGCGTGTTCGGGGAAAACCGCCTTCAGTGCTGCCGCCGATTTCGCCAATCGCGCCGCCAAATCGGCCTCGGTCGGGCAGGGCGTACCGTCCTTGGTCGCCGCGAGGAAGGCGGCGTTGGTCGCCGTCTCGAAGAGGGTTCCGTAGCGGCGGGTCTTGGGTGCATGACCGATCATCAATGCCTTTGCATTGCTGGACGTATCGAACTGCCGACAGGCGAGCGCCTGGCCGTTCAGCGTTCCCAACGTCCGGACCTCTGCAAAGCCGATCTCGGTCGAATCGGTCGACGGGGTCGGATCGGCGACAGCGAGCCCCGTGGACATCAGCACTAGACCGGTCAGGATCGGAAATCTCATGCGGGGCCTCCAAGGCTTCGGCGGGGTCGGTGTCTTCGCGGATGCGCTCGGGTTGCCGACGACCCCTTTTTTATCATCCGGATCAAAACCAAGCTCGCTTTTCAGCATAGCGTAAGGGGACTCCGATCCCTTGACGGAGATCAAGTGCGGCAGACCGGCGCGGGCTCATGGTCGTGAAGCGCCTGGATCCGCTCCAGTTCCTCTGCCCCCGGGGCAAGCTGTGCGGTCTCGAACAACTCCTTTTCCGTCGGCGTGCCGCCGTCGGCGGGCGATCGTTCCGCGATGACCGTATGCAGGGTCGACAGCGCCGCATCGAGCACGGGCGACTCGCTCTCCAACGGATAGACCACGTAGGCCGGCAGCAGAAACCGCGGGCTTTCGGGTGCCACGTGCAGGCAGCCCGCACGCACGTAGGGTGCGGCGACGCGCTCGGGGACGAAGCAGGTTCCCCCGTTGGTCAAGATCAACTGCAGACCGAGCCAGCCGATGTTGGCCATCTGGGCCGGCCGTTCCAGATTCGGGTAAACCTTGCTGTGCTGGGCATAGAAGGTCGGCCCCCAGTTCACGTAGACATAGCCGTCGTCGAGCTCCGTTCGCTGCGGATCGCTGGTCACCAGGACCAGTGTCTCGTCGAACAAGTGCTCCACCTGAAGGCCGGCGCTGTGCTGCGGCGTGTACATCAAGGCGAGGTCCAGCGTGCCTTCGACGATGCGCCGCATCAGATCGTCCTCGAAACCGATCTCGCTGCTGATCGAGACATCCGGTGCCTGCTCGCGCATCCGCCCGGCCCACAGCGGTAGGAAGCCGTCCCAAAGAGCGATACGCGCGCCGATCGTGATGCTGGCCCGAAAGCGGCTGGGTAGACCGACGTCGTGGCGGGCCTGCTCGAGCGTCAACACCAGCGTCTTCGCATGCCGAAGAAAGCGCCGACCCGCGGGCGTGAGTGTCGCGCCCGAGCGGTTGCGCACGAACAGCCGGGCGTTCAGGTAACGCTCGAGACCCTGAATGCGCGCGCTGACCGTGGATTGGGTGACGTGCACGCGGTTGGCGGCCTCCTGGAAACTCCCGTGCGCGGCGACCGCCAAGAAGGTTCTGACCTGGTCAATATCCATAAACCGCGTCCATCATGGCTGGGGCACGATGCGTCTTGGGTGAGCGTTGTCTCGATCCATCATCGTCGGAGCGAACGCGGTTTAGGTGATTGACCATGTCTTTGGTTGATGCTCCTTCGTGGATAAGGTTTGAGGTTCCCGCGTCCTCGAGGTTGCGGGTTCAGACGAAGCATACCGCCATGAAGCCGGTTCTCGAATCGAAAACATCGATATCTAACGCCGAAAGGATTCGTTTGTCTCGGGGTCCAGTAGAGGCTAATTTAATGATATGGATCAAGATCGATGGAGTTGGAGACGAGACCATGATTGACGTAAAGGTGTCCATGAAGGTCACGAATGAGCCGCTGAAACGCACGCCCGTGGTCCTCAAGCTGGATGCGGACGGCTCCGAGACGGCGCCCGTCTTCACCGACCGCGCGGGCGTGGCGCACTTCGACCTGCCGCCGACCAGCGGCAAGGTGCTGGTATCCGGGGTGGAGCGTTTCGACGGGCGCCTCGACGGCGAGATCCCGATCGAGCTGTGGTCGATCACCCAATCCGAGCGCAACTCGAAGGGTCTGCCGGGCGAGTTTCCCTCCGGCAGCAACGCCTACCCGGGCATGACCACCCGCAGCATCCAGGTCGGTGAGCGTACGATCCTCACCGACAGCGAAGGTTACCTCGTGGATCCGTCGGATTGGTCGGAGGAGTTTGCCCGCGCCCTGGCGGCGCATGACGGGCTCGCGCTGAATGCCGAGCACTGGGAGGTCATCCGCTTCCTGCGGGCGAGCTATGTCAAACGCGGCACCCAGGCGACGGTGCGCGATATGATCGCTCATTTCCGCAAGATCTGGGGCAGCGAGAAAGGGAGCAACCGCTATCTGCACCAGCTTTTCCCGCGCGGCGGCCCGCAAAAACAAGGCAATCGATTGGCTGGTCTACTTCGCACGAAGGGCGAGCACTGAGCGGCCGTCGGGAACGGGTCAAAACGACCGAAACAAGTCGCCGGGGCGTGCTTGCGAACCCCGGCTGGGCGCCGACGACGGGGTTTCCGAGGTTGGCGCTCGGTGAGCGGTCTGCGCAGTCGGATCGGGACGATTCAGGATTGCGGTTCGACTCTCGAGGGTGCCGGCCGGAGCAGGACAGCGCCCCGTCGATAGGTGCGAGCGACGCCGATCAACAATACGAGCAACAGGATCGAGGAGAGCGCGAGCGCGATGCCTGCCGGGCGGGCCAGCACCGGAACCCACAGGCTGCCCGCGAGCAGCATCAGCGCGGCGAGATGCAGGCCAAACTGGATCCGTGCCCACCGTATCGACAGCAGGCTGCCCATATGCGGTATGCGCAGGTCGAACCGTCCGCTCGAGAGTTGGCGATGCTGGAGGTGAAACCAGGTCAGGAACGGCAAGATCTTAAAGAGCATGCCGGCCGGCAGTCCGACCCCGAGTCCCACCAACAGGAGCACGCCGACGAGGGTCGGCGGCGCCGCGAAGACCCACGCGAGCGCTGCGCAGCAGAGGCTCAGCATGGCCGCCCACCAGTGCAGCAATGTCGGATCCATCCGGGGTCGCTCGCGACGGCTGATCGAGCTCAGGGTGACAAGCGCAAAGCCGACGAACCCCAGCGCGACTCCGCCGATGACGGCCCGCCCGACGAGCTCATCCCCCATGATCCAAGCCGTGCTTGCTGCACCGATCCCAACCAGGACGGCCGGCGCGAACCAACGCCGCATGGGCGCCGGATAGGCCGGGGTGACATAGAACATCGGCAGCACCTGGATGGCCACGCCGACCACCAGCAGCCCGACCCAGCCCATCAACCCCCAGGCGACATGTGAATCGACCCAGGGGGTGTGATGCGCAACCCGGAGCCACCCTTGCAGGACGGCGACCAGCAGCAACCCCAAGGCGACCGTGACCGCCAAGGCCAAGGCGGCCGTGCGCAGCGCCAGCAAGGTTCCCGGGGCACCGCGCGCCCGCATCAGTGCGATGGCGACCGGGACGACGAAGACCAGGAATCCCAGCGCAGAGGCCCCGGCGCCGATCCAGATCAGGGTCGGACCGCCTCCCCCCAGCCCCCAAGCTAGTCCGGCGGCGCCGACGGTGAGCAGGAGATGCGTGGCCGTGCCGACCAATCGCACCCCGGGGACCGGTGCGCCCGCGACGACGGGCAACATCTGAAGCAGCGCACCGCACATGATCGATCCGAGATAGCCGATCGCGATCAGGTGGGTCGCGGCGAGAGCGCCGGGCATCCAGCGCGAGACCAAGAGGGTCGGTCCCTCCCAAGCCAAGAGCAGCCCGGCGGCGATCGCAAACAGCGGCGCGGTCAGAAAGAAGCGTGCGGGGATGTCGATCGGCGGGGCCTGATCGAGTGAGAGTCCGCCGGTATCCATTATTTTTTTGAGCCGCGTTTGGAGTGCGTGTGGTCGCTTTCTCGTTTGGGTTTAGCGTCGAGGACTCTGGCAGCGCTCGGCGCGACGCGGTTCAAAAAAATGAATAATTTACTCTTTTTAAACCGCGCAGCTCCGACGCCGGTCGGCAGGGACGAACCCAGAATCCGAGCACTGAACATCGCATGGCCCAACGCGCGCGGTTTAAAAACGGCTCACGCCCTGTTGCCGGATTCGACTGATCGGACGTTGTTGCTTCGGCACGGGTGAGATGAGGATGCGATAGCGATCGTCCTCGGAGCTGATCTCCCAGCGGTAACCCATCCGTCGCAGCATGTCGTAGAGCGGATAGGGCTCGCGACGATGAAGTACGCACAGGCGATCGCCGGGCGGCAGGTCGGCGAGTGCATCGAGGATCCGCTCCATCGGCTCCGGAGCGGGAAGAGCGCTGACATCGAGTGTTCTGTCCATCGTCTAGCCCGCCTGCAGCCGGTTCAGGATGTCCGGTGTCTGGTCGCCCAGACTCTCCTCGGCCATCGGATAGAGGATGCCCTCTTCCTTCGCGTTGTGCTGCTGGGTCACCAGATGGAGCGTCTCGAGGATGCCGAGACAGGCGTCGGCATCCTGGGCGTGGACCGCCTCATCGAGCTGCTCCACCAGGGCACGCATCTGTCCGTGTTCCATCGTCATCATACCGGTCGGTCCGCTTGCCCAGGGCATGACGGCGACCAACTCCGGAAAGAGGATCTGCTCCTCCATGTCGAAATGGCCGATCAGGGCCTTCGAGAAATCGGTTGTTTGCGCGGCGAGTCGATTCCAATCGCCGCCCGAGACGGCCCGCTCGCACGCGGCAAGCAGATGATCACAGCGCTGGTGGTCGTCGGTCATGTAGGTCGCGATCGAGTCGGTCACTGTCAATCCTCCGTTTGAATGCCCCGGCATTCTCCCTGCATCGAGAGGATCGTCCTTGACCTAGGTCAGATCCCGTCGCATGCGCTCGCGCGCAGAAGACCCGCAATTCCGAGTCGCCCGGGCGGATTTGACCTGTGTCAAGGACGACAAATCACCCGACTGTCAACCTTCATTGACACTCACCATAGGCCGGGGGCTTCACGCATGCGCATTCTCTTCATCCACCCAAACTACCACTCGGGCGGCGCCGAGATCGCCGGCAATTGGCCGCCGGCCTGGGTGGCCTATCTCACCGGTGCGCTCAAGACCGCCGGTTACACGCAGGTGCGCTTCGTCGATGCCATGACCAACGACCTGTCCGAGGAGCAGGTGCGCGAGGCCGTTGCCTCCTATGCCCCGGACATCGTCGGCTGCACGGCCATCACCCCCTCCATCTACAAGGCCCAGCGTCTGCTCGAGATCGTCAAGGAGGTTGATCCGAAAATCGTGACCGTCCTCGGCGGCGTGCATGCCACCTTCATGTATCAGCAGGTGCTCGGCGAGGCGCCCTGGATCGACGCCATCGTGCGTGGCGAGGGCGAGGAGATCATCGTCGATCTGGTCCGCACCATCGCCGAAGGCCGCTGGCCGGAGGAGCGCGGCAAGGTCAAGGGCATCGCCTACGCCGTCGACGGCAAGATCATCGCCACCCCGGCCGCGCCGACCGTGAAGGACCTGGATGCCATCACCCCGGATTGGAGTGTGCTTGAATGGGATAAGTACAACTACATCCCGCTCAACAAGCGCGTCGCCATCCCGAACATGGCGCGCGGTTGTCCCTACACCTGCTCCTTCTGCTCACAGTGGAAGTTCTGGCGTGACTACCGCATCCGCGATCCGAAGAAGGTGGTCGACGAGATCGAGACCCTGATGCGCGACCACGACGTCGGCTTCTTCATCCTCGCCGACGAGGAGCCGACCATCAATCGCAAGAAGTTCATCGCCTTCTGCGAGGAGCTGATCGCGCGCAATCTCGGGATCCTCTGGGGCATCAATACCCGCGTCACCGACATCCTGCGCGACGAGGACGTGCTGCCGCTCTATCGCAAGGCCGGCCTGATCCATGTCTCGCTCGGCACCGAGGCCGCGGCGCAATTGAAGCTCGACCGCTTCAACAAGGAGACCACGGTCGCCGACAACAAGCGGGCGATCGGCCTGCTGCGCGATGCCGGCATCCTCACCGAGGCACAGTTCATCGTCGGGCTCGAGAACGAGACCGCCGAGACGCTCGAAGAGACCTACCAGATGGCGCGCGACTGGAAGCCGGACCTCGCCAACTGGGCCATGTACACCCCCTGGCCGTTCACGGATCTCTTCCGCGAGCTGGGCGACAAGGTCGAGATCTTCGACTACGAGAAGTACAACTTCGTCACGCCCATCATCAAGCCGGCCGCCATGGATCGCGCCGAGCTGCTCGACCGCGTCATGCACAACTATCGCCGCTTCTACATGCACAAGGCGCTCTTTTCCTACCCCTGGGCGGGCAGCGGCGAGCGGCGGCGTTATCTGCTCGGCTGTCTGAAGGCGTTCCTCAAGGCCGGCTTCGAGCGCAAGTTCTACGATCTGGGCAAGGTCAACTACTGGGGCCCGCAGTCCAAGAAAAAGGTCGACTTCCACTTCGACCCCAAGCGCACTCGCGTCGCCGAGGGCGGCACAGACTGGAAGGCCAAGCACAGCCGCAAGATCAAGGGCGACGTCCAGGCGCAGATCATGGCCTGCGGCGGCGGCAAGGATCAGCTCGATCAGGCCGAGATCGATGCACTGACGGTCGCGCCGCCGACGCTGCCGAACGCAACCGGCAAGGCGTCGGTCAGGGCGATGAACGAGTAGGGCCCGGAGGCCCGGAGCGTCGGAATCACGGATCTCGTCGTCGGGATCGTCTCCGCAGTCAACCGCTTTACGCGGCAGATGGCCGCCATGGGCTCGCGTCGCACATGGCCCGGCCGATCCGGCCGAGAGACACCGTTCCGGCATCCTGCCGGAACGCTCTCGCACCGTTGCCTTGCTCGCTTCAGGCGTCGATGGCCTCGCCTTCGTCCGCTCCGCAGATCACCCAGCCTTGCCCCGGCAAGCGCCGCTGGATGCCGCCGTCCCGATCCTCCATCCGGAAGAGATGCAGCCAGCCGTTGTCCAGAAGCTGACGCACCAAGTCGTTGCGGGCGATGATCTCGTCGATCGGCGTTTGGGGTGCCTGCAGGAAGACGCTGAGACGCAGCGGTTCGTGGATCCAGCGTCGGCCGTCGTGCAATGACTGCATGGGCAGCCCGACGCGCAGGTCTCCGGCGTTGCCTTCGAGCACGCCGATGGCACCTCCGACTACGTTGTGCAGGACCTTGTTGCCGCTGCCGAAGCGCCGGTTGTCGACCGTGGAGCCGTAGTATTGAAGGTTGATCCAGGTCGCGACCACCATCGGTGCGGTCATGATCAGCTCCAGGGTTTTGAAGCCGGCATCGGCGCGCCAGTCATAGTCGTGCAGGAAGGTCCGACCGCCGAGATCAAGGCCGTGTGTGCGTGTGCGCGGTGCGGCGATGAAGGCGGCGTTGCCGGCCAGGCCCCACTCGGGGCGAACCTGCGACCAATCTCGGCTGCGCTGGCGGATGCTGGCCTCGAGGCTTTGCCGGCGGCGGCCGCCGAGCCCCAGCAAGGTGGCCCGTTGCAGGCGCGTCAGCTCGCCGGCCTGCTTGAGCCAGCTCCTCAGCTCGGCCAACTCCTCGGCGTAACCCGCGGGAAGCACATCGGTGTCGAACAGGTGAACGTCGTCGACCGTGGTGTCGTGTAGACCGGGCAGGAACCAGGTGTCCGCGGGGACATCCAGACCACGCTCGAGCAAACCCCGGCGCACCGCCGGGTCGTTCAAGATCGCGGCGACGACACGGGCGCTGGCCTCGCCCGTTTGACCCGCGCAGGCGCCGCAGTCGAGCCCGGCGGCGTGCGGGTTGTTCACCGAGGTGCTGCCGTGACCGACCAGCAGCACCAAGCGGGCGAAGCCGTCGGTGAGCGACATGGCGCGGAGAATCCCTTCGGCGAGCGCGACACGATCCGCCTGCGGGATGCCCGCGGTCGTGCCGTCGAGTAGACCTTTCGCGCCGCACGCGCCGGCGTGGTGATGGGCGTGTGCATGCGACGGTGCGTCCAGCGTCGGGCCGACCCGAGACGCCTCGGTCGCATCCAGGCGCAGATCGTCGGGGGCCGGGACGGGCCGGCTCCAGCCCAGGGTGTCGCCGATCAGTTTAGGCGCGTAGAGCCAGATGCCCGCCGATTCGACGAACGAGAAGCATGAGGAGGCGCCCATCTTGAATGCCTTCCAGGACTTGCTGATCCCGAACCGGCGGCGCTGGGTGGCCAGGGCACGATCGGCCTCCTCGGGATCGGCGCCGTGGATCTCGGAGCAGACCCGGTAGGACGGCGTGAGCAGGACAGGCACATGCGTTCGCGCGGTGACGGCGCCGAGCGGGACATGCTCGATCGGCACGCCGAAGAAGCCGGCAAAACCGAGCGTGCGCGCCTGTGGGCAGACGGTCTCGAAGGCGCGGCGCACCACCTCGGAGCGCACGTCGATGCAGAAGGCGGCCTGGACCGCGGGGCGGAACGCCGTGTCGCCGTTCGCCGCCGTACGCAACTGCCCGATCAGACCACGCTGATAGGCCAGCTCCGCCGCGCTCAGGAGCACCTGGTCGATCTCGCGATCGCCTGCGTCCTCGGAGGCGGTCGCGGCGGCGGTCGCGGGGCCCCCTTTCGACGTCCCGAGTTTGCCCAGATCCGCGCAGACCCGGCGCCAGCGCTGGCGTAGCTCCGGGCTGGTCTTGTGCTCGTAGACCAGCACGTCCCAGGCGAGGCGGATCGCGAGCAGCTCCTCGATGGTGTCGTCGCTGCCGCCGGCGAGCTCCGCCTGCCAACGCAGCAAACGGGTCCAGGCGGCCCAGCCGCCGATGTCCATCAGGGCCGCGTGCATATAGTCGAGCGCGGCGGCGGAGGGGATGCCCAGACGGTTCAGCGCCGAGCGAATGCAGTCGCGCGGCGCGTCCGGCAGCGCCTTCACCCGAGCCCGCATGCCGCCTTGCCCCATCATGGTGGCGCTGAAATCGAGCGCCGCGAAGCGCCGCCAGGAGGCGTACAGCGACAGACCCTGCCAGGGTTGCTTCCAGGTGGCCTGACCCATGTCGAAGAAGGCCGCGCAGTGATGGCTGATGCGGTCGACGACGAAGCTCGACCAGTCGTCGGCGTCCATCTCGTCGAGCACCGCGGTCAGCAGCGGAACGCGTCCGGCCGGTCGGGGCTCGACATCGACGGCGCGTTGGAGCGCGGCGGGGTCGAGCCCGCTTCCGCATAGCTCGGCGGCCCCGCGCAGATCATCCGCCGTGATCCGGCCGTCGGCGATCTGCTCTCGATAATAGGCCCGCGGCATGTACATCTGGGCGCCCGCCACCCGCCGCATGATGGCGGCAGCCTCTTGGAACGGCGCATCGCGCAGTCCGTGGAAGGGGTTGACCGCCACGAAGCGATCCAGCGGCCAGAGTGGTGCGATGCGCTCGCAGGCTGCCGCGATCTGTTTGGCGAGGACAGCGTCCCCGGCCGCGCTGGACCACTTGGCCGCGGGTGCTCGATCGGTCGTCGGGGTGATCGCAGTGGCCGGCGTCTCTCGGAGCGTGTCGAGATCCTTCAGGTTCATGGCTTCGTCCCCCTTATGAAACGGCGGGCGCCGGGCGCAGCGGCCACAGACGCGTGATCAAGCGGGTCACCAACACATCGACGTAGAGTCCGTTGTAGAGATGCACCTGGATGGCTTGACGCAGCGGCGGCGCCACGCGCATGAACAGATGCTGCAACAGGATCAGTCCGATAAACACGGCGACGATGGCGATGCTCAGGATGAGGTCGAAGGTGCCGCCGGACGGCGCCACCGCGCGCATGCTGTCCGCGACGGCGTGCTCGAAAGCCGCGTGCAGACCGAAATACCCGAAGCAGACCAGCGCGCCGATTGCGCTCGCCCGCAGGAGCAGAGCGGCGTTGTCTTCCAACTGCAAGGCTTGGAGCAGCAGTTGCGCGACCGCCACCGAGATGATGGCGCCGGTGACGATCAGTGCCGGTTGGTGAACCGGATCCACCCCGAACGCAAATCCTGCGACGATGGCCATCAGGATCGCGCCTTGGAAGGCCACCAACCAATGCCAGGGCTGCGGGCCCCCGTCCCGGAACTTCGGGGTCGCCGCGCGGAAACCGTCCACGCTGCTGCCCGAGGCAAGAAAGGCGTGCGCCTTGTACAGCGAATGGGCGACTAGGTGCAGCAGCGCCAGGCTGTAGAGTCCGAGACCCGCCTCCAGCAACATGAACCCCATCTGAGCCGAGGTCGACCAGGCCAGCGACACCTTGATGCTGGTCTGCGTCATCATCACCAGCGACGCGACGGTGAGCGTCACCAGGCCGACCACGGCCAGGGCATCCATCGCCGAACCGGACAAGGACATGATCGGAGCCATTCGAATCACCAGAAAGGCACCGGCGTTGACGATACCCGCGTGCAGCAAGGCCGAGACCGGTGTCGGTGCCTCCATCACCTGCAGGAGCCAGCCGTGGAAAGGGAACTGCGCGCACTTGAGCGCCGCGCTCAGCACGATCAACCACGCCGCGGCCTGGAGCGTTGCCGGTAGCGGACCCTCGAAGCCCTCCATGGCCATATAGACGCCGGCAAAGTCCAGCGTGTGCAGGGTTGCGCCGATCAAAAGAACCCCGATCAGCAGGCTTGCGTCACCGATTCGGCTGAACACGAACTTCTTGTGCGCGGCCATCACGGCAGCGGGGCGCTCCGGATAGAACAGCAGGAGTCGGTGCAGGCTCAGGCTCGTCGCAATCCAGGCGAGTACGAACATGAGCAGGTTGCCCGAGACGATGAGCGTCAGGATGGAGGCCAGGGTCAGCAGCAACCACTTGTGGAAGTGCCCCTCGGCGGGGTCGCCGCTCATGTAGTTTCGCGCATAGGTCGAGACCAGCGCGCCGACGAAGGAGACCAGCGTGAGCATGATCACGGTGACGGCGTTCACATAGACGCTCACGGCGAAGGCGCCGATGTCGAACGGCAGGTCGATCGACAGCAGGGTCAGGGACTGGGTCGGCCCGAAGCCGTGCCCCGACAGCACCGCCAAGGCCAGCGCGAAGGCCGTCCAAGCCAGGACGTTCGCGAGACGCGCCATCCGCGGCCCCGAGCGGTTCCCGATCCGGCTCGGTATCGCCCCGGCCGACCATAAGACAACCGGCGCGGCAACCGCCGCGGCAGTGACAAGCGTGAGTGCTGACGACATCGATGCCTCCCGGGCCTGAGCCCTGTGATTGGGTTCAACGAGATCCTGGGGGCGAACGGATGCCGGTAAAAATCTATCTTTTCGATTCAACTCATCGACAATGCTCTAAGTGTGGTGGGTGACGTCTTGCGCGAGTAGGCGAAGGGACGGGACGTCTCGGGGGCCTGCGAACGTGTGCCGACCTCGACGTCCGCACCGCTTCATCCGAGCGGAGGCGGCCTTCATCGACGCCGACAAGAGCAACTACAACCGGTACTTCGATCGCTGCCTGACGCTGGTGCGCCCCGGTGGCCTCATCCTGTTCGACAACACGCTCCGGGACGGCCGCGTGGCCGATCCCGATGTCCGGGACGCGGATGCCCGGGCGATCCGCGCGCTCAACGACCGACTGGTGAGGGACCCGCGCGTGACCCTGAGTCTGGTGCCGATCGACGACGGACTGACCTTTGCGCGCAAGCGCTGATCTGCGCGCGAGGGACCACCCGACTGCCCGATGCGGTCACTGCAGGCCGGGTCCCCTTCGATCCGCGCCATGCGCGTCTCGCCCCGCAGTCACACCTCGTTCGCGCACGACGACGGACCGACCGCGCCGAATCCTTCGCGGAACGCGACAGTACCCCGCGGCAGCGTCCCGTCGAAGGACACGGCGAAGAAGACCTCCGGCGGGACGCCCTCGAGGACGAGCTGCGGGCAGTTCTCGAACCCGAACCTTCGGTAGTACTCCGGGTGCCCCACCAGGCAGCAGCCGCGCGCCTGCATGCGCCTGAGCCGCGACAAGCCTTCGCGCACCAGGGCTTGACCGATCCCTCGGCGCTGCACCTGCGGCAAGACCGACACCGGGCCGAGTCCGTACCAATCCCGTGTGCCGTCGGACAGGGTGACGGGCGAGAACGCGATGTGGCCGACGACACGGCCATCGACCACCGCGACGAGCGAGAGGGCGAGGGCCTCGGCGGCACGGAGCGCGTCGATGATGACGTGTTCGGTCTGGTTGCTGATCTCCAGGTCGCGAAACGCCGCGATCGTCACCGCGGCGATCGCGGCGATATCGTCGCTGGTCTCGTTTCTGATCTCGATGTCCGACGTCATGATCGCGTTCTCCGCTGCGCAGAAACCACCGGACGTCGTCCTACGCCAGCGCCCGCGATCCCGCTTACGCGTTCGGTGGCGTCGCTTTGGTGGACCTGGTCGGCGGGTGGAATGCCTAAGTCTCGCAGTATCCGGTCAGGGTCTCGGGTTGTCGATTCGGGATGGCATCCTTTGCGGCTTACGCTCTTCTGCACTCCCTTGAATGGGTAGATTGCCGGGGCGCGGACCGCCCGGTGATCGACACTGGTCATGATGGTCAAGCAGACCGGGGCGGTGTCGGGTAGATCCTGTTTGTTGCTGACCAATCCTCCGCGTTGCGTGACTGAATTGGACGCATTGCGGCCCGACGCATTCAGCCCCGTTTGCGACTCTGCACGGCCAGAACGGGTTACGAGATCGAACCGAACGTTCGTCATGCCGCACAAACACAAAAAGCCCTCGCCGATCGGTACCGCATGATGGCCTACTTCGAACTTTTCCAAGGCGGCGTCGAGGGCCAAGCGTCCGTCGGCTCGACGGCTGCGCACGTGGGCATTCATTACAACACCGTTTTCTGCATCCTCGCGCTTAGCCAACGCTCGCGTGTGACCGAGTTCAGCCAGGCATTAAAACGCATCGCCGTTCGGCTCAAGAATGCGGCTGATCTTGTGCTAGAGCGCCCCCTGGAGCAGCGCCAGTATCATTGCCCGAATCTCTTTTCTATCCGTTGTATTAAACCACTCCCGCGCCCTTCCTACCTTTCCGTATCTCCGCGAGACTCTCGCGAGAATCCTATCCTCCACGGACTTGAGGCTCTCTTTGTTTACCTCGGCGATAGGCCAGAACTCTACTTCGCCGTCGAAGGTACCGACATACGACCGTTTACGTGCCTCAAAGCAATCACGCGCGATTCCTATTTTTGTGTGCTGGTCGTTGACTTTCGTTTTGTATCCGGCATAAATCGGCTTAAGTTCTGCTGACGTTGGGAACGCCAAATATACCCCCGGTCTCCCCCATCGGCAATCTGCGCTAAACTCTCGTTTTTTTTCCTTATTCGAGGCAAATATCGGCTTGCGTTCGTGTCTGGTTTCTAGGTCTACTGTATGGCTTTCGCCTCTACTCTCTGTCCTCGCGCCTAGCGCAGCTAACACAGATACTATTCTCTCAGATCTCCACTCCGGGTTGCCTTTTGAATCCGAGGATGTTCTTGCAATAATGTGTTCAACCTCCCGCAAGGCACCCGTGGCGCTGATGTAGTTCTCTTTTACATAAAGACTACCAGCACCCGTTTCTCCGACCATGCGCACATAACCGGAGGTCCTAGCGGCCACGTGATAGCCGGCGCGCTCTAGCGCCAAAGCAATAGTCTTCTTCGTCGTTGCCATATTGCGCCCCTCAAACATTATGTTCATCTAAAGCGTTACCCCAATCGGCGATATACTTCATGCCCATATCCAACTTTCGATATCGCTTCAGCAATGGATGCTCTTCGATAAACAAGGCTGTTCGCTCAAGCTCTGAAATCACCTCGGGTACGGCCCTGCTGTCAGAGACCCATAGAATCTCCTCCAGCCTCTCCAGAATTGTCTTCCCTCCCAGTAGCGTCTGCCTCACAAAGCTCTCGGAGATCACGGCTTCGGCCTCCGCTACAACGAGCTCACCGTTCGCACCGGCACCGCCATAGTTTCCTACAATCACCGGAATCAGGTTGGTGACCCTCCCACCTTCGGACTGCCAGGACGGATACAGGCACAGCCATACAGCATGCTCACACACGACTTCCCCCTGATTCCGCCCCCAATCAGGCTGAAGACCGACCTCTTTAAAATACGCCATCATATGCTGCTGATTTATCGAAATATACTCTTCCTCTGGAAGATCGTTGATCATGAGTCGCTCATTGTCCCATGAAATCCGTTGCACTGACGGATCGCCAACAAATCCCGCCAGGCGTTCACGATTGGATTGCTGAATGGTGTTTGCATGTTTGTGCTGGCTGAGCGTCGCCCCAAACAATCCTTTCACATCCCCATTCTGGATATCTTTCTCGGATATGGCCCAGTCAGAATCAAAGTTGGCATAAACACCCAAGAGCAAATGCGGTATGTAGCGTACAAAGTGATGTAGCGACGTATCCTCGACCATCAGGTCTTCATTCCAAACCCCGATATCGTCTTCGCTAATTCGCCAGTAATTAAATTGAAACGGATCTTTCTCTCCATTCTCCGCGCGAAAACACGTTCCATTGGGCCAGCACGCAAACGGTTCCTCTTGGGAAAGCATGCGCTTTCTTGCGGACAATTTTGAGAAACGCTCTGAGAGCTCGAACTTAGTGTCGATTTTGTCTGTAATCTCGTAGAGCGTGTGGATGATCTGTTGCAGGCCATCTTGATTTAGGCTGTTAACAGGATGGATGGATGTTCCGGTAGCGACGCGATGGGCGAGTATGTCTGGATCCATTTTCGTGACCTCGGCAATACCTAAGATAACGGGCTGATATTTTCGAATGTCCGCGCGCAATCTGTCTGCGCGAACGATTCCTTCATCAGAAGGAATCACTAAGCGATAGAGTTCTTGCGGCGTTATTCCTGCATCCTTGCAAGTTTTTGTTTTGGATAGAGCTTTTCGGTCCACCTTTAGTCTTTCCATTTGAAGCCCAATATTACGGGCTAATCTCTCTCGATCTCTTACCGTAACTTTGTTAACGTTCCGCGCTTGCGCCGGGCTCTTCCTCTTGCCAATTTCGAGTATGTGTCGGCCATAGCGTTTTAGCCTTTCCCTTTCCTCCCGCTTTTCGTCGCGTTCATCTTGAGAAGAAGAAAGTGCTTCGCTCTTATTGCTCTCGCTCATGCAGCATTCCTCTTTAGGTCATTCCAATAGGCTTTAAGGTTACGTCGACCGCCCTTATCTCGGCCGGTGGCTTGACGTCGCCAAGTTTTATTGGAACGAAAGATGGTTACAAGTTTGCCTGTCTGTTCAATGACAACTGCACCGAGAAGCCGCTCAGCACGGGGACGTCCGATGGATGATTCAAGCATCTCGGGCAGATCCTCACGGGTGACCAGATAGCCGTCCGCGACCGGCGTTCCATACAGGCAGACCAGTGCAATATCACTGTTCGTGAAACCTCGTTGGCGGCTTCGCTCCTCACAGTGCCTTGTCAGGCCTGTCAAGGAACTGTCATAAATTTCGTTTCCCACCATCTCCTTAGCCTCTTCTGGCCTGACCACAGCTAAGATGCTAGCAGGGTATTTACTAGAAAAAATAACTATCTACTGCATCTCCAGGTATCTTTTTCGGAACGTTTCCGGGAAGGATCTGGGAAAAAACAGGGAATATTTTGAGAAGTTCTTTGGATTGGCGAAAGGGACTAGTCTTGGCGTTGCCCATGCCGGCGGCTCTTGACGTGGCTCCGTGGCCAATCGAGCCATCCCAAGTAGTGTGCATAAAGGAAAATACAATAGGTATCAGAGACCTAGGTTCAGCGGCGGCGCAGGCATAGTGAAGTTGGCCAGCCCCCGATGCTTAGTTCGATGAGCGAGAGCGGGCGGGTTCCGACTAGCGGAGACGGGTCGAGCGTGTCGCACGCTAGCAAGGCATCGCGGCGATTTCGCTCTTGTTCGCTCTGGGTCGTAAGCACGCGCCTGCCTGGACTCCGGGTCGTGGGTGACCGCAACGCGCGTCGAGCGGTCACCTATGTCGGCCTGAGCGAATGACGTCCCTCGATCAAACCATTTCTCTCGAAAGCCACCCTTTTTGAGACGGAGTTAGGTCGTGGCGCCCGATCTCACCGCGGGCTACCGACGGTTTCGATCTTGAGGCGCTTGCCGGCGATGGCCGCCGGTTCAGGGTGCCGATCTGCACCTTGTCGTCAACCGACCCCAACGGCGGAAACCCTCGAGAACAACGATGACGAGCAGCTGTAGTATCCCCGGCGAGTTGTTCGCCGAGTTCCAGACCTCTTTCTACGCCGATCCTGTGGAGGCGGTGTTTAAGGCGTTGAGGATGGGGTATAGGGTAGGGGTGCGGGATACCGTTCGCCACAACCGAAGACAGTCCGACGCCTACGCCGTTCGTCAGATCCATGCCGCCACCGGACAGCGTTTGGACAACCAAGCGCTTGTTGGAATCGCCGGATTGCTGCTTTGCACCAAACAGCGACTTCCGCCACTCTCTGTCCAGACCTATCCGGCTTGCGCTTGCCCAAGCGGTTACGGTTTGGCATAAAATCCGAGACATCCACAGAAGCTGGGGATAAGTCTGTGGATGAACCGAAGCTGCACTCTCTAGCGCAAGGATTTGTGACGATTCTGCTCGATTGGTTGAATTTTGACCGACCGACTTTTTTTGGTAATACAATTACATACGGGATATTAGCGTTTACTGAATAATCCCGCGCCTGGTCCAGGGTTTCGGGGCAATGTCAAGCCGCTGCTGTGCAATGCGGCTTGCTCTGCGTCGGTCAAGCGATCGGGCCGGCGTTCGCGATCCTTTTCAACGGAGAAGACACCATGGAGTTTTCGACAGGCGCCAACGGCCGAGAAGAGGACATCATCGACCTTTTCATCGCGACCTTCACCGCGTCCGAGGCTGGCTGGCACAGCCGTTGAACGGTCATGAGACAACGCCGCTGCAAGGCCCGTCCCGCTGCGTCGAGGCGCTTAATGATCCCGTGTTCAGGTAAGCCCAACAGTGATGGACTCTGACGACTCCAAACGCCCTCACTGCAGCGCAACTGCGGGGGCTGCCAGCGGCAATCCGGCGACGCTCGAAACGCTTGGCTGGGACCCGTTCTTCGCACAACAGGCCAGCGTCGAGGCGCTCTCGGAAACGCCCCCGGTGCGCGTCGTCGCGGTGCACCGCAGCGGCCTGCAGATCGTCGGCGTCGACATCGACGAGCACCTCCCGCCGCGCGCCGACGCGACCGTAGGTGACTGGCTGCTGCTGGATCGCGCCCTGCCTCCGGCAAGCCGCCTCCTGTCGCGGAAAAGTCTGGTCAAGCGCCGCGCGCCGGGCACGAACCGGCAGATGCAACTGATCGCGGCGAATATCGACACGGCCTTCGTTGTCACCTCCTGCAATCAGGATTTCAACCTGGCCCGGCTGGAGCGCTATGTCGCGCTGGCCTTCGAGGCGGAGATCCCACCCGTCATCGTGTTGACCAAGGCCGATCTCGCGACGGATCTGCAGTCCTGGATCGACGCGGCGCGCACCATCTCGGAGCGGGTGCCGGTCGTTGCGCTCGACGCCCGTGGGGACGAACCAGCGCAGGTGCTGTCGCCCTGGTGTAAGCCAGGCCGGACGGTCGCATTCCTTGGGTCGTCGGGTGTCGGGAAATCCACCCTGACCAACGCCCTGGCCGGCACCGATGCGATCGCGACCCGGGCCATCCGCGAAGACGACGCGAGAGGGCGCCATACGACGACGCGTCGCGAGCTACATCGAATCGCCGGCGGCTGCCTCGTCCTCGACACACCGGGTATGCGGGAACTGCAGTTGACAGATGCCGCGTCCGGCATCGCCGATACCTTCGAGGACATTCAGGCCCTGTCGGCTCAATGCCGGTTTGGCAATTGCCAGCACGAAGGCGAGCCCGGCTGCGCTGTCCGGGATGCGGTCGAGCATGGCCGACTCGACCCTGCGCGAGTAGCCCGCTGGCGCAAGCTCCTGGCGGAGGACAGCTTCAACTCCGCGAGTCTCGCCGAGCGCCGGACAAAAGAACGCGCATTCGGAAAGATGGTCCGACGGGTGATGAAGGAGAGCACATCACGTCGACGACCTTGATCAAGGCCCGCTCTGCAACGTCGCGTGATGGCTATGGCTGGACATCGCGCCGACCCACGCGGCAAAGACGGTGGTCTCAAGACCGGCGATCAGCGCTTAGACCTGCCTCGGCTGTTCGAGCGCATCGATGCGATGCCGATGCGGCGACGGGAGATGGAGGGCGGTGAATGAAAGACACGCGCCTGACCTTGACACGATCGGCCGCAACCTGGAACCGCCCCATGTTTCGCGCAACGCTGATCGACGAGATCCAAACGCTCGGTGCCGACCATCCGGCGCTGCAACCGCTCCTGCAAGAGGGCCTGCGGCAAACGAGCGCGGTGGCCGATGACGCACTCGCAGTCCACCTGCTCAGCAGCCGCGAGCATGAGGGCCACATCCTGGTGCAGTTCGGTATCTTCTACGCCATCATCATCGCCGGCTGCAGCTGCGCCGATGATCCGTCACCGGTCGACACCATCACGGAGCACTGTGAGTTGCTGCTGGACATCGATCTCGCCACTGGCCAGGCACGGGCGGCCTTGTGCGACGGGTAACCCAACCTCGGTCGTGCGTTGTCTGTTGACGCTCGTCGATCGAATCACCGGGAGAGCGATCTTGATCAGCACGCATCAGGTGATGAAGGCGATCACCTACAGCGAATACGGCCCGCCAGAGGTGCTGCGGGTCGAGGATGTGCCCAAGCCTGCGTGTGGCGACGACGAGGTGCTGGTGCGGGTACGCGCGGCCGAGGCCACCAAGGCCGATTGCGAATTGCGCCGCTTTCGCTTCGCCGTGAACTGGTTCTGGTTGCCGCTGCGTTTGGCGCTGGGGGTGCGCCGCCCGCGTCAGCGCGTGTTGGGCGGATACTTCGCCGGTGAGGTCGCCGCGGTCGGCAAGGCCGTTACAGGGTTCTCGATTGGTGAGCGGGTCTACGGCGGGACCGGGCTACGCCTGGGCACTTATGCAGCCTATGTGGCCCTGCCGGCCCGTGGTCCGGTTGCTCCGATGCCGGCGACGATGGACTTTACGGAGGCCGCCGCGGTGCCGCTGGGCGGTTTGAACGCGCTGCATTTTCTCGGCCGCGCGACCATTCAGCCGGGGGACGACGTGCTGGTCAATGGTGCGGGCGGCAGTATTGGCGCCCATGCGGTGCAGCTCGCCAAGTCCTCAGGCGCGCGCGTTACGGCGGTCGATCATGGCCGTAAGGAGGGGTTTCTGCGTCGCCTGGGCGCTGATGCCTTCGTCGACTATCGACAAACGGACTTCACCGCCGGCGGGCAGACCTACGACATCATCCTGAGCATGGTCGCCGGCGCACCCTATGGTCGCTGTATCCGCGCGTTGCGGCCCGGCGGACGTTACCTGATCGCCAATCCCCGCCTGTCCGATATGTTGCGAGCATTGATCACCAACCGTTTCACGCGCCGGCGCGTCGTCGTCGCCTTCGCCCCGGAGACCCGGGCCGGGTTGGACGCGCTGCGAGAACTGATCGAGCAGGGCAAGATCGGCCCGATCGTCGATCGCGTGGAGCCCATGGAGCAGGCGTCCGAGGCCCATCGTCGCGTCGAGCGCGAGGAGCGCATGGGGGCGATTGTGCTGGCGATCGAGGATCGCCTCGAAGCGAGATAGCGCGTCCGGCACGCGTTCGCGGCCGCCGCGATCACGTCGGCGCTGTTCGCCGGGGGCTTGGCCTTTGCTGTCGAGGAGGCGTCAACCCAGAAAGACCTCGAGGAGCTCGCGTGCAAGGACGTCATGCGCCTGTCCGGCAACCAGCGCGAGTACGCACTGGCATTTGTACACGGCGACCGGCTCGTTAAGATGAACACCACGCAGTATGAGATCGAGGTCTTGGCAGCGATGACCGATCAGTACATCGACCACTGCCTGGACAACCCCAAAGACAACGCGCTGGCGACATTCGAGAAGATCGGCAAGTCACAACGGGGCTGCCGTTGAGCGTACGTGATCGAACGGCAGGACCTCATCGGTGTTGACAAGGTGTCCGGGATTGCCCGCAATCTACCGTCAGACCAAGAACGTGCGTGCCGTCCAGCTGCTGCTTGGGTATCGCAAGATCGAAAGCACAGTGCGCTACTTGGGAGTGGAGGTTGACGACGCTCTCGACATCGCCGAGCACATCGAGTGCTGAAGGAGAGGCGGGTGCTCAGCCATCGGCTGGGCGCCACTCGGGGACTCTGCCCATAGGTCCCGGCGCAGAACCCGCTCTCAGCCCGGATCCTTGAGCACGTCTTCCAGCGTCCCGCACTCCAAAACGCGATCGGCCCAAACCTCGAGCTCCGCTTCGCCCGCCTGCTCGAGGCGTGCCTCGGCCCAGGTTGGCAGTGCTCCGAAGCGCCGAATCAAAACCGGCGCAGCAGCTTTGCCTGTCCCCGGGACAATCCTTCCTTGATACCTTCCTTGATACCTTCCTTGATACCTTGCTCCAGTCCCTGTTGTTTCCATTCTTCGGTCCAGGTCTTCACCCGTTCGGCCAACATGGCGCGCATCTCCTGAAGAGTGTTGACGTTCGGTAGCTCGGCGCCCGGTACTCGAGCCGGCAGCAGCACGCGTTTGAGCCAGACGACAAAGGCACGGCGCAGACTGCCCTGCTCGGGTGCGGCGAGCCAATCAATCAGACTCGCCAGAACCCGCTCGATATCCTCGGGCCGGCGACTGTTCTCGAGCCGGAACAAGGCCGCGGCGGCATTGCGCTGTCCCGCCAGCTCGGTATCCGCAAGCCGCTGCTCGTCCAGCAGCAAATCCCAATCCTCGTGCACGAAGTCTCGGATCAAGTCCGCGACCAGATCGCGATGCGAGAACAGGAGCTTGTAGGAAGGATCGTGTTCAGCCATCAGGGAGCGCGGGATAATTCCGTCGTTTCGGAGACATACCCCAAACCGATCCGCATGACAGCGTTCGCGTAAGGCAGATGCCTCAAGAGCGTCGGCAAGCCGCCGCTCAGGACAGACCGCTGACGGACAGGTAGATCCTGACAGCGGAAAGTCCCTCGCGGCTCATCGAGTGACAAGTCGCTACCCCAACCGGACGCAGGCGCTGCGAACCACAACGGCGGAAAGGTAAACCACAGCGGACGTTAGGGGGCCAGCTGCTGCCTACCAAGGAAAGCGAAGCGAAGGTCGGTAAGCCCCGGTAGGGCCGGCCACCGTTTCAGGGAGGTGCAGAGGATTGCTCCAAGCACCAGCCCTCGACGCGTCGTTCAGTCGACGCGTATCCGGACTTTCAGTCCGTAAGGCAAACCCACCGGCTTTAGCCGGTGGTTGTTTAGTAGGGAAGTCAGAGCAGAACCGGTCAATTATCGTCATCGGCCTAGTCGCCGGCCGCCGTCGATGGAGCTCACAGGGTTAGCAGCGTTGCGCGGGTTGTATTGCCTGCCGGATCTGCTAGTCGGGCAGCCCTGCCGCACGCAGATCGTCCAGGAATGCCTGCTTGAGTTCCGGGTCGGCAATCGGAATCGCCTTGTCGGTATGCGAAATCGTCTCTTCCGGATTGACCATTTGAAGCTCTTCCGCCTGCCACTCGGCATCGCCTTCGCGGCCCGCCCGCATATAGCTGGCGATGAGAAACAACTTGATGGGGGCGGCATTCTCGTTGCGTTCCAGGGCCTTCTCCAACGCCGCAATCGCATCCTCGTAACGGCCCAACGTATAGTAGGCGCGCCCGAGATTGTAGGGATAGTCCCAGGTGAAATAGGGATTCAGCTGGACACCTTTGTTGATCTGCTCAATCGCCTTTTCCGGACGTCCGAGATTGTTGTTGATGAGCGCAAGCAACCCGTAGCCGTCCGCATAGTTCGGTGCGACAGCAATCGATCGCATCGCCGCCGACTCTGCCTGCTCGAGCTCCTTGCGCATCAAATAGACATAGCCGAGTGCCCAATGCGTCTGTGGGATCGAGTCGTCCAGTGCGACCCCCCGTTTGGCCAGATCCAGTGCGCGAGCCATGATCTCGAGCGGGGTGTCTGTCCATCCCCGGCGGAAGGCGACCGCCATCGTGAACGCCAGGGCGCCATAGGCCCGCCCGTAGCCGGGATCGAGCTCGATTGCATGCAGATAGGCACGCTGCGCCTGCCGGTTGGACTCGATCGTGCCGAGCTTGGATAGGGCTTGTCCCTCCAGAAAGGCATCGTAGGCCTTGAGGTTGTCGGTGCTGCGTTGAGCCAAGCGTTCTCTCTCCTGGTCCGAAATCCGCAGCGCGAGTGCCTCCACGATGCGATCGGTCACTTCGTCCTGAACCTCGAATACCTGGCTGGTCGGCCGATCAAAGCTCGCGGCCCACTTCTGAAATCCGCTCCCGGCATCGACGAGCCGTGCGTTGATCCTCATCACATCGCCCCGTCGTCGGACACTGCCATCCAGGACGAAATCCACTTCCAGCTCCGCTTTCAGCTCCTGCGGTTGGACCTGCTTGTCCTTGTATGTAAATGACGTATTGGCGGCGATGACCTGCAGTCCGGAGAGTCTGGAGAGGTCTGTGATCATGTCATCCGTCATCCCGTCGACAAAAGACGCCTGATCGGGATCGCCGGTGAGGTTCGTAAACGGAAGCACCACGATCGACGGCGGTGTTGATGATGTTGAGGCGTTGCCGTCTTGTGCGTGCTTGTCTTGATAGGACAGTACGACCAGGCCGAGTAGCAGCATCATTACAAGCGCCCCCAGCAACCATCTCGATCGGCTGGCGTTTGATGCCGTTGGTCCGGAAGCGGAACCCCCGGCGCCGAGTGTCCTCTCGGCCCCGACCTCTGCGACACGCTCTCGCACCGCTGCGATCAGGCGGTAGCCCCGCTTGGGAATGGTGGCGATATAGCGTGGCTGCCGCGCGTCGTCTGTCAGCGCCTTCCGTAGTTTGATCACCGCGGCCGTGATCGAATCATACCCGACCACGGCACCCTTCCAGACATCGCGCTCCAGGTCCTCCCGTGTGACCAACTCCCCCTGCCGGAGGGCCAGGTAGCTCAGAACCTCCATGACCTTCGGCTCGAGCTTGACTGCGCGTCCGGCCCTGGCAATCAGTCCGGCTGCGGGGTCGACCAGCCATTC
The DNA here is from genome assembly GCF_000223985.1 of Thiocapsa marina 5811. Classification (GTDB taxonomy): domain Bacteria; phylum Pseudomonadota; class Gammaproteobacteria; order Chromatiales; family Chromatiaceae; genus Thiocapsa; species Thiocapsa marina. The sequence goes on from NZ_AFWV01000002.1 coordinate 399,640, forward strand.
ACCAACTTGAAATGACGTGGAGCTTGCTTTGGCTGCTGGGATTTCGGGTCTAATCATGTCGGTGCACAGAGTTTCAGCGTCGGGGGAGATGGCCGCAAACTATGCCTTAAGCTTCTGAATAAATGAGTTCTTTTGTGTCCTTCTGTTTTCCTTCGTTGTTCGGTCGCCTTTCGTTCGAGACAGCAAATCCAGTATAGCCGAGCCTCGGTTCAAGGCCCCGGAGCTCGACGCCTCCGAGGTGCTGGACGAAGACCGTAACAACAACCGACCTCGACGGAGGCTGTGATGGCGACTACCCACTCCTGCTGCAAGTCACCCTATCTGCAACTGGCTCTGCCCTTGTTGTGCCTGATGATCAGCACTCAGACCCAGGCGACAGAAGAAGTTGGCCTGATCACTACAGACTACTTCCTCAGCCACGAGAGCAAAGAGCCCTTTTATCGGGAGCAGAATCTTGACCCAAACGTGGTCCTGCATGTGCGGGAGGTCGTCGCGGCCGGAACCGAACGGACGGCGGGCAAGGACAACAAAGTCTTGCTGTTTCTCCACGGAGGAACCTTTCCCGGCTACGTCGCCTTCGATTTGGACTATGAAAACGTCTCCATGATGCGTCACTTCGCGAAGCTCGGATGGGATACCTTCGCGTTGGACCTGGAGGGTTATGGGCAATCGACTCGGCCACCCATCATGGATAAACCTGAGCAATATCCGGACAGTCAGGCGCCCATCGGCCTGGATGTGACGCTCGCCAATGTCGAACGCACCGTCGATTTCATTCGCGATCTTCGGGGCGTCGAAAAGGTGCATCTGCTGGGGTGGTCGAGTGCGGCGATGGCGGAGGCGCCGCTCTATGCCATTCAGCAGCCCGAGAAAGTGGCCAAGCTGATTCTGTACGCATCCAACTACCTGGGCAAGGGTAAGAGCGAGGAAGAGCGCCGACAACAAGATGCCAAGCGCGAGGCCGAAAAGAATCGCTACGGTACCCCCGGCGACCTGCAACGCTGGATCAAGTTGGGTACCAAGGAAGAGTACCTGATCCCCGGGGCTTTCGAGGCGTATGTCGAAGCCCATCTGGCGTCCGATCCAAAATCCGCTGATCTTGGCGGGCGGGTCCGCGCTCCCTGGGGGCGATTTATCGGCTGGCCGGAACCGCATTTTGACGCCGGCAGCATCAAGGTGCCGACACTGGTGATTCGCGGCGAGTCGGATACGCTTGCCAGCCGCGATGATAATCAGCAACTCTTGGACGACCTGGGAAGCACGGAAAAACAGTACGTCGAGATCGAACAGGCCGGCCACATGATCCAATTCGAGAAGAACAATACGGCGTTCTATCGTTCCATCGCCGAGTTTCTGGAACCGACGAAGTGAGCCGATGCAAGGCCAACCAATGGGAGCCGATTGCAATGAAGAAATCCCGCGTCGTCGGCGCCCGCGCGCTGATCCATCCACTGCTTGGAATCTGTTGTCTCGTGCCCGGGATGGCAGCGGCGGCAGACGTTTCCGAGATCGAGCTACGACGTCTCTTCGATCCGACCGAGGCCGAGATCGCGGCCGAGTCCGGCGGCCGGATCTATATCTACGAGGGATTGCGTGACATCGACGTGAAGCGTGCAATGGACGAAGAGTTCGATCGCGTCGACTACATGATGTTTATACGGACCCAGAAGACGAAAGACACGGGCGAGCTTGCAAAAGATCCGGAAACCGGCGTGGTCGAGACGGAAGACGATGGCTGCTGAACAGGGCGGAATCCCCGATCTTACACAGCGCGACAGGGGCTATGATGCAACGACGAAACTTCATTAAAAGCGGGCTCGCGACCGCCCCCTGGATCGCGATGGCCGCGACCGGCCTGCAATTGAGAACGGCGATGGCGGCTTGGCCTAGTGCTGTCTTTCATCTGGAGGATCTCTCCGAGGCCGAGAGGCTGCTTTTCGCCGACACTCCCGTCGAGGATTCGGATCGGATCGCCGTGACCGCGCCGGACATCGCCGAAAACGGCCGCGTGGTTCCGGTTCAAGTCGTGATCGATCTCCCCGATCCGAAGACCCTCACATTGCTTTCCGACGGCAATCCTTTCCCCTTGTTGGCCAGGGCTCGATTTACACCTGATGTCGATCCGACCCTGTCGATCCGAGTCAAGTTGGGCCAGAGCGCCAATCTCATCGCGCTGGTCGAGGCCGATGGAAGGCTCTATCGGGCCACGCGTGCCGTCAAGGTCACCTCGGGTGGATGCGGTGGATAGGGCAAACGCCAACGTCGGAGAATGCGATGAAGAGCGATGGAGTTAGACGATCATGAGTGCGGATCTCGGCAAGATTCGATTGAAACTCAAGGACGGCGCGATCCTGGTCAAGGTGATCCTGAATCACCCTATGGAGAGCGGAAGCCGCAAGGATCCCGTCACGGGCGAGCTCATTCCGCGCCATTTCATCCGCGAGGTGGTCTGCGAGCACGACGGCAAGCCGGTGCTGACCCTCGACTGGGGCTGGGGCATTTCGGCGAATCCCTTCCTCTCCTTCGTCATCAAAGAGGGGGCGAAGGGCGATACCGTGACCGTTCGCTGGACGGACAGCCAGCAGATGACGGGCGTGCTGGAGGCCGTCGTCACTTGATCGCGACCCGCCGTTCGACGGGCCGATCCGGTATGATCGGAGCCTGCTCCGTCTCGCGCTTTTCATCATTCCCATCTGGCTCGCCGGCGTCACGGCGGGCCATGCCGGGGACTTCGAGGACGCGGCCCTGATGCACATCGACTATCCGGATGGGTGCGAGGACAGTTTCCTGGCGATTCCAGGTACGGTGTACGCAACACACTGCCACACATCATCCTTGTAGGGACTGAAGTTGGCCGGGCCCGGTCCCTCCAGGCGCAGAAAGCTTCGCCCCGCGCGGTGGCGCGGCAGGCCTCGCCTCGATCCTCGGATGACTGTCCGTTTTCTGCTGGGCGGCCTGGCCGCTTACGCCGCCGATCGCTGACCGCTACGCGTCCAGAACCGCCGCTCGACAGGGTAGGATCGAGCGGCAGCTTCTGGCCGACTCGGGGCTGGCCCGATGATCGAGCCCAGTGACCGGTCATGGGTCCGTGCTGCCGATGAGCAGTCAAACGGCGGTGTCTGCTTTCCGAGTGCTGAGGGAAGCATGGGCGCTCAGTCACGGCTGAGCACCGCTCGGGGAATCGGCGCGAGACCCTGCCCGCGGCAGGAGATCCGTTAGATTGGTTCCTTGACGACCGCTTCCAGGGTCGTGCCGTCCAGGACGCGATCGGCCTAGACCTCGAGCTCCGCTTCGCCCGCCTGCTCGAGGCGTGCCTCGGCCCAGGTTGGCAGTGCTCCGAAGCGCCGAATCAAAACCGGCGCAGCAGCTTTGCCTGTCCCCGGGACAATCCTTCCTTGATACCTTCCTTGATACCTTGCTCCAGTCCCTGTTGTTTCCACTCCTCGGTCCAGGTCTTCACCCGTTCGGCCAACATGGCGCGCATCTCCTGAAGAGTGTTGACGTTCGGTAGCTCGGCGCCCGGTACTCGAGCCGGCAGCAGCACGCGTTTGAGCCAGACGACGAAGGCACGGCGCAGACTGTCGCCGGAACAAGGCCGCGGCGACATTGCGCTGTCCCACCAGCTCGGTATCGGCAAGCCGCTGCTCGTCCAGCAGCAAATCCCAATCCTCGTGCACGAAGCCTCGGATCAAGTCCGCGACCAGATCGCGATGCGAGAACAGGAGCTTGTAGGGCGGATCGTGTTCAGCCATCAGGGAGCACGGGGTAATTCCGTCGTTGCGGAGACATACCCCAAACCGATCCGCATGACAGCGTTCGCGTAAGGCAGATGCCTCAAGAGCGTCGGCAAGCCGCCGCTCAGGACAGACCGCTGACGGACAGGTAGATCCTGGAAGCGGAAAGACGATCGCGCTTCAACGAGTGATAAGTCACGACCCAAAGCCGACTGTGAAGCAAAGTTTCCAGTTAGGGAGAGAGTACTTTCCACTTGGCTCCGGAGAATCATCGCAGGCTGCCTCAGGTGAGCGCACGACGCCTGGTGCTCAGATTTTCGCTGAGTCCGAGTTACGGTCTTTCGGCGTGATCGGTGGAAGTGCCCGGTCTTCGATGGAGAGCGGACGCTGAGGACTATTCTGGCTGGGGTCGGGTATTTGCCAACGGATTCGCCCATTGGCGTTCGTCCGGGAAGACTCCTGGATGCCGGGAGCCGCTTTCAAAGTGCTCTGATATCCGGCAACATCCAAGTGACCTTGATCTTGCTGCTGCGGATCAGCGGCCGACTCGTGACTAGCGACTCCCGCCCGGCGATTTTCTAGCCACGCGGATCGGACAGACTGTGGTGTTGCAGCTCATCCCAACTCATCGGCGGTCGGAGCACAACCTTTGCCGACCCGCACGGTTGCCCCAAGCATGCCGCTCAATTCAGCGCCAGTCCGCCAGGAATCAGCATTCGAATCAGAATCGATGGTCATCGGCAAGCACCTCTGTATGCGCCTTCGCGAGTTCAACGGGTATCGCGCCACGGGGTTGGTGCCTACCTGCGGCACTGCGGGCCGACGTGTTTGCTCATTGACGGGGGACCGATAGGCTGACTCATCAATGAGCTGGATCACCGTCATTTGGTCCATGGCGGCCGGCGTCTCCTTGACGCTGGCAGCCGTGAATCTGCTCGTCTGGCTTCGCGATCGTGATGCGGTTGCAAACGCCCTGTTCTCGGTCAGCGCCGTGGCGGCCGCGGTCCTCGCCATGCAGGAGCTCGCCGTGATGCGGGCGCAGACACCCGCCGAGTTCGGCGCCATCTTGCGCTGGATGCACGTCTCCGCGGCCACGATCGTCATCGCCACGGTCTGGTTCATTCGTCTGTATCTGGGTGCCGGACGGCGATGGCTGGCGTGGGCCATCACCGGTCTGCGTCTACTGGTGCTGATACCAAACTTCATGCTTTACCCCAACGCAACCTTTGCCGAGGTCCATGCGCTGAACCCCGTCTCTTTGCTCGGTGAGACGCTGTCGGCGCCGGTGGGCGAGATGAACCCCTGGCGTCACCTTATTCTTCTGAGCACGGTGCTGTTGTGCATTTTCGTCGTGGATGCCGCCCTAGCCGCGCGGAAGCTGGGCAAAGGGCGGCAGGGTATGGTGTTGGGCGCGTCGCTTCTGATGACCATCATCCTGGCCGCGCTCTTCTCGGCACTGATGGTGCGAGGGGTCTTGCCGAGCGCGTTTATTGCGTTGGTTTACTTGGTCTTCGTGCTCGCCATGGCCTTCGAGCTGAGCGTGGACATGATCCGGGCGAGACAGGTTGCCGGCGAGCTGCGGGACAGCCGCGAGCGCATGCGCCTGGCCGCCCGGGCGGCAGACCTGGGGTTGTGGGAATGGGACGTCGTGAGGGATGAGATCTGGTCCAACGATGTCGACCATACCAGTGCCGGAGTCTTTGGCGGCAAGCGGATCGGCCTGGCGGATTACCTGGAGCTGGTCCATCCCGATGATCGTGACCGCCTTGAAACAACGATCCGCCGAACGATGGCGCAAGCGTGGGAGCTTCAGGTGGAGTACCGGATGATCGGCGCGGATAGCACCGAGCGTTGGATCAGCGCGTGGGGGAAGGTCGAATACGGCGAGAGCCGGCAGCCGCTGCGCCTTCGCGGGGTGTCCGTGGACATCACGGCGCGCAAGCAGCTCGAAGCCGAGGCGCAACGACATTGCAGTCAACTTGCACGCGTCCAGCGTGGCTTCGTTCTGGGCCAGCTCTCCTCCGCATTGGCACATGAGCTGAATCAACCGCTGGGGGCGATTCTGCGCAACGCCGAGGCGGGTGAAGCCTTTCTGCGACAGGATCCGCCAAACCTTGCGGAGGTCGGGGAGATCCTGGCCGATATTCAGAAAGACGATCAAAGGGCGGCGGCGGTGATCCAGCGGATGCGCTCGTTGCTCCAGCACGGAGAGCTGTGCTTCGGGGTGATGAGGCCGCTGGAACTCGTCCAACAAGCCGCCGCGTTGCTCGAAGCGGAGATGGGGGCGCAGCATGTGGCACTGGGTATTGCGGTGCCGGCTGATCTGCCCGAAATTCGGGGAGATCGCATCCATCTCCAACAGGTCCTCGTCAACCTGTTGCTCAACAGCCTTGATGCCATCAATGCAGCGAAACACGGACAGCGTCAAATCGATTTGCACGCCGCCCGAGCCGGGGAGGCCATGGTCTCATTGGTCGTCGAGGATAGCGGGACCGGTTTCGCCCCAGCGCGACTTGCGGACCTGTTCGAGCCGCTTTACACCACCAAGCCCGATGGGATCGGCCTCGGATTATCGCTCTGCAAGACCATTATCGATGCACATGGCGGGCGCATCAGCGCGGTCAACCGGCCACGCGGCGGCGCTCGCATCGAGGTTTTGCTGCCGGTCGCGGCAGCGGACGAATCGGCGTGAGTGATCGCTCGCCAATGGTTTTCATCGTGGACGATGACGCCTCCTTTCTCAAAAGCATCGAACGTCTGCTGCGCAGCGCCGGCTTCGTGACCCAGTGTTACAGCTCCGCAGTCGATTTCATCGCGCAACAGGCACCGGATCGCGTGGGCTGCGTGTTGGCCGACCTGCGCATGCCCGACATGGACGGCATCGCCTTGCAGGCGCACTTGGCGAGGTCTGGGAATCCGCTGCCGGTGGTTTTCCTCACCGGTCACGGCGACATTCCCACCAGCGTCGAGGCGATGCGGCAAGGGGCCGAGGATTTCCTGGTCAAGACCGCACCGAAAGAGGCCATCATCGCCGCGGTGGAACGGGCGCTTGCCCGCGGCGCCAAGGAGCGTGTATTTCGTGCGCATCGCCGTGCGCTGCAAGCTCGCCTGAACACGCTGACACCCCGCGAAGAGCAGGTGCTGTCCCATGTCATGAATGGGAGCAAGAACAAACAGATTGCCGCGGCCCTGGGTATCGACGAGCGCTCGGTCAAGCGCCATCGCAGCCATCTGATGCGCAAGCTCGAGGTCACCTCCATAGCCGAATTAGCGCAACTGGTCTTCGAGGCAGGAGCACGCGAAGACGACTCGTACAGGACGGCCAAGTGAACGTCAGTGATCGTTTGAAATGAGCTTCCTGGCGAACCGCAGGCACACTGGCTGAGGCCATCCAATCGCCGTTTGCAGGCTCGATGCCCCCTGAGCTGCGAACGCGACCTAAGCCCTTGCGTCTTCGGTATAGGCCGCGCGGATCAGGGCGTAATCGTCGCGTCGCAGTGTACTCAGCAGTTCGCCGACATCGGCTTCCGAGACGCCGAGATCCTTCAGCAACATCCCACCGCGCGCCAGCGTGCTCTCGATGTAGCCCGTGCCCGCGTGCTTGATGCCCTTGGCAACAAGCGCGTCCTGATCGGCGATGGTGCGCACGCGCACGTAAACGTCCAACTGCGGATAGAGGCGATGCAACGTCAGGGCCAGCGCCTTGGCGGCCTCCGAATCGCGCGAGGTCACGAACACCGCGGCGGCCTTGGCGAGCTTGGCGGCTTCTTGGGTACTGACGCTGTACAGGTCGCCGAAATAGACCTCGCGCCCGGCCCGCTTGGCTTTCTGCACCACGCCGATGTCCCGCTCCACGGCAACGTGGGGGATGTTCGCCCGTTCCAGTATCAGGTCCATGAGCTGACCCACCTCGTCGTAGCCGACGATGACCACATGCCGTTTCAGGTCGGCGGACGGTTCCGACTTTGTGGGGGCAGTGGCGGGGACGGGGGCCGACCCGAGGCGGCCGGCGAGCGCGGCGCCCGCTTTGACCATCAGTGGTGTCGCGATCATGCTCACCGCCACCACCAGCATCGCCAGGGTGTGCCCGTCGCCGCCGAGCAGTCCGGCAACGGTCGCCGCGCCCAAGAGAACGAAGGCGAACTCGCCGACCTGCGACAGATAGAACCCGGTACGGATGGCCGCCGACCGGCCGATGCCGAACGCCAGCGCGAGCCCGGTCAACACCGCAAGCTTGAGCACCAGCAGGATCGGGACCTGGATCAGCAGTGTGTCCCAATCGACCAGCAGGGCGCCGACGTCGATGGACATGCCCACCGCGATGAAGAACAGGCCCATCAGGGACTGCTTAAAGGGTGCTACGGTCGCTTCGATCTGATACCGAAGGTCCGAGGCCGAGAGCAGCATACCGAGCAGGAAGGCACCCAGGGTCATCGAGATGCCCACCTGCTCAACCGCCCAAGCCGCAAAGAGTACGGCGAGAAACAGCACCAGACCGAAGGCGTCCATCTGACGTCGGCTTGCGCAATAGCCGAGCGCGGCCGGCAACAACCAGCGTCCGATCACGAGGATGCCGGCGATCACGCCGACCACGATCGCCAGCGTCTGCCAGAGAGGTGTCGGCGCGCCCTCAGAGGTGGTGTGGGCGAGGATCGGGACCAGTGCCATGATCGGCACGATCCACATGTCCTGCGCCATCAGGACGGCGAAGGTCGTCCGCCCATGCTCGGTCGCCAGTTCACCGCGCTCGCCCAGCGTCCCCATGACGATGGCCGTCGAAGACATGGCGAAGGCCAAGCCGAGGATAGTCGCGGATTCCCATGGCGCTTGCAGCACCAGAATCATGTACGCGGCAAGCACAGCCGCGGTCAGCAGCATCTGCGCGGAGCCCAGACCGAAGATCAGGCGGCGCATCTGCCAGACCTTCTCGGGGCGCATCTCCAGACCGACGCTGAACATGAACAGGACCACGCCGAGCTCGGCGATGCTCTGCAACTCATCGACCGCATGCACGGGGACCGGGCCCCGCGTATGCGGCCCGATGAGCACACCGGCGACGATGAAGCCCAGGATCGAACCGAAGCCGAGTCGCTGGAACAGGATGACGCAGGCCGCCGTCGCGGCAAGAAAGACGACGATCGCGAGAAGGACTGCCGAGATGTCCATGGTGACTCCGGTTCAGGGAAAGTCCGATGCATCAGCGTATTCCCTGATTAACTTCCGAAGCGTACTGCACTCCCCTGACGCGCGCCACCGTCCCGAAAGGGACTCTAGTCACCCGTGTCGCAGCAGGTTAGCGTTCGGCCCTGTTGAGCCGTCGGTCGAAGTCGGGCACGTCTGAGGCGGTAGCCTTTTTCGGCACCGCTCTCTGATGCCGGTCGTGCTTGGTTCATCAAAATCCCGTAAGAGCGATTGAAGTACCGCTTGGCCACTAGCCGGACGGGCTAGCGCAGCAGCTCTTGCGCCTTAGGGGAAAAACCTTGGCGGATGAGATGATCGATTGGTTTGTAGAAACGCTGCGGGCCTATCCGCAGCTTGCCGAAGTGGTCGCCTCATCAGCGGCGACGCCGGGTGAGACGAATGCGTACTCGTGCCGTGAACTCGTCCTTTCACGCGGTTCCAGAACAGTATCCGATCAGAAAGGATCGCCAGAGGAGCAAAGCCAGACCATTCGACAAGCATGGGCAGCGCCCGACCGTCCACCCGAACGGGCGCTTGTCGGCGGCAGCAACCCACTAGAGCCTCGTCTAAGCCTTGCTGCCATGAAACGCAAGGCTCGATGGTCACGCAGCGTCCGTCTAGGGTTGGTCGCTGCCCTCAGCACGATGCGCAGACGCCTCGACCAGGTCGGCTGTTGCTCTTGTCTGAGAGCCGAGCGAAACGCCCAGCACCTCCCTGCGCACCGTTACTGTGCGGCAGACGCCCTGTTGTCACCAAGGCTGACAGTCGCGCCACTGGCTGTGCTCTCGTTCTTTATGTGCTGGCAACCTGCCTTCGCGGAGAACGCAGAGCAGGGCGCCTCCCGCACCGGGGCGCCGGTGCAAAATGCTTTTGACCTTGACCCTTTCAGCGGCCCTCGAGCGGTGTCCACGATCCTGCGCGATGATCGCGAGGAGAAGGCGGATCTTCTCAATCTCAATGTCCTCAAAGCGTGGGAAGGATGGAAGGCCGGTATCGCCGAGAGCACAGGGCTCAGCTTCGGCGGCGATTACTTCGCAGTGGGTTTCGCCGCGACCGACAGCCTCGGCGACGACACATCGGCCTCTGGGGTCGCGCGCTTCTTTGGCTCCTGGGCGTTGCTGAACCGCGGCGCGGCGAACACCGGCAGCCTTGAGTTCAAGATCGAAAACCGGCACGCCTACACCGACATCCCGCCGTCTGCCTTCGGCGTCGAAGTCGGGTTTGTCGGTACGCCAGAACCCGTCTTCAACAACGACGGCTTTCGCGCGACCACTTTCTATTGGAAGCAGGACTTCGCCGACGACCGCGCTGTCTTGCGTGTCGGCTTTCTGGATATGAAGGAATATTTTGATGGTTACGCGTTGGCTAGTCCTTGGACCGGCTTTCTCAATCTCGCCTTTACGGTCGGCTCAAACACGATGATCGTGTTGCCGGACGCCGCGCTTGGCGCGATGTTCGGCGGCTATCTGACCGACAACATTTATGCGGCAGCCAGCATCATGGACGCCGGTTACCAGCCGACAAACATGTTCGACGGCTTCGATACCTTCTTCGGTGACTTCAACACCTTCAAGACCGCGGAGATCGGGATCACCGGAGGTGGCAAGCGATTTTTGTTCGACAATGCGCATATCGCGGTCTGGCAGACCGATGAGAGTGACGTTAGCGGCGTGCAGAGCGGATGGGGCGTCAATGTCTCTGTCTCCCGTGTTGTGGCCGACCACTGGTTGCCGTTCTTGCGTGCCGCTTGGGCCCATGAAGGCGGGGGCCTTTACGAAAGGTCGGTGAGCGGCGGTTTTGGATACCAGAACAAGCCCGGCGGCAACCAGCTCGGCGTCGGCCTCAACTGGGGCCGCCCTAATTCGGATACGTTTGGGGTCGACCTCAACGACCAGTGGATAAGCGAGGTCTACTACAGGGTCCAGCTTACCGAGAACATTCAGATCACGCCCAACCTGCAAATCGTTGTGAATCCGGCTTTGAACCCCGCAGATGCTCTCGCCTTGTTCGGATTGCGAGCCCGAGTGACGTTCTGATCCCGACAGGGGCACGGATGCGCTCAAATTCTCCCAGGGGCCGAGTGATGGCGACGCGTGAGACGGGTCACCGCCGTGGCGATTCAGACCTGCGCGAAGTGGGCCGACCGTCGCTATCTCAACATGGTCTCGCTTGAGCAAAAGGAGCCGAAGGCCGCCGCTTAGCATGCAACCCGCACAAGAGGCTTTCCGTCAAACTACATACACATAGGTCGGGACTTAACCCCCGGTGAAAGCTGATTTACTGTCGGCGGCGAAAGTTAATTAAACTAAAAAATAGGAAAACAACATGAACAAAATCGTACCTAAAGATGAACTCGTCAATTTTGTAGGGACGAAGGTTGAACCAACCGGATGGTATGAAGTTACGCAGGAACGCATCAACATGTTTGCCGAGTGCACAGGCGATAACTACTTTATGCATGTTGATGTCGAAAAAGCGAAAAAAACTGATTTGGGTGGAACCATTGCTCACGGCTTGTTGACGCTGTCGTTGACACCTTATCTGATGGATAACTTTCCAGTACCTGAGAATATGCCACATGGTCTGAACTATGGGTATGATAAGGTTCGTTTCCTGGCCCCGGTACGCACAGGTAAGCGGGTACGCATGCACGGCGAGGTTCTGGATGTCCATTGGAAGGATGAGCACAACTGCAAGTTCAAGGTTGGTGTGACCGTTGAAATTGAAGGTGAGGAAAAGCCAGCACTGTACGCCGAATGGATACTTTACTACGAAACCGAAGCCTAAGATTACCGCCGAATCTGTTCGCTCACCCGATACTATAGGGTGAGCAAGCCATCATCTAACCATCTTCTAAGGAGATGACCATGACAGATACTACAAACCTTCCGTTAGACGGAATTCGCGTTATAGATTTCACGCAGGCCGAGCAGGGCCCCATCGCCACTCTACAGCTCGCTGATTTTGGTGCCGATGTCATCAAGATCGAGCGCCCGGGCGTGGGTGACCTGAGTCGGCATACTGTTGGTGGGACTTCTATAGAGGCGACGAACAATCCGACGTATGTAGCCATGAACCGCAACAAGCGTTCGATGGAACTTGATACGAAAAGCGAAGCCGGAAAACAGGTTATTTATGAGCTCGTTAAAGTGTCGGATGTGGTCGTAAACAATTTTCGCCCTGGTGTGATGGATAAGCTCGGCTTCAGCTATGAGAAGCTTAAAGAGATTAATCCACGCATTGTTTTTGCGTCCGCAACCGGCTACGGACCTGTCGGGCCATATGCCAAAAGACCTGGGCAGGACATGGTGGCCCAAGCTGTAACGGGCTTTATGTATGAGACCGCGGACCCGTCAGTTCCACAATCGATAGTTCCAACAGCTATCTGCGATTATACCGGCGGAATGCATCTCTGTCAGGGCATTATGGCCGCGTTGATTGGACGGGAAAAAACCGGTCTTGGTCGAAAAGTGGATGTGTGTCTTTATGATTCGATGATTCATACGCAACTGCAGGAAGTGGCCTACTGGAGCAAATACAAACAGGTTCTGAACTGGGCGGCAATGCCACTCGCTATTCACTCCGAGGCCAAGGATGGACCAATTGTGGTGATTGGTGCGTTTATGCCTAACCCATTAAAGGCTATGTGCGCTGCAATGGAAATAGATGATCTTACCATACCCTACCCAGACATGGCTTCTCAGATTAAAAACAAAAAGATTATACAGGACACACTGCGCAAGGAAATTGCCAAATACACTATGGAGGAAGCTTTGGCACGTTTTGAAGGGCAGGATGTACTTTGTTCCCCGGTCCGCAAATTAAGTGAAGTAATGGATGACCCACAAACGAAGATTAACAATATGATAATAGATTTAGATCACCCGATTCTTGGCAAAATTAAGACCCTCGGTTGCCCCGTTCATATCAGTGACGCCCCTGTTACTGTGAGAATAATGCCGCCACAGCTCGGTGAGCACACCGAAGAGATCCTTCGCGAACTTGGTTTGGCCGCGGGTGACGGTAAGTAAGAGCGCCGGATGAGTGTCTTGTTTGGCGCAAGTGACGGCGTACTCGGGTTACGATTGATCATCCAGCGAAGATGAATGCAATTGATAACTCCAGCCGCAGACGCGGCTGGAGGAAATCCGGGATCAGATTAAGCCAGCAGAAACGCAAACACTAAAAGAGAGCGATGAAGACATGACTACTACTTATGAAACGATCAATACATTTGAAAAAGACAGCATTTTCTATTTAGAAGTAAACAGGCCCGACAAGCTGAATGCTTTGAACAAAACGGTTTTAGATGAGATGTTGGATGCGATAAATAATATCGATGTTTCAAAATATAAAGGCGTTATTCTAACAAGTGTTGGAGAAAAAGCTTTTATGGCAGGTGCGGATATAGCTGCCATGTCTGAAATGACTCCGCAAGAAACCCAAGTCTTTGCCGAAACAGGACAGGCCGTCACCTTGGCCATGGAAGATCTGGCCCTGCCTATGATTGCCTGTGTTCATGGCTTTGCACTTGGCGGTGGATGTGAAATGGCAATGTCTTGCGATTTCATTTTTGCTTCGAAGCAAGCAGTTTTTGGACAGCCTGAGGTTAAATGGGGTGTGTTACCTGCTTTTGGTGGAACCCAAAGACTTCCGAAGTACATTGGTCGAAACCGAGCAAAAGAGCTGATCTATTCGGGCACTTTTATAGATGTTGATAAAGCCTATGAGTGGGGATTGGTGAATAAAGTAACAGATGACAAAGCAAGCTGCCTGGAAGCAGCAGTTGAGTGTTTGAAAGTTATTGGAAGAAATGGCCCACTTGCCGTCGCAAGCGCAAAACAGGTCATGAATGCCGGAAATGACATGTCAAATAGAGATGGCATCCACCAGGAAGCATCAGTCTTTGGCGTAGTTGCCAACTCCAATGACAAGGCGGAAGGAACCAAGGCATTTGTAGAGAAAAGACACCCGGTCTTCACAAGAAGCTGAAATGATCAGCGTGTAACGCACATACGACACATAGCTACTTGAGGAAGAATAAAATGAGTGACCAAAAAGTACGCGTGGAGATCGATGGCGGCGTGGCGACCGTGTTCCTGGTCAACCCGCCGATGAACGTCATGACACTGGATATGAGGCGCGAGTTGGACGCGGCCCTGACCACCCTTGAGGCTGACGCGGCGATAGGAGCGATTGTACTCACAGGCGACGGTGACCGCGCTTTCGGCACCGGCTCCGACATCAAGGAATTTCCCGGACTCTTGGCGGACGGTTCCGTCGTGTCTCGCAAGCTCGCTCCTGAGAACGAAACATTCACCAAATTCGCCAATATCCCGAAACCCACAGTTGTGGCCATTGAAGGCTATGCGCTGGGCGGCGGCATGGAACTCGCAGCCGGCGCCGACATCATCGTGGTCGCCGAAAATTCAAAATTCGGCGTACCCGAAATAAACCTTGGCGCCATACCCGGCAGTGGAGGCACAGTGCGTATAACACGGCGTATCGGTATTGGCCGCGCCAGTGAGTTGTTTTTGCTGGGTGATATGATCGATGCGCAGCAAGCGCTCGCGTGGGGCTACGCCAATCACATTAAGCCTAAGGGCGAGGTGCTCGCACACGCGCAAAAACTTGCTGCAAGGCTTGCAAGCGCTCCGAAGCAGGCCATTTGTGCCGCCAAGCAGGCGTTGCGGTATGGCATTTACTTGCCCGAGGAGCAGGCAATCGCGAAGCTGCTTAACGTGCTCGATGTGCTACAGCGTACGCAGGACCTCCGCGAGGGAGCCGACGCCTTCATGAATAAGCGCAAAGCGAATTTTCAAGACCCGCTGGACACATCAAAATTCGTTGGCTGCATTTTTCCAAAATAAACTCGCCCCGTACGAAACGGGGTTCGAAGTGACTCAGGTGGTGAGGCCCGAGCTGGAGAACGAATTGCACAAGAAGGCCGAGGATCTCGGCCTTCTTGCTTTGGGTTTGCAATGAACCAATCAATGAAGAATGACGAGGAGCATGCTTCCGGAACTGCCGGACCACACGGCGAATTGCTCTTGCGCACGTTGGCCATGCCGGCGGATACCAATCCGAGCGGAGATATTTTTGGGGGCTGGCTGATGTCGCAGATGGACATGGGCGGGGCCATCCTGGTGCGGGAGCTCACCCGCGGACGCTGTGTCACCGTGGCGGTGGACGCATTCAAGTTTCATCAACCGGTCAAGGTGGGGGATGTGGTGTGTTGCCATGGGCGGGTGATTCGGATTGGAACCACGTCCGTGACCCTGAAGCTGGAGGTTTGGGTCAAGCCGCGCACACCAACGGGCGAGCCCCAGAAGCCGACGTTTCAGGTGACCGAGGCCAACTTCACCTACGTGGCGGTGGATGAAGCCGGAAAAAAACGACCGGTGCCGGACTCGGCGCGTGCGGCCGGGTAACCGAAACGGCGATACTCCTTTCGTCCGGTATCGAGACTCTGGCACCCGGTCAGGCTGCATTTCATTTGGCGATTATCTTTCTGCCCTGGCCAAGCGGGTCAGCGAGAAGGTCTTCGTGATAGTGCCGATGTCCTGATCGATTATCTTCCTGGGCCTGGCTCTTCAGCCGGCCTTTCAAGTGCCTGCCTTTCAAGAGCCTTCAGGTCGGTTTTCCCGGTCCCCAAGAGCGGCATCTCGTCAATGAAGTAGATATGGCGCGGATGGGAATACGCGGGTCCGCGCTCTATGTAGTAGTCGGTGAGTTCCTTCTCGCCGAGGTTCGACCCGACGTTGCGCACGACGAAGGCCACCGGAACCTGGCCCTTCACCTCGTGGGGGACAGGAACGACACAGACGTCCCGCACTTCCGGATGAGTGGCGAGGATGTTCTCGACTTCGGCCGGGAAGACGTTCTCGCCTCCCACTTGCATCTGGTCATCGACGCGCCCCCTGAAGGTGAACCAGCCGTCGGGGTCGCAGACCACGATATCCCCGGTATACACCCAGCCGTCCCGGAAGCGCTCCGCCTGGGCGTCCGGCCGGTTGTAATAGCCGAGGGCGTTGCACTCGCTCCGCACGACAAGTTCGCCCGCCTCTCCCTGTGGCAAAATGTTCCCGTCGGAGTCGATGACCTTGCACTCGAAGCCCGGAAGAGCGGGACCGATCGTGCCCAGCTTGTGTCGGCCGCGTGGGTTGAGGGTGATGATGGGCCCACACTCCGTCAGCCCGTACCCTTCGATCACATCGACACCAGGCAAGGTCTGGACCAGTTCGTCGAGAAGCGCGCGTGTCATGGGAGCAGACCCCACTGCGATGAACTCGAGGCTGGAGACATCCACGTGCGTTCTTTGTCGCGCGGCATTCAGAATCAGCTTGTACGTGGCCGGTACACCAGTGGTGTACGTGCAGCCGTGCGTCTCGATCGCATCGATCACGCGCTCCGCGTCGAACTCCTTGAGAATGACCACCGAGCCGCCCTGGCTCAGGCACGGGAGGAGTCCCGAGCCAGTGGCGTTCATGTGGAAGAGCGGCGTCGACAACAAGACCCGTGAGTTCTCGTCGATCCGGTTGGACTCCGCTTGGAGCTGAACGTTACGCAGTAGGCCACGGTGCGCGAGAAGAACCCCCTTGGGCCGTCCGGTCGAGCCCGAGGTGTACGCCTGGATGCAGACGTCGCTGCCGGCCGACCCATGATCGCAGCGTTCGGGCGAAGATGAGGCCAGCCAGTCGTCATAGCTTCGAAGCGGACTCCGGTCGGCATCGACGACGATACCGACCTCGGCACCCCCGTCGGCCAGGCAGGCGAGGACGGATTCGGCCATCCCGGCGCTGCCGAAGACGATGCGACTCCCACAGTCTCGAGCCAGATCGATGTGCTGCGGCGGCGGGAACTTGAAGTTGACCGGGACCGCTACGGCGCCGGCCCTGACGATACCGAGCAGGACTTCGGGGAAGCGGATGTCGTTCTCGAAGATGACGAGGACGCGCTCGAACCGCTCGACTCCGAGCGAGATCAGCCCATTGGCGACCCGATTGATGCGCTGCTCAAGCTCTGCATACGTCATCGACCGCTTGCCCTGGATGAGGGCGACTCGCTGCGGGTCTAGGGATAGGCCGGTGTCGCACAGCCGCGCGAGGCTGGACGCGTCGTCATCGAACATATTCGTCATCTCCAATTTCACTCGCCCAAAACCACGCCGAGGCCTTCTGCGGCAAGCCGAGACTACGCAATAAGTGATAATGACTTCAACCTCATATTTTCCGCTGCCCCGCTGCCCGCTGCCGGTCCCTCGTTCTGAACGGTCGGGATGATTTGATGAAGCGCCTCGGACAGCGGTATGTCCAGCACGTTAAACCGCGCCCAGAACGGTATGCGATGTTTTCCAGATTGGATCGGTTGCGGCAGACTCAACGATTGTCGGCGCTGACGCGGTTTAAAGTATTAAAAAATATAAAAGATTAAACCGCGTCGACGCCGACGCCAAAGATGAGCGCCAACCTGGTTGATCACCTGAAACTACGCATACCGTCATAGACGCGGTTTAACCGCACTTACCGACGCACCGGCGGCTTGTTCGAAGGCCGGTTCCGCTCGTCGCTGATTGAGGCCGACGCCTACCTCCTCGCCTGCCAGCGCTACATTGAGCTGAACCCAGTCCGCGCGTCGATGGTCCCTGCGCCGGGGGCGTATCCTTGGTCGAGTTACCGGGCCAATGCTTTGGGCGGAACGGATCCCGTGGTGACGCCACACGCGCTCTACCGGGAACTGGCGGGCTCCGACGAGACGCGTCTCGCCGCGTATCGTCGGATGTTCGAGGACGTGCTCAGTGCCGAATTGCTGCGGCGCCTGCGCGATTGCACCAACGGCGGATTCGTGATCGGCAGCCCGAGGTTCGAGCGGCAGGTGGCCGCCATGGTCGGACGACGGACCTGGAAGGGCTCGCCTGGACGACCGCGAAAGGAGTCGGATGTCGGAGAGCAAGGGACGCTCGGTTTGTAGAAAACGTGGTCTGTCCCTGTTTTACTGGGATCGCGGGGGCGAGCGTAGCGACCTTCTTCACCTTCCTGCCGTCGTTCCTCTTCATCCTGATCGGTGCCCCTGCAATCGAAGCGACGCGGCATGATCTGACGTTCACCGCGCCCTTGACCGGCATCACCGCGGCCGTCGTCGGGGTCATCGTCAATCTGGCGGTGTTCTTTGCGTGGCATGTCCTCTGGCCCGGCGCGACCAAGGAAGCGCCTTTCTCCGGCCCCTTCGAATGGTTCTCTCTCGTGCTCACGATTGGAGCCTTGGTCGCACTGTGGCGCTTCAACGTCGGCATCATACCGGTGATCGCCGCGTGTGCGCTGGCCGGGCTGGGCTACTCTTTCATGGCGTAACTTGGCCCGTGTTGTTTCCAACAGGATTTCGTCACGAACGTTTAGAATTGTCGGACCTCGCCACCGGCCATCTATCCCACAATGCGACAACGCCCAGAGGGTGTTCGCAAGGCCTGACGAGTCAGACCAGTCGCTCGGTGACAGGTCCGGAGTGATCGCTCAGGACGCTATGCCGTCACTGAACGCCGGAGCGAAGATCGCGTAAAGGTTTCCCAAAGCGGTCGCTGTGCGGCGATCTCCCGCAAACGGTGTCACTCTGTGACGCTCCAGGAATCCGCGCTGGGGCAACAGGCCGTTCCCGACCCAGAGCGGACTGTCCGCCCGTTCGGGCAAACTGTTCGATCGCCGCAACATCCGACGGTATCGTGCCGCCGTGCGAATCTACGTCTGGTTGATCCAGTCCTCCTACCAGGCGTGCCCTCGGGGCGGGACCGGATTGTTCCAGCCAAGATTGCCCCCGCGTTTCCGGCCCTGCGCTTTCACCTATTTGAGGTGCACTTGCACCGAGTTGATCCGCCCGTCGAACGGGAACGGCCGCCGGTCGAAGTAGTCCAGCGACACCGGTGAGCCCAGATCGACCCCGACGTCGAAGGTCTCGCTGGCGGTAAAGGCCGCCGGCACGGTGCGCGCCACCTCGGTGCGGGTGACCTCGGCGCCGTCGACGCGCAGGATCACCTCTGCCGCCGCGCCCGGCTTGGCGATGGTCGTGTCCACCTCGATGCGGTGTCGGCCCGCCGGGATCTTCTCGGCGCTGGCGACGCCGTAGCGCTCGATGACCAGCATGTTGTACTCGTAGACGAGCCGGCCCTGGTCCATGTACAGACTCAAGCCCCCGGAGGCGCCACCCAAGGCGTAGAGCACGCCCGAGGCGTTCTCCGGCAGGTCCGCGTCGATGACCACATGGGTGCTCTCGCGGCCGAGGCCGGGCGCGGTGAATTCAGGCATGCGCGTGGTGGTCGCGTCGAACTGCCAGCTGGTGTAGGGGGTCTTGATGCGGTCCTCCGGGTGGATGCGAAGCCAGATGCCGGCACCGATGGGGAAGGCCTTGTTCGCTTCCGCAACCTCGAGGAACTCCGCCTTCATCGCGGCAAGGCGCTGCGGTTCGCGGTCTGCCAGGTTCTCGGCTTGGGAGAAGTCTTTGCCCAGGTCATAGAGCTCCCAGACGTCCTCGCTCGAATCCCAGGTCGCAAGCCCCGGGCTGACCGTGAGCCAGGGCGTCAGGGGGCCGAAGGTGCCCGCGAACCAGCCGTCCTTGTAGAGACCACGGCTGCCGTTGTTGTCGAAGTACTGCTTGGTCTTGCGCCCCGGCGCGTCGGCATCGCTGAAGGTGTAGGCGAGGCTCACGCCGTCGATGGGGTCCTGCGCGAAGCCGTCGACGACCTCGGGCGGCGTGATTTCGAGGATGTCGTAGATGGTCGGGACGATGTCGTTGACATGGTGAAACTGGGAGCGCGGCGTCTTGTCCGCGGCGATACTGGCAGGCCAAGACACAGCCATGGGGTTGCGCGTGCCGCCAAAGTGGGAGGCGATCAGCTTGGTGTGTTGGAACGGCGTGCCTCCCGCCCAGGCCCAGCCAGCGTGGTACATGTTGTCGACCTTGGGTCCGCCGAGCGCGTCCAGGCCTCCGAGCTGATCGAGCGCGGCCAGGTGCTGGTCCAAGGTGTTGGGTATGTTGTTCTGCGCCAGCAGCTCGCTGATCGTGCCGTTCTGGCCCTCGGCGCTGGAGCCGTTGTCGCCGAAGATGTAGAAGACCAGGGTGTTGTCGCGGACACCGAGCCGGTCGAGCTCGTCGATGACCTTGCCGACCTGGACGTCCACATGCTCCACGAAGCCGGCGAAGACCTCCATCAGCCGTGTCTGGAAGGCGCGCTGGGACTCGGGGATGCTGTCCCAGCCCGGCATGCTCTCGGCGCGCGGCGTCAGTTGTGTGTCGGGCGGAATCCAGCCCAGAGCCTTCTGACGCTCGAAGGAGCGCTCGCGAAGCGCGTCCCAGCCGTCGTCGAATTGGCCCTTGTACTTGTCCGCCCATTCGCTGAAGACATGATGCGGCCCGTGCGCCGCGCCCGGCGCCCAGTACATGAAGAAGGGCTTGTCCGGGGCAAAGGCGCGGTGCTTGCGCAGCCAGGTGACGGCCTTCTCCGCCAGGTCTTCGCTTAGATGATAGGTCGCGTCGTGGGGCGGCTCGACGGGGTTGAAGTTCTCGACCAGCCGCGGCTCCCATTGCGAGGTCTCGCCGGCGAGGAAGCCGTAGAAGTAGTCAAAGCCGATGCCCTCGCCGGACGGCCAGAGGGTGAAAGGCCCCATGGCGGTCGTCTGGGTAGCCGGGGTGTTGTGCCACTTGCCGAAGGCCGCGGTCTTGTAGCCGTACTCGCCCAGCACCTTGGCCAGGGTCGCGGAGGTGCGCGGGATGACGCCGGTGTAGCCGTCCCAGTCCACCGCACGCTCGGCGATGGTGCCCGAGCCGACCCGCTGGTGATTGCGGCCGGTCAGCAGCGCGGCGCGCGTCGGCGAGCAGATGGCCGTGGTGTGGAAGGCATTGTAGCTGATGCCTTCGTTGGCCAAGCGGGAGAGTGTCGGCGTGTGGATGGGGCCGCCGTAGGTGTCCGGCAGGCCGAAACCGACGTCATCGAGCAGGATGATGAGGATGTTGGGCGCGTCCTCGGGCAGATGGCTCTGCTCGACTCGGCGCTGGTGCTTGCTCTCTTGCAGCGTCGGCCCGGCGATGCTAGCCGAGGGCGTCGGCGGGAAGGGCAGGACCGAGCCGTCGTCCGGCATGGACGCCGGATCGGCGGCCCTGGCGATCCCACCCGGTAGGGCAAGCGCGAGGGTCATGGCGAGGGAAGGCAACACGCGTTTCATGAATCGATTCTCCAATGAATGCAATACCGGCCAACGGCCGTGCGAGCGGGTGCCTATTGCCCGAGACCGATGTCCTTGGGCGGGTACTTCTTGAAGGTCGCCGCGTGCGCCTTCAGCTCGGCGGCCATGGAGGCGAGCCAGGCGTTCATGCGGTGCCCGACGGGATACTCCTCCTTGGGATCGATGTAGAGATTGAACAGCCAGGGGGCGATGCCGACGTCGCTGACCGTGGTCATGTCGATGTCGAGCCATTGCGCCTGGGTCTGCACCACCTTGAGGTGGATCTTGTACTCGTACATGCGCATGGCCATCAGATCCTGCTCGGACCAGATGTAGACCTTCTCGCGCCGTGAACGGCCGTCGTCGGCGAGCAGGAACGCGGTCTGGTCGATGCCGTCGATGTAGCGGTCCGTCGGGATGCTGTCACTGGCACCGGCGAGGGCCAGCGCGGTGTTGAATAGGTCCATCAGGTCGAACAGCTCATCGCTCTGCCGTCCGGGGGCGATGGTGCCCTGCCAATAGGCGATGCCGGGCACGCGCACGCCGCCCTCCCAGGCCGACGCCTTGGCGCCGCGAAAGGGGGTGTAACCGCTGTCCGGCCAAGCGTCGAGCTGGGGGCCGTTATCGGATGTGATGAAGACGAAGGTGTTCTCCAGCACCCCGGCATCGGCGAGCGCCTGCACGATCTCGCCGATGTAGGCATCGACCTCGACCACCGCGTCCTTGTAGGCATACTTGCTGCCGCTCTTGCCCTCGAACGCCTTCGACGGGAAGTTGTCGGCGTGGACCTTCATGAAGGCGTGCTCCAGGAAGAAGGGTTTGTCGGCCTTGGCCAGCTCCGCGATCTTGGCGACCGTGAAGTCCGTCAGGACCCGATCGGCCTCGGCCATGTCCTCGATGCTCCGGATCTGCGACACCTCCGTGGTCTCACCGCCCTTGAAGCCGTGGATCAGGGCCTCGCTGGCACCGGTCGCGCGCAGCATCGCAAGCCGCTCGGGGTTCAGCACCAGGTCCGGGTAGCGACGCTTGTCGAAGGCCTGAGAGAGCTCCTTCTGCGCCGGGTAGTAGCCGTAGTACTCATCGAAGCCGATATCCTGCGGCCGCATGCCCTCGGCCTCGCCGACGTGCCACTTGCCGGTGAGGACCGTCGTATAGCCGGCCTCGCCGAGCAGCTTGGGTAAGGAGATCTCGTCCGCCCAGGGATTCTTGGCCAGGGTGTCGCCGGCGAGGATCGGGCGGGTGAGTCCCGTGCGCACCGGCAGCCGCCCGGTGAGGATCGCCGAGCGGGTCGGGGTGCAGGTGGGCTGGGAATAGGTCGAGGTCAGCGTCAGCCCCTCTCCGGCCAGCCGGTCGATGTTGGGCGTCGCCGCGCCGATGGCCGCACCGCCCCCGTAGACACCGGGGTCGCCCCAGCCCATGTCGTCGATCACCAGCCAGACAATGTTGGGCGGCTGGCCGAAACGGGTGCGCAGGTCGGCGAGCTTCTTGGCGGTGGCCTGCTCCTGCTCCGGGAAGGACAGCGCCGGCTCCATGCTCTCGCTGGTGCGCACGGCCTTGCTCAGCGTGCTCGCGTGCGTCAGTGTCGCGGCGGCCGGCAGGAGCAGGCAGGCGGCCAGCAGGAAGCGTCTAATCAAGGGGGTCGGGTTCATCTTATGTCCTCGTTGATGGGTGAGATCGGGTGCCGTCGTGCGCCC
Source organism: Thiocapsa marina 5811 (assembly GCF_000223985.1). GTDB lineage: Bacteria > Pseudomonadota > Gammaproteobacteria > Chromatiales > Chromatiaceae > Thiocapsa > Thiocapsa marina. The sequence goes on from NZ_AFWV01000002.1 coordinate 422,458, forward strand.
TGCTCTGCTTATCGCGCGCCTGCGCCCGCGCTGTCCCGCTGCAGTGGGAGCGATAGCGTCAGAAAAACGGCGTCGCCTTCGACGCGATTCTGCGCCGCAAACTCGTGATACCAGCGCAGGTCCAGGCCCATGGTCCGGCCGGCGGCCTGGAACTGATAGCTGATCTCGGGCCCGAGCGCGGCGACGCGCCCCTTGAAGTCGCCCAGCAGATTGGAGCCGCTGTCGGCGGTGAGCTGCTGGTAGTAGTAGCCGGCCAGTCCGATCGCGAAACCCTTGGGCAGGTGCTGGCGGGCGCTCAGCTCCAGGTGCAGGTCGGTGCCGCTGCGGTAACCGGTGTCCGGGTTCTCGCCGTTGAAGGTCACCCCGAGCACCCCTGAGACCTCGCGGCCGGTCCCGAAGTTGGCCATGCTGAAGGCGCTGCCGACATCGAGCCCCCAACGGTTCGCGCCGATGTTGCTGATGCGCCCCACCTCGTAGGAGCCCGCCGGGATGAACAGCGAGCTGTAGAGGTTCCAGGCGCGGAACAGGTCGCCGTTGCGATGCTTCCAGCCCAGCGATGCCGCGAGGACCGGGTCGCCGAAATCGGTCACCCGGTCGGACTTGCCGAGGGCGTTCGGCAGCCCGGGCGGCGTCAGCGCCGACGCCGTCGCCTCGATCTCCACCCGGCCGTAGGGGATCAGGGCGCCGAGGGCGAGGCGCCCGCCGATCAGATCGAGATCGGTGATCCAGGTGAGCTGCAGGAGGTTGATCAGGGCCTCGGCCGAGACCCCTTGATTCACTCGGCCGCTGATCGGAACCAGCTCGCTGGAGCTCGCCGAATAGTCGTAGAGATCGTTGGTGACATACCAGCCGGGCTTCGGAATCAGGCCCGCGAGCGGCCCGCGCTTGCCGAGCAGGTACAGGGACTTGCCGCCCTCGGCGGCGCTGGCGCAAGCCCCCGCGAGGGCAAAGAGCAGGCCGGCGACGAGCGCGGAGGTGGGATGGGGCTTGGGCACGTAGGCGCTCCCGAAGGCCGGTTAATGAGCATGATCAATCAGCTCGCGGAGGCTAGGGTATAATTGCCGGTCTTCGCTATTCACTTTGCGCAAAGGTGGGCCGGCATGAGCGCAGCAGACAAGATCCCGGCGTCCCCGCCGTCCGGAAAGATCAGCGGATACACCGGGCTCGGCATCGTGGGCATCCAGGAGTGCGCGGACCCCTGCCACTGGGAACGGATCTCACAGCCCTGGGAACTGTTGGCCACACCGCTCGGCGCAGGCCCCTTCCACAACCGCAAGACCTTCCTCGCCACCCCCGACTGCATCCTGTATCACGAGTCCTTCGCCAGCCGGGTGAAGGCGCAGGCGCTCTCGCCTGAGGGGATGGTCGCCTTCGCGGTGGTGGTCCGCCCCGGCGCGCGGACCTCATGGTTCGGCCGGCCACTGCATGAGCGCGGCGTGCCCGTGACCTTGCCGGGCGGGGTCGAGGTGCTCCTGGAAGCCGGCCAGGAGCACATCATGCTGCTGATCCGCAAGACGCTGCTGCGCCGGCACCTGTCGGCGGAGGGTTACGCGGCGCTGGAGGCCGCCGCATTTGGCCGTCTGCTCCCGGCCGATGCCGAGACCCTGGGTGCACTGGCGGCCCGGCTCACGGGTCTGCTGACGCGCACCCATGGCGCGCCCGAGATGCTGCGTCATCCGGCTGTCATCGCCACCTTGGAGACCGAGCTGGTCACCGGACTCGCGCAGGTGCTGAGCCTGAGCGGGGGCGAGCCCCGTGCGCCCCTGTCGCTGCGCCGACGCGGATTCGATCGCGCCATCGCGTGCATCCGTCACGCGGATCTCGCCACGCTGGACACGGCGGCGCTCTGCGCCGCAGCTGCCGTCAGCGCGCGAACCCTGGAATACGCCTTTCGGGAGGAATTGGGCCTGTCGCCCGCGGCCTTCATCCGCAGGCTGCGCCTGCATGCGCTGCGCCGCGCCCTACTCGCTAGCGCCCTGGGTGAATCGACCGTCACCGAGCTGGCCTATCATCTCGGTTTCACGCAGCTCGGCCGCCTCGCCGGGACCTACCGGCGCACATTCGGAGAGGGCCCGTCAGCGACACTCGCCCGCCCCAATCGCGACGAAGCGCCACGACTGTGGGCGACACAGCCTGTGCAGACCGCCGATGGCACAGGCATCGCCGCCCGAGGATGAACGACTGCTGTTCATCTCGCCGCGGCGACTCGGGCGACGGCGCCTAGTCCTCGCTTCGGACGGGCCGCCGGCTTCTGAAGCCACGGGATCGACGTTCCGCTCCCGTCGTCGAACCCCTGTTCGGGATCAGTAAGCAGCGTTCGAGAGCGTTCGGTGGACGCTTGCGGTCCATGAGTGATACGTAGGCTTGTCACCTTTTAACCATAGTAAGGATCGCCGATGCGCTCTCATTTGATCCGCTCTTGGCCGACAGCGGACGCCAGGGCAGACATCCGGCATGGCCAGCCCGGATCAGCCTGAGAAATGTTCGCAGAATAAAGCGAGCGACAACAGCTGGCCCGGACGAAGCCGGCCTACATCGCAAATGCAGCCGGACGTCCTTCCGCAGACCCCGGTGGATCGGCTTCCGTGACCCACGCCGTTCGACTTGTGCTGGCGCGCAGTGATGACGACCGAGCCAACCGGCCACAACGGGCCGGTCCGGCTCGGCGTCACGTTCACAGACGCGGCCAGCTCAATAGGGCCACACCCAATCGTCGATCTCGGGCTTGTCGATGCCGTGCTCGTAGGCGTAGTTGCGGCACTCGATCTGCATATCACGGAGCTTCTCCTTGACATGCGCCCCGGCGACCTGGAGGCGCGGGACCCGGTTGATCACGTCGATGGCCAGGCTGAAGCGGTCGATCTCATTCTGGATCGCGAGCTCCATCGGGGTGTTGATGTTGCCCTTCTCCTTGTAGCCGCGCACGTGCAGGTTCCTGTGATTGGTGCGCCGGTAGGCGAGCCGGTGGATTAGCCAGGGATAGCCGTGGAAGTTGAAGATGATCGGCCGATCCTTGGTGAACAGGCTGTCGAAGTCGGCATCCGAGAGCCCGTGGGGGTGCTCGCCCGCGGGCTGGAGCTTGAAGAGGTCCACCACGTTGATGAACCGGATCTTGATGTCGTCGAAGTGCTCGCGCAGGAGCGCGGCGGCGGCCAGGGCCTCCTTGGTCGGGATGTCGCCGCAGCCCACCAGCACCGCGTCGGGCTCGCTGCCCTGGTCGTTGCTGGCCCATTCCCAGGTGCCGATGCCCTTGGTGCAGTGCTTGATGGCGGCGTCCATGTCCAGGTACTGCAGGTGGTTCTGCTTGTCGGCCACGATCACGTTGATGTCGTCGCGGCTCGGCAGGCAGTGGTTCACCGTCGAGAGCAGGGTGTTGACGTCCGGCGGCAGATAGATGCGCGTGACCTCCGGGTTCTTGTTCACCACCGCAGAGCCAGAGCTTCTTGCTGACCTCGTAGACCGCGTCGAGCTTGGTCGAAGTGTTCTCGTCCGGGCCGAAGATCCGGAAGTTGCCCATGTTCTTCGCCATGATGTCGCGCAGCAGCGCGCCGGATGGCTTGGTGTTCATGGCTCGGCTCTTGGCCGGCTCGGGCACCTCGAGCGCATAGTCCCGGAAGTCGGGCATGCGCAGGGCCCGGCGCAGAAGTCCGCCGTTGGTGTGGGGGTTGGCGCCCATGCGCAGGATGCCCTTGGGCGCCAGTGCCTTGAGCTCCGGGATCAGCCGGCCCGACTGGTCGAAGAGCTCCTCGGGTTTGTAGCTCCGCATCCAGTCCTCGAGCTGCCTGATGTGGGCTGGGTTGTTGCGCATCCCTGACAGGGATACCTGATGGGCACGCCAGAAGCCCTCGACCTTGTGGCCGTCGACCTCCTTCGGCCCGGTCCAACCCTAGGGGGTTCGCAGCACGATCATGGGCCAGTGGCAGCGGGTCGCCTTGCCGGAGCTGCGCGCCTCGTCCTGGAAGGCGCGGATCTCCGCGTAGCAGGCGTCCATGGTTGCCGCCATCTGCTGATGCATGGTCATCGGGTCGTCGCCCTCGACGCAGTGGGGGGTCCACCCGTAGCCGCGCATCAGCTCCGCCAGCTCCTCCTGAGGGATGCGCGAGAGCAGCGTCGGGTTGTTGATCTTGTAGCCGTTGAGATGAAGGATCGGCCAGGAAGATCGCCTCCTGCTCGTGGGCGTTGATGATCCGGTTGAGATGCACGCACATGAACGACAGGCCGGGGCTCGCGCCCCAGTGGCCGAGGAGCCGCTTCTTGATGTGCGCTTCCTTGAGGGGCTCGCGCAGCAGCGGATTGTCGAGCAGATAGATCATGCCCGCCGTTGCTCGAATGCGCGTATCGCCGATTTGACGGTCGGGTAGACGCGATCGGCAGTTAACTCACGACGCGCGTCGACCCAAGCGCCTTGAAAGGGTCGGTCCAGGCTGCGCTTGACGTTCGCGCTCGCGAGCACGACGCCGCGGGCGGCCAACTCTTCGCTCAGCCGATCGATGGCATCGATGGCCGTGCCGTCGACCACGTTGATGGAGCTCGCATCGATCACGACCCATTCCACGGGCGTCTTGGATGCGGCGATCAGCGCCAGCACCCGCTCGCGGAAGTAGTCGACGTTGTAGAACACCAGACTGGCCTCGAAGCGATACAGCAGCAGGCCGGGGATGGTCTTCGCCTCCGGGTAGTCGTCGATGTCGTGGAAGCCCTTCAGCCCCGGCACGCGGCCCAGCACGGCATCCACCGGCCGCGAGCTTTGCGCGAGCAGCTGCAGCAGGCTCAGGATCACGGCCAGCAGGACGCCGGGCAAGGCGCCGAGCACCAGCACGCCCAGGGTGGTGCCGACGGAGAAGGCCAGCTCGACGCGGCTGATCGAATAGAGCTTGCGCAGCATCGCACCATCGAACAGCCCCGCCGCGGCGACGATGATCACCGCCGCCAGCGCGGTCATCGGCACGAAGGCGAGCGGCGCGGTCAGAAAGAACAGCACCGCGAGCATGGCGCCGCCGGCGACGATGCCGACCAGCTGGGTCTTGCCGCCCATGGCGTCGTTGACCGCGGTGCGCGAATCCGCGCCGGTGACCGGGAAGCCCTGGGCCAGTGCGGAGGCGAGGTTGGCCGCGCCGAAGCCGAACAACTCGCGGTTGGGGTCGATCGGGTAGTGATTGCGCTGGGCGAAGCCCTTCGCGGTCAAGATACCGCTGGTGAAGCTCACCAAGACCAGGCCGGCCGCATCACGCAGGATCAGCGGGTAGTCCGTGGCCGGCAGCAGCGGGATGTGGAAGAATTCCGGCAGGCCCGCGGGCACCGCGCCGAGCACGGCGACGCCGTGCTGCTCCAGGCCGAGCGCCGCGGCCAGTGCGATGCCGACGACGACCACGACCAAGGCCCCCGGCAGCCGCGGCGCGAAACGGCGCAGTGCCAGCAGCCCGACCAGCGAGCCGAGCCCCAGGAGCAGCGTCGGCAGATGGGCCGTGGGCAGGCGTTCGACGTGCTCGGCCAGCTTGCCGAGGAAGTCCGGCGCCTGGACCGAATAGCCGAACAGCTTGTCGAGCTGACCGACGATGATGAGCACAGCGATCCCGTTCATGAAGCCGACCAGGATCGGCTGCGACAGGAAGCGTGCGATGAAGCCGAGCCGCGCCGTGCCCGCCAGCAGATAGATGATGCCGGCGCCCAGGGTCATGGCGGTCACCAGCGCCAAGTAGCGCTCTGTGTCGCCGCCGGCGAGCGGTGCGAGAGCGGCGGCCATCAGCATGCAGGTGGCGGCGTCCGGCCCGGTCATCAGCTGTCGCGATGAGCCGAACAGGGCGTAGGCGAACAGCGGGAAGATCGCCGAGTACATGCCGATCACCGCCGGCACGCCGGCGATGTCGGCATAGGCGATCCCCACCGGCAGCGCGACGGCCGCCACCGACAGGCCCGCCGCGATGTCGCCGGGCAGCCAGGCGACGCGGTAGCGGGACAAGCTCTCGACGCCGGGAGCGACCCGGCCGACGACACGGCGAATCCGACCCGGCGGCTGCTCGGCGTCAGTCATGTTTCGGTCTCCGGGATGTCTGCAAGGATGATCAAAGGTTTCTCAACCGGCCGCGCCGGGGCGCTTGCCCGCCTGCTCGTTATCCAGCGCCTTTTTCGTGATGCTTTGAATCACCAGGTTGAAGATGGCCACCTGCCCCTTGCTTGGCGTGTGCTGGTGATAGCGCCACAGGAAATCGCGGGCCGCCTCGTCCTTGCTGGGCACCTTGAAGCCGGTGACCGTGCAGCCCTGCGGGTTCATCGCGCCGAGCACATGGTTGATGGTCTGCGTTTGTGGAGGTGACAGGTGCGATGGTTGCCTTGCTCGCCCGGAAGTCGGAGCGCCGATCCGGGCAGCAGCGATGCGCGGGTTAGGCGGCGACCTTGGCGGCCTGGGCAACGCCGTGCGCCGCATGCCACCCCTTAGAGAAACCGCTGATACCAAACACATATCAAGCCTTCCACAATCCGGTCGGTGGTGAAATCCAGGTAAGAGGTCTTCTGCATGTCACCCGGTAACGGCGAAAAAGTAGAGTGGCGCTTGGCATCACACAACCGTCCCGAAAGGGACTCTACCTTTCCGTCTCGATCCGACTTACGCTCGCCTGTTTAAGCAGATTTCCGGAGATCACCCCGTCTACGGGGGACGATTCGGGTCGAGGAATGCAGCGCGCCTCTGCGCGTGCTGAGGCAATGAGGTCGTGCAGCAGGGCGCGCCGCCAGCCGGGTGCAACACCGGCGATGCCGGCTAAGATCTCCAACGAATTGCAACGAGCGACGCCCGCTGGGGGTCGGACGGTATCGACAGCAACGGGCTCCTAGCCCGGCGCGAACAGATCCGCCGAGATTCGCCGGCTGCGCGCGCGCGGTGGTCGATGACCCGGATGGTCGGCGTATGCGCTTGCCCGGGTACGTCGCCCTCGGCTTTATCGACCTCCATCGTCTGGCACTTCCTGAATGACAACCCTGGAAATCAGATTGTGAGGAGACCCGGGTTTGGCCGCCATGAGCGATGATTCGATCAAGACTGAAGATCTCTCGTTCGCGCTGGAGGGTCGCCTCACGGCGTCGAACATCGGTCCGATTTGGGCCGAAGCGGCGCAAACCCTGGAACGCAACCCGGATCGGCGGGTTGTCGTGGATGCGTCGCGCTTGGACTACGTCGACAATACCGGCATCGCACTGCTGTTCGATCTGAAGCGACGGCGGCGACCGAAAGGTGCCGAGATCGAAATACAGGGCCTGGCGCCGAACCTCGCGACACTGGTTCCCGACGATGACCCGGAGGACCTCAGCGGCGCGGCGCCGCAGGCGCCGTCTGTCGGTCTGTTCGAGCAGATCGGTCGCGCGACGGAGCAGCAGATCACCTATACGCAGCGGATGCTCGCGTTCCTCGGCGACTGCGGCGCGGCCTTTCTGCTGGCAACCCGTCGCCGCGGTGTCGTCCGCTGGAGCGAGACGCTGAGCGTGGCCACCGAGGCCGGTGCCAACGCGGTGCCCATCGTGCTCCTGATTGGTTTCCTGATGGGGGTGATCATCGCCTTCGAGATCGGGCTGGTCGCACGGCAATTCGGCGCGGTCATCTTCGTCGTCGATGGTGTGGGCGTTGCCATGTTGCGCGAACTCGGGCCGCTGATGACCGCCATCGTCTTCGCCGGGCGCACCGGGGCCGCCTTCGCCGCCCAGATCGGCACCCAGAAGGTCAACGAGGAGATCAACGCCATTCTCACCTTCGGTCTCGACCCGATCCATTTCCTGGTCTTGCCGCGACTGCTGGCGGCGGTGCTCGTGGTGCCGCTGCTGACGGTGTTCGCCGATGTCGTCGGGTTGTTCGGCGGCGCGCTTGTGTTGGTCAGCTTCGACATCGGCTTCGTCCAGTTCTACAACCACCTGCTCGGCGCCGTCGGCATGAACGATCTCCTGGTGGGTCTTCTGAAGGCCGCGGTGTTCGGGTTTGCGATCGCTGCCATCGGCTGCGAGCGCGGGCTGTCCACGGGTGCCGGAGCGACCTCGGTGGGCCTCTCGGCAACGAGCGCGGTCGTGACCAGCATCGTGTGGGTCGTCGTGCTCGACGGCCTGTTCACCGTGCTGCTGTCCGGTTGACCGGCAGATGATGACGGCAGGTCAAGCAACGATGGCGCCGGCTGAAGCCGCCACCGCGGTCCACGCCGAGCCGGCAATCAGCGTGCGCAACCTGCGCATGGGCTACGGCACCAAGGTGCTGCTGGATAAAGCATCCTTCGATGTGCAGCGGGGGGAGATCGTGGTGATCCTCGGCGGCTCGGGTTGCGGCAAGTCGAGCCTGATGAAGAACATCATCGGCCTCTACCCACCCATGGCGGGTGATGTGCTGATCGCCGGGGACAGTATCGTCAGCGCGCGCCCAGCGGATAAGGCGCGTATCCAGCGCAAGCTCGGGATCATGTACCAGAGCGGCGCACTGTTCGGGTCGCTGACGGTGCTGGAGAACGTCCGCTTCCCCCTGGACGAGTTCACCGACATCGGCCCGTCGCAGAAAGACCTTGTCGCGCGCCTGCTGCTGCGTACCGTGGAGATGGGGTATGCCGAGTCGCTGATGCCGGGCGAGCTCTCCGGCGGGATGCTCAAGCGCGCCGGCATCGCCCGCGCCATGGCGCTCGGTTGCGATATCCTGCTGCTCGACGAGCCCTCCGCCGGGTTGGACCCGATCACTGCAGCGAACCTCGACCGCACCATCCTTCGGCTGCGCGAAAACCTCGGCTTCACCTTTGTCGTCGTCACCCACGAGCTCTCGAGCATCTTCACCATCGCCGACCGGGCTGTGATGCTCGACCCCGTTTCGCGTCGTATCATCGCGCAGGGCAAGCCCTCGGAGCTGCGCGATCAGAGCAAGGATCCGCGGGTGCGGCAGTTCTTCAACCGCGAGCCGGATGCGCTGCCCGACGCCGGCACCAAGAGGACATGAGCCCAGAGGACATCAGCATGGCCGAGAAGCAACGCTATCGCCGGCTCGGGTTGTTCGTGGTCCTGGCGCTGACCATTTTGGCCGGCCTGCTGTTCGTGCTGGGCGGTCGCTCGCTGTTCGCCCCGACACTGGTGTTCGAGACCTACTTCGACAAGTCGGTCTCCGGGCTGGGTGTCGGCGCCCAGGTGAGCTTCCGCGGGGTTCCGCTGGGGCAGGTCAGCGAGATCGTCATGTCGACCGTCGCCTACGAGAACGGTGTGCCGTTCGAGCAGCGAGCCGCCTTCATTGTCGTTAGAACGAAGCTCAGCGCAACGTCGGCGCAGGTCGAACAGTGGCAGGCCGAGCTCCCCGAGTATGTTCGACGGGGGCTACGGGCACAGACCCAGCTCGCCGGGATCACCGGCCAGCAGTACCTGGCGCTCGACTACTTCGATCCGGAGAAGTACCCGGAACCCACCGTTGCCTGGACGCCGGACTATCCCGTCGTGCCTTCGGCGCCCAGCATGACCGGTGAGATCATCGGATCGGCCCAGCAGTTTCTGGCCAGCCTGAACGAGGCGGACATCGGTTCCCTCGGCCAGAACCTCGATCGTCTTGTGCTGACCCTTGACGACAAGATCGGGCGCGTGCCGGTGGACGCGCTTTCCGCCGATGCCGACAGCTTGATCAAGGAAGCGCGCACCCTGGTCGAACACCTGGACGAGGTGATCACCCAGGCGCCGATCGACGAGGCCGTCGGCGACATCGCGTCTGCCTCTGCCCGGTTGAACGCGCTGCTGGCGTTGCCGGCCTTGGAGCAGACCCTCGACAACACCGCCGCGCTGACGAACCGTCTGCGCACCTTGGCCGCGCGCGAGGAGCTCGACACCATGATTGCGAGTCTCGCGCGCGCCGTGCAGCGTATCGATGCCCTCGTCGGCGACAACCAGTACGACGTGCGCGTGGTCGTTGAAGACCTCCGCGCGACAGCCGACAACCTGCGAACGCTTTCGGAGACCGCGAAGCGCTATCCGGCGGGCGTCCTGTTCGGCGCTCCGCCCAAAAAGGCCGACTTTCCATGGAATCGAACCAAATGAAACGGCAGTGCACGGCTTTCCGGTTGCCGGCGATCCTGACGGGCGCCCTGTTCGCCGGGACGCTGATCCCGGTGTGGCTGCTTGGCGGCTGCGCCATCGGCAAGCCGGTGCCCGAGGCCGCTCTCTACGCGATCGAACCAACACCACCAACATCGAGCCTGCCGCGCAAACCGCAAACCCTGACCATGGGCCGGGTGCGCGTTGCCCCGGTCTACGCCGGCAAATCTTTGGTGTTTCGGGTCGATGACGTTCGCTATGCCAGCGACTTTTACAATGCGTTCATCGCCGAGCCAGACGACATGCTCGCCTCGCGCATCGCGGCGTGGCTTGATCGGGCGGGCCCGTTCCAGTCCGTCGCTCAGCCGGGTAACCGCCACGGTTCGAGCTATGTGCTCGACGCCGTGGTCAACGAGCTGTACGGCGACTTCCGGGCCGGTCGGGCGCCGGAAGCCGTGATCACGATCCAGTTTCGGTTGATGGACCTGACCGGAATCAGCCCCAGCCCCATTCTGGAGCGGACCATCGGCCGGCGAGTGCGCTTGCCCGAGCAGAGTCCCGAGGCCCTGATCCGCGGGTATGGGGAGGCACTCGGCGAGATCCTGGCTGAACTGGCAATCGCCCTTGCCGATGCGCTTTGATCGTGGCCTTGCAGGGGCTGGTCGGGATAGGTCATCAGGGTGATGACGGCAGGGTCGCCGGCGCGCATGTCGCCGACCAGGCTCTCGCGGAAGTAGCCGTGCACCCGTGCACCCAGAAGCTCGCTGCGTCAACCAGCGCCAGCGCCGGCTGGTTGGAGACCGCCTGGCTGCCGAGGCGCAGGTTGAGGTTGGTGACATAGCCGTCCACCGAGGCGCGCACCTGCGTGAATTCCAGGTCCATCTGCGCCGTCTCCAGCGCGGCCTTGGCGGCACGTAGTTGGGCGTTGTCCTCGCCCGGGGCGCCCAACTCGGCCCTGGCCCGCGCCAGTTGGGCCTGGGACTGGAGCTTCGCCGAGTCGGCCTGGGTGAGCTGCGCCTGGGCCTTGGCGAGGTCGGCCTGGGCCACGTCGTTGGCGGCCACGGCCTCATCATAGGTGCGCTTGGCGACGTCACCCTTCGCCACCAGTTTAGTTGCGCGCTCGAAGTCGGCCTTGGTCTTGACCACGGTGACCTCGGCGCTGTTCACGGCGAATTCGGCCTGCTTGATACCGGACTCCGCCTGTTCCAGGGCCGCCTCGGCGGACTTGACCTGCGTCTCCAGGTCCTTGATGCGATCGCGGGTCTGGTCGAGGTTGGCCTTGGCCTGGTCAAGGGCCGCCTGATAGGTGCGCGGGTCGATCTCGAACAGCAGATCGCCCGCCTTGACGAACTGGTTGTCCTTGATCGGCAGGGCAACGATCGGCGCCGACACCCGCGGCGCGATCTGGATGACGTTGGCACGCACCTGACCGTCGCGGGTCCAGGGGTTGGTGACATAGACCCAGTATTTCCAGAAGACCAGCCCGACGGCGACCAGGACCACGACGCCGGTCAGGACGTATCTCAGCAGTGCGGGGATTTTGCTCATGACGGGATGACGAGGCTTCCGATGATCACGGTATAGATCACCGGGTTAAAAACGTGCCTCGCGCAGGCGCTGCCAGTCGATCACGGCCGTTTGTTTCGCGAACGCGATGACCGCCTCGGAGAGGCCCCGGTGGGTGCCGAGGAGGCCGTAGGCGCGCTCGGCCTTCGCTGCCGGGATGCTGATGGTGTCTGCTTTGTTCAGCGCCGCTTCGATGTGCGCCTCCAGGCGCTCGAGCTTGGCGTCCAGCAGGGCGCGGAAGCCGGCATGATCCGCCGCATCGGGATCGAGCGATAGGCGCCGGAAAATCTCTTTCAGACCGGTGCGCCAGGTGTCGATCTCATTTTGCACCTCCGGCCCCGTGGACACGGAGCGGACCGCGGCGCGCGCTTCGAGGGTTTCCTGCATCCGGTAGCCGAGCGCCTGGATATCGGTGGCGAGGGCCTGTAGCTGCTCAGGCGTGGTGCCGGCCAGCAGCTTGGGGTCGATGGACTTGCCCCAGAGCGAAATCGTTTGTGGCAAGGTCGCGATCTGTCCGGCATGGTAGGACCGGCGCCAGCGCTGCAGCCGTGTCGGACGGCGGGCTGAATCCGAATCCGGGTCCCAGCCCAGGGTCGAGACCAGGTACTCGCAACTGCGGAAGAAGCGGCGCAGGAGGCGAACAAACGCCTTCTCCGGTTGCGGCGAGAACGGCACATAGGCCGCGAGGGCGAGGATCATGAAGACCAGCACAAACATCAGGGCCGTGTTGGCGAGGGACAGAAAGCTGTAGCTCTGCGCATTGGAGATGCCCGCCATGGTGAAAAAGATCGCCAACCCGGCCACCCGCCCGAGGATCTGCTGCGGTTTGTAAAACAGGTAGCCGATGGCGAAGGTCACGGCGAAGATCAGCCACCCGAGCTCGGTGAAGCTCGACAGCCGCGGCATGACGAAGATGTACAGGATGCTCGCGAAGGCGATGGACAGGGCAACGGGCTTGAAGGCGAGGCGCATGGGCAACTGCGGGTTCGTGGCCAGGGTCACTCCCAGGGAGCCCGTCATAATGACGCGAGCCTGGCTGTTGCTTGGGCGCTGGTGCTTAACAGGACTGCCGAAAGGACTATGGCTACCCTGGCGCAGAGAAATTCCGATTTATCAGCGTATTCCCTGGGTAAACTTCGGAGCCTACTGCACCCTCCTTGCGCGCGCCACTGTCCCGAAAGGGACTCTAGTCAGCCGTGTCGCAGCACGGTAGCGTGAGGCGCCGCGCCAGCCAAAGGAGCATCCAGATGCAACGAACATCAAGCCTATTGAGACGCCTTGGCAAGGCCAGCCTCGTCTGCGGGCTCCTCGCGGCCGCGCAGGTTGCCGCAGCCCAGGACTACGACCTGGTCATTGTCAACGGTCGGGTCATGGACCCGGAGACGATGTACGACGCCCTCGCCAACGTCGGCATCAAGGATGGCCGAATCAGTGTTATCACCAACGACGACATCACCGGCGCCGAGACGATCGACGCCACAGGTCATGTGGTTGCGCCTGGGTTCATCGACACCCACTGGCACTCCGACCGGCCCTGGACCAACAAGTTGGCCCTGCGCGACGGCCGGACCACCGCGCTGGATCTGGAGCTCGGTACCCATGGGCCGTTCATCGCGCAGTGGTACAAGGAGCGTGAAGGCAAGAACCAGCTGAACTACGGTCAGGCGGTGGCGCATGAGTTCGCCCGCGCCGAGGTGCTCGACGGCTTCCAGGGTGCACAGGATATCTACAGCGCCATCGAGAGCCGTAAGGCGGATGGCTGGTGCTGCCGCAAGCCCACCCTGGAGGAGGGCAATCGGATCCTTGCGCTGTTGGACGAGGGGTTGCAGGCCGGCGGTCTCGGCCTCGGCTCGACCCTCGGTTACATGCGCACCGGCGTTTCCGCGCGCGAGTTTTTCGAGCTACAGCGCCTTGCCGGACACTATGGTCGGCAAACCGGCGCCCACTTTCGCTATACCCCGGGTGACGAGGTCACCGAGAGCAACGGGATTCAGGAATTGCTGGCCAACGCGGCGGCCCTGGGCGCTCCGGCGTTGGCCTGCCACTTCAACAACCCCGGCTACAACCTGGTGCACGAGCTGCTGGTGCGGATGCGCGAGCGCGGCATGAATGTCTGGGGCGAGATCTACCCCTATGCCGCCGGCTCCACAGCCCTGAACGCCGTCTTCCTTGAGCCGGAGGTCTGGGTCAATCAGCTCGGCTACAGGTACGAGGACACCATTCAGGATGTCGCGACCGGGGAGTGGTACACCCAGCAGAGCCGCGAAGAGATGCTCAAACAGGAGCCGACGCGGGCGGTGCTCGTGTTCAAGATGCCCGAGTCGGCGATTCTCGATTGGCTCAGGCTGCCGGACGTGGCACTGATCACGGACGGCATGCCGCTGATTCCCTATGACGGTCTGAGCTGGGACACCCCCTACGATCAGCTGCCCAACACCCATCCGCGGACGGCCGGCACCTATGCCAAGGCGCTGCGGCTGGCCAGGGAGAACAACATCCCGCTCATGCAGATCGTTGCGATGTCCAGTTACAACTCCGCCCGGCCGCTGGGCAAGATGGGCCTGAAGGCCATGCAGGAGCGGGGCCGCCTGCAAGCAGGCATGGTCGCGGACATCACCATCTTCGACCCGGAGACGGTCACCGACAATGCGACCTACGAACAGGGCGCACAGCCATCCACGGGCATTCCACATGTCATCGTCAATGGCCAAATCGTGGTCAAGGACTCGACGGTGCTCAAAGGCGTCAATCCCGGGCAACCGATTCGCTATGAGCCAGAAAAGAGCCGATTTGAGCCGCTCACCCTTGAGCACTGGACGCAGCAATTTTACACCTCACCGGTGGACTTCGGCGGCGGCTTGCCCGGTGATCAGCCGCGCAAAGTCGGAGTGCCTGAGGTAGAGCCGCACATCCATTGAGGTGCTGGCCAGCGGCTTCGCCCTCGCAATGGATTGGCCCAAGCCGATGTGAGCCGGCATGGCGGCAGCTTTGTGCGGTCTGAGCGCGGCTGGGGAATCCTTCAACAAAGGGACTCTGCCGCGTTGTGGGGACCTGGCTCACAGTACCCCTGGCTGGTGCTGCTTCTGATCGGATTGTTCGCCTAGGATCGTTGTGGGCATGCTTGAACGCATCCAGTGTCGGCAATGCGACGAATCCTGGCTTCCAAAATCTAGGCGTCGATGACCAGATTCACCGTTCAGGAGAGGGTCGAGGATTTCCCGCGGATTGGAAAAACTACCGACCACACGTCTTCCGCTGCGGACCCAAATAGCTGGAAACAAAGGTTGCAGTGGTGAGCCACAGTCCGCCTCCTGAATGTCTCTTATTGGCCGACAACGACCTTTCAGGACGGCAAGACTGAACGGCCGCGACTGACCGCTGATGGGGCCCAGCCGCCGCCTGCACCGGCGACTCGACTGACAGGAATCCGTGCATCGGTCGCCGGATTTTCCAGTGTCGAGATCCGGTCTTTGCGGAGGCCTATCTGTTGCAGCAGGTTCCGAGGCCTCGGCGTTTTGCGGGTAATCAAGGCGCGCACCGTTTCTTGAAGGCTCAAGCGGCGTGTGGACACCCTCACGAGAAGCGAAGTCATCCGACGGAATTGGTCAGCGGCACCCAATCTGCGGACCTTTCATCGAAGCCCCGAATCAACGCCATCACGAGATGCACACTCGACGCCCCCATCCGTTGCGCTCCCTTTTTTTGCCCGTCCTGCCGCCGGCCGCCCCTGTTCGGTACCGGATGCGAGGAGTCCCCCACGGGCCGCAAACAGGTCGCGCCGGTGCCGGAGGCGCAGATGACTGCGCTCGGTGAACGCGGCTTCGAGGAGCTGCTTCGGACCCCGCCGCTAAACGCCGATCCGCGTGCGTGCCGACGTGGGTCGCGTCGCCGAGGCGTTGGTGGAGGCCCTGCCGCAGCCGTATGGGCGTTGGTCCATCGCCGTCTTCGACGACCCCACGCCCAACGCCTTCGCACTGCCCGGCGGGAAGATCGGCGTGCATGCCGGCATGCTGGCTGTCGTCCGCACGCCGGATCAGCTCGCCGCCGTCATCGCCCATGAGATCGGGCATGTGCTGGCGGACCACTCGAACGAGCGCTTGACTCAGGAGCTCGCGGTCCAAGGCGGGCTGATGCTGGTGGATCTGTTCGCGGATGAACCGGGGATACGGCGTTTGGCGGTAGTGGCTTCCAGTCGAGATATCGACGTCTAGCTATCCGGCAGATCCCCTTTATCCGCTTTTCCCGGTTCCTCGTCCAAGGTCCTGATCCGATCGATGATGTCCACCAGCTTCCGACCCTTATCGGTGAGTCTGTACTCCGTCCGGGGCGGCGACTCGGCGAAGATCTGCTTCGACAGCAACTCGTATTGGGTCAGCTTGCGCAGTCGTTCCGACAGGACCTTGGTTGAGATTCCGTCGATATGGCGTTCCAAGGCGCCGGGCCGTGCGATGCCGGCACCGACGGCTTGCAGAACCGAGACCGACCACTTGCAGCCGACCACGTCTTCGAGTTTTTTGTAGGTCGATCGAAGCGGCGGCGATGATTTTTTTATTCGTTTTTGCATCAGTAAATTACACCAAAAAGTGCTCCGCTCACCGAAAAGTGCCCGCTGTTCGATCCAGCCTGATGCGCCCAACATCCATATCAGGCTTCTGCAGCATGCCGAGGCCATCCATCCAAACGGAGACCAAGATGAAGAGCAAAGCGATCTTCTATCATGCCGGTTGCCCTGTCTGCATCGCGGCCGAGCAAAATCTCGCCAGTGCGATCGACCCTGCGAGGTATGAGGTCGAGGTCGTCCATCTCGGCAGCGATCGTTCGCGCCTGGAGGAGGCGGAGGGATTCGGAGTCAAATCGGTGCCGGCCCTGGTCTTGGACGGGGCCGCATTTCATATCAATTTCGGAGCCGGGATCGACGCGCTGAGATGATCCTTGCGACGGATCTCGTGTCCGGAGGGCACGGAGACGCCGGCAACCCCGGCACCGGCAATGCCGTCGCCGGGGATCCGGCCCGCACCGCGTCAGTCCGATCCGGTCGCCACCGATCGCTCGGGGGACCGGATCCATTCGCTCCATGAGCCTGCATAGAGTCGTGATCCATGCAGCCCTGCGAGCTCCATCGCCAAGAGGTTGTGGCAGGCATTCACGCCGGAGCCGCAGCTGTGGACGATGGATGACGGCGGAGCCTGGCCGATCGATCGCGTGAAGCGTTCGCGAAGACGGTCCGCGGAGAGGAACCGGCCGTCCGCGTCCAGGTTCTCCGTCAGCGGCAGATTGATCGCGCCGGGGATGTGGCCCGCCACCGGATCGATGGGCTCTTGTTCACCGCGGAAACGCTCGGGTGCACGGGCGTCGATCAGGGTCAGCCGGCCCCCGGTCGGATCGGCGGCCAGCTCGGCGGCGAGCGCCTCGGTGGTGATCCATCGGGTGTCCTCGGGCCTTGCGATCAGCTCCGCCGGCTCGTGACGATGGACCGCACGCGTCAGTGTGCCGCCCGCGGCGATCCAAGCTTGAAGCCCGCCGTCGAGCAGGGCGACCCGATCGTGCCCGATCCACCGCAGTAGCCACCACAGCCTGACGGCGAATCCGCCCCCTGCATCGTCGTAGACGACCACGCGCGTGGTCGCCGAGACGCCGCACTTGCCCAGCCAGTCGGCAAGGCTCGCCGGATCGGGCAGGGGATGGCGCCCGGTGTTCGCACCGATCGGGGAGGACAGATGCGCGTCCAGATCGGCGTAAGCGGCCCCCGGTAGATGGCCCTCCGCATAGGCTCGACGTCCCGCATCGGGATCGGCCAAGGAGAAGCGACAATCGAAGAGTCGCAGATCCGGATCGACGATCCCGGCGAGCAAGGTCGAGGCGTCGACGAGGTTCTCTCGGGCGCGGTTCAAGCGTTGAATGCCTCGAGTCCGGACAGGCGCATCCGGTGATCTTCCTTCACCGGGCTGCGCGGTCTTTTCCCGTCCACGGCATGCGCGATGGCGCGGATATGATCGGGCGTGCTCCCGCAGCAGCCGCCGATGATGTTGAGGAACCCCGACTGTGCCCACTCCTCGATCTGCTCGGCCATCTGATCCGGCGTCATGTCGTAACCGCCCATCTCGTTGGGCAATCCGGCGTTCGGATGAAAGGTGGTATAGGACTCGGCCACGCGCGCCATATCCTCGACATGCGGTCTGAGCAGATCCGGGCCCAAGGCGCAGTTGAGTCCGATGGCGAAGGGTTTGACGTGGCGCAGGCTGTTGTAGAAGGCCTCGACGGTCTGGCCGGAGAGGGTGCGCCCCGAGGCGTCCGTGATGGTGCCCGAGATCATGACGGGCAGGATGACGCCGTCTTCCTCGAAGACCTGTTCCACCGCGAACGCGGCGGCCTTGGCGTTGAGCGTGTCGAAGATGGTCTCGATCAGGATGATGTCGACATCCGCTGCAATGAGCGCCCGGGTCGCCTCGGCATAGACCGCGACGAGCTCGTCGAAGTTGGTGTTGCGTGCGCCCGGGTCGTTGACGTCCGGCGAGATGCTCGCGGTCTTGCTGGTCGGGCCTAGGACACCGGCGACGAAGCGCGGCTTGTCGGGGGTCTTGGCGGTCCAGGCGTCGGCCACCTCGCGCGCGAGTCGTGCCGCGGCGGTGACGATCTCTGCGGTATAGTCCTGCAGACCGTAGTCGGCCTGGGACAGACGATTGCCGTTGAAGGTGTTGGTCTCCAGGATGTCGGCGCCGGCCTCCAGATACTGGTCGTGGATCGCGCGAATCACCTCGGGCTTGGTCAGCGAGAGCAGATCGTTGTTGCCCTTCAGATCCGAGGGCCAATCCTTGAAGCGCTCGCCGCGATAATCGGCCTCGTCGAGCTGGTGACGTTGGATCATGGTCCCCATGGCGCCGTCGAGGATGAGGATGCGTCGGTCTGCAAGTTCGGTGAGTCGGGTGCGTGAGTCTGGCATGATGGCGATCGTTCGAGAATCGATGAAGATGGCGTTCGAGTATAACGGCTCGTTCCGAGCGGTCGCGAGCCGATGCGCATTCGTCTGATCGCTGTCGGGCGGCGAATGCCCGTTTGGGTGGAGTCCGGTTACGCGGAGTATGCCAAGCGTCTCCCCTCCGAGTGTGCGTTGTCGTTGGCCGAGATCGAGCCGGGCCAGCGCGGCAAGGGCAGCGGGGCGGAGCGTGCACGCGCCGACGAAGGCGCCCGCATCCTGAAGGCGATCCCGAAAGGCGCGCGGGTCGTGGCGCTCGACGGTGCAGGCGAGCCTTGGAGCACCGAGGCACTGTCCGAGCAGTTGCGAAACTGGCTGGCGGGCGGGCGCGATCTGGCCTTGCTGGTCGGCGGTCCGGACGGTTTGGCCACGCCCTGCCTGGCTCGGGCCGATCAGCGTTGGTCCCTGTCCCGGCTGACCTTCCCGCACCCGCTGGTGCGTGTCATCGTCGCCGAGCAGCTCTACCGCGCCTGGACGCTGGTGCAGGGGCATCCGTACCATCGCGGAGATTGAAGCCGCCAGCCGCCAGCCGCCAGCTTTACATTGGCTGAGAACACGAGGCGGGAGGCAGGACGCAGGACGCCAACCGCAACCCTTGAACGGAACCACCATGCCCCAAACCCGAGCCGACGTCGGAGCCGATCACCACCTCTATCTCGCCTCGCGCTCGCCGCGGCGGCTTGCGCTCTTGGGGCAGATCGGCGTGCGGGTGGCCCTCGTGGAGGCCGAGACGGACGAGACGCGGCGGCCGGGCGAGTCGCCCGAGACCTATGTTCGGCGTGTCGCCTTGGAGAAGGCGCGCGCCGGTCGCGCCGCGGTTCCCGAGGATCGACGGCGGCCGGTGTTGGCGGCGGACACCGCGGTCGTCCTCGGAGACGTGACACTCGGGAAGCCCACGGACCGGGCGTCCGCGGCGCGTATGCTGGGCAGCTTGTCCGGTCGCTCGCATCGGGTCCTGACGGCGGTGGCGCTGATCACCGGCGAGCGCGAGCTCACCGAGCTGAGCGAGAGCCTGGTGACCTTTCGCGTCTTGGAGCAGTCCGAGATCCTGAGCTACTGGGAAACCGGCGAGCCATGCGACAAGGCCGGCGCCTACGGCATTCAGGGCATCGGAGCGCTCTTTGTCTCGAACCTGCAGGGCAGCTACTCGGGTGTGATGGGGCTGCCGCTGTTCGAGACGGGTCGACTGCTCGACGCGGCCGGGATCCAGGTGATCGGGGCGGCGTCCGGCGTCGTCATGAGCGACGTCTCCCCGCGCGTCTGAAAAACCACCGCCGCCTGTCTTTCCGCGACGAACGCAGGTAGGCTCGATTCGAATCAAGACAGGCCAACGAGCGATGTTCCCGTGAGCGAAGAGATCCTGATCAATGTCACGCCGCCGGAAACCCGGGTCGCCGTGGTCGAGAACGGCGTGGTGCAGGAGATCATCATCGAGCGCGCCGAGCGTTGCGGTCTGGTCGGCAACATCTACAAAGGCCGGGTCTGTCGAGTCCTGCCGGGGATGCAGGCGGCATTCGTGGACATCGGCCTTGATCGGGCCGCCTTCCTCCACGCCTCCGACATCATGGGACCGCACGGCGAGCCGCGCAGCGATCAGATCCACGAGCTGGTGCACGAGGGCGATCGGCTCGTGGTGCAGGTCGTGAAGGATCCCTTGGGCTCGAAGGGCGCACGGCTGACGACGAACATCTCGGTGGCCTCGCGCTACCTGGTCTGCATGCCCGCTCTGGCGAGCACCGGGGTCTCGCAGAAGATCGAGGACGAGGACGAGCGGCGCCGTCTGCGCGACATCCTGCAACGTTATGTCGATGCGCACGAGGGCGAGGGCGGTTTCATCGCGCGCACCGCGGCGGACGGGGTGTCCGAGGAATCGCTGTTTCGGGATATGGCCTTCCTCGCCAAGCTCTGGCGCGGGATCCGCGAGCGCTGTGCCGCGGCGAAGGAGATCGGACTGGTCCACGACGATCTGCCGCTGGCCATGCGTGCGCTGCGCGATCTCGTGACGCCGGAGGTGGAGCGCGTGCGGATCGACTCGCGTGCGATGGTCGACAAGGCCATGGCCTTCGCCACTAAATACATCCCCGAGATCAAGGAGCGCATCGACTACTACCAGGGCGAGCGCCCGCTGTTCGATCTCTACGGGGTGGAGGAGGAGATCCGCAAGGCGCTGCAGCGCAAGGTCCAGCTCAAGTCCGGTGGTCATCTGGTGATCGACCAGACCGAGGCCATGACCACCATCGACATCAATACCGGCGCCTTCGTCGGCCACCGCAATCTCGAAGAGACGATCTTCAAGACCAACCTGGAGGCGGCCCAGGCCATCTGTCGACAGCTGAGGCTGCGCAACCTCGGCGGCATCATCATCATCGATTTCATCGATATGTCCGAGGACGAGCACAAGCGCCAGGTGCTGCGTGCCTTGGAGAAGTGTCTCGCACGCGATCACGCCAAGACCCACATCACCGAGGTCTCCTCGCTGGGTCTGGTGGAGATGACCCGCAAGCGCACGCGCGAGTCGCTCGAGCATGTGCTCTCCGAGCCTTGCCCTTATTGCGGCGGCCGCGGCTCCGTCAAAACCGCTCAGACGACCTGCTACGAGATCTTCCGAGAGATCCTGCGCGAGTCGCGCCAATTCGATGTCGAAACCCTGCTGGTGCTGGCCTCGCAAGAGGTCATCGACCGTCTCCTCGACGAGGAATCGGCCCATCTCGCCGAGCTCGAGGCCTTCATCGGCCGTCCGATCCGCCTCCAGGCCGAGGCGCTCTACACTCAAGAGCAATACGACGTGGTTCTGATCTGAGGTCCGTCATCGACCGTTCGGCATGTCTGTCTTGAAATCCCGCACAATCCGTCTAGTTCGACGTCTCGTCTGGGTTGCCGTCTTGCTTGCAACGGCGGGGTTGGTGCTGTCCGCACTTGCTGTCACGGCCGCGCGCTATGCCCTTCCTCTGACCGAGGCTGACAACCGCTGGGTCGCCGCGATGCTGGGGGAGCGGCTTGGCTATCGGGTGGAGTTG
Source organism: Thiocapsa marina 5811 (assembly GCF_000223985.1). Taxonomy (GTDB): domain Bacteria; phylum Pseudomonadota; class Gammaproteobacteria; order Chromatiales; family Chromatiaceae; genus Thiocapsa; species Thiocapsa marina. The sequence continues at coordinate 444,040 of NZ_AFWV01000002.1, forward strand.
GGTTCGGCATCCCTGCGTCTCTCGGGGCTCGGTCCGCGCCTGAGCGTGCGCGACATCCGCCTCTCGGATCCCCGCAGCGACAAGGATGTCCTGGTCCTCGATGGCCTGGAGATCGGGATCGATCCTCTCGCATCCCTGCGTACGGGCGTGCCGCAGATCACCACCCTGACCCTGGTCGGCTCGCGCCTTGCCGCGCGTTTGGATCCGGATGGTCGTCTGCAGCTCGATGGTCTGGAGCTGCTGAGCGGCGGCGACCCGCGGGCGCTGGAGTTTCTGCTCACGCAAGCGCAGGTCGAGCTGGTCCTGGGCGAGATCCCGATGCGCGACGATCGACCCGAGACGATGCTCGAGGGCGTGCGTCTGACGAACGCCAGGCTGCGTCTCGTCAACGACGGCGATCGCCACACCTTGAGTGCAAGCGCACGAATCCACGCGCTCGGTTCCGCCGTGGACCCGAAGCACGCAGATCCAGGCCGGAACCGTCTGAGCCTGATCGCGGAGCTGTCCGGTCCCGCGGCCGATCCGCTCTCCTGGAGCGGACGCCTCTATGCCGACCTCGATGCCGGTGACCTGGGCGGAATCCTGCGCGGCAACGGTTTCTCGGCGGTCGATGTGCGCAGTGACCGTGTCGCGCTCGAGGGCTGGTCGCAGATCGGCTTCGGGCGTTTGGAGCAGGCCGTGATTCGGGCTCATCTGGCCGGCGTGCGTCTCGGGCCGCCGGGGCGGATCGACGCGCCTGCGCTGCACATCGAGCATCTGGAGGCGATGGTTCGCGTTCAGCCGAGCGGCGATGGCTGGTTCCTGCAACTCGGCGGCCTGCGCGGGCGTACGGCGGACGGCGATCTGCCGCGGCTCGATCTGGACCTTATCTTGGACGCGGACCTACGGCCCGAGCGATTGGCCCTCGCGAGCGCGCCGCTGGACCTGGCCGCCCTGGCGTCCATGCTCGCGGTGTCGCCTTGGACGCTGCCCAAGCCATTGTCCGACCTGCTGGTCCTTGAGCCGCGGGGGCGTGTCGAGGATCCGATGCTGCGGGTCGACCGGGCTCCCGGGTTACCGCCGCGCTGGCAGGCAAGCGCGGCGGTAACCGAGCTCGGCTGGGATCGCTCCGGGTCACTTCCGGGGGTCGACGGGCTTGCCCTGCGCGTGCGCGCCGATCGCGAGGGGGGGGAGGCCCTTGTGGGCTCGGCCGGGCTCACGCTGGATCTGCGTCCGCTCTTCAGCGAGCCGCTCGGGCTCGACCGGCTGTCCACTCGTCTCGACTGGCGGATCGACGCGACGGGTGCGGCTCGGATCTCGGCGCGAAATTTAACCTTCGAGAATGCGGATCTGGCCGGCCGGGCGAGGCTCGCGTTGGACCTCCCGGCGGACCGATCCGGTCCGAAGATGGATCTTCGCGCAAGTTTTTACGACGGCGATGGCTCGCGCGTGCGCCCTTATCTGCCGGTCGGCATCATGCACCCGGATCTGGTGAGCTGGCTGGAGCGCGCCGTGGTTTCGGGGCGTGTGCCGCAGGCCGATCTGATCTTTCGTGGTCCGCTCGCGGCCTATCCGTTCAGAGGGCATGACGGGCGCTTCGAGCTGCTGATCGAGATCGAGGATGCGGTCCTCGACTATCTGCCCGACTGGCCGGAGATCCGAGAGGCGGCGGGGCGGCTTCGGTTTGTCGACCAATCGCTCGCCATCGAGCTCGACCACGGTCGCATCCTCGACAGTCGACTCGTCCGTGCGCGTGCCGAGATTCCGGAGCTCTGGGGCGTGCAGGGCATGGCGATCGTCGGCGAGACCGAGGGCCCCTTCTCCGACGGTCTACGCACCTTGACCGAGACCCCCTTGGCGAAGGATCTGGGTCAGCTCGCCGGGAGTCTCCAGGTGAGCGGCAACTCACGGCTGCGGCTCGCGATCGATCTGCCCTTCATCAAGGGCAGAGAAGTCGGGGTCGAGGGTCTTCTGTCTTGGCCGAAGCCGGCGACCCTGGCGATTCGAGGCACCCCGGTCGAGCTTTCACGCCTCGGCGGCGAGGTGACCTTCACCGAGAAGAGCCTTGCCTCGGAGGGGCTCGAAGCAGTGCTCTGGGAGCGGCCTCTGAGCCTCTCGATTACGACCCTGGAGCCGGGCGTTGCGGACGCCTCGGCCACATTGATCAAGGCGCGGGCTCGGACCGGTGCGACGCAGCTCGAGCGGCTCTTTCCGAGCCCGTCTTGGAGGCTCGCGAGCGGCGAGATCGACTGGACTCTCGACGTGACCATCCGTAACCGCGATGTCCGCTCCGCGGCAATGCCGCTCGAGTATCGTCTGGCCTCGCGTCTGAAGGGGTTTGCGATCGACCTGCCGTCGCCTTTGGGCAAGCCTGCCGCGGCGAGCCGCGATCTCGACCTCTCCGGTACGCTGGTGCCGGGGCGCGACCTGCGCGTCGCCGGTCACTTGGGCGCGGTGGCCGGCGATCTGGCGCTCGATCTCGGCGTGGCGCCGGTGTCCGCGATGAGGGCCCATGTGCGTCTCGGCAGCGAGGCCGCGCCGGCACCCGAGGGTGACGGTCTCTTCTTGGACGGGCGGGTGGCCGATCTCGATCTCGCCGCCTGGTCGGAGCGACTGGATGCGCTCTCGATCGCGACTCGGGACGCCGAGTCGCCTCGGGCGAGGGGGCCGGCGGCCTGGTTTCGCGGCGCGGATCTGCGGGTCGATCGCATCGCGCTGGGCGGCCCCGAGCTGACCGGCGTCGATTTGCGTGTGACGCCGCTCGAGGGCGGGCCGTCGCGCAAGGGCTGGGAGGTTGCCGTGCGAGCCAATGAGCTCTCGGGCGAGATCGAGATCCCGGCGGCGGACGAGGCGGCCGTGCATATCGACCTGGAGCTGCTCGATCTGCGCGCCCTTCAGGAGGTCCCCGAGCGAGGTGAATCCGAGCCCTCGGCCCAGACTGTCGACCAGCCGTTCCGCGGATTTCCGCCTATCGACGTTCGCATCGCACGCCTGGCTTGGGGCGACGCCTTGCTGGGAACGCTGGAGCTCGAGCTGCGCTCGGATCTGCTGGGCCTCCGGCTTCCGAGTATCCGGCTGCTCGGCGACGGGCTGGTCTCGGCCGAGGGCACGGGTGCTTGGAGGGAGTCCGGCGGTGGTCGCAGCGAGCTCTCGATGCGCGTGAAGTCCATCGACACGGGTGCCTTGCTCCAGGCGTTGGATTCCCAGAACCGGCTCGAGGGTGCACCGATGCAGACGCAGCTGGTGCTCGAGTGGCCGGGTGGATTCGGTGACTTCGAGCTGGCGCAGGCACTGGGTGTCGTGGATGTCGAGGTGGGCCCGGGCCGACTGCTGGAGGTCGAGCCCGGCGTCGGTCGAGTGCTGGGGTTTCTCAACCTCAGCGCCTTGAAACGTCGCCTGTCGATGGATTTTACCGATCTCTACGGCGAAGGCTTCGCCTTCGAGGAGATGCGGGGCCGGATCGAGATCGCCGAGGGCGAGGCGAGGATCGACGCCTTCACCATCGACGGTCCGGCGAGCACCTTGATCCTCGGAGGTTCGAGCGATCTGGTCAATCGGCGTTTCGATCAACATGTCGTCGTGGAGCCGAAGATCGGCTCGAGTGTTGCCTTGGCCAGCGCGGTCGCGGGCGGACCGATCGTCGGCGCTGCCGTCTATCTGGTGGATCGAATTGCGGGCAATGCCATCGACCGTCTCGGGCGTTACCGCTACCGGGTGACCGGGGCTTGGAGCAATCCCGATGTCGACCGCGTCGGGTGGGATCCGTCGGTCAGTACGGACACCTTCCCGGTGCCGATGCCCGACGAGGCGCCCGAGCCGCCACCGAATCATTTCCTGGATTGAGCCTGATGGAGCGGGATTGTTTCGGACGACCGGCAGCGGTGGTATCGTTCCGGATCGATCCGGTGACGGCGTGGCGCCTCGGGCCGCTCGGGCATACGCGAGCGGATGTCTCGTCCACGACCGCTTCCCCCGTTTCTCCGAGGCGGCCTTCGGATCACATCGCAGGCCGAATCGGACTGGCCCGCCCCTCGCCCTGTCGGGGCAGCAGTGATTGCGGTAGAGACCATGAAGACAAAACCGAAGGTCGGAGCGGTCCAGATGGCGACCGGTCCAAACGTGAACGCCAACCTCTTCGAGGCGGAGCGCCTGATCAAGGCGGCGAAGGAGCGGGGGGCGAGTCTCGTCGTGCTTCCCGAGAACTTTGCCTTCATGGGCAAGCGCGATCAGGATCAGCTGGCGCTGCGCGAAGAGGACGGTGACGGCCCCCTCCAAGCATTTTTGGCGCGGGTGGCCAAGCAGCAAGGCGTCTGGCTCGTCGGCGGAACCATCCCGCTGGCCGCCCATGATGCAAGCAAGATTCGAGCGGCCTGTCTGGTGTTCGACGATCGCGGCGAGCGGGTGGGACGCTACGACAAGGTGCATCTGTTCGACGTGTGTCTGCCCGAAGGCGGCGAGCGCTACCAGGAATCGGCGACGATCGAGCCGGGGGACGAGATCGTCGTCCTCGACACGCCGTTCGGTCGCATGGGTGTGGCGGTCTGCTACGACCTGCGCTTCCCGGAGATGTTTCGTCGTATGCTCGACAGCGGCATGGAGATCCTGGCGCTTCCCTCGGCGTTTACCGCCATCACCGGGAAGGCGCATTGGGAGACCCTGGTGCGCGCACGTGCGATCGAAAATCTCGCCTATGTGATTGCCGCGGCCCAAGGTGGGTTTCATATCAACGGCCGCGAGACCCACGGCCACAGCATGATCGTCGATCCATGGGGCACGGTGCTCGCTCATGTGCCGAGAGGTTCGGGCTTCATCTGCTGCGCCCTGGACGACGATTATCAGGATTCGGTCAGACGCAACTTCCCGACGATCGAGCATCGCCGTTTGAAATGCCGTCCTTGAGACCGCAGCTTTTGCGCATCCCGACAGCTCCGCGCCCGCCTACGCGCTTGGTTCTGTCTCCCCCGACGGAGTCCGACAACACCCGATGATGACCGACCCGATTGCGATTGCACGTACGAGTATTCTCGAGCCCGCGGGATTGACCGAGCAGGACCTCGATCGTCTGCTCGGTCTTCTGGCCGGTTCGGCGGTGGATGCGGCCGACATCTATTTCCAATCCAGCCGGCTCGAATCCTGGGTGCTCGAGGACGGCATCATCAAGGACGGCAACTTCAGCATCGAGCAAGGCGCCGGGCTGCGGGCGATCAGCGGGGAGAAGACCGGTTTCGCGTACTCGGACGAGCTGCGCTTCCCGGCGCTGGCACAGGCGGCCGAGGCCGCCCGAGCGATCGCGCGCATCGGCCAAGGCGAGCAGGTGCGCATCGGCGAGGTTGCGAACAAGCGCAGCCTCTACGACCCCACCAATCCGATCGCGAGCCTGCCCGATCCGGACAAGATCGCGCTCCTGCAACGGGTCGATGCCGAGGCACGGCGTGCCGACCCGCGCGTGCGCGAGGTGGTCGCCAGTGTCGTCGCCGTACAGGACACCGTCCTGGTGTTGGGCGACGACGGCGCCTTGTCGGCCGATGTGCGTCCGCTGGTTAGGCTGAACGTGAGCGTCGTGGCCGAGGATGGCGGGCGTCGCGAGCAGGGGTCGAGCGGGGGCGGTGCCCGAGCCGATCTGGATTATTTTCTCCTCGAGGACCGGGCGATGTCCTTCGCACGCGAAGCCGTGCGTCTGGCCGTGACCAACCTCGAAGCCGGCGATGCGCCTGCCGGGACCATGACGGTCGTGCTCGGATCCGGCTGGCCGGGTGTGCTGCTGCACGAGGCGATCGGGCACGGACTCGAGGGCGACTTCAACCGCAAGGGCAGCTCTGCATTCGCCGGGCGGATCGGCGAGCGTGTGGCAGCGCCGGGCGTGACGGTCGTGGACGACGGCACCTTGCCGGGTCGGCGCGGGTCGCTGAACATCGACGACGAAGGGACCATGACCCAAAATACGGTCCTGATCGAAGACGGCATCCTCTGTGGCTACATGCAGGACAAGCTCAACGCGCGTCTGACCGGGACGCACTCCACGGGCAACGGTCGCCGTGAATCCTACGCGCACCTGCCGATGCCGCGCATGACCAACACCTACATGCTCGCCGGCGAGCGTGATCCCGAGGAGATCATCGCCTCGGTGGACAAAGGCTTGTACGCGGTCAATTTCGGCGGTGGACAGGTGGACATTACCTCGGGCAAGTTCGTCTTCTCGGCGAGCGAGGCCTATCTGATCGAGAACGGCAAGGTCGGACGGCCCGTGAAGGGTGCGACCCTCATCGGCAACGGGCCGGATGTTCTGACCCGCGTGAGCATGATCGGAAACGATCTGCGACTCGACCAAGGTGTCGGGACCTGCGGAAAGGAGGGTCAGAGCGTCCCGGTCGGGGTCGGCCAACCGACCTTGCGGATCGATGCCCTGACCGTCGGCGGGACGAGCGCCTGACGGGGAGTTCCGCTCTCTCGACACGACCGCACCACCTCAGCCGTGCCCGGAACCTCTCTCACTCAAGGACTTGCCATGTCGATTGCCGCCACCGAAGACACCGCGGAACGCCTCGCGCGCTTGAAACAGACGATCGAGGATCTCCTCAAGGAGGCGAAACGACGCGGTGCGACGGCCGCCGAAGCATCGGTGGGCAGCAGCGCCGGGCTCGAGGTCTCGGTCCGGCTCGGCGAGGTCGAAACGGTCGAGCATACACGCGACAACGGGCTGGGGATCACCGTCTATTTCGGAAACCGCAAGGGCTCGGCGAGCACGTCGGATCTGAGTACCGGCGCGTTGCGCGATGCGGTGAAAGCGGCCTGCGCCATCGCCGAGCACACCCAGGAAGACCCCTGCGCGCATCTCGCCGACGCCGCCCTGATGGCCGCCGAAATCCCGGATCTGGATCTCTACCATCCCTGGCATCTGGGAGTGGAGGACGCGATCGAGATCGCGGCGGCCTGCGAGGACTCGGCCCGCGGCTATGATCCGCGGATCGTCAATTCGGAGGGCGCGAGCCTCTCCACGCACACCGGGATCCAGGTCTACGGCAACAGCCACGGGTTCGTCGCCGGCTACCCGACCAGTCGGCATGGGCTCAGCTGCGCCGTGATCGGCCAAGAGGGCGAGAGCCTGCAGCGCGATCACTGGTGGACCAGCGCTCGGGCGGCGGCCGATCTGGATTCGGCGCGTATGGTCGGAGAGCGTGCGGCGGAGCGGACGGTTGCGCGGCTCGGGTCGCGCCGAGTCCCGACCTGTCAGGTTCCGGTCCTGTTCCGTGCCGAGGTCGCGACGGGTCTGATCCGCAGCTTGGTCTCGGCGATCCAAGGCGGCAGTATCTACCGGCGCACCAGCTTTCTGCTCGACTACCTCGGCGAGCGTATCTTCCCGGACTTCGTGCGGATCCACGAGGAGCCGCACCTTCCGCGGGGGCTCTCGAGTGCACCGTTCGACGGGGATGGTGTTGCGACGCGTGCGAAGGACCTGATCACCGACGGGGTCTTGCAGACCTATCTTCTCGACGCGTATTCCGGTTGCCGGCTCGGCATGCAGACGACCGGCAACGCCGGCGGCGTGCGCAACCTGCGCATCGGTATGGGCGATCTGGATCGCGCCGCCTTGCTGCGCGAAATGGGGACCGGGCTGATGGTCACCGAGCTCATGGGGCATGGGGTCAACCCCGTCACGGGCGATTACTCGCGCGGTGCCGCGGGCTTCTGGGTGGAGGGCGGGGAGATCCGACATCCGGTCGAAGAGATCACGATCGCAGGCAATCTCAAGCAGATGTATGCGGGGCTGCTGGCGGTCGGCAACGACTGCGATTATTCGGGCAGCACGCGCACCGGCTCCTGGCTGATCGACAAGATGACGATTGCGGGCGAATAGGATGGCGGTTGCAGGTGCTCGGCGCTCCTGCGGCCGCGATCGGGATGCATGAGGCAACCGTCGATCCAACAAACACGTCCGAACCATGGATACACTCGACCCGCTCGACCAAACCCTGACGCTGATCGCGTCCGCACCTGAATCCGCCTCCGCGCTCACGCTCTACGCCCTTGCCTGCACGCTCGAGCATCAAAAGGCAGGCTGCTTGTTCAAGCTGACCAAGCTTTTTGATCTGCCCGCCGATCAACGTCGGCTCGCCTATGGCCTGATGGAGCTCTTGGCCGCCGGCGAGGTCGGCACTCAGCGCTGGATCGCCGCGAAGTCGACGATGGATGATCTGATCCGCGGAACGCCTCGGCATTCGGTCTGATTCGCTCGGGCTCTTGAGCTGTTCGAGAGTCGCTTCAATATTGGACGAAACATGAACAGTCTTGGTGCTGTCGTCGGGCCAAGACCAAGGAATTATCGAGGGATCAATTCGGATGTCAGTCAAAACAATCGGGATCGTCGGCGGCGGTATTGGTGGACTGGGCGCGGCCTGGCTGCTGGATTCGCGTTACGAGGTGACCCTGCTCGAGCGCAATGCCTACGTCGGTGGTCACAGCAATACGCTCGAGGTTCCGGATCCGCGCGGGGCCTTTCCGGTCGACACCGGCTTCATGGTCTTCAATCGGCGCAACTATCCGCTGTTGACCGCGATGTTCAAGCATCTCGATGTTGCGACCTACCCGACGAGCATGTCGTTCGCGGCCAGTCTGGAGGGCGGGCGGATCGAGTACGGCGGGGACAGCCTGAATACCCTGTTCGGCGCACGCTCGAATCTGTTTGATTGGCGCTTTCTGTGGATGATCAAGGAGATTCTGAAGTTCAACGCAGCGGCGAAGAACTTCATCAACTCCAACCCCGGCGATACCCTGACGGTCGGAGATTTCCTGCAGCGTGGTCGTTTCTCGGAGCGGTTCGCCAACCACTACTTGCTCCCCATGGCGGCGGCCATCTGGTCCTGCCCCACCGAAGACATGCGGGACTTTCCCTTCCTGAGCTTTGCCCGATTCTTTGCCAACCACGGTTTGCTCGATCTGGTCGATCGCCCGGATTGGGAGACGGTACGCGGCGGCAGTCGTGCCTACGTGCAGGCGCTCCTGGCGCGCTTCCGGGGCCGTTGTCTGGCCGACACGCCGGTGAAGCGGGTGAGGCGTCTCGAGCAGGGCGTCGAGGTCGAGACCGCTGCAGGCGATCGCTTGCAGTTCGACGCGGTCGTGATGGGGTGCCATGCCGACGAGGCGCTCTCTCTCATCGAGACCCCGACGCCGCTCGAGCGCGACATCCTCGGCGACTTTCGGTATCAGACCAATCAGGTCTTTCTGCACACCGATCCCGCCCTGATGCCGAAACGCCGCCGGGTCTGGTCATCGTGGAATTACATCCAGCAGCCGGGGGAGGGTGCCGATCGTCCGGTGACGGTGACCTATTGGATGAACAGCCTTCAGGATCTACCGTCCGACCGCGATGTCTTCGTCAGTCTGAATCCCGGCACGGCGCCGAGCCGCGATTCGATCCTTGCCGAAATGACCTACGAGCATCCGATGTTCGACGCGAGTGCCACCGATGCGCAACGGCGGATCGGCGAGATCCAAGGCCGCGACCGGATCTGGTTCAGCGGGGCTTACCTGGGATACGGATTCCACGAGGACGGTCTGCGTGCCGCGGTGGACGTGGCGCGCGCGTTCGATGTCCCTCCGCCCTGGGAGACGGCATCATCGCCCGTTTGCGACGACGGGGCCGTTGTCGATTCCGTCGCCGGACGGAGCCGCACGGCGGTGTTGTCCTCGTGAGTGCGGTTGCCGGTCGAATCATCTTCGGCGATGTCATGCATCGGCGACTCTTTCCGGTGCGTTATCGCTTCGTCTATCGGGTGTTCAGCATGTTGCTGGATGTCGAGCGGGTCGGAGAGATCGCGCGCGATTGCCGCTGGTTCTCGCACAATCGATTCAACCTCTTCTCCTTTTACGATCGCGATCACGGCGGGCGCGACGGTCGTGCGCTCAAGCCCTGGTTGATCGAGCGACTGCGTTCCCGCGGTCAAGAGATGGAGATTGCCCGCATCGAGTTGCAGTGTTTTCCGCGGGTGCTCGGATTCGTCTTCAATCCGCTGAGTGTCTGGACCTGTTTCGATCGGTCGGAGAGGCCTGTCGCGGTGCTGTGCGAGGTCAACAATACCTTCGGGGAGGCCCACAGCTATCTGTTGCACGAGAACGGCGCGCCGATGCACTGGCCGATCCGACACGCGCATCGCAAGGACTTCCACGTCTCGCCCTTCGTGGATATGAACGCCGACTACCACTTCCGGTTTACCCGGCAAGGCGATCGACACGCGATCGTGATCCGCGAGTATCAGGACGCGTCATTGATGTTGGTGGCCGTCCAGCAGGGTATCGCGGAGACGATCACGGACACGAAGCTGCTACGCGCCGCGTTCGCCTATCCCTTCCTGACACTGAAGGTCGTTCTCATGATCCATTGGCAGGCATTGAAGATCTGGCTCAAGGGAGGGCGCTACCATGCCAAGCCGACTCCACCCCTAGAGGAGGTGTCCTGATGTCCGCAGAGGAGTTGATCGAAGAACCCCTTTCCCGCCGATCGAGCTGGTCGAGCCGGCTGATCGGCGGGTTTTGCCGGCACCTCGCGTTCGGCCAGCTTCTGGTGCGTTTCCCGGACGGGAGCGCCACCCTGCACCGCGGCCGTTTCCCGGGCGCGAGCGGCGTCATGGAGGTGCAGTCGCCGCTCAAGATGGCGGGTCGGCTGCTCACCCGTGGCGAGGTGGGATTCGGCGAATCCTACGTGGAAGGGCATTGGACGACGCCCGATCTCGCCGGATTGCTCGAGGTTCTCTACGACAATATGGAGCACCTGGGTGTCGGGCCGCGCGGGATGCGATGGTCGCGGCTTTGGGATCGACTCTCTCATCGGCTGCGCGACAATCATCCCATCAACAGTCGTCGCAACATTGCCCATCACTATGACCTGGGCAACGACTTCTACAGGCGCTGGCTCGATCCGAGTATGACCTACTCCTCCGCGCTCTTTGCCGACACGGCGCGGGACAGTCTGGAATCGGCCCAAGAACGTAAATATCTGCGCTTGCTCGATGCGCTGGACGCCAAGCCCGGCGAGCATATCCTGGAGGTCGGCTGCGGATGGGGCGGTTTTGCGGAGCTGGCGGCACGGCGCGGCCTGCGCGTGACGGGCGTGACCCTCTCGCGCGAGCAGCTCGCCTATGCGCGCGAGCGCCTCGAGGCCGCCGGTCTTGCCGATCGCGTCGACCTGCGGCTTCAGGATTATCGCGACATCGAGGGTCGCTTCGACCACGCGGTCTCCATCGAGATGATGGAGGCGGTGGGGGAGGCCTTCTGGCCGACCTACTACCGGGCGTTGCGGCGGCTGGTGCGGCCGGGCGGTCGAATCGCCTTGCAGGTCATCACCATCAACGAGGATGATTTCCCCGTCTATCGCAAGCAACCCGACTTCGTTCAGCTCTATATCTTCCCGGGCGGGATGTTGCCCACGCCCGAGCGCATGACGCGCGAGGCGGAGGATGCGGATCTTCTGATTCGCGAGACCGCGTGGTTCGGCCTCGACTATGCCGAGACCCTGCGACGTTGGCGTCTCGCCTTTCATGCGGTCGATCAGGAGGTGGCTCGGCTCGGCTACGATGCCCGTTTCCGCCGGATGTGGGACTACTATCTGGCCTATTGCGAGACCGGCTTCAAAACGGGTTGCATCGATCTGACCCAAACGATCCTCGAGGTCCCGCCAGGGTCTTGATGTCGGTTGCGTGGGAGCGCGGGCGCAGTCCGACGAATTTTGCACCGTTGCGCGTGCCGGAGCAGTTAGACTGCCCGCGGCCGGTTAGACCGCGTCCGGAGCGAGATGCTGAATTTCGAGCGAGGTCGGCCTTCGGTGCATCTACAGCCGTTAGCGGGGGCGCGGTTTAAAATGGTCTATTTTTTAATATCTTAAACCGCGCCGTCTCCAGCGCCCGTCAAGTCTGCCGGGGCCGATCCCGTCCAAAAACATCCCATACCGCGCAGGGCGCGGTTTACGAGCCGAAGCCTCCGTAGAATCGACGCGCAATGGAAACCGCATGAGCGAGATCGTCCTCATCAACGTCTCGGGCGAAGACCGTCCGGGGATCACCTCGGCCCTCACCGCGATTCTGGCACGGTATCGGGTGCCGATTCTCGATATCGGCCAGTCGACCATCCACAACGCCTTGGCGCTGGGTCTTCTCGTCGAGCTTCCGGCCGACAGCGCATCCTGCCCCGTGTTTCGCGATCTCTTGTTTACTGCCCATGGAATGGGGCTGGATCTTCGGTTTACGCCCATCGATTCCGACGCCTACGAAGACTGGGTTGCCGAGCAAGGGCAGCCGCGGCATATCCTCACCCTGCTGGGTCGCGAGATCGATTCTGAGCACATCGCGCGGGTGTCCGCCGTGGTCGCCGAATACGGTCTGAATGTCGATCGGATCACGCGGCTGACCGGGCGCCTCTCTCGGCGTGTGGCGGAGCGCCATCCGCTTGCCTGCGTCGAGCTCTCGGTTCGCGGCGCGGTCGCCGATCTCTCCGAGCTGCACGCGGGTTTGCTGGCGCTCGGGCAGATCCTGGACGTGGATGTTGCTGTGCAGGAGGACGACATCTTCCGGCGCAACCGGCGTCTGGTCTGTTTCGATATGGACTCGACCCTGATCCAAACCGAGGTGATCGACGAGCTCGCCGCGGCAGCCGGTGTCGGGCCCGAGGTCTCGGCCATCACCGAGGCCGCGATGCGCGGCGAGCTCGACTTCAAGGAGAGTTTCCGCCGCCGTATCGCGCTGCTCGAAGGGCTCGACGAGTCGGTGCTCGGCGAGATCGCGGAGCGCCTGCCCATCACCGAGGGCGCCGATCGGTTGATCGCTAGCCTCAAGCAGCTCGGCTATCGCATCGCCATCCTCTCGGGCGGCTTTACCTATTTCGCCGAGCACCTGAAGCGTCGCTTCGGAATCGACGACGTCTATGCCAATTCACTGGAGTTTCGCGACGGCAAGCTGACCGGCACGGTCTCGAGCGAGATCATCGACGGGGCACGCAAGGCCGAGCTGCTGCGCGAGATTGCTGCCCGCGAGGGGATCCGCCTGGAGCAGGTCATCGCCGTGGGCGACGGCGCGAACGATCTGCCGATGCTCGCGATTGCCGGCCTGGGGATCGCGTTTCACGCTAAGCCGATCGTGACCAGGCAAGCACGTCACGCCATCGCGAACGTCGGGCTCGACGGGATCCTCTATCTGCTCGGGATGCGCGACCGCGACCTCGAGCGTCTCTCGCGAGGTGTGTCGACGGCGAGCGACGAGGCGCTCGCAGCGGCGTCCGTCTAGCCGAGCGTCCGTCCGAAATCCCGCGCGGGGCGGCCGATCAATCCAGTCGGATCGCTGCTCGGGTCGGCTTGAGTCATCCAAGCCCCCGCGCGAACCTGCCAGCGGTATCGCGCTCGTTGCGCCATGTCGGCGCCCGATCGCCGTCTCATTCGGGTCGAATGAATCCCTCTCTCAGGTGCCGTTCGATGGCGTTTGCCTCCATCGGAGGTGCGAACCACATCCCTTGTGCGCACCGACAGCCCATTGCCGCCAAGCGCGCGGCCTGTTCGCGGGTCTCCACGCCCTCCGCCACCGTGTCGAGATCGAGTGCCTGCGCGACGGCAAGCAACGCCCGAACCGTTTCGACTGCGTCGGTGTTGTCGTCGAGCTCGAGGACGAATTGGCGGTCGATCTTGAGCGTGCTGACCGCGGAGCGACGCAGATAGGTCAAGGAGGAGAAGCCGGTCCCGAAGTCGTCGAGAACCAGCCGAACGCCGAGATCCCGGAGCACGGCAATCTGGGTCCGATAGTGCTCGCCGTACTCCATCATCGCGGTCTCGGTGAGCTCGAGCTCGAGCCGGGCGGGATCGAGACCCGTCTCCTCGGCCGTTGCGAGGACATCATCTGCGAGACAGCCGGCGCGGACCTGCTGAGGCGAGACATTGATACTGACACGGCCGAAGGCGAGGCCTTGGTCGTGCCAACGACGTGCCTCGCGCGCCGCCGTGCTCAGCACCCAACTGCCGAGGACGTGGAAGAGTCCGCGGCGTTCCGCGAGATGTACGAAATCACCCGGCGGGAGGATTCCCTCCACCGGATGGCGCCAGCGCACCAGTGCCTCGACCGCCGTGATGCGTCCGCTCGCGAGCTCGACCTGCGGCTGATAGTGCAGAAAGAGCTCGCCGCTGCGTACGGCCTGATCGATTCGATCCGTCAGGGCGGCATCGCGGCGGACCTGGCGTGTCATGGCGTCGGTGTGGAATGCGTAGCTGCCGCGTCCGTTGTTCTTGGCCTTGTAGAGGGCGACATCGGCACGGCCGAGGAGGGTTTCCAGGTCGATATCCGGCTTCGGTACGAAGACGACACCGACGCTCGCCCCGCAGGTGACGGCATGTCCGTCGATCGAATAGGGCCGACTCAGGTGCTCGACGATCTTTGCCGCCAGGGTGGCGGCATCCGAGATGCTCTGCGCATCCGGTTGAATCACGGCGAACTCGTCGCCGCCGAAGCGCGCGACCGTGTCCATGCCTCGAACGAGGCTCGACAGGCGTTGGGCGACCTCCTTCAGGAGCAAATCGCCTACGGGGTGACCAAGGGTGTCGTTCACCTCTTTGAAACGGTCGAGATCGAGAAAATGCAGCGCAAAGCCCTTATCGGCGCGCCGGACCGAGGTGAGTCGCTTGGCGAGCTGGTTCTTGAAAAGGGTTCGATTGGGCAGGCCGGTGAGGCTATCGTAGTAGGCGAGTCGCAGAATCTGCTCTTCGGAGCGTTTGCGTTCGGTGATGTCGTGGAAGGTGACGACGACACCCGTGGCGGAGTCGCCGACGCGGATCGGCGTGGCACGGTATTCGACCGGAAACGCCGTGCCGTCGCGTCGCTGCAGGATCTCGTCGCTGACCACGATGTCCTTGCCCGTGTGCATCACCGAGAGCATGCGGCAGGCGGGGGCGTCGCGGTCGCCTTCGTCGGCGGCGTCGTAGGTGGCGGCGGGACAAGGTTTGCCGACCAGCTCGTTTGGGTCGTATCCCAAAAGGCGCGCGCCGGTGGGGTTGATGAAGGTCGTCACGCCGTCGGGATCGAGCCCGAATACCCCTTCTCCGGTCGCCTCGAGAAGGAGCCGAGCGCGTTCCTCCGCGGCGATGCGTGCCGCGCGGTCGCGCACCTGCTGCAGGGCGACCGCGACCAGCGCAGCGCCTTGAGCGATATACATCAGCTGTTCCGCATCGGGTTTGCCGGGTGCCCGCGAATAGATATCGAAGGTCCCCAAGATATTCCCGCCCGCATCGCGAATCGGCTCGGACCAGAAGCCGCGGACACCGCTCTCTTGGGTGATTCCTGCCAGCGCCTGCCAATAGGGGTCATAGAGGACATCCGCGATCACCAGAGACTCGTCGCGCGGGCGATGGGCCGTCCCCGTGGTCGGTTCATCCGCCAGGCGATCGATCGCCTCGACCAGCCGATCCGGAAGGCTCGGTGCCGTCCCGACGCGTAGGCGGTGTGTCGTATTGTCCATCAGCATGATCGAGCACATGAGACCCGGGTCGAGCGTCTCGATCGATGTGGCGATCGCGTCGAGCGCCTCCTGCACGGGAGCGCCGTCCGCGATCAACTCCATGACGCGAATGCGGCTTTCCTGAAGCATCCAGGCGCGTCGCGTCTCGGTGACATCCCGCACGGTTCCCGTCATAGACGCCGGGCGTCGGTGATGGCGGGTCAGCGTCGCGCGCTCATGGAGGTAACGCACCGCCCCGTCGGGCAGCAGGATCCGGTGCTCGCAGTCGTAATCTAGGTTCCCCACGATGGCGGCCCGAACCGCGTGCTCGACCCGAGCGCGGTCATCCGGGTGAACGCAGTCGAGGAAGCCTTTGTAGTTGCCGGGAAAGCTCTGGGGCGGGACAGCGAAGATGCGGTAGACCTCGGCAGACCACTCGAGTCGATCGTTCTCCGCATCCCACGTCCAGGTTCCGAGGTGCCCGAGCCGCTGTGTCTCTTCGACCAAGCGCTCGCTCCGCGTCAAGCGCTCTTCGAGCGCGGCGTGCGCGTCTCGCGCCTGCGCGAGCTCGGCGGCGATCTCGCGATACCGGTTCCCGAAATGCCGGGCCGCACCGACGGCAACGACCGCTAGGAGCAGCAGTGCGGCGACGGCTCCCGCCACGATGGACGCAGGCGGCAACGACGCGGGATCGGCCGCGAACGCGACTGCGGGGCTGTATGCGGTGGGCAGCCACATCCATCGGGTCCTCGGGGGTGAACCGGTCGGTCGCTTTGGCCTCATGTCCATTCGGGCATTTACGGTGGTTGTCGGGCGTGCGGCGCGATGTCGGAACCGCGCGCTGTTCGTGCTGCCCGGCTCATGGCAGGCAGCATGATTCGTCGTTGTCGTGCCGATCGGCAAACGGAGTATCCGCATCCAGCGCCTGATGTGATAATGCCGGCCCGACACTCCACACTGCAATGGCCCCTCGCCGGAGATCCGCAGATGCCCGACCTCGACCGGACCTACCGGATCGGCCCGATCCACTTGGCGCCGTCCGTTCTGCCTCGGAACGGATGGACCTTTTTGGCCGCAGCGTTTTTCTCGATCGGGCTGATGATCTTCATCTCCATCGGTCAGACCTACATCCTCAACGAGCATCTCGGGGTTCCGGAGTCCGAGCAAGGCGCGATCAGCGGCAACCTTGTCTTCCTGACCGAGATCGTCACCCTGCTCCTGTTTCTGCCGGCCGGTGTCCTCATGGACCGAATCGGTCGCCGCGGGGTCTATGCCGCTGGCTTTCTGGTCCTGGCTCTGACCTACGTCCTCTATCCGCTCGCGGAATCGGTCGAGGCGCTCTATGTCTACCGGATCCTCTACGCGATCGGCGTGGTCGCGGTCGCGGGCGGGTTGTCGACCGTCCTTGCCGATTATCCGGCAGAACGATCGCGCGGGAAGTTGGTGGCCATCGTCGGTGTCATGAGCGGCTTGGGTGTCGTACTCATCAGTCAGGGTCTGGGCGCCATGCCGAAGGTGTTCACCGGTGCGGGCTTCGATGGCGTCACCGCGGGCAGGTTGACTCATTTTATCGTCGCGGGTCTCGCCGTTGCGGTGGCCCTGTTGCTCCTTTGGGGCCTCAAACCGGGTGTGCCCGTTCGGCTCCAAGATCGTCCGAGCGTACGTGAGCTCTTGGTCGGCGGGTTTGCGCACGGGCGCAATCCGCGCATCCTCCTCGCCTACTCATCTGCATTCATCGCGCGCGGCGACCAATCGGTCAACGCGATCTTTCTCGTCCTCTGGGGCACCTTGGCGGCCAAGGCGACCGGCATGGAGTCGGCGTCGGCGGTGATGAGCGGCACCCTGATCTTCGTGATGGCCCAGATCTCGGCGCTCGTCTGGGCACCGGTTCTAGGTCCGTTGCTCGACCGAATCGACAGGGTCACCGGGCTTGCGATCTGCATGGCGCTGGCAGCACTCGGCAACCTGAGTCTGTTGGTGCTCGAGGATCCGCTGTCGTCGTACGGTCCGATCTTCTTTATTCTGCTTGGGATCGGCCAGATCAGTGTCTACCTCGGTGGCCAATCGCTGATCGGCAAGGAGGCTCCGGTCGGACAGCGGGGATCCGTGCTCGGTGCCTTCAACGTCGCCGGGGCAATCGGTATTCTTTTGATTACGCCGGTTGGCGGGTATCTGTTCGATCGGATCGATCCCCGCGCACCCTTTATCGTGGTGGGCGTCATCAACGTCATTCTCGTATTCGCGAGCATCTATGTGCGCATCAGGCATTCGCCGCAACCGTCGAGTGCACACGCGGAGAATCAAGCCTCGCTGAAATGAGCGGGTGGCCTCGAGCACCGCGGCGTGCATCGCCCGGGTGGCGGATCGCAGCCATGAAAAAGCCGGCATTAGCCGGCTTTTTCATTCGGATGACTTTGAGCTCACGAATTTGGTCGGGGTGACTGGATTCGAACCAGCGACTTCTGCCTCCCGAAGACAGCGCTCTACCAAGCTGAGCTACACCCCGAAACGGATTGTCAATGCTTGCGGTCGACCGAAAAATCCGCCAGCGTCGCCAAGGCGTCCGTGGAGGGGGAGGGCGGAAAGGCGCTCAGTGCGCGCTTTGCTTGATCCGCGTAGTCTTCCGCAAGCCGCTTAGTATAGGTAATGGCGTCCGTCGACGCAATCACCTCGACGACCGATTCCATGTGCTCGCGGCCGCCTTCTTCGATGGCTTTGCGCAGCAGGATTTTTTGCTCGGGTGTCCCGACGTCCATCGCCCGAATCACCGGAAGGGTCGGTTTACCCTCGTCGAGGTCGTCGCCGACGTTCTTGCCGAGCTCGGCGTTTGCCGGGCTGTAATCGAGCGCGTCGTCGATGAGTTGGAAGGCGATCCCGAGATTCAGGCCGTAGCTCGCGGCGGCTTCTTCGACACGGGGGTTGGATCCGGCGAGTACGGCACCGAGTCGCACGCCCGCTTCGAACAGCGTTGCCGTCTTGCGCGTGATGACTTCCATATATCGGCTCTGATCCGTGTCGGGGTCGCGCGTGTTCAGTAGCTGGAGCACCTCGCCCTCGGCGATCCGGTTGGTCGCGTGGGAGAGGATGTCCATGACGCGCATATTGCCGACATCGACCATCATCTCGAAGGCGCGGGAGTAAAGGAAGTCGCCGACCAGCACGCTGGCGTCGTTGCCCCAGACCACATTGGCCGTTTCGCGGTTGCGTCTGAGCTCGGAGGCATCGACGACGTCGTCGTGCAGGAGGGTCGCCGTGTGGATGAACTCTACGACGGCGGCGAGATCGATGTGGCGATCCCCGCTGTAACCGCAGGCTCGAGATGCCAGGAGCACCGAGAGCGGGCGCAGTCGCTTCCCGCCGCTGTTGACGATGTAGTGGCCGATCTGGTTGATGAGCACCACGTCCGACCGGAGTCGACGCAGGATCAAGGCGTCAACGGCCTTGACGTCTTCGGCGACGGGTTGTCTGAGCGCGGTGATATCCATGAAGTGTCGATGGACTGACTGATCGTGGCCGCGGATGCTAGGTGCGGGATGGGGGGCTGTCAAGTCGGAGGCGGGCTGAGAGGCTCGTGTCTTGCGGATCCGGTGCGGGTTTGCCCGCCGATGGGCCAAGGCCCGGGTGCCGTTCTCGGACCGGACTCGCGACAAGGTCCTTGACCGGGGGCTGCTCGTCGAGTAGCATTCCGCTTCTTTTGTTTCGGCGCCTGTCGCCGACCTCGCCGAATGGTTTTGGGGATCTTCAGACATGTACGCGGTCATTCAAACCGGTGGCAAACAGTACCGGGTTTCGGAAGGCGACACCGTTAAGGTGGAAAAGATAGTGGCGGAGCAAGGCGCTGTTGTCGACTTCGATCAAATTCTGATGGTGGCCGACGGAGACGATGTCAAGATCGGCAAGCCTTACGTCGAGGGCGGTAAAGTCAGTGCGACCGTCGAAGGTCATGGCCGGGCGAAAAAGGTCATGATCGTGAAGTTTCGGCGTCGCAAGCACCATCTGAAACGCCAGGGCCATCGCCAATCGTTCACGGCCCTGAAGATCACGGCGATCAGCGCCGGCTGAAGAGGAGACTCCCATGGCACACAAGAAAGCTGGCGGCAGCTCGCGCAACGGGCGTGATTCGGAATCCAAGCGGCTCGGCGTCAAGGTCTTCGGCGGGCAGGTCGTGAAGGCCGGCTCCATCATCGTTCGGCAACGGGGCACACGATTCCACAGTGGCGTGAATGTCGGCTGCGGACGTGATCATACCCTCTTTGCTCTTCGCGACGGGGTCGTGACCTTTGTCGAGCAAGGCCCGAAAAATCGGAAGTTCGTGACGGTGGTCGAGAAACCCGCCGACGTCGGCTCGGCCTGATCGTTCCGGGCGCCGACCCATCGCAACGGGCTCGCGAGCCTCGTCGTTTCGGCGGGGCTCTTTTCGTTTTGGCGATGAGGTCGTTTGAGTTATGAAATTCGTCGACGAGGCGTTCATTCGGGTCGAGGCAGGCGACGGCGGTAGCGGCTGCGTCAGTTTTCGTCGCGAGAAATATATCCCCAAGGGCGGACCCAACGGCGGGGACGGCGGCAACGGCGGCAGCGTCTACCTGGTCGCCGATGTGAATCTGAACACCCTGGTCGATCTGCGCTACCAGCGCGTGCATCGCGCGGAGCGAGGGCAGAACGGGAGAGGGCGGGACATGACGGGTCGTGCCGGCGCGGATCTCGTCATTCGTGTCCCGGTCGGGACTCGCATCCTCGAGCGCGAGACCGGCGAGTTGATCGGCGAGCTCCTGGAGTCCGGGCAGCAGATGTTGGTGGCGCAAGGCGGCTTTCACGGTATCGGAAACGCGCGCTTTAAATCCAGCACCAACCGAACCCCGCGACAGTTCACCCCGGGAACGCCGGGCGAGCGTAGAGATCTCCAACTCGAGTTGATCCTGCTTGCGGACGTCGGCTTGCTCGGTTTTCCGAATGCCGGTAAGTCCTCGCTCATCCGCCAAGTCTCGAGCGCGCGCCCGAAGGTCGCGGATTATCCCTTTACGACGCTCTATCCCAACCTCGGCGTCGTGCGGCTTGGCCGGGACCGGAGCTTTGTCATTGCCGATATCCCCGGCGTGATCGAGGGTGCTGCGGACGGTGCAGGTCTCGGGAGTCATTTCCTCAAGCATCTGTCGCGTACACGTTTTCTGCTGCATTTGGTCGATGTTGCCCCGTTGGACGAGGAGGTCGACCCCGTCGAGCAGGTTCGCAAGATCGAGGCGGAGCTCTCCGCGTTCGGTGAAGGACTCGCGCTCAAGGAGCGCTGGTTGGTGCTGAACAAGATCGACCGCCTCCTCCCCGACGAGTACGCGGCACGGCGCGAGGAGATCATCTCCCGACTCGAGTGGTCGCTGCCCGTCTACGGCATCTCGGCGATGACGGGGGAGGGTACGGCCGTGCTGATGGGCGATCTGATGAGTCGACTGGAGGCTTTGGCTGCGGAAGCCGCCGCCGAGCGTGCAGGAGCAGATCGCGATACGGACGGCGCCTCCGATTCTGCAACACCCGAGACCGATTGGCACCCCCTCGACTGACCTGGTTGGATCTTTCCTATGATTTCGCGCTCCATGATCCCCTTCACGCGTCGATGGGTCGTGAAGATCGGAAGTGCACTCTTGACCCGCGACGGCGCAGGACTCGAGCGCAGCATGTTGGCCCCGTGGGTGGAGCAGATCAGTGCGCGTCGCGTGGCGGGCAACGAGGTCGTTCTGGTGTCTTCCGGCGCTGTCGCCGAGGGTATGGCGCGGATGGGCTGGCAGGCGCGTCCCAAAGCCCTCCATGCGCTGCAAGCGGCCGCCGCGATCGGACAGATGGGGCTCGTGCGTGCGTATGAAGACTGTTTTCAGGCGCGCGGACTGCACACCGCACAAGTGCTCCTGACCCATGACGATCTGGCCGATCGCGCCCGGTATCTCAACGCCCGCAGTACCATTCGAACCCTGCTCAAGCTCGGTGTGATCCCCGTCATCAACGAGAACGATACGGTTGCAACGGACGAATTGCGCTTCGGCGACAACGATACATTGGCGGCCCTGGTCGCGAACCTCATTCAGGCCGACCTCCTGATCCTCCTGACGGATCAGGATGGTCTGTTCGACCGGGATCCACGCGCGCACGCCGATGCCTGCTTGATTCCCGAGACCCGGGTGGACGATCCGCAGCTCGATCAAGTCGCGGGCGGCAGCGTCACGGGGTTGGGTACCGGTGGCATGGTGACCAAGGTTCGTGCGGCGCGGCTCGCAGCGCGCTCGGGGACGCCGACGGTGATTGCCCCCGGGCGCGGCGAAGACGTTCTAGGGCGGATCGGCGAAGGGGAGAGGGTCGGCACCTTGCTGGTGCCCTTCCAGGGACCTCAGGCAGCGCG
This sequence comes from Thiocapsa marina 5811, assembly GCF_000223985.1. GTDB lineage: Bacteria > Pseudomonadota > Gammaproteobacteria > Chromatiales > Chromatiaceae > Thiocapsa > Thiocapsa marina. Next base: position 465,860 of record NZ_AFWV01000002.1, read on the forward strand.
CAAGCAGTGGTTGGCGGGTCACCTCCAGGTGCGTGGTCGTGTCACGCTCGATGCCGGTGCCGTGAGCGCACTGCGCGAGAAAGGGACGAGCCTGCTCGCCGTCGGTGTCAAGAAGGTGCAGGGCACCTTCAATCGCGGAGAGGTTGTCGCGTGCGTCGATGAGTCGGGCTGCGAAGTGGCGCGCGGCTTGATCAACTACGATGTCCAAGAAGTCGAGAGGGTCAAGGGTCAGCCGTCGAGCCGATTCGAGGCGATCCTCGGCTATCTCGACGAGCAGGAGCTGATCCATCGCGACAATTTGGTGTTGCTCTAAACCGCGCCCCGAGTGATCAGAGTGATCAGGGTGAGTCCCGGGGTGACTTGATCTCTCCTCCATCAACACGCGTCTCCGCGGACGCGGTTTAGACCGTCGATTATCCTCCTTCAACCCTCCTCCATCGCCGGACTTTAGGGGGTGCCGAGTCCGGCGGCTTTTGCGACGGCATCAACGATCCGGGTTTGATCCTCGTCCGACAGATAGGGGTGCATCGGCAAACTCATCACCCGTTTCGCCACGCGGGCGCTGACAGGCGTTCCAAACCGCTCCAGGCTAGGCTGGAACACCGGTTGATCGTTCAACGGCACGGGATAATGCACCGCCGTCGGAATCCCTTCGGCAGCCAACGCCTCCGCGACCCGGTCGCGCTCTTCGACCTGAATGGTGTATTGCGCATAGACCGATGCGTTGCCCGGCGTGATGAACGGGGTCAACACTTTGCCGCTGCTCGCCTCGCTGGAGACTGCTCCTCGGGCCTGGAGCAATTCGGAATAGCGTGCCCCGAGCCGACTCCGTGCATCGACCTCGTTGATGAATAGGGGGAGTTTCGCAAGGAGGATCGCAGCCTGAAGCGTATCGATGCGGCCGTTCAGACCGAGACGCGGGTGGTGGTAACGGCGATCTTGACCGTGGTTCCGGATCTCCTTCAGCCTTTTCGCCACTTCGTCGTCGTTTGTGAAGCAAGCCCCCGCGTCGCCGTATGCACCCAGCGGCTTGGAAGGGAAGAATGACGTGCAGCCGATCGAAGACAGGGCACAGGACCGCTTCCCCTTGTAGGTGGCTCCAAAGCTCTGGGCTGCGTCTTCGATCACGGGCAGGCGGTGCCTTGCGGCGATCTCATTGATGGCATCCATGTCCGCGCATTGGCCGTAGAGCGACACCGGCATGATCGCTCGGGTCCGTCCGGTGATGGCCTCTTCGATGCGCGCGGGATCGATGTTGTAGGTCACCGGGTCGATGTCGACGAAGACCGGCCGTACGCCGAGCAGCGCAATCATCTCGCCGGTGGCGATAAAGGTGAACGGGGTGGTGATGACCTCGTCGCCTCGACCGATCTCCAGTGCCATCATGGCTGCGAGCAAGGCGTCGGTCCCGCTTGAAAGACCGATGCAGTGCCGCGCGCCTACGAAATCGGCGAGCGCAATCTCCAGCGCTTCGACCTCGGGGCCCATGATGTATTGCCCGTGCTCCAGGACCGCATGAATCCGGGCCTTCACGTCGTCTTCGATCAGTCGATACTGTGACTTTAAGTCGATGAATTGCATTCGTTCCGCCTGAAACCGCGCCCGGCGCGGTATGCGATGTGTTGGATGGGATCGGCTCCGGCAGACTTGACGACTGCCGAAGTCGGCACGGTTTACGATCAGGATACCGGGTTTCTGTCGAGCCGTCTTTTTCCCGATCATAAAAAAACCCCCGCCTGTTGAGGCGGGGGTTTGGGTGTAAGGCCCTGGCGGTGACCTACGTTCGCATGGGGAGGCCCCACACTATCATCGGCGAGACACCGTTTCACGTCTGAGTTCGGGATGGGATCAGGTGGTTCCAGTGTTCTATGGCCGCCAGG
>NZ_AFWV01000001.1 GCF_000223985.1 Thiocapsa marina 5811
GGCGGCGGATTCGAGCTCGATACCGTGGCGTTGGCCGTACCGAAACGACAATGCATGGACCGCGAATCCTTCGGATGTCGCAATGGCCGCTGCGGTTGCGGAGTCCAACCCTCCACTCAAAAGAACGACTGCCGGTTTCATGGTCTCGGAAGATAAAGCATAGCGACAGGGCGTATCGAGCCGGATCTAAGCCGGCGCTCGACGCTCAGTTGCGTTCGTCCGCCGGTCGGAGGAGCGAGCGGATTCGCGCCAGTGCCGTTTCGCCGACATCGGAGAACTCGATCCCGAGTAACCAGCGTTCCTCGGACGTACTCGGAGAGACCCACGCCACGGAGCCCACGGCTTGAATACCTTCCGGGATCTCCGGCGCCTCCATCTCGACCAACAGTCGCGAACGTACCGCAAACATGCGATCGGCCCACACTTGCAGACCGCCCTCGCTGATGTTGCGCCCGAGCACCGGGTGCATGCCCGCAGCACCGCCGAGCGCATCCGAGCCGAGTTGCATGAGGCGAGCGTGGCAGTCCCAGGACACCCGCTCGTAGCTCCGTCGATCCGCTTCCGCTTCGCTGGCCGCCATAAACACCTCATACCGTCTGATTGATTGAACCCAGAGCCGTCGGTCGACCGCTTCGCGTCGTATGCAAGCCTTTGACGCGGCGAACGATCTTCGATATCCGACGCCCCGCGAGGTGATGGCCGCTACGGCCCCTGGCCCACGCCCCGCGCTGCGCCCTGCCGAGTGGCACGAATCGCTTAAACACAGCGCCGCGCTAAGGATAGCGCTCGTTCGAGAGGCTGTCGACCGACCTTTCGGAGGATCGCGAGGCGCAGCGATGGGATCGGCGATCCCGCTGGCGGACGGATCAGATCGGAACGGGGAAGGTTCGTCGAAACGGCAAGACGGATGACGGAGATGCCGTGAAACTGCGGTGTCGGTCGGTACCGGCGGTACGGCCATGCTCGACGGCGTGGGACCGTCGAGCATGGCGCGATTGGCGAACGCGATGGTCTGATTACCCGCGAATTCGATCCACGCGTGGAAGAATCCGCATCAGCCCGGTCCGATCAGGCCCAACCGAAGCCCATCTGGAACACGACGGCATGGAGCACCAAAGCAATGATCAACAGAAGAAAGAAGATCGGCATCAGCCATGTCGCGGGATTGAGGACCAGCCACACCTTCCAATCGTCTTCCGGGTTCTTCGGCTTTGCAATCTGGACGTCACTCATAATCTTGATCTCGTCGAAGTCGGATTTAGAACCAGGGATTGGCAGCGATCACGAAGAGGTGAACCAATGCAGCGATCCCGACGTATGCGGTGTAGGTCACCTTGAACTGCTCATGAAGTTCTTTTGCTTGTTGGTCGGTGAGACCGGACAGAGACTGCGCCATGATTGAGCTCCTTTGCTGGATTTTTCATCGAGCAACGTAGGCCAAGCCGAGGCCGGACAGGCGTCGAGGCTTAGGCCGCCTCGGGCACCACGATCACTTCGACCGGCACCGGCACGACCGCGGGTGCAGCTTCTTCGGCCGGAGCTTCTTCCGCAGCAGGCGCAGCTTCGACGGGAGCGGCCTCGGCGGCCGGCGCGGCTTCGACCGGAGCGGCCTCGGCAGCAGGCGCGGCTTCGACCGGAGCGGCCTCGGCAGCAGGCGCGGCTTCGACCGGAGCGGCCTCGGCGGCGGGCGCGGCTTCGGCAGGCGCTTCCTCGGCGACCGGCACGACTTCCTCGACGATCACGATGACTTCTTCGACGACGGGCGCATCTGCAACCGGCGCGACCGCAGCAGGCTCGACGGCCTTGCTGGATTCCCATGCGTTACCCGGGAGGGAGAAGGCATACAGGTGCACGCCCAACGCGATGACGAGAAGGGCAGCCAACATCGGCACCAACCAAACGGCCGGGTTGATCACCAGCCAAATTCGGTAGTCGCGCTGACTCGGGCTGTAATTGAGAACGTTGCGGAAAGCGTCTTGAAGCATGGGTGTGGCCTCCTTGATTTAGAACCAGGGGTTGCTCGCAATAATGAACAGATGCACGAGTGCTGCGATCCCGACGTACGCCGTGTAGGTGACCTTGAATTGCTTGTGAAATTCTTTTGCTTGCTCCGAGGTAAGCCCGGACAGGCTCTTTTCTTGCTGCTGCTGCGCGACGACGGGCTTCGCCTGTCCGCGCGCTTTGCTGCCGGTTGATGGTGTGGCGGGAGATCGCTGCCCAGCCATTGGATTGGCCTCCTTACGGGTTGTGCCGAGGTCGCCGCCCAGAATCTGTGCGACGGGGGATCCGGCATTTAGAACCGCAAAGGCGCAAAGGACGCAAAGGAAAACAACAATCTGCAATGCGGACGACGTTCACCCTTCGAGTCAATAGCGTCTTTGAAGCAAGGCTTTGAACGCCTTTCCGTCCTTTGCGGTTCAACTGATCTTTGTAGGATCAGCTATCGGCTTTGTGTGGCGGATTTCGCGGAATTCGGCTGAGGGAAGGTGCCGCGAGGTTTGGACGAGCTTGTGGTTTGTTATCACCGGCAAACATCTAATCGGCGATAATGCACTGCTTATCTTCGTTTTTTCATCAAGATGGCAAGCCGCCGAATTCCGGTGCAGAGCTCGCCCTGGCGCACGGTGCGCGTCTCGCCGAAAACTGAAACATGCCTGGAGACTCGATCCCCCGACCCTGGTCGGAGGCCCCGATCTGACGACTCATAGCCGCTAGCTGAAGGCTGGCGGCTGGCGGCTGGTGGCTGGTGGCTGGTGGCTGGTGGCTGGCGGCTGGCGGCTGGCGGCTGAAACCTACCGCCCCAACCCCGCCGCGATCTGCCGAATCCGCTCGACCATTGCGACCAGACCATTGCGGCGGGTCATACTGAGATGATCGTCGAGACCGAGACGGCTGAAGAAGGCTTGCGCATCGAAGGCGAGGATGGCTCCGGCCTTTTGGCCGGAGTAGAGCTGCTGCAGCAGGGCGATGAGGCCCCGGACGATGTTGGCGTCGCTGTCGGCAAGGAACTCGATGACGTCGGTCGAGCCCGGACGCACGCGGGCCGAGAGGTGAACGCGACTCTGGCAACCGGGGACGAAGGTCTCCGGGGTCTTCAAGGCATCCGGCATCGGCGTCAAACGCTCGCCGAGATCCATGATCTGTTGATGGCGCATCGGCCAATCGGGGAGAAGATCGAAGATTTCCGCGATCTCTTCGGCGGCCGACGCGGGTGAGTCGGCGACCGCGACCGGATAGAGGATCTCCGCGGGAGGCGTTTCGGTCCGCCCCTTCCGGGCGGACGCGTCGCGAGCGACGGAGACGATCTCGGCGAGCGCATCGGCGAGCCGCTCGACCTCCGCTTCGGTGTTGTAGGCACCGAAGGAGGCACGTGCGGTCGAGGCGATGCCGAGGCGGTCCATCAGCGGCTGGCAGCAATGGTGACCGGTACGGATGCAGATGCCGCGTAGATCGAGCTGCATGCCGATATCCAGCGTGCCGATCGGCGGATCGACCATGACCCAGGAGACGACGGCGGCCTTCTGCGGTGCGGTACCCTTGATCTCGAGACCGGGGATGGCGGACAGCCGCTCGGTGACCTGCCGCAGGAGACGCTGCTCGTGCGCGTGGATCCGTTCGAATCCGACCCCTTCGAGCCACTCGATGGCCGCGGCAAGACCGACCGCGCCGGCGATATGGGGCGTGCCGGCCTCGAACTTGTTCGGGATCTGGGCATAGGTGGTCTTCTCGAAGGTGACCTGCTCGATCATGTCGCCGCCGCCCTGGTACGGCGGCATCGCCTCGAGCAGAGCGCGCTTCCCGTAGAGCACGCCCATGCCGGTCGGTCCGTAGAGCTTGTGTCCGGAGAAGGCGTAGAAGTCGGCGTCGAGGGCTTGAACATCGGTCGCACCGTGAGAGACCCACTGGGCGCCGTCGATCAGCGCGAGCGCCCCCGCGGCATGGGCCTCCTCGATGATCGCCTTGACCGGGTTGATGGTTCCGAGCGCGTTGGAGACGTGGTTGACTGCGACCAGCCGGGTACGCGAGGAGAGCAGGCGACGGTAGGCGTCCATGTCGAGCTCGCCGGAATCGTCGATCGGGATGACCCGGATGCGCGCACCCGTGGCCTCGCAGACCATCTGCCAAGGTACGATGTTGGAGTGATGCTCGAGGTTGGAGAGGATGATCTCGTCGCCGCACGTCAGCTTGGCCCGACCCCAGGAGGAGGCGACCAGGTTGATGGACTCGGTCGTCCCGCGCGTGAAGAGACACTCGACCGGCTCGGCGGCGTGCAGGAAATGCGCGACCATCTCGCGCGCGTAGTCGTGCATCCGGGTGGCGTTGCGCGAGAGCTGGTAGACGCCGCGATGGATGTTGGCGTGGTATTGCTGGTGATAGTCGCTCACCGCCTGGATGACCTGGAGCGGTTGCTGGGTGCTCGCGGCATTGTCCAGGTAGGCCAACGGCTGATCGTGCACCCGGGTTGCGAGGATCGGAAACTGGGCGCGCAGGGCCGTCAGGTCCAAGGGCACGGAGGGTGCGGGGGTCGGTGAGAGTCGAGGAGTCATCTTCGGTTCAGTGCACTCGGATGTGGCTGTAGATGTCCAGGTATTGGCGTGCCGGTCGGCCCCATGAGCGGTCGACACGCATCCCGTTGATCTGCAGCTGGCGGAAATACTCGGGGTGATTCCGCCACAGATCGATCGCGCGCTCCATGGCGGATGCCAGGGCGGACTCGGTCAGGTCGTCGAAGAGATAGCCGTTGCGCTCCTCGAAGGGACGATCCGAGTAATTGGCGTCGAAGACCGTATCGGCGAGTCCGCCGACACGCCGCGCGATCGGGACCACGCCGTATTTCATCGCGATCATCTGGGTTAACCCGCAGGGCTCGTAGATGCTCGGGATGAGGATCATGTCCGCGCCTGCATAGATGAGATGGGACAACTCCTCGTCGTACGCAAGGACCAGACGGCAATCCGGGTGCCCCTCGGTGTCCTCTTGGAGGCGCCGAAACTGCTCGGCCACGACCGGATCGAGCGCAGCGCCGAGGAGCGCGAGCTGGCAGTCGAGCGCGCACGCATGGGCGATGCCGAAACGCAGGAGATACACGCCTTTCTGATAATCCAGCCGGCTGACCACGGCCACGATGGGCTTCTCGGCTTGAACGAGGCCCAGATACGCGCGCAAGGCCCGGCGATTGGCCTCCTTGCCTTCGAGTCGATCGGCATCGAAGGGCTCCGGGATGTGGCGATCGGTCGCGGGGTTCCAGACCGCATCGTCGATGCCGTTCAGCACGCCGCCGAACTTTCCGTCATGGGTCTTCAGCACGTCCTGGAGCCCCATGCCCTGCTCGGTGTTCTGAATCTCCCAGGCATAGCGGGGCGAGACGGTGTTGACGAAATTGGAGAACACGATCCCGCCCTTCATCAGATTCACGGCGCGCGGATCGGCGGGATCCTGGAGACGGTCCGCCGTCATGAGCCGAGCCGGGTCCAGACCGACCTGACGTAGGATGGATTCGCCCACGACACCCTGATAGCCGACGTTGTGCAGGCTGTAGCAGACACGCACGTCGGTCAGTCCGAGCCGCTGGTACAGCTCGAACAAGAGCACCGGCACGAGCGCGGTCTGCCAGTCGTGACAATGGATGACGTCCGGGCGCCTGCCCGAGATCAGCATGAACTCGAGCACGGCCCGACAGAAGAAGGCAAAACGATCCGCGTCGTCGGACTCGCCGTAGATGCGCCCGCGCTTGAAGAACCGATGGGGCGAGTCGGGCTCGATGAAGAAGCAGGTCACCCCGTCGACCTCACCCGAGTCGACACGACAGTCGATCCACTGATCGAAGTAAGGGACGCGCAGGTTGCGGTAGACCTCGCGGCGTCCCTCGATCAGATCGTGACGCAATGAATCGTACCCCGGCAAAAAGACCTCGACCTCTTGCCCGAGCGCGAGCAGCTCGCGCGAGAGCCCGTGCACAACATCCCCGAGCCCGCCTGCCTTCGCGATCGGCGCACATTCCGCGCTGACCATGGCGATGTACATATACCTTTCCCCTATCGGTCTTTTTGGTTCCGGGGGACGCCGATACCGTCGTTTCCCCTCTCGCGACGTCGCCCCGGCATACCGCCGGGACCCGATTGAACCCTCCGGAAGAGGCTCAGTCGTTCCCGCCGCGCGCCGCGATGTAGGCCAACGCCTTGTCGATGCGACGCAGCGTTGCGTCCTTGCCGACCAACCGCAGGGTCTCGTCGATGCCGGGCGAGGCGGCGCGACCGACGATCGCCACGCGCAAGGGCTGAGCGACCTTGCCCATATTGGTCCCGAGCTCCTCGGCGACGCCTTCCACCACGTGCTTGAGCCCCTCGAGCGTCCAATCCTCGTAGGCCATCAGCTCGAAGGCCGCACGCAGGCGCTCGAGCCCCTCGCGGGCCACCAGACGCAGATGCTTCTTGGCGGAGGCCTCGTCGAAGGTCTCGAAGTCGCGATAAAAGAAGGCGCTGATCTCGGCCAGCTCGGTCAGGGTTTTGGCGCGCGCGGCTTGGGCCTTGACCACCTCGACCAGATCCGGGCCGGACGCGGGGTCGATATCGAGCCGACCCATGTGCGGACTAAGCAGGCGGGCGATCCGCGCCGGATCGGCGTGGTGCAGGTACTGCTGGTTGAGCCAATCGAGCTTGTCGGTGTTGAACGCCGAGGCCGCCTTGTTGACGTCCCCGATCTCGAAGAGGTTGATCATCTCCTCGACGGAGAAGAGCTCCTGATCGCCGTGCGACCACCCGAGACGGACCAGATAATTGAGCAGTGCCTCGGGCAGATAACCCTGATCGCGATAGGCGATGACGCTCACCGCACCGTGGCGCTTGGACAGACGCGCCCCGTCGTCGCCGAGGATCATCGGCACGTGGGCGTAGCGCGGCGGCTCGTGGCCGAGCGCGCGCAGGATATTGATCTGACGCGGCGTGTTGTTGATATGGTCGTCGCCGCGGATGACATGGGTGATGCCCATATCCGAGTCGTCCACCACCACGCTCAGGTTGTAGGTCGGCGCACCGTCGCTGCGCCGGATGACCAGGTCGTCCAGCTCGGCGTTGGCGAAGACGATCCGCCCGCGGATCATGTCGTCGACAACCACGACGCCGTCGGCGGGGTTCTTGAAGCGGATGACATGCGGCTCGTTCGGGTCGACCTCATGGCCGCGACAATGGCCGTCATAGCGCGGTTTGAGCCGCTGCGCCATCTGATCCTCGCGCAGTTTTTCCAGGCGATCCTTCGAGCAGACGCACCGATAGGCCAGCCCCTTGGCGAGCAGCTCGTCGATGACGGCGTTGTAGCGCTCGAAGCGCTGGGTCTGATAGAAGGGCCCCTCGTCGTAGTCCAAGCCGAGCCAGGTCATGCCCTCGAGAATGGCGTTCACGGACTCGGCGGTCGAGCGTTCCAGGTCCGTATCCTCGATCCTCAGCACGAACTGCCCGCCGTGCTTGCGCGCGAAGAGATAGCTGAAGAGCGCCGTGCGGGCGCCTCCGACGTGCAGATAACCGGTAGGGGACGGGGCGAATCGGGTACGGACGGTCATGGGCTTCCGGATCGGTTGAGTGGGACGCGTGGCGGCGATTCTAACAGAGCCCCTTCGACCTGCCCGCTTGTTCGCGCGCCTTCGTCCCTCACCTTGATATTGCCTCGGCGTGTTCGAGCCTCGCCTTGGCCGAGCCTCGCCTTGTCCGAGCCTCGCCTTGTCCGAGCCTCGCCTTGTCCGAGCAAGCGCCCTTCGGTTATGTTCGCGCCATGAGATTCTCAGAAGCAGACGGCAGCAGCGGTCAACTGATCGACGCCTACGGGAGCGAGGGCATCCTGATCGGGGGGCGACGCTTTACCCGCGGGTTGATCGTGACGCCGAACCGGATCGAAGATGGCTGGGGTCCGGCGCACCCGGTCGATTTGACGGTCGAGCACCTGGATGCTCTGCTCGCGATCGAGCCGGAAACCCAGGTCATCGTGCTGGGGACCGGCGAGACTCAGGTCTTTCCCGATCCGGCGCTCTACTTCGCCGTGATCGGGCACGGCGTCGGATTCGAGGTCATGGACACGGGTGCCGCCTGTCGGACCTACAATATCTTGATGTCGGAAGGGCGGCGCGTCGTCGCCGGGCTGCTGCCCCTGGCGCTTGAACCACGCTGAACCGCGCTGAACCGCATCCGGCGTGATCAATGCTGTTTCAGCGACGCGTCGCGTTCAGCTTGGCCCTCCCGACTTGGAGTCGACGCGGTTCAGGTGATTTATTCGGTCTTTTCGGGTCCGAACCTTTACGCCGCGCGTGTCGGCTTACAGCTCGCTCGATCGTCATCGCATCTCTCGGAGCGCTTCATTCCATGGATCGACAGATCATTCTCTCCGTCCTCGGCGTCGCCGTCTTGGGCTTCTTGGGCGTTCTTCTCCTGATGCCTGCGTCGATCGAGGATGGCCCGGATCGCTTGCCTTGGCGCGTCTCGCAGGACGTCGCCGGGCGCACACAGGTCTTTGGTTTCACCCTCGGGGAGACCACGTTGGCGCAGGTACGCGCGCTCTTCGGAGAGGACGGCAAGGTCAACCTCTTCCAGGACCCGACGCAGACCGAGCCCTACGGCGTGGAAGCCTTCTTCGACCAGATCCATCTGCAGCGTCTGCGTGCGGACTTCGTGATCACGCTCGATGTCGATCAGAACACCCTAGCCGCCATGTACGAGCGCGGCTTGCGGATCAGCCAGGTCGGCAGCGGCAGCCGCAAGGTCAAGCTCGACCCGAACGATGTCGAGACCCTGGCCTCCCGCCCGATCCGGTCCATCAGCTACCTTCCGAAGGCCAGGCTGGACAACGAGCTGATCGAGCAACGTTTCGGAACACCCGATCTGCGCCTGACCGAGCCCGAGACCGAGATCGTCCATTGGCTCTACCCCGAACGCGGAATGGACATCGGCCGCAGCCCCAACGGAAACGTGATCATCCAATACGTGAACCCGGTCGACTTCGACCGGCTCCTGAGACCTCTGCAGGATGCCGTCCCCGTGGAGGAGACGCAGCCGGAGACCTGAGCATGTCGAAGCACGCGCTGATCCTCGTCTGGGCCCTGGCGGGCTTCGTGCTCGCAGGGTGGACGGCGGCCGCCGACCCGACCAAGATCCGTTTCGTCACCGACTGGAAGGCACAGGCGCCGCTGGGCGGCTTCTATCAAGCCAAGGCGCTCGGGCTTTATGCCGAGCAAGGGCTCGATGTCGAGATCATTCAGGGCGGCCCCTCCGTGAACGTCCCGCTCTTGCTGGGCTCCAACCAGGTCGATTTCGGGATCGGCTCCAACAGCTTCATCCCGCTCAATATCGTCGAGTCCGGGATCCCGGCCACCGCCGTCGCGGCCATCTTCCAGAAAGACCCGCAGGTCCTGATCACGCACCCGCGCGAGGACGTCCGATCCATCGCCGACATGCAGGGCAAGCCGATCATGATCTCGGACGCCGGCGTCGGTAGCCATTGGATCTGGCTGAAAGCCAAATTCGGATTCACGGATCGGCAGATCCGCAAGTACACCTACAACCTCGCCCCCTTCCTCGTCGACCCGAGCGCGATCCAACAAGGCTATGTCACCAGCGAGCCTTACGAGATCGCGAAGGCAAGCGGCGTCGAGCCGCAGGTCTTTCTGCTCGCCGACGAGGATTACCCCTCCTACGGGACCCTGATCCTGGCCTCCGACGCGCGCATCCGAAGCGACCCGCAGCAGGTTCGGGCCTTCGTCGCGGCCTCCATCGCCGGGTGGAAGGACTATCTCACAGGCGACCCGACACCGGGCAACACCCTGATCAAGGCCGACAACCCGGAGATGACCGACGCTGTGCTCCGACACGCTATCGCCGAGATGAACCGCCACCGGCTCGCCACCGCGGGCGATGCCGAGACCGCCGGGATCGGCGTCATGACCAAGGTGCGCTGGCAGGCCTTCTTCGAGACCATGTCCTCCGATGGGTTGTACCCGGCGAGCCTGGATTGGCGACGCGCCTACTCGCTCGACTTCCTCCCCCCTGCCCCCGCGCCGACACCGTGAGCCGCGACCTCCGGCTGGATCGGCTGGCCAAGACCTTCCCCAACGGCACTGCAGCACTGGGGGATCTGAGCGCCGACATCGCGGCCGGTGCCTTTGTCTCCCTGCTTGGCCCTTCCGGATGCGGAAAGAGTACGGTGCTGAGACTGATCGCCGGCCTGGAGGAGCCCACACGGGGTCGGGTCGAATGGCCGCAGACCCGCGGCTCGCTCGGCGTCATCTTCCAGGAACCGACGCTGATGGCCTGGGCCAGTGCGGCCAAGAACGTTGCCCTGCCGCTTGAGCTCGCCGGCATGGCCAAGACCCAAGCGCGCGAGCGGGCCTGCGGCGCGCTGGAGAAGGTGGACCTCGCAGGCTTTGCCGACGCCCTGCCCCGCGAGCTCTCGGGCGGGATGCGCATGCGGGTCTCCATCGCACGCGCGCTGGTCGCCGACCCCGATGTTCTGTTGATGGACGAGCCGTTCGCGGCGCTCGACGAATTCACCCGCGGCAAGCTCAACGACGACCTGCTGCGCCTCTGGGCCGAGCGCGGATTCACGGGGGTCTTCGTCACGCACTCGGTCTTCGAGGCCGTGTATCTGTCGCAACGTATCCTGATCCTCAGCGGACGCCCGGGACGTCTGGTCGCCGACATCCAGAATCCCGCGCCTTACCCGCGCGAGCCCGGCTATCGAACCTCCGCCGCATTCAACGCGACCGCGCGCGACATCCTCGATGTCCTGGAGGAGGTCTCGACATGCTGATGCAGGTCCTGCGGATCATCCTGCCGATCGCGCTCTTCGCGGGATTGATCCAATTCTGGGAGTGGTCCGTCGTCTATTGGGAGATCCAGCCCTTCATCCTGCCGCCGCCGAGCGCTATCCTGGCGGTCTTCGAAACCGACGGGGCCTCTTTGCTCGGCTCGGCCTGGACGACCTTGGGCACGACATTGGCCGCTTTCGCCCTGGCAGTGTTCTCGGGCACGGCGCTCGCGGCGCTCTTCGCCTCCAGCCGGATCGCGGAGGCAGCGCTCTCGCCCTACGCCGTGATCCTGCAGGTCACGCCGATCATCGCCATCGCCCCCTTGATCATCGTCTGGGTCGGCCTCGACAATGCCTGGCTCGCCGTGCTGATACTTGCCTGGATCGCCGCCTTTTTCCCGGTCCTGGCAAGCGCCACCGCCGGGCTGAAGGCAGTCGACCCCAATCTACGCGACCTCTTCAGGCTGTATCGCGCGGACTTTCGCCAGACCTTTATCCGGCTGATGGTCCCCTCCTCCTTGCCCTATCTCCTCGCCGGCATCAAGACCGCCGGTGGACTCGCACTGGTCGGTGCGGTCGTCGCCGAGTTCGCTGCGGCCTCCGGAAACACCAACGGGCTGGCCTGGCGCATCCTCGAGGCCGGCAATCGGCTGCAGATCGCCAAGATGTTCGCCGCCCTCCTGCTGCTCGCGCTGATGGGCGTCGCCCTTTATGCGATCCTGAGCTTCGTTGAATGGCTGCTGCTGCATCGGTGGCACGGGGATCGGCGGCGCGCCTGAATCCGACCGGGACGCGGCGCGTGAGGCCGCAAATCAGGCGAGTGCAAAAGCCCCCGGGATAGACGACTTGCCGTCGTCCTCTTCAGCCGACCCGGGTGATCGAGCTCTGGACGCGGTTTAGGTGAAGAGGGTCAAGACGCCCGTGTAGCCGTAGAGACGATCCTGCGAGATCTCGCCGTTGGCGTAGAAACCGACAATGGGCACATCGCCGAGCGCGGCGTGGATCTGCTTGAGCTCGGCCGAATCGGGACCGAAGAGGTTGACTCCGCGCCCCAAACAGGAGACGTAGATGCCGCCTCGCGGGGGCGCAGGAAGGCGGCCCTTGATACCCTTGAGCATCCGATCGAGATCCTCGCGGGCCGTGTCGGCATCGCGCCTGCAGAACATCAGCTCGCGCCCCGGCTCCACCAGATCGCCGATCGCGACCAGGCCGTGATTGGGATCGATGCCGACCAGATTGCGCACCAGATAATCGCCGGTATCCGAGCCCTGGATCGGCAACCCGGCGAAGATGTAGCCGCCGAGGCGCGACAGATCACGGGCGAGGATCTCGCCGATATCCCGCTTGAGTACATCCAGGGCGGGCTCGCCGTCGAGCCGCATCAGGATGTTGCGCTGGCCTTCGGAGATCACGTGGTGCGGTCCGATCGGCGAGCAGCCTTGGCTGAGCCGGGTCAGGATCCCGACCCGTTCGGAGAAGAGGACGCCGGACAGCCCGCCGCGCGTCACGCCGTCGGCGATGGTGAGGGCGTCCGCTCGCGCGCTGGCGAGACCGCCGACGAGGAAACCCGCGGTGGTCCGCTGTGCGAGCTGTTGGATCAGGGCTTCGGTCAGAGCGTTTGACGGGTCGCCGTGGACGAGGCCCAGATAGGGCGGGTTGGCGCCCATCCACTCGCCGTTTCGCAGATCGAAGTCATCGAGATCCTCGACCAGACTCGGGAAGACGCGGAAATCCTCGGTCGGAAACTCTCCGAGCATGACCGCGATTGCGGGCTCCTCGTAATACTCGGCACCGGTCGCACAGATTCCCAGACCGATACTGCCGACCCATTGATCGACGCCGGTCGCCCCGCGGAAGGTTCGAATGATCTCGTCGAGCTCGTCGGCAAGGGCGTCCGTGACATACAGAAACCCGAGCGTCGCCTCCTGCGGGACGCTCCCGATCTGCGTCAGACACCGATCGACTGCCTGACGCCAATCGGGATCCGCGGCATGTCCGAAGCGAAATGAAGTCATCGTGTTTGAGCCGTCCAGGGTGGAATGTCGAGTCGCACCGGCACGACGCCGAGTCGCGCCCGGTGCGGTATGCGAAATGTGTTGGAGTGGCTTGGCCACGTCGGCTCCTACGACGGTCGGAGCGGGCGCGGTTTAGACCTCGGCGAGGTCGCCCTTCTCCTGCAACCAGGCCCGTCGGTCGGATGCGCGTTTCTTGGCGAGTAGCATATCGAGGAGGTTGTTGCTGTCGTCTTCGGCTTCAACCGTGAGCTGAACCAAGCGACGGGTATCCGGATGGATGGTCGTCTCGCGCAGTTGGCCCGGATTCATCTCGCCGAGGCCTTTGAAGCGCTGAACATTGACCTTGCCCTTGATCTTCTCGGCCTCGATGCGGTCGAGGATGCCGCGCTTCTCGCTGTCGTCCAGCGCATAGAAGACCTGCTTGCCGACGTCGATGCGGTAGAGCGGCGGCATGGCGACGAAGACATGCCCCTCGGCGACCAAACGCCGAAAATGCTTCAGAAAGAGCGCACACAACAAGGTCGCGATGTGCGCACCGTCGGAGTCCGCATCGGCGAGGATGCAGATCTTGCCGAAGCGCAGCCGCGCGAGATCGTCGCTGCCCGGATCTACGCCGATGGCGACCGCGATGTCGTGCACCTCCTGCGAGCCGAGGACCTCGGCCGGATCGACCTCCCAGGTATTTAAGATCTTGCCACGCAACGGGAGGATGGCCTGGAACTCGCGATCGCGCGCCTGCTTGGCCGAGCCGCCGGCCGAGTCGCCCTCCACCAGAAAGAGCTCGCCGCGCTCCGGGTCGGTCGTGGTGCAGTCGGCGAGCTTGCCCGGCAAGGCCGGCCCCTGCGTGATCTTCTTGCGGGTGACGGTACGGCCGGCGCGCAGTCGCGCCTGCGCCGCACCGATGACCAGCTCGGCGATCCGCTCGCCCTCGGCCACATGCTGATTCAGCCAGAGGCTGAAGGCGTCTTTGACCACACCGGAGACAAAGGCGGCGCACTCGCGCGAGGACAGCCGCTCCTTGGTCTGACCGGAGAACTGCGGCTCGATCAGCTTGACCGAGAGGATATAGCTGACCCGGCCCCAGACATCCTCCGGGGCCACCTTCACACCGCGCGGCAGCAGGTTGCGGAACTCGCAGAACTCGCGCACCGCCTCGGTGAGCCCGGTGCGCAGACCGTTGACGTGGGTGCCGCCCTGCACGGTCGGGATGAGATTCACGTAGCTCTCGGCGACCGCCTCTCCACCCTCGGGCAACCAGCCCAGCGCCCAGCTCGCCGCCTCGTTGGCCCCTTCCAGGTCGCCGACGAAGAGCTGCGACGGCAGGGTCTCGGCACCGTTCAGCGCCTGGAGCAGATAGTCCTTGAGACCGTCCTGATAGCACCAGACCTGCTCCTCGCCGCTCGCCTCGTCGCGAAAGCGGACCTCGAGTCCGGGGCAAAGAACAGCTTTCGCCTGTAGCAGGTGCGTCAGCGGTCGGATGGCGATTTTCGGGGTGTCGAAATATTTCGGATCCGGCCGGAAGCGCAGTCGGGTGCCCGTGTTGCCGCGCCCGACGCTTCCAAGCTGAACAAGATCGCTCGCCTTCTCGCCGCCGGCAAAGGCCATGTGGTGCTCGTGACCGCCGCGCTTGACCCAGACATCCAGGCGGTGCGACAGGGCATTCACGACCGAGACGCCGACCCCGTGCAGCCCGCCCGAGAAACGATAGTTGTCGCCGTTGAACTTGCCGCCCGCGTGCAGCTTGGTGAGGATGACCTCGACGCCGGGCAGACCCTGCTCGGGATGGATATCCACCGGCATGCCGCGCCCGTCGTCGCTCACCTCGAGCGAGCCGTCGGCGAAGAGCACCACATCGATGCGGCGGGCATGTCCTGCAAGCGCCTCGTCGACGCTGTTGTCGATCACCTCTTGGGCGAGGTGGTTGGGGCGGGTGGTGTCGGTGTACATCCCGGGGCGTTTGCGCACCGGGTCGAGGCCGCTGAGGACCTCGATGGCTGAGGCATCGTAGTGGCCGGTCATGAGGGTGTGGGTCGATCCTGTCGGAGAAACGCGGATGGTAGGCTCGAAACGAGCAGATGAAGTGGCTGTCGATCGCGGAGTCTATTGCGCCGGCAGACCCAGCGGCAAGAACAGACGCTCGGGCCTGTCCGGCAGCGCGTGAAATCCGAAGCGCTCGTAGAACCGCTTTGCCCGATCGGTCTTCGCATCGACAACAAGGGCATGAATACCGATCGTCGCGCCGGCGCTCATTGCACGCTTGACCGCGTCGGCCAAGAGCAAGCGACCGATTCCCTGACCTTGGGCGTCGCGCGAGACCGCCAACCGCCCGAGGAGTGCAGCCGGCACCGGTTGTTTGGGCAGGCGACGGGCCAGTGTGCGCGGAAGCAGACCGATGTCGACGGACAAGGCGCTCAGGGTGTAGAAGCCGAGGATCGTCCGAGGATCCGATCCGGTGCAGACGAAGACGCGGGCGATGCGTCTGCGGATATCCTGACCCGCGCGCTGCTTGAGGTACTGATCGAGAATCGCCTCGCCGCACGAAAAAACCGCTCGTTCATGCTCCGGGCCCAGCGGCTCGACGACGAGGGATTTCGGGGTCGTCATCGCGAGTCGACGCGTCGACCGTGCTCCTCCAGTGCTGCCGTAAGCTCGGGGCTCATCACGGGCGGATTCGCGAGTCGATCGAAGAAGACCTCCGCATCGCGGCCGCTCAGGACCATGGTCTCATGCTCCGAGATGACTTGCTCCGCGCGCATGAGCGCCGTCACGAGCACGTAGCGACTGAGGGTCTGCCCTTCGAGCAGGGCCGCCCGTTCGAGTCGTTGTTTCGACGCGGCATCGAGCCGAAGGTTGATCCGCTCGGTTTTGGAGACGCTGGCTGTCGGCATGCCCGGACCTCGGTGTGTATTGGTGATTTTGTACGTCATTATGGTGCCGTTTTCGCCTTCTGTCGAGGCGCGCCCAGGCGGCGCCATCAGATCCGTGGCGAACGTGCACGCCTGCGGTTTGACCCATCCGAAGAGCTGGGGTAACTTAGTTCGACCCCCGAAAGTCCTCAAACCGCGTCCGGCCAGAACCCCTTGGATTCAACCGAGCGGCGTGACCAACGAAGCATCGGTATCCGTTCAGGACGCGGTTCAAGCGCATGAAAAAGCCAGTCGCTCCCCCCCCGCCTTCCTTCGAGCAGTCGCTCGCCGAGCTGGAAACCATCGTCGATGCCCTCGAAAAGGGCGAGATGAGCCTCGAGGAGTCACTGAGTTCCTTCGAGCGCGGGATCGGCCTGACCCGTGCCTGCCAGCACGCGCTGGATGCGGCCGAGCAACGCGTGCGTATCCTCACCGATACTCGGCCCGATGCCGGACCCCGTTCCGAATCCGGTGCCGAACTAGAGCCCTTCGAATCCAATGACTGACGCCACTCTGGACGACTTTCGCGCGCGCTGCCGTGCCCGCGTCGAAGCCACGCTCGACGCACTTCTGCCACCGGCCAGCGTCCAGCCGGTGCGACTGCACGAGGCTATGCGCTACACCGTCCTGGGCGGCGGCAAGCGCATCCGTCCGCTCTTGGCCTATGCTGCCGGCGAAGCACTCGGTGTCGATCCTGTCCTGCTCGACCGCCCCGCCTGTGCCGTCGAGCTGATCCATGCCTACTCCTTGATTCACGACGACCTCCCGGCGATGGACGACGACGATCTGCGACGCGGGCGCCCGACCTGCCATCGCGCCTTCGACGAGGCGACCGCGATCCTGGCCGGCGATGCGCTCCAGACCCTCGCCTTCCAGGCATTGGCCGAGTCGCCCGGGCTGGATGCCGAGAAGCGCATCGCCATGGTCGCAAGCCTCGCCCGTGCGAGCGGAGCACGCGGCATGGTCGGTGGTCAGGCACTCGACCTGGCCGCCGAGGGCAGTGTCCTCGACGTCGCTATGCTCGAGCACATCCACATCCACAAAACCGGCGCACTCATCAGGGCAGCCGTGCAGATGGGTATCCTTGCCCACGATGCCCCGGACCCGGATCACGCCGAACGCCTGGATCGCTATGCAAAATGTATCGGTCTCGCCTTTCAGATTCAGGACGATGTGCTCGACGTCGAGGGCGACACCGATCTGATCGGCAAGACGGCCGGCCGCGATCAGGTCCTTGAGAAGGCGACCTACCCGGCCCTCGTCGGGTTGCCCGAAGCCAAGGAGATGGCCGCCGCCCTGATCGGCGATGCGCTCGAGAGCATCGGGGTTTTTTCGTCCGGGGCCGACCCTCTGCGCTGGATCGCGGGCGCACTGATCGGTCGCAAGCACTGAGACGTGCCTCGTCTCGACAGAGGCGACCTCACCGAACGGTCGGCACCTCGAATCGACACATCGGATCGGCGCGGACAGACCCAGCCGGTTTGTCTTGTCGGCCTCTGCCCCCAAATTCCGGGTTTGACACCACTAAGACGATCCATCGAGAGAAGTCACATCATGGAGCAAGTGCTCGAGCCCAACTGCTGCGCCGCGCCCGACAACGCCGAGATCGCCGACGTCCAGGCGAGCGCCGACTCTCGCCGGATCGCCATCGACAAGGTGGGGATCAAGGACATCCGCCATCCCGTGCGGGTCAGCGATCGCAACGGCACCGAGCAGCACACGGTCGCCAACTTCAACATGTATGTCTACCTGCCGCACGACTTCAAAGGGACCCATATGTCCCGTTTCGTGCAGATCCTGAACAATCACGAGCGCGAGATCGGCGTGGCATCGTTCAAAGAGATGCTGGCGGAGATGTCGCAGCTCCTGGAGTCCGAAGCGGGTCACATCGAGATGCGCTTCCCCTTCTTCGTGAACAAGAAGGCCCCCGTCACCGGCGTGGAAAGCCTGCTCGACTACGAGGTCACCTTCATCGGGGAGATCCGCCGAGGCGTGCCGACGCTGGAGATCAAGGTCGTCGTGCCCGTCACCAGCCTGTGTCCGTGCTCGAAGAAGATCTCGGCCTACGGCGCGCACAATCAGCGCTCCCACGTGACGGTGCAGGTCCGCTCGCACGGCCACATCTGGATCGAGGAGCTCATCGAGATGGTCGAGGCGGAGGCATCCTCCGAGCTCTTCGGATTGCTGAAGCGGCCGGACGAGAAGTACGTGACCGAGCATGCCTACGATAATCCCAAGTTCGTCGAAGACCTAGTGAGGGACGTCGCCACGCGCCTGAACGAGGATGACCGGGTCGCGGCGTACGTGGTCGAGGCGGAGAATTTCGAGTCCATCCACAACCATTCGGCCTACGCCCTGATCGAGCGCGACAAGGACCGCGAGGCCCGCATCGCCGAGGCGACGCTCTGATCCTGCTGCTGCACGGGTTTACGGGCAGCAGCGAAGATTGGCGGGCCTGTTGTCGGCGTCTCGGTGATCGCGGGATCGCCATCGACCTGCCCGGACATGGCGCCGACTCGACAGACGTTCGGCCCTTCCAAGACACCGTCGAAGACATCCTAAGCACCCTGCCCGCGGGCGTCGAAGAGGTGGTCGGCTACTCCTTGGGCGGACGCTTCGCTCTCGGCTTGATGGCGCTCGACCCGAATCGCTTTCGGCGTGCAACCGTCATCTCCGCCCATCCGGGTCTCGAAGACGCCTCGCAGAGGGCCGATCGGCTCGCCGGTGACCGGGCGTGGGTGCGACTGCTCCTCGACGGCGGCATCGACGCGTTCGTCGACGCCTGGGAGTCACAACCCTTGTTCGCGACCCAGGCCGGCTTGCCGATCGCGGTGCTCGAGCGACAACGTCGGCGGCGCTTAGATCAACGCCCGGCGGGGCTCGCGGCCTCCCTCCTGCAGCACGGACTCGGGCGCATGCCGAGCCTTTGGGAGCCGCTGAGGGCCTTCCCGGGTGAGCTGACCTGGATCGCCGGGGCTGCCGATGCGCGCTTTCTCGGAATCGCACGAGAGGTCGTACGCCGACGTCCCGCCACCCGACTGCACGTCCTGCCCGGCGTCGGCCATAATCCCCTGCTCGAATGCCCCGAGATCTTGGGTGATCTTTTGATCTAGAATCGCGTCTCCGAAGTCGTCCTACGGATGCGCCCGGGTAAGCCGATCACCCGAGGAGCGCTTCCGGCGAGGCGACATCCCGAAGAACCCAACGAACCTACACCTCGACCTGAGCCGGAGGAGGCACACATGCAACACACACCGTCCGAGCCGCAACCGGCAACACCGATGTCCGCGCAAACGCCGGGGACCGATCACGTCCGATCCGAGGACAACAACCTGACCGTGATCCTCGGAGAGTGGGGCTTCAAGGTCCTGTTCGCTTTCCTGGGTGCCGCGGCAACGCTGCTCAGCCTGCTCGCACCGCGTCGGCGAGAGCGTTCCTGAGCAACTTCGTCGAGCAAGGATTCGGTATCGGTCCGAGCGACCGCGACAGCGTGTCCGACCTGCTCTCGATCTCCCCGCCCGAGGCACCGCCGCGATTCGAAGGCTTTCGGCGCAGGCGTTATCCTCGCGCCATGGAGATCGACCCGATGCCCACGCTCGGCGGCGGTAAGGCCGGCCGGGGCTTCGCTCGCCTTCGCCGGCAGCGGCATGGTCACGTTGTCGCAACCTTGACGTACTAGGATGCCGCGGTCACCGCGGCTCATCACCCAGACCGGGCAGATGGCTGGCGTAGGTCTCGGTCCCGCGCTCGCGCGTTGCCGGGCCAGGTCGCAATCTTTACCGATCGCGCGTCAATCTGCCGCGTTATTCGACGATCGGGGGATGAGACCCATCGTGAACCGCGACGATCACCGCCGGTGGCCCCGCTTCGGCCGAGACTCGCGATGAGACCTGGATTCCAAAACCCTTGACCGAATCGGTTTTTTCGCTCGACAAATGCACTTTGATTCCGGCACCCTTTGATCATCGCCAACACCTGCTATGATTCAGCGGCGACGTCTTGCCGAAGGCCACGGATTCGGGGTGGCGAGATGCCGGATACGGTAGGACCGGATCGATGGAGCACTCGGTGCTTTACCGAGCGCGCCCGAGGAAACGCTGTAATCGACCGCGACCCACAATGCGAGGCAAGACGAGTCACTTCTGTCCGGAGAGTCCAGGATCTAGACGCGGCAGTCGATCGACGCCGAGGAAAGAGGTTTGGATGATCCGATTCGTGCGACCAGCAAGGAGAAGAAGCAAGTGAAAACCAAGCAAATCCTGTTCAGTTCCGCTGCGGCACTCGCCATCATGCTCGCCGGTACCGCTGCTGCCGAGCAGCCTGCAACGCCGTTCGTCTCGGGCGACGAGCCGATGAACGTCGGACAAGAGGCTCAAATCAAGGCTCCGACACCGGATGCCATGGCGCAGGAAAAAACGAGCGAGATGCTCAAGAAGGAGAGCGAGGAGCTGACCGGCGAGTACCCGACCGATCAAGGCGCCGAAGGGCAGGTCAAGGATCCGACCCCGAATGCGGCAGAGCAGGCAGTCACGGCCGAGGATCTCAAGAAGGAAGACGCCTCGGGGGCCATCAGCGGCAAGTACGAATAAGTCGCCGTTCGATCCCGGTGGAGACCGCTCGCGCGATCCGATCCGCCGGGATCACCGGGCAATCTCGATCAACCCGAGCATTGCCCCTCCTGCCCTGCTCCCCTCGATCGATCGGCGCGCCATCGCATCCCGACGAAGGACTCAGGGTTGCGCACCGCAGCAGGACCGACGCGTTTTTGAAGAAACCTGCCCCATGACGACAATGATCGCTGATGCCCGAAGGAGCTGCGGTCATGTCGCCTCCGGTGCGGACGCCGACCCGGCCTGCTCGGAGGACGACGTCGACCCGATTCCCGCCGCTCCGGTCACCTGCGAGACCTGCGCCGCCTGTTGCTGTCGATTGGAGGTCTGGTGCCTCACCGACACCGGCGTCCCCGGCCATCTTACCGTGATGGACAACTTCGGCCGCACCCTCATGGACCGACTCGACGACGGCTGGTGTGCGGCATTGGACCGCGACACCCTGCTGTGCCGAATCTACGCGCAGCGGCCCTTGGTCTGCCGGGAGCTGGCGGTCGGCAGCCCCGAATGCCTCGCCGAGCGCAGTTAAACCCCGCCGGGTGCGGTATGCGTCATTCGCGGGATTGGATTGGCCGCGCCAGCTCCGACGACTGCCGAAGCCGGCGCGGTTTAGTATCATGAAAGTTTGCGACCCGATGAGCGTCGCCACGTCGATGACGGCTAAGGTTCGCGCGGGTTGAGAGGGTCCAGATGGCACAACAACTGATCAAGGTTCCGCCGACCAAGAACACCTTACTCCGACTGAAGAAGCAGGAGAAATTTCTCGAAGAAGGCCACGACCTGCTCGAACGCAAGCGCGAGCTTCTGACCCGTCTGGTCTACGAGCGCATCGGCGAATACCGTCGGCTTCGGGACGCGTCGGAAAAGGCGCTCGCCGAGGCCTATCGCTGTCTCAGCATCACGCACCTGCGCATGGGCAGCCGCGGGATCCATCAGGCCGCCCTCGGCTCGGAGCTGGCCCTGACGGTCGACATCCTGCCGCGCCGCGCGCTCGGCGTGGAGTATCCCGCCGTCACCAGCGAGCGGATCCCGCTCAAGCCGGTCGGCCTTTTGGGGACGGACGCGAGCTTCGACACCACCCGCGAGAACCTCGCCAACGCCTGCGTGCTGCTCGCCCGCCTCGCCGAGGTCGAGACCGCGCTGCACCGCCTGATGGAGGAGCAGCGCAAGGCCCAGAAGCGGGTCAACGCGCTTAAGTACAACATCATTCCGCTCTATCGGCGGACCATCCACTTCATTCAGTCCTCGCTCGAAGAAGAGGAGCGCAACACGCTCTTCCAGGTCAAGTTGCTGCGGCAACGGGCCGAGGCTTGAGGAGCCGCCCACCGCCATGCCCGAATTCCCGCGCAAGGTCCTCGGCCTGCTCCTGATCCTGGCCGCCGTCGGCGTCGCCTCTTGGCAGGCGCTTGCGGTTTCCTGCTCGTCTCCTGCCGCTGCCGCCGAGACGACCCGGCACGCCGTCCCGCCACGCTGAGCACCCGGGAGACACGTCCATGATCCGCGTGTTTGCGCTTGTCGTGATCCTCGCCACGATCGCCGTCCTGATCCTGGTCGTCCGCTCGAAACTCGTCGGCACCGCTGAAGATGAGCCCGCGGTTCCGAATCAGCCGAGCCCAGCCAAGGGGCTCTTGATGTTCCTCCTGACGCTGCCGGTCTTGATCGCCGCGGTTGTCGCCATGGCGCGCGGGCTCTTGATGCCGATGATCGGCAACGCCGTCGGTTACGGGCTGCTGCTGGGCGGGGCCTGGTTGCTGTGGCGCGGGCTGGTCTCTGAAGCCGTCTACGCGCGTCGGCTCGTCGCCAAGACGCCTTGGCCGCTCAAGACCTCGGGCGGCGTCCTGATCGGCTTGGGCACCGGTCTGACCGCCTGGCTGGGCGTCGGACACCATCCAGGTATCGCATTCGCCTTCGGTGTCGTGGCGCTGCTCGGGTGCCGACTCTTTTACGGGGGCGATCCGGTTGCTCCCAAGCGGGTGACGGCAGCCTCCGGGCTGGACACCACGGATCAGGTGCTTGCCGCCTTGGCGCAAGCCGAGCACTCGATCGCCGCCGTCGAGCAGTCGAGCCGCGACATCCGACAACCCGAGCTCAATCAGCGCCTGCGGCGCGTCGCCGCGCTCGCACGCGAGATTCTGACCTTGCTTGAAGAAGACCCACGCGACCTGCGACGCGCCCGCAAGTTTTTGAACGTCTATCTGGATGGTGTGCAGCGCGTCGTCGAGGGCTACGCGAGGACGCACGCACGCGCCGCCTCGCCCGATCTCGACGCCAACTTCCGTCGGGTCCTGACGAGCATCGAGGAGGTGTTCAATGAGCAACGTCGGAAGCTCTTGGAGTCCGACATCATGGACCTGGACGTGCAGATCGAGGTGCTGACGAGCCAATTGAAGCGCGAGGGGCTCTTATGAACCGCGTCGAATGAACTGCGTCGAGGAGCGATATGCGATCGTCGATGCGCTTCGCAACCTTGCGCCTGTCAAAGAGGCCGAAGCGACGCGGTTCAGAGGGTAAGAGTAAAGACGACGGCTGAAAAAGGCATCGCCTTCGCGGGCATATCTCCCGCCTGCCTTTCTTTTATGATCGAAACTGCGTCAACCGAGCCCTCTTTGGCTCGTTCTGGGCTCGCCGGGAACTGGAACCTTGCACGTCACTCCGGACTCGGTTTAATCGCCATCTCGATCACCCTCGCCACGGCGGCAAACCCGAACGTCGCTGTCACGAAGCTGGCCGACCCGTAGCCCAGTCGGCAGTCGAGCGAGACACCGCTGGTTCCGGGCTTTTGATGGCTGACACAGCCATCCGCCTGCGGATAGACCGGCTGCTCCAGCGAGTAGACGCAGTCGACCTTGAAACGCCGTTTCGGGTCTCTGGGAAACCCATACGCCTCGCGCAACCGACGTCGCACCTTCGATGCCAAGGGGTCGTGCTCCGTGCGGGTCAGATCGGCCACCCTGACCGCGGTCGGATCGCGCCGTCCGCCCGCACCCCCGGTCGTAACGATGCGGATCTCGTGCGCCTTGCAGTAGGCAATCATCGCCGCCTTGAAACGGATGCTGTCGATCGCGTCGATGACCCCGTCATAGCCGCGGCTTAGATACACCTCCAGGGTCCGGTCGGTGATGAAATCGCGGATCGGCTCGCATCGGCAGAGCGGATGGATGTCACGGATGCGCTCGGCCATCACCTCGACCTTCGCCCGCTCGAGCTGGCTGGTCATGGCATGACTCTGCCGATTCACGTTGCCCGGCTCGATGGTGTCGTCGTCGATCAAGGTGATCGCGCCCACCCCGGTGCGCGCGAGTGCCTCCGCGGCCCAGGAGCCCACACCGCCGACGCCGACGACGCAGACATGCAGCTCCGCGATCCGCGCGCTCTGCGCCGCACCGTAGAGCCGGGCGATCCCGCCGAAGCGCGCCTCGCGCCCGACCGAGGCCTCTGGATCAAGCTGCGCATGGGTGTCCGATATCTCCATCTCGGCATCATCCTCGATCCACGCCCGGACTGAAAGCGTCCGCCCGACACGACCCCGAACCCTCGAACCACACCCTACTCTCCGAAACCGCCAATCTCCTGAACCGCGCCCCCCCCCGACAGCCATTGATAAGCACGAGGTCGAAATCACCGACGCCGGATCGGATGCCTCCGCACGCGGTTCAGCAGCGCTTGACATCCGCGGATTTTTCTCTAGATTGTTAGCACTCGATCCGACCGAGTGCTAACAGCCCGTCGAGATCGCGAACTCTCGCTTTCTTCGCTCAAGGAGTCACGCCGTTTATGAACCTACGTCCTTTGCATGACCGTGTCGTCGTTCGCCGCAAGGAGGAGGAGCGCACCTCCGCCGGTGGAATCCTGATCCCGGACTCGGCGGCCGAAAAGCCGATCGAAGGCGAGGTCATCGCCGTCGGCAACGGCAAGCTGCTGGACAACGGCGACATCCGTCGCCTGGATGTGAAGTGCGGCGACCGCGTGTTGTTCGGAAAATATTCCGGCACAGAGGTCAAGCTCTCCGAGGAGAAGCTGCTGGTGATGCGCGAAGACGACATCATGGGCGTCATCGAATAGCCGTCAAGCATCCGCTTCCGCCACATCCCCCATTTCGCTCTACCGAGGCAAGCCATCCATGAGTGCAAAACAGATTTCCTTCAGCGAGCAAGCCCGTGCCCGGATGCTCCACGGCGTGGACATCCTCGCCAACGCGGTCAAGGTTACCTTAGGTCCGAAGGGCCGCAACGTCGTGATCGAGAAGTCCTGGGGCGCCCCGACCGTCACCAAGGACGGGGTCTCGGTGGCCAAGGCGATCGAGCTCAAAGACAAGCTCGAAAACATGGGTGCTCAGATGGTCAAGGAGGTCGCTTCCAAGACCTCCGACATCGCCGGCGACGGCACCACCACCGCCACCGTGCTGGCGCAGGCGATGGTCCGCGAGGGTCTCAAGGCGGTGGCCGCCGGCATGAACCCGATGGACATCAAGCGCGGCATCGACAAGGCGGTCGAGGCATCGGTCGCCGAGCTGAAGACGCTCTCCCGGCCCTGCTCGACCAACAAAGCGATCGCGCAGGTCGGCACCATCTCGGCCAACTCGGACGAGTCGATCGGCCAGATCATCGCCGAGGCGATGGAGAAGGTCGGCAAGGAAGGCGTCATCACGGTGGAGGAAGGCAAGTCGCTGCAAAACGAGCTCGACCTGGTCGAAGGCATGCAGTTCGACCGTGGCTATCTCTCGCCCTACTTCATCAACAACCAGACGAGCCAGAAGGCCGAGCTGGACGCGCCCTACATCCTGCTCTACGACAAGAAGATCTCCAACATCCGTGATCTGCTCCCCGTGCTCGAGGCTGTCGCCAAGGCCGGCAAGCCGTTGCTGATCGTCGCCGAGGACATCGAGGGCGAGGCACTGGCGACCCTGGTCGTGAACAACCTGCGCGGCATCCTCAAGGTCTGCGCGGTCAAGGCACCGGGCTTCGGCGATCGCCGCAAGGCCATGCTGCAGGATCTCGCCATCCTCACCGGCGGCACCGTGATCTCCGAAGAGGTCGGTCTGTCGCTCGAGAAGGCGACCCTGAATGATCTCGGATCGGCCAAGACCGTCCAGATCGGAAAGGAAGACACCACCGTGATCGACGGCGCAGGCTCGCATGACGAGATCAAGGGCCGTTGCGATCAGATCCGCAGTCAGATCGAGGACACCACCTCGGATTACGACCGCGAGAAGCTGCAAGAGCGTCTGGCCAAGCTGGCCGGCGGTGTCGCGGTCGTGAAGGTCGGCGCGGCTACCGAGATGGAGATGAAGGAGAAGAAGGCGCGCGTTGAAGACGCACTGCACGCCACCCGCGCGGCTGTCGAGGAAGGTATCGTTCCCGGCGGCGGTGTGGCCTTGATCCGCGCCATCGGTGCGGTCGTTGGGCTGAAGGGCGCCAACACCGATCAGGATCTCGGCATCGCCATCGCGCGCCGCGCCTTGGAAGAGCCGCTGCGTCAGATCGTGACCAATGCCGGCGAAGAGGCATCCGTGGTCATGAGCAAGGTCGCCGAGGGCACCGCAAGCTTCGGCTACAACGCAGCCACCGGCGAATACGGCGACATGATGGAGATGGGTATTATCGACCCCACCAAGGTGACGCGCACCGCTCTGCAAAACGCAGCCTCCATCGCCGGGCTGATGATCACCACCGAAGCGATGGTGGCCGACGAGCCCAAGAAGGACAAAGGCGCCGCCGCACCGGCCGGCGGCATGGACGACATGGACTACTGAAGCCGGCGCCGAGCCGATGCACGGCTCGAGGCGATCACTGTTTCGCCTCGGGCCTTGCTTCGGCGTAGCGGGAAAGGTGTGAACTCAAAGGAGCCGCAAGGCTCCTTTGACATTCCGGTTCCACGAAACCGCCAAACTCCCAGCGAGCCGATACACGTCGCCGCAGCCAAGCAGCCGTGTGGCAAGGCTCTCGCCACACCCCGTTCGCGAACCAGACGGTTGGCCCCCGACCATCCATCCGTGCGTCGGAGCACGCCTCGTACAGGGTCCGCTTCGTCATCGGCGCGACGACCATTCACTCGGTCGATACCGTCGTAGCGTCCCTTTTCAGCTTCGCAACGCCGACGACGGTCAGCTACGGCGATATCACCCTGCTGCATCCGTTGGCACGATCGGTTGTCGCGATGACGGGCCTGATCGGACAGCTCGACCCGGCGATTCTAGTCGCGCGACCGGTGACCCTTTACCGTCGCGCCCCGTGAGGCGCGCTCGGAGGCGCCGCACCTTCATCCTCCCATGCACTCACCGCGAAGAAGTCGGCAAAACTGCCGCACTCAGGTTGAAATCACCGCCCAAGCTCCTGACTTTTTTCCATGGCACGGTAACCCTAAACCTGTCCGGAACCACAAGAGAGGAGTCGACCGATGAAGATGAAGAGGATTTCTAAACCGTCATCCCTGGCGCTGTTGATCGCCTTGGGGCTTACCCTTGGAACGTCAAGCGTTTTCGGCGCTTTCGAACGCACGCCGGCACCCGAGGACGCCCGTGCCTACATCATTACTCCGGAGAACGGCGCAACGGTGCCGCAGACCTTCGTCGTACGGTTTGGGCTCGCGGGGATGGGGGTCGCGCCTGCGGGCGCCGATCTCCCCAAGACGGGACACCATCATCTCCTCGTCGACATGGACGGCCTTCCGCCGCTCGATCAGCCGATCGGCGCCGACATCCTGCATTTCGGAGGCGGTCAGACAGAGACCCAGCTCACGCTGCCGCCGGGCGAGCACACTCTGCAGATCATCTTGGGCGACAAGAATCATATCCCGCATGATCCGCCGATCGTCTCGGAGCGCATCACGGTCACGGTCGAGTAAGCGGCCCACGGGTCCTGCGTGCGCCCTGTTGCGGCGCATGGCGGGTCTCCTGCTCCCGGCGGACGGCGCACGCCGACAGGTTGTGGTTGCGGCTCGAGAGAGCCCCGAGAGGCTTGCTTAGCGATCGCTTTCCATGATCAAGCGTTCGATGTCCGCGATGCGAATCTCTCGTCCGTCGGAGGTCAAGAATCGCCGGCCGTCGACACTGCCGCGTAGGACCTCGTACCGGGTCACCTCGCCCGTATTGGCATTGACGACCTGAACAGGGATGATCTCCCGATCGCGATCCCAATCCCGCACGAGATACGTCAGACTGCCGATCAACATGACGGCCAGCAGCCCGTAGGCGAGCGGGCGGATCAGTGCCGGAGGGATGAGAGGCGAGCGCGGCGCGACCAGTCCGGCGGCTTCCCGAGAGCGCCGGATGCGTGCCCGGATCACCAAGTAGGCCCCCAAAATGACGGCTGCGGTGAGGAGGAATTTTAGGATCATGGTGGTTACGTTAGCACGACCGGCCCACTCAGGCAGCCCGCACGCTCTGCACGGATATGTTTGGCGGGGTCGGCTCGAAGGTTGTCCGCAGCGACGCCCGGCCGGGGGCTCCAAGCCGCGCTCGGCACGGGCTTTGATGCTGATCGCAGCCATCGTGCTCACGGGGTGTACCGAGCCTTCCGAGCCGACGGTGAATCTGCACCGAGCCGTCGAGATCGGTGATATCGATCAGGTCTCGCGCCACATCTACTGGAAGAGCGACCTCGATGAACCCGATGCGGGCGGCGACCCGCCCCTCCACGTCGCCGCGCGCGCCGGGCGTGTGGCCATCACGCGGGAGCTTGCCCGCAACGGCGCGGACATCGAGGCGCCGAACGCGGCGGGAAGAGCACCGCTCGACGTTGCACTGCAAAACGGGCGCACGCAGGTCGCGGAGATGCTCATCGAGCAAGGTGCGCCGCTCGATGCGCAGGTTACGCTCTTCGAGCTGATCGAAGCGGGAGGGATCAAGCGCGAGACCTTGAATTTCCTCCTCGATGCCGGCGCACAGCTCGACAAACCGAGTTCGAGCGGGGAGGCGCCGCTGCACATCGCCATACGAAACGGGCACCTCGAAACGGTACGACAGCTCATCCTCGCGGGCGCCGATGTCAATCAACCCGCCGGCGACGGTCGCTTGCCGCTGCGGATTGCGCGAGAATCGGCGCCCGGGCGCGACGCCCGGTTTATCGTCTCGACCCTCGAGCGCAACGGTGCGAGGGCCGAACCACCCCCCTGACAGACAGGAGCGCCCGCATGGCCGAACGGATCGAAGATCTGACGGTGAACTACACGGAAGACGGCATCGACACGACCAAGGAGATCGACAAGGTCGTTCTCTCCAAGGGAAGTTGGACCACGATCCTCTTCCGCTATCAGGATTGGGACCGCGCGAAGGAGGCTTACGGTCCGGACAAGTACACGATTCGCCGCTATCAGAAGCGCGGCGGCGAGTACCGGCAACAGTCGAAATTCAACATCTCCAGTCGCGCACAGGCCCAGGCACTCGTCGAGGCATTACAGGGTTGGCTGACCGACGATTAATCGGGCAAGAGGGCGAAAACACCGATGACCGAGACCGGTCGCCGAAGCCGGGGACGGGACGATGACTGCAGATACCCAGACGCGCTGCTGGCACTGCTTGCGGGTCACGGAGACGACCGAGGCATTGAACGTCGATCCGGCTCGGGGCCTGTCGTCGGCAGACGCTGATCGTCGACGTCGCCGTTACGGCGACAACACCCTTGCCGAAGCCAAATCGCGCCCGCTCTGGCTTAGATTTCTGGGTTTCAGGGTGCCTTGACCACCCGGGGTGAGGCCTATGCCCTGACCCTCGCCTTCACCACGTTCGTACTCTTTCAGTTTTTCAATGTCTTCAATGCCCGCAACGAGCACGGCAGCACCTTCAACAGCCACTTTTTGGCAAACGGTAAGCTCTGGTCGGCGCTGGGCGCGGTACTGGCACTCCAGATCCTGGTCGTGCATTGGCCGGAGGCTCAGGCGGTCTTCGCGACCACTCACCTGACCGCCGAGGACTGGGTCAAGGCCGCGCTCGTCGCATCCAGCGTACTCTTGCTCGACGAAGGCAGAAAGTTGGCGCAGCGACGCTATTGGCGCCGCGCGTAAGGCGGGCTATCCAGACCGTGGGTAGCGACCGTGACATCCGCTCCGGGGTGTCAACCATGGCCGGCGGCGCTCGGCACCAAGAGCTGCGTGCGACGTGCGACGTGCGACGTGCGACGTGCCAAGATGGCCAAAATTGCGCACGAGAACACGATCCAGCCATGCGCAAGAGTGGGGTCGAAGGCAAGGGCGGTTGCGACGTCCACCGCTTCGTCCACCGACGCTGGCACGCTTCGCGGGGGCTGGTTCATAACTCCGGCTGGAGCGGCACGTGGCGCGGAGCGCCAGGAGAAGCGTGACACCGCCGGAGCGGTGTCACGAGCGGTCCAATGGGTTGGGCGGCCGGGCTCGCGAACAAGGCGCTTCGCGGTCCTGGTGCGGCACCGCGGAAGCCTCGATGCCGCTTCCCGGGCACGCCGACTTCAGTCGGCACCCGGGGAAGCGGATTTCAGTCCGCCGTGGAGCCAGGCCCGAATGGCCTCGACAATTGTGCGACGTTGCGTGAGTCCCGAGCTCGCCATGACACGAGTCGATCAACATGCACACCAAGCGCTCGCCTGATCCTGCTCCAAGATCAGTGTACGATCGGCGAGCGACTCGCAGACCCCGCGGATGCTCGCACGCACCAGCTCGGGATGGTTATTGGTCTCGCTGACGTGCGCGACGCAAAGGCGAGCAATGGCACGATGCGGCAAGGCGTCGAGCAGACGGGCGGCTTGGAGATTGCTCAGGTGACCGAAGTCACCGGCAACGCGTCGCCGCAGGCTCGGCGGATAAGGGCCGCGACGCAACAGCTCCGGATCATGGTTGAGCTCCAGGATCAGCGCATCGCAATCCTGAAGAATCTCCGTCATGTGGGGTGTCACGCAGCCGGTATCCGTCAACATCCCCAGGCGACGCCCGTCCGCTTCGAACAGGAACTGACAGGGCTCGCGGGCGTCATGCGGAACCGGGTAGGAGCGGATATGGAGTCCGTCGATCTTAACCGACTGCCCCTGACCCGAGAGCAGCCGCAACGCGGGGATCTGCGGAGCGCCCACCGCCCGCCAGGTGCCGGGCGTTGTCCAGACCTCCACGCGATGACGCCTCGCGAAGGACCAGACACCTTTCACATGATCGCCGTGCTCGTGGGTCAGGAGCAGGACATCGATGCTGTTCGGCTCAACCTCCACCGACCTCAGACGCTGATACAGCTCACGCAGACTGAAGCCGTTGTCCACCAGCACGCGGCACCCCGCGCTTTCCACCAGCGTGGCATTGCCGCGGCTGCCGCTGCCGAGAGAGCAGAAACGCACGGCGGGACGGCTCTAGCGAATCTCCGCCTTCATCAGCGTCAGGATCCGTTGGCTCGCCTCGGAGGTATCCGGTTTCCCGCTTGCATCCAGCACGGTGACACGCGATTCCGTCTCGCCGCCCTGCACACGCACCTGATACTGCTTCACCGGGTCGACCTCGTTCTTCTTCCAGAACGCCATCCGCGACAGGAATCCGGGGCTCTTCTCGGCGGACGCGCCGTCCTGCCCGGCGTACCGGACATAGTAGATGCCTCGACTCAGATCGCGATCCTCCACCGAGAATCCGGCGCGATCCAGGGCCGCTCCGGCGGTTCTCCAGGCACGGCGGAAGTCCTCCTGGATCACGAGCGCTTGAGAGCCCCCCTCGGTGACGATCCGCGCGCCGACGGGTTGCATGGCAACGCCGCCGGCGGCACGGCCGGGGCTGCCGCCGGACGCGGGACTCGCGGCCGCGGCGCGCTGCTCGGACGCACCGAGGAAGACCATCAGGCGACGCAGCATCTCCGCTTCCTTTGCCGGATCGGTCCCGCTGGGTTCCCAGATGGTCCGGCTTCCGTCACCGATCGCGTTGGTCACCAGGCGCTCCTCCATCCCGCGCTGCGTGAGATGGATATCGGTGGTTCCGGGTGCCGTTCCGGGCTCGATACGGACACTGTATTGATCGCGCGTCGAGGTCGCATAAACGCCTTCGACGACCTTGCTGATCATGCGCGTCACGAAATCGCGCCTGATCTCGGCGCGGTTGTCCAGCCAATCGGTGCGCATCACCCCGACGGCCGGATCCTGCTCGACCAAGAGAATTCCCTGCTCGCGCCAGAAGGCGACGACCTGGGGCCACACGGCCTGCGGCGATGCCTGGACCTCGAGCCAGCGCTCGGAGTCACGTCGCTTCAACTCCACATTGGGGGTCTCGGGGAGGACCTCGCCCGAGGCAGCGACCCGCTGTCGTCGCGCACGATTCCCGCTGTACTCCGAGTAAGTCGCACCGCCGGCAGGCGGAATATCCAGGGCATCATCGAAGGTTCCCGCGGTCAAGTCCGGCGGGATCTCGAGATTCTCCCCGGCCTCCTGCTGCTTCTTATAGGCAAGCCGCTGATCGGGGATGGCCTCGTTGATAACGCTCGAGCCGCAACCGGACAAAAGCAGAGTCAGCACCAGGCCGGCGCAGACGCCGCCGGTCAACAAAAAACGTGGTCTCAAGGTGAGCGACCTCTTTAGTCGGTTGAGCATATGCAGCTGCGTGGGCGCGTCTGCACGGCGAGCGGCGTCAGAGCACACTCGCCTGCTCCATCGCGGCGCGTACGCGCGCATGATGCTCTTCGGAGAGCCAGGTAAGCGGCAGCCGGATGCCTTTCGTGCAAAGCCCCATCTCGGCAACACCCCATTTTACCGGGATCGGATTGGACTGCACGAACAGGTCGCGGTGCAGTGCATCGAGCCGCCGATTGATGGCCTCGGCGTTCTCGCGATCGCCCGCGAGCGCAGCATCGCACATGTCCTGCATCAAGCGAGGGGCGAGGTTGGATGTCACCGAGATCACCCCGTCGCCGCCGCCCAACATGAACTCGCATCCAGTCGCATCATCCCCGCTGTAGAGTGCAAAGCCGTCCCCGCAGCCGGCGCGCAAGCGCTCGACACGGGTCAGGTCGCCGGTAGCGTCTTTGATGCCGACGATAGTCTCGATGGGCGCGAGCTTCGCCGCCGTCTCCGGCAGCAGGTCGCAGGCCGTGCGACCCGGCACGTTGTAGAGGATTTGCGGGATATCGACGGCCTCGGCGATCGCACGATAATGCAGATACAAGCCCTCCTGGGTGGGCTTGTTGTAATAGGGCGTCACCAAAAGGGCCGCCCGGGCGCCGGCGTCTTTGGCGCAGCGGGTCAGGTTGATCGCCTCGCGGGTCGAGTTCGCGCCGGTACCCGCGATGATGGGGATCCTACCGTCAGCCATCTCGACCGTCATTCGAATGACGGCGCAGTGCTCGTCCTCGTCGAGCGTCGCGGACTCTCCGGTGGTCCCGACGGCGACGATGGCCGTGGTCCCCGCATCGACATGGAAGTCGACGAGACGCCGGAGGCTCGCGTCGTCGATGCCCCCGTCCTCGTGCATGGGGGTGATGAGGGCAACGATGCTGCCGCGAAGCATGTCCGACTCCGTTAAACCGCGCCCGGCGCGGTATGTGATGTTTTTGGATGGGATCAGCCCCGGCAGACTCGACGATCGTTGGAGCTGGCGCGGTTTAAAGTGTTAAAAAATATTAAATTTTAAACCGCGTCACCACAAAGGTCGAAGAAATCCTTGAGTCCGACACCACGTGCAAATAACGCACGTCGCTCTGGACGCGGTTTAGGCGAAAACCCCGATGGTAGTACGCGAGACCGCGCCGACACAACCGAGATGATCCGAACCCGGATGTGCTGACCCGGGGCGTTCGGCCCCGAGGCACTCGAGCATCAGTGGTTCAAACGAAGACACCTTGGCACCAGCTCAGAAGTGCCGCCGGGAAGAGGCCGAGCACTAGAAGAGACAGACCGTTGAGACTCATCGCGAAACGCACGCCGCCGCTGGTCGTCAGGACCGGCATGTCCGGATCCGGCTTGTCGAAATAGATCAACTTGACCACGCGCAGGTAGTAGAAGGCGCCGATGATCGAAAAGGCGACGGCAACCAAGGCGAGCCAGACCAAGTCGATACGCACGACCGACTCCAGCACCAAGAGCTTCGCCATGAAGCCCACCGTCGGCGGGACACCGGCCATCGAGAACATCACCAAGGCCATCATGGCGGCGTACCAGGAATCCCGATCGTTGAGGCCTTTGAGATCGTCCAGATTCTCGGCATCGAGTCCCTTGCGGCTCAGAATCAGCAGGATTCCGAAGGCACCGGTCGACATGACGGCGTAGACGATCGCGTAGAACATCGCCGAGGCGTAGCCCTGCGCGGAACCGGCCAAGAGCCCCAGGAAGATGAACCCCACGTGCGAGATGGTCGAGTAGGCCAGCATGCGCTTGATGTTGGTCTGTGCGATCGCAACCAGGTTGCCGAGACCCATCGAGAGCACGGCAAGGATCATGAGCATCCCCTGCCAGTCCGCTTGGATCGCCTCGAGTCCGTCGACCAACATGCGAATCGCCAACGCGAAGGCGGCAATCTTCGGCGCGCTGCCGAGCAGCAGCACGGCCGGCGTCGGTGCGCCCTCGTAGATGTCCGGGACCCACATATGGAACGGCACGGCACCGAACTTGAAGCCCACGCCGATGACCAGAAAGACGACGCCGAAGACCAGGACCTTGTTGTCCATCCCCTGCTCGGCCACGGCCTGTGCGACCGGACCGAACTCGATCGATCCGGTGGCGCCGTAAATCATGGAGACGCCGTAGAGAAGCATTCCCGAGCCGAGCGCGCCCAGCACGAAATACTTCATCGCCGCTTCGGCGCCCTTCTTCGAGTCGCGCTCGAAGGCGACCAGGGCATAGAGCGAGAGTGCCTGCAGCTCGAGACCGAGATAGATGGTCAGGAAGCTGTTGGCCGAGACCATGATCAGCATCCCGAGGATCGCAAACAAACCCAAGACGTAGAATTCGCCCACGAAGAGTCCGCGATCCTTCAGCCAGGGGCGCGCGTAGACGAAGGCGAGCAGACTGACGACCAGGATCGCGCCCCTGAGCAGATCGGTCAGACCGTCGCGCACGACATTGCCGTCGAAGAGGATAAGCGCCTCGCCGCCTCCGACGGCACCCGTGAGACCGATCGCGACCAGCAGACCGATCAGGGTGAGGGTGTGATTGATGTCCTTATCCTTCTCCTCGAGATAGAGATCGAGCACCAGCACGACGCTGGCGGTCACCAGGATCGCGATCTCCGGCAGGATGGGGAACAGATTGGCGGCGTCGAATGGCATGTGAGAATTCCGATTAAACCGCGCCCTGTGCGGCATGCGTCGTTTATTGGATTGGCTCGGCCGCGCCGGCTCCGACAACCGTCGGAGCCGGCGCGGCTTATCGTCAGGGCTGTCCCGTGAGACCGGCCACGGATGCGGGCACCGCAAGGACGCAGTCCGCCGCCTCGGAGGCCGGCAGCTTGCACTCGCTGACATGAGCGACCAGATTCTCGACCGAGGCGTGCATGACCTCCATCAAGGGTGCGGGCCAGATCCCGAGGGCCAGGACCGCGGCGGCCAACACACCGAGATTCAAGGTCTCGCGGCGGTTGAGATCCTGCAGACCGGCCACCTTCTCGTTCTTGACCTCGCCGAAGATCACCCGCTTGACCATCCAGAGCGTAAAGGCCGCCGCGAGGATCAAGGTGGTCGCGGCCAGGAAGGCCCACCAGAAATCGGCCCGGAAGGTCGCGAGGATCACCATGAACTCACCGACGAAACCAGAGGTGCCGGGCAGACCGGCATTGGACATCGCGAAAAAGACGACGAAGGCGCCGAACCAGGGCATGGTGTTGATCACGCCGCCGTAATCGGCGATCTCGCGTGAGTGCACGCGGTCGTAGAGAACGCCCACGCAGAGGAAAAGCGCGCCCGAGATGAAGCCGTGCGAGATCATCTGCACCATCCCGCCCTCGATCCCCATCACCGCTCCGCCGGCGACCTCCGGACTGCGAATAATCGTGAAGACGATAAAGAAGCCGAGTGTCACGAAACCCATGTGCGCGATCGACGAATAGGCGATCAGCTTCTTCATATCCTGCTGCACCAGGGCTACGAAACCGATATAGACCACGGCGATCAAGGACAAGGCGATGATCAGCCAATCGAGCGAGGCACTCGCATCCGGGGTGATCGGCATGGAGAAGCGCAGGAACCCGTAACCGCCGATCTTCAGCATGATGGCCGCCAAGATCACCGACCCGCCGGTCGGGGCCTCGACATGCGCGTCCGGAAGCCAGGTGTGCACCGGGAACATCGGCACCTTCACGGCGAAGGCCAACAAGAAGGCCACGAAGATGAGGATCTGGGCGGTCATGCCCAACTCCAGATCGTGGAAATCCAGGATGCTGAAGCTGTCCGCCTGGAAGTACATGTAGATCAGCGCGACCAGCATGAACACCGAGCCGAAGAAGGTATAGAGGAAGAACTTGATGGTCGCATAGACCCGATTCGGTCCGCCCCAGACCCCGATGATGATGAACATCGGGATCAGCATCGCCTCCCAGAAGACATAGAAGAGGATGGCATCGAGCGCCGAGAAGACGCCGACCATCACGCCCTCCATGATCAGGAAGGCCGCCATGTATTGCGACGGCTTGTAGGTAATGACATCCCAACCGGCAATGATCACGAAGATGGTGATGAAGGTCGTCAGGATGATCAGCGGCATGGAGATGCCGTCGACGCCCAGGTAGTACTCCACATTGAAGGTCGGGATCCAGGCCGCGCGCTCCACGAACTGCATCTGGCCGCTTCCGACATCGAAACCCGTCCAGAGGCCGAGGCTGATCGCAAAGGTCAGGATCGCAAAGGCAAGCGCAATCCACTTGGAGATGTCGGAGCCTCGATCACCGCTCGCCAGCACGACGATACCGCCGATGATAGGCAACCAGATAACCAGCGTCAGGAGAGGTAACTCGTACATGCGGGGGCGTCTCCTTCCGCTTTAGAGCACGACGAAGAACGTCAAGAGCCCGACGAGCCCGACGATCATCGCAATCGCGTA
Organism: Thiocapsa marina 5811; assembly: GCF_000223985.1. Lineage (GTDB taxonomy): Bacteria > Pseudomonadota > Gammaproteobacteria > Chromatiales > Chromatiaceae > Thiocapsa > Thiocapsa marina. The sequence goes on from NZ_AFWV01000001.1 coordinate 36,273, forward strand.
GTGATAGAGGTAACCGGTCTGCAGATGCCGCGCCCGTTGCGCCAGCGCCGCAACCCGATGAGCCGAGCCGTTGACGACACCGTCGTCGATGATGGCGCGGTCGCCGCCGAGCCAAAGCACCTTCCCCAGCCAACGACCGCCGCCGGCGAAGACCTTTTGATTGAAGTCGTCGAACCCGTATTTGGCCTGCAGGACCTTGGTGACGGGACCGCCCATCGCCTGCAGTTGCTCGTCGATCTTCGGGTTCTTCGCAAAGGTGAACCACCAAACGACGGCGGCCAGGACCAGCCCCCCCATCGCCAGGAAGAAAGGCGGCATGGTCATGCCGTGAAGGACGAAGGCCCACTGGCCGTGCCAATGCTCGCGCAGGGCGTGCAGGGTGTCGTGCTCGGGCGCCACGACGATCGGGTTCCAGTCGCCGCTTGCGAACCAATTGGTCACCAACAGCGGCTCGATGACCAGCCAGCCGAGGACCACGGAGGGTATCGCCAGGAGCACCAGCGGCAAGGTGACCACCCAGGGGGTCTCGTGCAGATGGTGTCGGGTATGATCGTCCATCCGCGGCTTGCCGTGGAAGACCAGGAAATACATGCGAAAGCTATAGGCCGCGGTCACGAAGACACCGATCGTCAGCAGGAGCGAGGCATAACCGGACCCGTAGAGTGTCGAGTGTCCCACCGCCTCGATGATGGCGTCCTTCGAGAAGAAACCGGAGAAGGCCGGGAAACCGATCAATGCCAGGGAGCCGATCAACGCGGTGATCCAGGTGATCGGCATGTAACGGCGCAGTCCGCCCATCTCGCGGATGTCCTGCTTGTGATGCATGGCGATGATCACGGAGCCGGCGGCGAGGAAGAGCAGCGCCTTGAAGAAGGCATGGGTCATGAGATGGAACATCCCGGCGGCGTAGGCCGAGGCTCCGAGCGCCGTCACCATATAGCCGAGCTGCGACAGGGTCGAATAGGCGACGACCCGCTTGATGTCGTTCTGCACCAGCCCGATCAGGCCCATGAAGAGTGCCGTGGTCGCGCCGATGATGAGGATAAAGCTGAGCGCCGTCTCCGACATCTCGAACAGCGGCGACATGCGCGCGACCATGAAGACGCCGGCGGTGACCATCGTCGCGGCGTGAATCAAGGCCGAGATCGGGGTGGGACCTTCCATCGAGTCCGGCAGCCAGACATGCAGGGGAACCTGCGCCGACTTACCCATGGCTCCGATGAAGAGCAGGATGCAGATCAGCGTCATGAGCGAGACACCGCCGAACAGGGCGACCTGGGTGCCGGCGTGGTCGGGCGCGGCGGCAAAGACCTCCGCGTAATCCATGCTGTTGAAATACATTCCGATCGCGGCGATGCCCAAGATAAAACCGAAGTCACCGACGCGGTTGACCAGGAAGGCCTTCATATTGGCGAAGATCGCCGTCTCGCGGGTCGACCAGAAACCGATCAGCAGGTAGGACACCAAACCGACCGCCTCCCACCCGAAGAAGAGCTGCATGAAGTTGTTGGACATGACCAACATCAACATGGAAAAGGTGAAGAGCGAGATGTAGCTGAAGAAACGCTGATAGCTGTTCTTGCCGGTCAGCGCACCGTGCGGCCAGTTGTGCTCGTCGTCGGCCATGTAGCCGATCGTATAGATGTGGACCATCAAGGAGACGAAGGTCACGGTCGCCATCATGAGCGCCGTGAGGCGATCGACCAGGAAACCGACTTCGAAGCGGATCCCGTCCGACACCATCCAGGTGTAGACCGCCTCGTTGTAGACCGGCAGGTCACCCCAGATGAAGCGCGCGAGCACCATGAGCGAGAGCGCCGTGGAGAGCCCGACGCCGGCAATGGTCACCGCATGCGCCCCCTGTCGGCCGATTCGGCCGCCGAAAAAGCCGGCGATGATGGCACCCAGGAGCGGCGCAAGCACGATGGTCAGGTAGACGTTTTCCACTGTTTAGTTCGCTCTTTCGCTTGATGTGATCCGGATCCGCCCGTAAGCCGCGCAGACGCTGTCCGCGCTAACCCTTGAGGCTATCCAGATCCTCCACGTTGATCGTCTGCCGGTTACGGAACAGCACCACTAGGATCGCGAGCCCGATCGCAGCCTCCGCCGCCGCCACGGTCAGGATGAAGAAAACGAAGACCTGCCCCGTCATGTCCCCGAGAAAATGGGAAAAGGCGACGAAGTTCATGTTCACCGCCAAGAGCATCAGCTCGATACACATCAGCAGCAGGATGACGTTCTTGCGATTCAGAAAAATCCCGGCGACCGCCAGCATGAAGAGTCCCGCGGCCAGGATCAGATAGTCTGAGAGCGCGATCATTCGGTCGATTCCTGTGTTGCAGCCGAGGCGGCGACGGCCGGAACCGCGGCACTCTCCGAGGGCATCTTGACAATACGAATCCGGTCCGGGCCCTTCTTGACCCTGACCTGCTTCGCCGGATCCATGTACTTGGTGTCGGGCCGACGGCGCAGCGTCAAGCGAATCGCGGCGACGATCGCGACAAGGAGAATGACGGCGGCAATCTCGAACGGATAGACGTAAAGGGTATAGAGCAGCAGGCCGAGCTCTTCGGTATTGCTCACGTCCGGGCCGGCCGGTACGGGCGACGGAAACTGCTGCAATCCGAAATTCGCCGGCCCCACGATCAAGAAGATCTCGAGGGCCAGCACGACCGCAATCAGCGCACCGATCGGCAAGTAGCGAATGAAGCCGGCCCGGAGCGTCGCGATATCGACGTCGAGCATCATCACCACGAAGAGGAAGAGCACCATGACCGCGCCGACATAGACCAGGATCAGCACGATACCGAGGAACTCCGCCTCGAGGAGGATCCACAGGGCCGCGCTGCTGATGAAGGCCAGTACCAAATAGAGGACGGCGTGGACCGGATTGCGACGCGTAATCACCATCCCCGCAGCGATCAGGGTTATGGCCGCGAAGACATAGAAGAGGAATTTTTCAAAGCCCATGATTCATCCGAATGCCGTGGTTAGGCGCAATGGCCAGATAAGCGCCAACGAAGCGCCCGATCGGCGTTTGATCGCCCTTTGTTCGATCGAGCCCCGACGCGCCGCGAGCGCCCCGACAAAGGCTCCGGAACGCTTCGCGCGAAGGCCCCGATCTCTACCGCATCTTCACAGCCGGCGGCGATCCCTGCGATCCCGGAGTCCATCGCGGTCAGCGGTAGGGCGCGTCCGCGGTGCGAGCCGCGGCGATGTCCGACTCGTACTTGTCCCCGATCGCGAGGAGCTTCTCCTTGGTCATGATGTTCTCGCCGCGATTCTCGAAGTGATACTCGTAGACGCCGGTCTCGACGATCGAGTCTACCGGGCAAGACTCCTCGCAGAAGCCGCAATAGATGCACTTGAAGAGGTCGATATCGTAGCGCGTCGTCCGCCTGGATCCGTCCTCGCGCGGCTCGGCCTCGATCGTGATGGCCAGTGCCGGACAAACCGCCTCGCAGAGCTTGCAGGCGATGCAGCGCTCCTCGCCGTTGGGATAGCGCCGCAGGGCATGCAGGCCGCGAAAACGCGGCGAGATCGGCGCCTTCTCCTCCGGATACTGAACCGTGAACTTGCGCTTGAACAGATAAGCGCCGGTCAGGCTCAGGCCCTTGAAGAGCTCGACCATCAAGAGGCTTTGAAGATATTCGCGTGTGGCTTTCAGCATCGGTCGTCTCCGGGTCAGGCGGACCACCAAGGGGGCAGCTCGGCGAGCACCGCGAGCGCCACCACGAGGATCCAGACGATCGTGATCGGGATGAACACCTTCCAACCCAGACGCATGATCTGGTCGTAGCGATAGCGCGGGAAGGTCGCCCGTAACCACAAGAATACGAACATGAAGAAGAAGGTCTTGAGCAACAGCCAATGGAAACCGTCGCCCAGGATAGCGATCCCCTCGACCCACGCCTGCGGGAAGGGCGAGAGCCAGCCTCCCATGAAGAGCAGTGCCGAGAGCGCCGAGATGAGGATCATGTTCGCGTATTCGGCGAGGAAGAAGACCGCGAAGGCCATCCCGGAATACTCGACGTGGAAACCGGCGACGATCTCGGACTCGCCTTCGGCGACGTCGAAGGGCGCGCGGTTGGTCTCGGCGATACCCGAGATCAGATAAACGCCGAACAACGGCAGCAACGGCAGCCAGAACCAGGTCAGGAGGTTGCCCTCTTGCGCCGCGACGATCGCGCCCAGATTCAAACTTCCGGCGGCGACCAATACACCGACCAACGCAAAGCCCATCGCGATCTCATAGGCGACGATCTGAGCGGCCGAGCGCATGGCGCCGAGCAACGCATATTTCGAATTCGACGCCCAACCCGCGATGATGATGCCGTAGACACCGAGCGAGGTCAGCGCAAGCAGATAGAGCAAGCCGGCATTGATGTCGGCCAGCACCAGCCCTTCGTCGAAGGGGAACACCGCCCATGCAGCCAAGGCCGGCGCGATCGCGATCATGGGCGCCAACAAGAACAGGACCTTGTCGGCCTTGGTCGGGATGACGATCTCCTTCATCATCAGCTTGACCGCATCCGCAATCGGCTGCAGCGAGCCGCGCCAGCCGACCCGGTTGGGCCCGATGCGGACCTGGATATAGCCGATCACCTTGCGCTCGGCCAAGGTGTAATAGGCCACCATGCCGAGCAGCGGCAGGACGATCGCGATGATCTTGATCAGGATCTGGATCACCACGGGAAGCGCATTCCATAGTTCGATCATCGTTGATTCATCCCGCCTCGCTGCCCGTCTCGCCGAACCACGGCCTGATCTCGACCGGGCCGATCTGCGCACCCAGCCGCCCGCTTCCGGTCACCGCCGCCGGGATCCGCGCACAGCCCATCGCGATCGCGTCGTCCAGGAAGACATTGGCCTCGACCTCGTGGCCGTTCTGAAGGATCAAGACCGTCTGATCGGCAATCAATCCATCGCCACGCGCCTGCTCGGGATGCAGATAGACACCGAAAGCCGCACCCTGCACGGGTGTGCGCTGCAGGGCCGGAGCCCGTCGGACCAGCGGATCGAGGGCATAGATGGGAACGCTCCCGAGCCGCATCAGGCCGGCGGTTGTGCCGGGTGCAGCCGCCGGGTACTCCCCGCGCGGGGCGTTGTCGAGTGCGGCACCGTCGCACAGCCCGTCAAGCTCATCGCGCACCTGCGCCGCATCCCGATACTCGAAGCCCGGAAGATCCAGCAGATTGCCCAGCACGCGCAGCACCTTCCAGCCGGGGCGGGCCTCGCCGGGCGGCACGACCGCACCCTGAAACCGCTGCCGGAGACCGCCCGCGTTGACGAAGGTCCCGGAGGTCTCGGCGAAGGCCCCGATCGGAAGCAGCACGTCGGCAACGGCTTCGAGCGACGGGGAACGGAAGGCGGAGCAGGCAATCACCAGATCGGCCGCCTCGCACATGGCCATCGCCCGCGCGGGGTCGTTCAGATCCCGATCCGGCTCCAAGCCCCAGAGGACCAGCGTGCTCGGCGGTGCGCTCAGCATCTCGCCCAACCCGAGGCCCTTGGACTCCGCAGGCCGGCCGCCGGGCAGCCCCTGCGGTACGGCACCGGCCAGATACGCGCCGACGCTGTTCGCCGCTGCCGGCAGAAAACCCACGACGGCGCCGCTCAACTCACCGATCCGATAGGCGAGCGCCTTGAGCAAGGCATAGTCCGGATGTGCGGTGGCCAAGGCGCCCAGCAGAATGGTGCCGGTCGACTTCTCGCCCGCGGCACGCAACGCGTCGGCGATCGCCTGATGCGCATCGTCGGGCTTGGCCGAGCCAATGACTGTCTTGAGTGTCTTCGACGCCTTGGCACCCAGTGCTTTCGCGATCGCCGCGAGGTCCGCGCCCATCTGCGACGGCGTCCCGACCAATTGCCGAGCGGGATGGGTCAGCGCCAGGGTCAAGGGATTCACACAAGCAACGGTTGCACCCTCCAGCGCAGCCTTGCGGATGCGGTGGGCCAACAGCGGCTGCTCTTGGCGGATCTCGGTTCCGATCAGGAGGATCGCCTCGCGGGTCTCCAGGTCGGCGATCGGCAGGCCCAGCCAAGGCAGCATTGGATCGGCGTCGTCACCGCTGAAGTCCTGCTGGCGCAGACGATGATCGATATTGGCGCACCCTAGGCCACGCGCGACCCGCTGCGCCAGATACAGCTCTTCGAGCGTCGCGTTCGGGGCCATCAGCCAGCCCATGCGGCTCGCATCGGCGGCCTTCAGACGCTCGGCGACTAGGGTCAATGCCTCTTGCCACTCGACTTCGCGCCAGACCCCGTCGGTCTTGATCATGGGCGCGGTCAGGCGATCCTCGGCGTTCAGACCCGCGTAGCTGAACCGATCGCGGTCCGAGATCCAGGTCTCGTTGACCGCCTCGTTGTCGCGAGGATGCACGCGCATGACCCGACCGCCGCGAACATGCAGACGGATGTTGGAGCCGACGCCGTCGTGCGGGGCGATGCTGTCGGCGTCGGTCAGCTCCCAGGCCCGCGCCGTGAAGCGGTAAGGCTTGGATGTCAGTGCCCCGACCGGACAGAGATCGATGATGTTGCCCGAGAGCTCATGGCTCACGGTATGGGCGACGAAGGTGCCGATGCGCATGTCTTCGCCGCGACCGGTGGCGCCGAGCTCACGCACGCCGGCAATCTCGGCGCCGAAGCGCACGCAGCGGGTGCAATGGATGCAGCGGGTCATGTCGGTGGCGATGAGCGGACCGAGGTCCTCGTCCTTGACGACGCGCTTTCGCTCGGCAAAACGCGACACATCGCCGCCATAGCCCATCGCCACATCCTGCAGCTCGCATTCGCCGCCCTGATCGCAGATCGGACAGTCGAGCGGATGATTGATGAGCAGGAATTCCATCGTTCCCTGCTGGGCATCGATGGCCTTGGGCGAGCGCGTCTGGACCTTCATCCCTGCGCCGACCGGCGTGGCGCATGCGGGTACCGGCTTGGGGAAGGGGCGACCGCCCTGCTCCGCCTCGACCAGGCACATGCGGCAGTTGGCCGCGATGGACAGCTTCTTGTGATAGCAGAAACGCGGGATGGTGATCCCCTCGCGGTCCGCGACCGCGATGATCATCTCTCCCGGATCCGCCTCGCAGGTGCGGCCGTCGATCTCGATCGTGATCTTGTCCGTCATTCAGCTCTCTCGATCGGCGCCCGTGGGCCGGATGTCGCGCACCGGTGCGGCGCACGTTCTCGGACCTGCTCGCTCGCGCGAACGGGGCCATTCTACAAGTTTGCGATTCCGGGGCGACGACGGCGAGCCGCGCTCGCCCCGATTCGGATCAGGCCGCAGGTCTAGGCTGCCATGCTTTGGCCGTGCTCGATCAGGTGCTCGAATTCGTGTCGGTAATGCGTGAGAAAACTCTGCACCGGCATTGCCGCGGCATCGCCCAACGCACAAATGGTCCGCCCGCCGATCCGACCCGCGACACTGTCGAGCAGGTCGAGATCGCCTGGCCGGCCCTTGCCGTCCAGGATGCGGCGCAGCACCCGCTCCAGCCAACCGGTCCCTTCGCGACAGGGCGTACACTGACCGCAGGACTCATGCATGTAGAAGTGCGACAGGTTGTGCAGCACCCGGACCATGCAGGTCCCCTCGGCGATCACGATCACGGCACCCGAGCCCAACATGGAGCCGGCCTTCGCGATCGAATCGTAATCCATGTCGACATCCATCATGATGTCGCCGGGCACCACCGGAACGGATGACCCGCCGGGGATCACGGCCTTGAGCGCACGGCCGTCCTTCATCCCGCCGGCCAGCTCGAGAAGATCCCGGAAGGGCGTACCCAGCGGCACCTCGAAGTTGTCCGGGCGCGCGACATGACCGGTGACCGAAAAGAGCTTGGGACCGCCGTTGTTCGGGCGCCCCTGCTCGAGGAACCACTGCCCGCCCTTCTCCAGGATGACCGGGATCGACGCCAGCGACTCGGTGTTGTTGATGGTGGTCGGACGCCCGTAAAGACCGAACTGGGCCGGGAACGGCGGCTTGAAGCGCGGTTGACCCTTCTTGCCCTCGATCGACTCGAGTAGAGCCGTCTCTTCGCCGCAGATGTAGGCCCCCGCGCCGAGATGGTTGTAGAGGTCGAAATCCACACCCGAGCCCTGGATGTCCTTGCCCAACAGACCCGCCGCGTAGGCCTCGCGAATGGCCTCCTCGCACCGCTCGATCGGCTCGTAGAACTCGCCGCGGATGTAGTTGTAGCCGACCGTCGCACCGATACAGTAGCCGGCGATCGCCATGCCCTCGATCAACTGATGCGGGTTGTAGCGCAGGATATCGCGATCCTTGCAGGTTCCGGGCTCGCCCTCGTCGGAGTTGCAGACGATGTACTTTTGGCCCGGAGCGTTGCGCGGCATGAAGCTCCACTTCAGACCCGTCGGGAACCCCGCGCCGCCGCGACCACGCAGCGCCGAGAGCTTGACCTCTTCGATGACGTCGGCCGGGTCCGGGCGCTCGCGCAGGATCTTCTCCCACTGCACATAGCCTCCGAGGCTGCGATAGGCATCCAAGGTGTGCCGGGTGCTCGCATCCAGGTGCATATTGCGGAAACAGACGCTGTTCTGATTCGGGACCATCGGCCTACTCCAACTCGTCGATCAGCTTATCGAGCGCTTGGGGCGAGAGGTTCTCGTGGTAGGTCTTGTCGACCAACACCGCGGGCGCATGTCGGCACGCACCGAGACACTCCACCTCTTTGAAGGTAAAGCGACCGTCGGCCGTGGTCTCGCCGAGACGCACGTCGTACTTATGCTCGACATGCTCGATCAGCTCCTCGGAGCCCAACAGCAGGCACGACACGCTGTTGCAGACACAGACCTTGTGCCGACCCTGCGGCTCCAGATCGTACATGCCGTAGAAGGTCGCGACCTCGTAGACGGACACCTCCGGCATATCCAGGTAGGCGGCAACATCGTTCATGAGCTCGGGGGTCAGCCAGCCGCCGTTGGCATCCTGCACGATGGTCAGGGCGGGCATCACCGCGGACTGTTTCCATTCGGACGGATACTTGGCGATCCAGGTCTCGATCTGCTCGCGAATCTCCGGGGTGAAGAGGGTCGATTTATCGCGATCATGAATGACCGCAAGCGGTGCGTTGCGAAGGCTCATCAGCGATCGATCTCCCCGAAGACAACATCCAGCGTCCCGATGATCGCCACCACGTCGGCGAGCATGTGGCCTTGGGACATCTCGTCCAACGCGGCCAGATGCGGGAAGCCCGGCGCACGGACCTTTAGACGATAGGGCTTATTGGCGCCGTCCGACACGATATAACACCCGAACTCGCCCTTCGGTGCCTCGACCGCGGCGTAGACCTCGCCCGGCGGCGGACAGTAGCCCTCGGTAAAGAGTTTGAAATGATGGATCAAGGCTTCCATGTCGTCCTTCATGTCCGCCCGTGACGGCGGCATGACCTTGTGATCCTCGATCGCGACCGGACCGGGATTGTCGCGCAACCATTGCACGCACTGCTTGACGATCCGATTGGACTGGCGCATCTCCTCCATACGGACCAGATAGCGGTCATAGCAATCGCCGTTGACCCCGACCGGGATGTCGAAGTCCATTTTGTCGTAGGCGGCATACGGCTGCTTCTTGCGCAGGTCCCATTCGACGCCGGATCCACGCAGCATCGGGCCCGTGAATCCAAGCTGGAGCGCACGCTCGGGCGAGACGACACCGATCCCGACGGTGCGCTGCTTCCAGATCCGATTATCCGTGAGCAGGGTCTCGTATTCGTCGACATGCCCCGGAAAGCGATCAGCGAAATCCTCGATGAAGTCGAGCAGCGAACCCTGACGGGGACCGTTGCGTTTGGCGATGGTCTTGGCGCTGTGCCACTTGGAGCTTCCCGAATACTGCGGCATCCGATCGGGCAGATCCCGATAGACGCCACCGGGGCGGTAATAGGTCGCGTGCATCCGCGCGCCCGAGACCGCTTCGTAACAGTCGAGCAGGTCTTCGCGCTCGCGAAAGCAGTAGAGGAACACCGTCATGGCGCCGATATCCAGGCCATGCGCGGCGAGCCACATCAGGTGATTCAGGATGCGGGTGATCTCGTCGAACATGGTGCGGATGTACTGAGCGCGCTCCGGCGCTTCCACCCCGAGCAGCTTCTCGATCGCCCGGACATAGCCATGCTCGTTGCACATCATGGACACATAGTCGAGCCGGTCCATGTAACCGATGCTTTGGTTGAACGGCTTGGACTCGGCGAGCTTTTCGGTTGCACGATGCAGCAGGCCGATATGCGGATCGGCGCGCTCGATCACCTCGCCGTCCATCTCGAGCACGAGACGCAGTACGCCGTGTGCCGACGGATGCTGCGGTCCGAAGTTCAGGGTGTAGTTGCGAATCTCAGGCATCGGAGGCCTCCGTGCTCGCGCCCGTCTGGACGTATCGACTGTCGGAGCGGATCACGCGCGGCACCAGGACACGCGGCGTGATCGAAACCGGCTCGTAGATGACGCGACCCTGCTCCGGGTCGTAGCGCATTTCGACATGCCCGGACAGAGGAAAGTCCTTCCGAAAGGGATGTCCGACAAAGCCGTAGTCGGTGAGGATGCGACGCAGATCCGGATGCCCGCGAAAGAGGATACCGAAGAGATCGAATGCCTCGCGCTCGAACCAATTGGCCGCCGCCCACACCGGGACGACGGAGTCGACCATCGGCTGACGGCTTCCCGCGTAGACGCGCAGGCGAACCCGCCGATTGTGGACCAGCGACAGCAGATGATAGACGACGGCAAAGCGCTTGGGATCGTCGACGGCCAGCTCCTGGTCGCGATCCACCCCACGACCGAAGCCTGTCGTGGATGCCTCTTCGGTCGCCCACTCGGATTTGCCGTAAGCGGCATAATCGACGCCGCACAGGTCGATCAGCTGCTCGAACCGCAGTTGCGGATGATCACGAAGGATCCACGCCACGTCGGTCAAGTGCTCCGACGGCACGATCAAGGTGACCTCGCCGAGCGCCGTGACGGTCTCGCAGCCCTGGCCGGTCAGCGCCTCTGCGAGTGCATCGACGAGCGCGGTCAGCCTGACGGGGTTGGACAGGATGTCTTTTGCCATTGGAATTGCGTACGACTCAGCGAGCGATGGTATTGGTACGGCGAATCTTGTTCTGCAACTGCAGGATGCCGTAAAGCAGGGCCTCGGCAGTCGGCGGACATCCCGGCACGTAAATATCGACAGGGACGATCCGATCACAACCCCTCACCACCGCATAAGAGTAGTGGTAATAACCGCCGCCGTTCGCACAGGAGCCCATCGAGATCACCCAGCGTGGCTCGGCCATCTGGTCATAGACCTTGCGCAGTGCCGGAGCCATCTTGTTGACCAATGTGCCCGCAACGATCATGACGTCGGATTGACGAGGGCTGGGGCGAAACACGATGCCGAAACGGTCCAGGTCATAGCGCGCCGCACCTGCGTGCATCATCTCGACCGCGCAACAGGCCAGACCGAAGGTCATGGGCCACAATGATCCGGTTCGAGCCCAGTTGATGAGCTTGTCGGCCGTCGTCGTGACCACGCCTTCTTCGAGGATGCCCTCTATTCCCATTCCAGCGCCCCCTTCTTCCACTCGTAGATAAATCCGACCACCAGGATCCCGAGAAAGACGAACATGGCCCAGAAGCCGTACATGCCGAGCTCGTCGAGCACCACCGCCCACGGGAAGAGGAAGGCGATTTCCAGATCGAAGACGATGAAGAGGATCGCGACAAGGTAGTAGCGCACGTCGAACTTTAGACGCGCGCTCTCGAAGGCCGCAAACCCACATTCATAGGGGGAGTCTTTCTCCGCGTCCGGACGTCGAGGTCCTAAGAGGTAACCCAATACGAGCGGGCCGACACCGACCAGGATCCCGATAATGATGAAGATCAGGATCGGTAGATAGTTGTCGAGCATCAGTCCTCCCGAATTTACTTATTCTCTGACGTCGAGCCGGACGGAGAGTCTAGTGCAGCCATCACGGCACTGTCAACCCGCCGGTCAATTCAAATCATTAGGTTTTTCAAGCCTTTGCGCCTTATCGGACGCAAAAAAAACGGCATGTCGCTAGAGCGGCATGCCGTTTGCTTTCCTGCACTTGCAGATGGTGCCGACGGCCAGACTCGAACTGGCACGGCTTACGCCACTACCCCCTCAAGATAGCGTGTCTACCAATTTCACCACGTCGGCGATAACTCTCTCTATTCCTGTGTCGCCGTATCGGCGCCCACGCCTTCATTCTGCCCTTGGACGGCGCTCTCGTCGAGGGTCACCTCGGCATCGTCGACCACGACAGCCTTGTCGCCCGAGCCCTCGATGACAACCGTCTCAACGATCTCGCTCTGCGCGTTACCGGAGAAATCGCCGCCGATCGGATCCCCACCGGACAGATCGCCATTGGCGGGTACCGCGACGGCAGGCACATCCGTTCCCGAATCACCGCCTTGGCCACCACCGCCCCCGGGAATTGCGGGGATGTCCGAGACCGGTTCTGCCGCGGGCGGCGGAACGATAATCGTGCGCTCGTCCACACGGTCCATGATCGTCACCGGCTCTGACCCCTTCGTCGCATAATACGCCAAAGCCATGCTGGTGAGAAAGAACATTGTTGCCATGATGCCCGTGGTGCGCGTCAGGAACGAACCCGAGCCGCGCGCACCGAACACGGTCGCGGAAGCACCGCTCCCGAACGCCGCGCCCGCATCCGCACCCTTCCCGTGTTGGATCAGGATCAGCCCGATCAATCCGAGCGACAGGAAGACCTGCATGACGGTCAAAATGGTTTGCATGAATGTCTCGTTGCTGCAGCTTTAGGCCGCGAGCTGTTCTCCGGCCAAACAAATCGCTAGAAAGTCATCGGCGCTCAGTGACGCGCCGCCGATCAAACCGCCGTCGATATCCGGCTGCGCCAGCAGCTCCACGGCGTTACCGGGTTTCATGCTGCCTCCGTAGAGAATGCGCAACGTTGCGGCGATCGAGCCATTCGACGCAGCGATTCGGCCGCGGATGTAGGCATGAACGGCTTGCGCCTGCTCGGGCGTCGCCGTCTTCCCGGTGCCGATCGCCCAAACCGGCTCGTAGGCGATTTCGATTCCCGAGAAGGCATCGATACCGATCCGCTCGACGATGCCGTCGATCTGAGCGGCGATCACCGACTCCATCTCGCCGGCCTCGCGCTGCTGCAGCGTCTCGCCCACGCATAGGATCGGGATCAGCCCGCTTTCGGTTGCGCGCACCAACTTCTGCGCGATGGACGCTTCGGTCTCTCCGTAATATTCGCGACGTTCCGAATGGCCGCAAATCACATACCGGCATCCGAAATCGGCCAGCATCGAGCCCGATACCTCTCCCGTGAAGGCGCCACCACCCTCGGTACACAGATTTTGAGCACCCAGCCGTACCGCGCTACCGGCGAGCAATTGTTCGCCGAGATAGAGATACGGGAAGGGTACGCACACCGCGATCTCGGCCTTCGAGATTTCGCCGGCCCCGGCGACGACGCCGTTCAACAGTGCCTCGGCACTGGACTTGCTGCCGTTCATTTTCCAGTTTCCGGCGATCAGCGGCTGGCGCATCGGACCCCTCCAGGTAAGTCGAGCCCGCAAATTTAGCCGGCCTCGGTGCGGAAATCAAGCCTCGTTTGATTTACACTTGAAATGCGTCCGGTGCCTCCTGTCTTCTCCGAGCCCGTCGGCCATGCTCGGAGCCACCAAAGAGCACCGTCCAGACGCACTTCAAACAATCTGCTCTTAACATTATCTTGAGCCGCGTCAGGTAAGAGGCCCGCGTGGGTCTACCCAGGCCGGTTTCAGATCCAACGACGGTTTTGACTTCCGGGACGCGGTTCAATGGCGAAAGGAAAACAGAAGAAGAACGATGGCGGCTCGACCATCGCGCTCAACAAAAAGGCCGGACATGAGTACTTCATCGAGCAGCGCATCGAGGCCGGCTTGGTCCTGGAAGGCTGGGAGGTCAAGAGTCTGCGCGCCGGCCGCATCCAGCTCAAAGAGGGGTACGTCAAGATCCTGCACAGCGAGGCCTTTCTGATCGGCGCACATATCTCCGCCCTGGCCGCCGCATCCACCCACGTCAATCCGGATCCCACGCGCAGCCGCAAGCTGCTGCTCAAGCGCAGCGAGATCAACCGACTGATCGGCCAGACCGAGCGCGCCGGATACACACTCGTTCCCACGGCCATGTACTGGAAGCGCGGCAACGCCAAGCTGGAGATCGGGCTCGCCAAGGGCAAAAAGCAGCACGACAAGCGCGACACGGAGAAGGATCGCGACTGGCAACGCGACAAGGAACGCCTCTTCAAGACCGGCTGAGCTTGCCGCGGAACCCGGGTTACTCTAGAGTGTCTTACTCGTGACTTGGGGGCGACATGGTTTCGACGTGGGTCGCAAAACCTGAGGTGCATGCCGAGGTGCGGGTGACCTCGTAAATCCAACCGCAAATCTATAGTTGCCAACGACGACAACTACGCTCTCGCGGCTTAGGCCAGCGAGCCTCTGACCCTTCCCTGCCTATGGGGGGCGGATTCCAGGGGTAACATTACATGGGATCGCGGTGACGGGGGCTCGGACCTGATCCGCTAAAACCTAATTCGAGATCGCCGACTGATCGCCCTGCCCTTCGGGCGGCGGAAGGCTAAAAACAATAGAACGGGCTAAGCATGTAGGGCCAATGGCAGAGGGCTTGCGGACGCGGGTTCGATCAATGCACAGGTCGCCTTTGCTCGTAAGGGCAAAGTGAAAACGGGGCTCACATCGGCGAACCCTGCAGTCGGCTCAGACCGACACGGCAACGCCGAGGGGTAGGAAGAGGGCCAACCTCAGACCTGCCCTGTAGAGACTCATAGAGACGCTGATCCGGCAACGGTGGAGCGTCCACTAGGATCCGCGGCAACGCGGATAATACGCTCCGCATCCGGACCCATCGGGTCGTATCCGATCCGGATGAAGGCATAGTCCAGGCCTCACCGAAAGGTGGGGAATCACTGTCCCGCCGCCTCCACCAATCAGCGGGCCTTGGAGTACACTCCAAGGCCCGTTTTCTTTTTGTGTTCGGCAAGTCCGTGGCAAACTATCGTAAAGTTAACGCGCTGAGCGACATCGACGCAGCCTATATCGCCGGTTTGATCGACGGCGAGGGCACCGTTTCCCTGCTGCGGAAGCACAAACAGGACAACCGCCAGGTCGTCGTTTCCATTTCCAACACAGACCGCCCGTTGATCAACTACCTGCTCGAGGCCATCGGAGCCGGCAAGGCGACAGGCAAGCGCACCTATTCCGAACGGCATACGCCGAGTTTCACGTACGCCATCACCAACCGTCACGCACTCGATCTGCTCCGGCAGGTCGCCCCGCACCTTCGGACCTACAAAGCCCGGCGAACCGAGCTGCTCCTTGCCGACTACATTAGGCTCACCCCGCGGAATGGCCGATACTCCCTGGCCGGAGCATTGGAAAGGGCTGCCTTTATCGAAGCATTCTTCGCGATCGAGCCGTAGTTTTCAGGAGAGCGACTTAGTCCGATCCGTAACGACCCCTTCGCAGCGCGCCAGACGTGGGCACGTCATTGATGTCTCAGAGAGACGTGTCCGGCGAACATCCGACATTGATCTTAGCCGGATCTGAGTAGCCGGTGGGAAACAGCGCGGCAAGCCAGCCGAACAACCGCTCGCGCGACACCGGCGCAAGGGAGTCGATCTCGATCAGGATGATGGCTTGCCAAATTTTGCCAAGGAACCTAACCTCGCGCCATGAGCACGATGAACATCTCTTTGCCCGACAGCCTCAAGGCATTCGTCGACGAGCAGGTCAGCCAGCGTGGCTATGGCACCAGCAGCGAGTACGTGCGCGAGCTGATCCGCCGCGATCAGGATCGGCTACAACTGCGCAACCTGTTGCTCGCGGGGGCCTCGTCTGCTCCTACCGCGCCGGCGAAGGATGCCTACTTCGACAGTCTGCGCGAGCGGGTGCGCGGTGGGATCAAGATCCAACCGAAGGCCTGAACGTAGGGATGAAGGCCAAGCCCGTCGTCCCGCGCGAGCAGGCCCACCAGGACGTCGAGGACGTGGTCGCGCATTACCTAGCGGAGGGCGCCGAGGCAGCTGCTCTCGGCTTCATCAATGCCTTGGAGAAAGCGTACCGACACATCGGCCTCCATCCGGCTATCAGCTCGCCGCGTTACGCCCACGAGCTAAACTTGCCTGGCCTCCGGTCCTGGCCGCTGACCCGGTATCCATACCTTGTCTTCTATGTCGAGCGCCCCGACCGCGTCGACGTCTGGCGGGTGCTGCATGGACAGCGGGACATCCCGGTGTGGATGCAGGAGCTCGAAGGGACGTGAACATCTGCCGGAGCTACGTCGGCGTTTGGGCATGGAGGATATCGTGACAGAGGATCAGGACACTATTCCGGTACCGGCGCCGATCGCTGACCGTGGCGACGGCCCTGTCAGCCGAGAAGCGCTGTACGAGATGGTCTGGTCCGAGCCCATGCTCAAAGTCGCAGCACGGTTCAGCGTTTCCTCCAGCTACATGGCCAGGGTCTGCACGCTGCTCAACGTCCCGCGGCCGGAGCGCGGCTACTGGGCGAAGCTGGCAGTCGGCAGAGCGCCGAAGCAGCCGCCACTCCCCGAGCCGCGCCCCGGCGACCCGCTTGAGTGGACGCGCGACGGCACCCCGCCGGAACGCGCCCGTTCGCTACCGATGCCTCCAGACAGGACGTCTCGGCGAAAACGTGCAGCGCGGTCGCCGCTGCCGGATCGACATCCGCTGGTAAGCGGTGCCAAGCCGCTCTTCGAGGCGGGGCGTCTCTCTTGGACCGGTGGGTACCTCAAGCCCGTCAAGAGACTGCTCGTCGATCTTGCGGTCACCAAGACAGGGTTGGACAAGGCACTCGCCTTCGCGAACGAATTCTTCTTGGCCCTGGAAGCACGCGACCATCGTGTGGTCATCGCTCCCAACTCCGAGCCG
Organism: Thiocapsa marina 5811; assembly: GCF_000223985.1. Lineage (GTDB taxonomy): Bacteria > Pseudomonadota > Gammaproteobacteria > Chromatiales > Chromatiaceae > Thiocapsa > Thiocapsa marina. Next base: position 53,246 of record NZ_AFWV01000001.1, read on the forward strand.
TTTCATCGCGCAGAGGTCGACGAGCGCGAGAATCCGGCTAAGGGCCACCACCATAACAACCTGTGGTCACCGATACGCTGCACGGTTGTCTACATCGGAACCGTGGCGATTGGCCTTACGATCATCGAGATGTCCGAGGAAACGGAGGTCCGATACGTTAACGGAGAGTATATCCGGCTGACCGAAGACGCTCCCAAGCGCCGTGGCCGCTCCGCACATAATCATGGCTGGACGAGTACCCGCGATTTCCCGACCGGGCGCCTCTGCCTGCAGGTCTACTCGCCATACCCGCGAGCGGACTGGATCCAGCAGTGGCGAGAAACGCCGGCCCGAGACCTTTCTGCTCGCATCCCCAGCATCGTCCGGGAACTTGAGAAGGCCACGGTCGAGATCGCACGCCTTGTCGAGGAAGGACAGCGCCAAGCGGAGCTCGAACGCCAGCGCTGGGAGGCTCAGCGAGAGGAGTGGCGCCGCGAGGAGGAGGTGCGACGGGCCGCCAAGGCACTGAAGGACAGCAAAGAAGAACTGCTCCAGATCATCGAGGTCTGGGCGGCGGCGAAGCGACTTGAGGAGTTCTTTGCCGACGCCGAGCGTCGTGCGCAGGATTTACCGAGTGAGCAACGGGAGGGCACAACAGCAAGACTTCGACGAGCGCGCGGCCTGATCGGCAGCACCGATGCGCTGGAGCGATTCGACGCATGGCGGGCACCGGAGGAGCGATAAAATCGGTCTGCATTTCGAGAACCTTGGCTACGTCGGTATGCCGTTCAGCTCATACCCAGTGCTGCGCCCACCTGCATCCGTTTTCCGCAATACGCCCCGCGCCAGCAGGTCGTTGATATCACGCAAGGCCGTGTCCGGCGAACATTTGGCAATGGCCGCCCACTTGCTGCTGGTGAGCTTGCCTTCGAAGCCGTCGATCAGCCGGTTGAGCAGCTTCGCCTGTCGCTCGTTCAATGGCGTGGTCGCCCAGCGCTGCCAGAACCGTGTCTTGACGAACACGGCGTCGAGGCTGTGCTGTGCCTGATCGAGGGCGCGATGGAGGGTGTCGAGAAACCAGGCGAGCCACTCGGTGACATTCATCGACTGTTTCTGAGTCCGTTCCAGAATGTCGTAGTAGGCCGTGCGTTCCCGCTGGATCTGCGCCGACAGGCTGTAGAAGCGCTGGGGGCTGCCGTCGGCGCGCGCCAGCAACAGATCACCGATGGCTCGGGCGATACGGCCGTTGCCGTCGTCGAACGGGTGCAGGGTGACGAACCACAAATGGCCGAGCCCGGCCTTGATGAGCGGAGGATCCTTCGAGGCATCATTGATCCAATCGAGGAATCGACGCGTTTCCGCGTCCAGACGATCCGCCGGCGGCGCCTCGAAATGGACACGCTGTCGGCCGATCGGGCCGGACACGACCTGCATCGGACCGCTAGTATCGTCGCGCCAAGTTCCGACCTTGATCTTGGACAGACCTGAGTAGCCGGTGGGAAACAGCGCTGCGTGCCAGCCGAACAACCGCTCGCGTGTCACCGGCGCATGGCAGTCGGCGGTGGCATCAAGCACCATCTCGACCACGCCTTCGACGTGACGATCAACCGGGGCCAGGGCGCCGATATCCACGCCAAGACGACGGGCGATGGACGAACGCACGGATTCGACATCGAGATGCTCACCCTCGATCTCACTGGTCTTCACCACGTCCGCGGTGAGCGCGCCAAGGCTGGCCTGATCGCGCAGCGCCATCCCGACATCGGCCAGGCGTCCCAGCAAGAAACCCTGTGCGCGACTCACGTCCGCCATCGGACCGGCCAATGTCGCCAGGTCAAAACGCCAGTTCGGCCAGTCGTTGGTCTGCCAGATGTACTTGCAATCACCGCTGTTCATGCGGAGATTGTGGGCCGGATTCTCCGCATCGGGCAAGTTATTCACCGCACCTTGTGCGGTTAAAGTGGGCGCTATTCGCCTTGGTCTGTGGTCAGCCACTCCGCGATGCCCTACCCTGTGACATCAAGATTCATCTTGACGGAATCGGCCATGTCGACCACTGCCCGCGAGAAGTTCTCATCCCAAGCTGCGCCCGAGGTTCTGGCAGCACTGCGTCAGATCGCCGAAGGCCAAGGGCGCCAATTCCAATCCGTGTTGGACGAAGCCCTGCGCGAGTACATCGACCGCCAGCAGAAGGAGCGGCCGCGGCGGCATGTCATGACCGCGTTCGCCTCCAGTCTCGATGAGTTCGAGAGCCTGTATCGCGAACTGGCCAAGTGACCAACCGAGATTATCCAACCATGGCCGATGTCATCGGCATACACACTCTCTTGATCCGGCGCTATGGCGCAGCGCCCGGCATGCGCGATCCAGGCGCGCTGGAAGCAGCGTTGTTCCTGCGTCAGACCGGTTACCACAAAGACATCCTTGCCTAAGCGGTCGCAATGGTAGAGAGGCTCGGCCTCAACCATCTTTTCGTGTACGCAAACACGCGAGTCGCCTTTGCCGCCATCGACGTCTTTCTGCGCAGCGACCGACGGCACTTAGCCCTGTTGCCTCACCCGGCCTGCACGCAAAATAGTTGCCGCGCATGAAGCGCAGAGAGCATTTCCACAACCGCCGCTCCCGACATCTCGCGCGACCCCAGCAATTGGCATATGCTCGCGCGTATGTCTTCGCCCTTCCCGTCGGATCGATCTCCTATGCACCCTGAACGCCACGTCCGCCTGTTTCGCAACGGTCGCAATCAAGCTTTACGCATCCCTCGGGAGCTCGAGCTGGACGCGGACGAGGCGATTATCCGCAAGGACGGCGAGCGTCTGATCGTCGAGCCGGTGAAGCGACGGCCGGACCTCGCCACGCTACTCGCCGGATGGGAGATGTTGGACGAGACCCTCCCCGATGTCGACGAAGGGCTATTGCCCTTTCGGTTGGACGACATCCGACTTTAAACCGCGCCCGGTGCGGTATGCGATGTTTTTGGATGGGATCGGCCCCGGCAAACTTGACGACCGCTGAAGTCGGCGCGGTTTAGATATTAAAAAGAACTAGAATTTTAAACCGCGTCCACGCTAAGGGCCGTGGATGCGCGAAACGTCGTTCTCGCTGGAAAATGGGCATCTCGCTCTGGACGCGGTTTAAGTGCCATGGCAAACATTGCGGGCCTGCGCTACCTGCTCGACACCAACATCCTCTCCGCGCTGATCCGTCAACCCCGGGGAACGGTGGCCGCGACGCTCGCTCGGCGCGGCTACGGAAAGGGATCCGCCCCTTGCCCCCACGACATTCCGTGCTGACCTTGCCGGACGATTCCACCATCGCCGACTATCCACCCTTACTTCCGCCAGAGAATCGTCATCCCGAGCCGCGCGGCCGGGGCTCCCCCTTCCCTATGGAGTTGCGTAGACTGGCGCCCGAACTGCCGGTACAAGGTTGGGCTCGTATTCTTGGGACGTCAGCCCGTCTCCGAGCCCCGCGCACCGTGAATCCAACAGGGAAGCTCACCCGGGCATGAACAAGAAGGCGCTGACCGAAGCAGACATTCGCTCCAAGTTCATCACGCCCGCGCTGGTCGGTGCGCATGGGGACAAGTGGGACCTCCTGACACAGGTGCGCGAGGAGGTCTACTTCACCAGAGGCCGGGTCATCGTTCGCGGGAAGACGGTGAAGCGTGGCGTCGCCAGACGCGCCGACTACGTCCTCGTGTACAGGCCCAACATCCCGCTCGCCCTCATCGAGGCTAAGGACAACAATCACGCCGTCGGCGACGGCATGCAGCAAGCGCTGGACTGCGCGGAAACCCTCGATATTCCCTTCGTCTACAGCTCCAACGGCGACGCCTTTCTGGAACACGACCGCACGGTGACCACCGGAGCCGTGACGCGCGAAATCCCCCTCGACCAATTCCCCACCCCGGCCGAGCTCTGGGCGCGCTACTGCAAGGCCAAGGGGTTGGTCGCGGAAGGGCAGGCCGTCACGGTTCAGGACTATTTTGACGACGGTTCCGGCAAGGCCCCCCGCTATTACCAGCGCATTGCCATCAACCGCACCGTGGAGGCCATTGCCCGCGGCGCGAGCCGAATCCTGCTGGTCATGGCCACGGGGACGGGCAAGACCTACACCGCCTTTCAGATCATCTGGCGGCTGTGGCGATCGGGCGCCAAGAAACGCATCCTGTTTCTGGTGGACCGCAACATCCTGGCCGACCAGACCAAGACCAACGACTTCAAGCCCTTCGGTCAGGCCATGACCAAGATCACCAACCGCACGGTGGACAAGGCGTTCGAGATCTATCTCTGCCTCTATCAAGCGGTGACCGGTACCGAGGAAGAGCAGAACATTTACAGGCAGTTCTCCCCGGATTTCTTCGATCTGGTCTTCGTGGACGAGTGTCATCGGGGCAGCGCCGCGGACGATGCCGCCTGGCGAAAGGTGCTCGAATACTTCTCCACGGCGACCCAGATCGGGATGACGGCCACCCCCAAGGAGACCAAAGAGGTCTCGAACATCGACTACTTCGGCGAGCCCATCTACACCTACTCGTTGCGGCAGGGCATCTCGGACGGCTTTCTCGCGCCCTACAAGGTCGTACGCATCGGGCTTGATCGGGATCTCGACGGCTGGCGCCCGGAGTCCGGGCAAACCGACAGGTTCGGTCATGCCATCGAGGACCGCGAATACAACGACAGCGACTACGACAAGAACCTCGTCCTCGACCAACGCACCACCCTGGTCGCCGCCAAGATCACCGAGTTTCTCAAGGCGACGGACCGTTTCGCCAAGACCATCGTCTTCTGCCAAAACATCGACCATGCGGAGCGCATGCGTCAGGCCCTGGTCAATGCTAACCCGGACCTGGCAGCCGCCAACAGCAAGTACGTGATGCGCATCACCGGCGACAACGACGAGGGCAAGGCACAGCTCGACAATTTCATCGACCCGGAATCCACCTTTCCCGTCATCGCCGTCACCTCCCAGCTCATGTCCACCGGTGTGGATGCCCAGACCTGCCACCTGATCGTGCTCGACAAACGCATCGACTCCATGACCGAGTTCAAGCAGATCATCGGCCGCGGCACCCGCATCAACGAGGACTACAACAAGCTCTACTTCACCATCATGGATTTCCGGCGGGCGACCGCCCTTTTCGCCGACCCGGACTTCGATGGCGATCCCGTACAGATCTACGAGCCAGGCCCCGATCAGCCGCCCATCCCGCCGGACGATAAGCCGCAGGAAGGGGAAGGAGAGGCCGGCGGGGAGGGCGACGCTGATCCGTTCGACGGCAATCAAGACACGTCCGGCCCCGGCGTCACGCGCTACTACGTGGACGACGTCGAGGTCCGCATCGTCACGGAGCGGGTGCAGTACCTCGATGCGGACGGCAAGCTCATCACCGAGTCCTTGCGGGACTACTCCCGCAAGACCTTGCGCAAGACCTACGCCTCCCTGGACGCCTTCCTCAACGCCTGGAACGACGCCGACCGCAAGCAGGTCATCCTGGAAGAGCTTGTCGCCCAAGGTGTGTTCCTCGACGAGCTCGCCGAACAGGTCGGCCGCGACTACGACGCCTTCGATCTCGTCTGCCACGTCGCCTTCGACCAACCGCCCCTGACGCGGCAGGAACGGGCCGAGAAGGTGCGCAAGCGCAACGTCTTCGGCACCTATGGCGACCAGGCCCGCGCTGTCCTCGATGCCCTGCTCCAGAAATACGCCGATGCCGGCATCCGCAGCGTCGAGTCCCTGGACATCCTCAAGGTGGACCCGCTGCCCACCTTGGGCACCCCGATGGAAATCGTCAAACTCTTCGGCGGCAAGAGCGCCTATCTTGCCGCCGTGCGTCAACTTGAAACCGCCCTGTATCAGAAGGCCGCCTGACCCATGCCAAATGTTTCCAATCTCGTCAAGACCATCCAGGACATCATGCGCAAGGACGCCGGCACCTACGGCGACGCGCAGCGGCTCGAACAACTCGGCTGGATGTTCTTCCTCAAGATCTTCGACGACCGCGAGAAGGAGCTGGAGCTGTTGCGGGACGACTACCGCTCGCCACTCCCCGAGCGGCTGCGCTGGTCCAGTTGGGCGGCGGACGACGAAGGCATCACCGGCGATGCCCTGCTCGACTTCGTCAACAACAGCCTGCTGCCCAGGCTCAAGGCCCTGACTGGCGGCGGCGACAAAATCGCCGGGCTCATCCGCATGAGCTTCGAGGATGCCAACAACTACATGAAGAATGGCACCCTGATGCGGCAGGTGATCAACAAGATCAACGGCATCGACTTCAACGCCTCCGATGACCGCCACCTGTTCGGCGACATCTACGAGAAGCTGCTGAAGGATCTGCAGTCCGCCGGGAATGCCGGGGAGTTCTACACCCCGCGCGCCGTCACCCAGTTCATCGTCGAGCAGGTCAATCCTCGCCTCGGCGAGACCCTCCTCGACCCCGCCTGCGGCACCGGCGGCTTCCTCGTCTGCGCCATCGAGCACCTGCGCAAACAGGCCAAGACCGAGGCCGACGAGCGCACCATCCAGGACTGCTTCGCCGGGATCGAGAAGAAGCACCTCCCGCACGTCCTGTGCATGACCAATCTGCTCCTGCACGGCATCGACGTCCCCTCCAACGTCCGCCACGACAACACCCTCGCGCGTCCCTTGCGTGACTGGGGACCCAAGGAGCGGGTGGACGTCATCGTCACCAATCCGCCCTTCGGCGGCATGGAGGAGGACGGCATCGAGGCCAATTTCCCCGCCGAGTTCCGCACCCGGGAGACCGCCGACCTCTTCCTCGTACTGCTGATGAAAGTCCTCAAGCCCGGCGGCCGCGCCGGCCTGGTGCTGCCCGACGGCACCCTCTTCGGCGAAGGCGTGAAGACCCGGATCAAAGAGGCCCTGCTCACCGACTGCAACCTCCACACCATCGTCCGCCTGCCCAACGGTGTCTTCAATCCCTACACCGGCATCCGCACCAACCTGCTCTTCTTCAACAAGGGTGCGCCCACCACCCACGTTTGGTACTACGAGCACCCCTATCCGCCCGGCGCCAAGAGCTACAACAAGGGCAAACCCATCCGCATCGAAGAGTTCGAGGCCGAGCGCGCCTGGTGGGGCGACGAGCAGGACGGCTTAAAGGCTCGCGTGGAAAACGAGCAGGCCTGGCGCGTCTCCATCGACACCATCAAGGCCGGCAACTTCAACCTCGACCTCAAGAATCCTCACAATTCGGACACAGGTCCGGGGGATCTGGACCACCTTCTACCCGAATACGAAAAGCTCCTCGCCCAGATCGCCGAGACCCGCGGGCAGTTGAAGGCACAGCTCATGGAGGCCCTGACGCGATGAAGGCTCAAGAGCTTGCTGACTATCGCGACCTGCTCGGGGACATCAAGGCCCGTGTCCGCCAAGCCCAGCGCCGCGCGGCCCTGTCCGCCAATGCCGAGATGATCCGCCTCTATTGGGATATCGGCTGCCTGATCGCCGCGCGGCAGGAACGGGAAGGCTGGGGGGCTGGGGTCATCCCGCGACTGGCCCTGGATTTGAAGAACGAACTGCCTGAGCAGAAGGGATTTTCAGAACGGAACATCAAGCGGATGCTGCGATTTTTTCGCGAATACCCGAGGTTGCTGCATCCCGCTACTGGTGCAGTGCCGCCGCCTGCGGCACTTTTGCAGAGACTCGACGAGCATGGATCCGCAATTGTGCCGCAGCCTGCGGCACAATTGGCATCCGCCGAGGCTGAAACCGACACCGGTGCAATGCCTGCTGCGCTCGCCTTCGGAATCCCCTGGTTCCATCACGTCATACTCATTGAAAAGATCAAGGATCCGCCGACCCGTCTCTGGTATGCCCGACAGACCCTGGACCAGGGCTGGAGCCGCGAGACGCTCACGGTTCAGATCAAGCAGCGGGCGCACGAGCGTCAAGGCGGCGCCGTGACCAACTTCGCGAGCACACTGCCGCAGATTCATGCCGGCATCGCTCAAGGGCTACTAAAGGACCCCTACCTCTTCGACTTCCTGACGCTGGAAGAGCCATTCCACGAACGCGAGCTCGAAACCGGCCTGCTTGCACACATCCAGACCTTTCTGATCGAGCTCGGACGCGGCTTCGCCTTCGTGGGCCGCCAGTACCGGCTAGAGGTCAGCGACCACGAGTTCTATCTCGACTTGCTGTTCTACCACCTTCACCTGCGCTGCTTCGTCGTGGTCGATCTCAAGAAGGGTGATTTCAAGCCCGAATATGCGGGGAAGATGAATTTCTACTGCTCGGTCGTCGATGACAAAGTCCGCCACGAAGATGACGCGCCAACGATCGGACTTATCCTGTGCCAGACGAAAGACCGCATCCTCGCGGAATATGCCCTGCGCGACATCAATAAGCCGATTGGTATTGCTGACTATGAATTGACTCGGGCGCTGCCTGCGGCATTGGCGAGCAGCTTGCCGAGTATCGAGGATATTGAGGCGGAACTTTCTTTAAGTATGAAGGATGAAGATTGAAGTATGAAATCGGATCGCGCTGCCCCTTCATCTCTCATCCTTCAAACGTTCCTCCAGAAGTTCGACCAGTTCGCCGCCGCACCCGATACGGTGGCGAAGATGCGGAAGCTGATTCTGCAACTGGCTGTTCAAGGGCGATTGAAATCGCAAGGCGATGAATTGAGCTTTCCGCAAGTTCGCTTGGACAGTCTGGGCTCTTGGGCGCAAGGTTGCGGTTTCCCGGTGGCTGAACAAGGGCACGCTGATCGGCCGATTTTGTTCTCAAAAGTAAGCGACATGAATCTTTCGGGGAATGAGCGCGAGATCCTCAAGACGAACCACACAATCGACGAAGCGGCGGCGAAACGCCTGCGGATAAAGGTGCATCCGCCTGGCACAGTGATTTTCCCCAAGATTGGTGGAGCCATTGCGACAAATAAGCGACGTGTGCTCGTGCGGCCTACGGCCATTGACAACAATTGTTCAGGAATCATTCCGAACGAGTCGTGCAGCACGCATTGGCTCTTCCTCGTTCTGAGTGCGATAGATCTCGCGGAGTATCAGTCAGGAACTTCAGTGCCTGCCGTAAATCAAGGCGCACTTGGCGAGATTGAAGTCTCCCTCCCACCGCTCGCCGAGCAGAAGCGGATCGTGGCGAAGGTGGATGAGTTGATGGCGTTGTGTGATCGGCTGGAGGCGCAGCAGCAGGAACGGGAGACGCGGCACGCCGCGCTCGCCCGCGCGTCGCTGGCCCGCTTTGCCGACTTGCCTACCCCGGCCAACCTCGATTTTCTCTTCCATTCATCCTTCAGCATCCAACCTTCAGACTTACGGAAGTCTATCCTCACCCTCGCCGTCCAAGGCAAACTCGTCCCCCAAGATCCCAAGGACGAACCGGCGGAGAACAGCGTCGGTCGGAACGAAGAATTGAGTGCCGATGCGCCATTCGAGATACCTGACCAATGGAAGTGGACTCAGTTGAGCCAACTCGCGGAAATCAACGGTGGCTTCGCATTCAAAAGCACTGCCTACACGGATGAAGGCATAAGAGTTGTTCGAATCTCAGACTTCGACGAATACGGCTTTAAAGATCACAAAGTTGTTCGGTATCCGTTCAGTCCTGATCTTCGAAAGTTCACGCTCGCCGAGAGTAATATTTTGATGGCAATGACTGGAGGGACCGTTGGCAAGAGCTACTTCGTGAGGTGTCTGCCAGAGCCGATGGTTGTGAATCAGCGGGTCGCGACGATCAAAGTGTCCGAGAACATAGATCCGAGTTACGTCGATATTGCGATCAGATCGGAGATGACCCAGGAAGTCATCCGGAAAGCGAAAAACTCTACGAACGACAACATCTCAATGGTTGAAATCAAAGGATTTGCGATCCCAGTCCCACCCCTCGCCGAACAACGCCGGATCGTCGCCAAAGTGGACCAACTGATGGCCTTGGTGGACGCCTTGGAAACGCAGCTCGCAGCCTCCCGCGCCACCGCCGCGAACCTACTCGAAGCCCTCGTCGCTGAGCTCACCGCTCAGGTCTGATCGATGCCGATGCGTCCACAAAGACCCTTCGAGCACGAAGCCACCCTTGAAGAGCTCGCGGGCGTAGGCAAGAACTCCGCTTCGACGCGGTCATCGACGATGAGGACGTTGAAGCGATCTTGTCAGCGCAGTTACGTCATCCCGTTCGTGGGTGCCGGTATGTCCAAGGGTGCGGGATGCCCCGAGTGGATGACGATCGCACGAGCTGATCCGAGGTCCGCACCCCGGATCGGCCTTGCTCGTAACTCCGTCCATCGTGCCACGTGGCGCAGAGCGCCAGGCGCATGCGTGACACCGCAGAGCGGGTGTCACGAGCGAGTGATTCTTTGGGTTGCCGGTCTTCCGAGCAAGGCCCCCCGGATCCACCAAAGGTCGCAGCCGATCCACTCCTGAGGCTTCATCCTCGAACCATGGACTTCGCCACCCTCGACACCCTGCGCACCCATCACCCCGCATGGCGGCTGCTGCGCTCGGATCATGCCCCGCTGGTGGCGAGCTTTCTGAACCGCGTCTTCGTTCAGCCCAACGTCCGGGTGATGGCGGCGGCGGATCTGGCCGAGGCGCTCGAAGACGAGTTGTATGCACTGCGCGAGCGTCTCGGCGAGGGCAGCTTCCCCAAACCGGCGTTGGACTATCTCAACGATTGGGCGGGCCCGGAGAAGGGCTGGCTCCGTAAGTTCTACGCCCGTGACTCGGACGAGCCGCAGTTCGATCTGACACCGTCGACCGAGAAGGCGATCGCCTGGCTCGACACCCTCTCCGAGCGCAGCTTCGTGGGGACGGAGTCGCGGCTCTTGACCCTGTTCGAGCTGCTCAAGCAGATGAGCGAGGGCAGCGAGGCCGATCCCGAGAAGCGCATCGCGGAGCTCGTCAAGCGGCGCGACGAGATCGATGCCGAGATCGCGCGGGTGCTGGGCGGCGACGTGCCGCTGTTGGACGACACGGCGCTGAAGGATCGCTTCCAGCAGTTCATGCAGTTGGCACGTGAGCTGTTGACCGACTTTCGCGAGGTCGAGCATAACTTCCGTCTGCTCGATCGGCGGGTGCGCGAGCGGATCGCGCTCTGGGAGGGTGCGAAGGGCGCGCTCTTGGAAGAGATCATGGGCGAGCGCGACGCCATCGCCGACTCCGACCAGGGACGCAGCTTCAGGGCCTTTTGGGATTTCCTCATGTCCAGCCGTCGGCAGGAGGAGCTGACCGAGCTGTTGGACCGGGTGCTCGCCCTGCCCCCGGTCGCGGAGCTGAAGCCGGATGCGCGCACCCGCCGGGTGCATTACGACTGGCTCGAGGCCGGCGAGCACACCCAACGCACGGTCGCGCAGCTCTCGCAGCAGCTGCGGCGCTTTCTCGACGATCAGGCGTGGCTCGAGAACCGGCGCATCATGGACATCCTGCACGGGATCGAGGCCAAGGCGCTGGCCCTGCGCGAGCATCAGCCGACGGGCGAGGTGATGCGCATTGCCGAGTCCGCCGCCGCTATCGAGCTGCCGATGGAGCGCCCGCTCTACACCCCGCCCCTGAAGCCGGTGATCGCGGATCTAGAGCTGCAGGCAGGCGACGCCGATCTGGACGCCGATGCGCTCTATGCGCAGGTCGTGGTCGACCGCGCGCAGCTTGCCCGACACATCCGCCATGCCTTGCAGGATCGCTCCCAGGTCACGCTGCGCGAGCTGACCGAGCTGCAGCCCTTGACGCAGGGCCTCGCGGAGCTGGTGGCCTATCTTCAGTTGGGTAGCGGCGCCTTTAAGACGACCCTGGACGAGAATGCCCCGGAGGTGATTGTCTGGGAGACGCGCACCGGCGACGGCATGGCGGTCCAAAAGGCCGCCCGACTGCCCCGCGTCATCTTTGTCAGAGAGAGGTGAGGATGGACGACGACCAAGGACAGGCCCGGGACGCCCCGGCGCTCGCGGCCGGGGCGGAGCTGTCCGCGCTGGTGATCGGCCTGCTCAAAGGGGTCATCTATCGCGAGGGCGACGAGCGACTCTGGGGCACGCTGGTCGACCTGCAGGCGCGGGTTCGGGACTATGTGTCGGTGCTCGGACTGGAGCTGGTGCTCGACGAGGCGGAAGGCTACGCCTTCCTCAAGAGCCGCGCCGAGACCGCCGAGGACGAGGCCGCGCCCAAGCTGCCGCGTCTGGTCGCGCGTCGGCCACTGTCGTTTCCGGTCAGCCTCTTGCTGGCCTTGCTGCGCAAGAAGCTCGCCGAGTTCGATGCCGGCGGAGCCGAGACGCGACTCGTGCTCTCGCGCGACGAGATCGTCGAGCTGGTGCGGGTCTTTCTGCCGCAGAGCAGCAACGAGGCGAGACTCATCGACCAGATCGAGACCCACATCAACAAGGTCGTCGAGCTGGGCTTCCTGCGCCGGCTCAAGACAGCCGGCGGCTCCGCCCGCGGCCCGGACAGCTACGAGGTGCGGCGGATCCTGAAGGCCTTCGTCGATGCCCAATGGTTGGCGGACTTCGACGCACGGCTGGCGGTCTATCGGGCGCAGGTCGATCCGGACAAGGGCGCTTGAGCCGTCAGGGCGACGGCCTCGATCATCGTTTCGGCCACATCGGCAGTGTCCAGATCGCCGCCCGGGTACGCCGACTTTAGTCGGCTCCTGGGGAGGCGGACTTCAGTCCGCCGTGCGAGCGCGCTCGGGCGACTGAAGCCGCCCAAGCGCGCGAGCCGACTGAAGTCGGCGTACCCGGGCGTGCGGCCGGAGTTTGGCATCCGGCCGGGGAACCCGAGAGGCCTGGACGAAAGGATCAGCAAGGCCGGGGCGACGAGCGCAAGGGGTTGAAACCATTCGGCAATCGCGTGACGATGTGACGATCATTCAACGCAAAGGGTGCGAGGCGTTTCATGACACCTCTTTACGAGCAGGATTTCTCCGAATGGGTCGAGCGCCAGGCGAGCCTCCTGCGGCAAGGGCGGTTCGATGACTTGGATGTGGCGCATCTGATCGAGGAGTTGGACAGCATGGGGGCAAGCGAGCGGCGCGAATTGATCAACCGTCTGGCGATACTCCTGGCGCACCTGCTGAAGTGGCGGTATCAGCCGGAGCGACGCGGCAACAGTTGGCGCTTGACCATCAAGATCCAACGACTCGATGTGGCGGCCTTACTCCGTGACAATCCGAGTCTTCGCGCCCGTCTCGATCCCTTTATCCACGACGCCTACGCCAAGGCGACACTTCAGGCCGCACGTGAGATCGGCGTCGAGGAGACGCTGTTTCCCGCCGTATGCCCTTTCACCGTCGAACAGATACTGGATGATCACTGGCCCGATGCAGCCGCTTGAATCGCTCGACCTGGACTTCATCGCCGACGACCGCCTGTCCGGCTTTCGTCTGTCGCGTCTGGAGGTCTTCAACTGGGGCACCTTCAACGGTCGCGTCTGGACCCTGTTGCTCGACGGCAAGAACGGGCTGCTGACCGGCGATATCGGCTCGGGCAAGTCGACCCTGGTGGATGCCGTGACGACCCTGTTGGTCCCGGCCCAGCGCATCGCCTACAACAAGGCCGCGGGTGCGGACAGCAAGGAACGCACGCTGCGCTCCTACGTGCTCGGGCATTACAAGTCCGAGCGCAACGAGGTGACCGGGGCGGCCAAGCCCGTGAGTCTGCGCGATCACAACAATTACTCCGTCATCCTCGGCGTCTTCCACAACGCCGGCTACGACCAGACCGTCACACTCGCGCAGGTCTTCTGGATGAAGGAGGCGCAGGGTCAGCCGGCACGCTTCTTCGTCTGCGCCGAGCGTGATCTCGCGATCGCGACCGATTTCTCCCGCTTCGGAACCGACATCGCTCAACTGCGCAAGAAGCTGCGCGGGCTCGGTGCCGAGATCGAGGACGCCTTCCCCAAATACGGCGCCTGGTTCCGGCGCCGACTGGGCATCGACAGCGAACAGGCGCTCGAGCTCTTCCATCAGACGGTCTCGATGAAGTCCGTCGGCAACCTCACCGATTTCGTGCGCGGACATATGCTGGAGCCCTTCGCGGTGGAGCCCCGCATCAAGGCGCTGATCGCGCACTTCGACGACCTCAACCGCGCGCACGAGGCGGTGCTCAAGGCCAAGCGCCAGGTCGAGATGCTCACGCCCTTGGTGGCGGACTGCGAACGTCATGCCGGCCTGACGCGCGAGGTCGAGGATCTCAGAGGCTGCCGTGACGGATTACGTGTCTACTTCGCGGGCTTGAAACTGGCGCTGCTCGAGAAACGTCTCGCGCACCTGCAAGAAGACCGGGAGCGCGTCGATGCCTTGGTCAAGCGCCTTGAGGGCCGCCGCGAGGAGCAAGGCAACCAGGTCTACGAGCTCAAACGCGCGGTGGCCGAAAACGGCGGGGACCGTCTCGAACGCCTGGCCGCCGAGATCAAGAAGCTGGAGGCGCTGCGCGACGCCCGGCAGAACAAGGCACGACGTTACGCCGAGCTGACGGCCGGTCTCGACGAGAGTCCGGCCGCGGACGAAACGGCCTTCCTTGCGCAACGGCGTCGGCTCGCGGAGATGCGTGAGGGTTTGCAGGCGCGCGACAGCGATCTGCAGAACGCGGTGACCGAGCACAGCGTGACCCTGCGCCAAGGCCAGCTCGAACGCGACGCCCTTCAGGCCGAGATCGAGAGCCTGAAGCGTCGCCGCAGCAATATCGACGACCAGCAGATCCGGATCCGTGCCGCGCTCTGCGAGGCGCTGGGTCTTACGGAGGAGTCGATGCCCTTCGCGGGCGAGCTGCTGCAGGTGCGTGATGACGAACGCGACTGGGAAGGTGCGGCCGAGCGACTGATGCGCGGCTTCGGCCTGTCCCTCTTGGTGCCGGACACGGCCTACAAGGCGGTCGCCGAGTGGGTCGACGGCGCCCAGCTGCGCGGTCGGCTGGTCTATTTCCATGTGCGCGCCCGGGTGCGTGCCCAGTTGCACACAGGGGGACGGGGCGACCTGCCCGAGCTGCACCGTGATTCGCTGGTGCGCAAGATCGCCGTCAAACCGGACTCGCCTTTCTACGACTGGCTCGAGCGCGAGCTGGCGCACCGTTTCGACGTAGCCTGTTGCATCACGCAGGAGCAGTTCAGGCGCGAGACCCGTGCCATCACACGCGCCGGCCAGATCAAGGACCCGACCGGACGTCACGAGAAGGACGACCGTCACCGCATCGACGACCGCAGTCGCTATGTCCTGGGCTGGACCAACGCGGCCAAGATCGAAACGCTGGAGGCCAAGCGTCGCCGGCTCGAGGCACATCTCGCCGAGATCGCCGCAACCACGGGCAAGCTCTTGTCCGAGCGACAGGCGCTCGGTGACCGCCTGAACGCACTGACGCGCCTGGAAGAGTTTGTCGACTTCAACGAGCTGGACTGGGCTTCGGTCGCGACCGAGGTCGCCGCACTGATCGACGAGCGGCAACGCTTGGAATCGGCATCCGATCTGCTCAAACAGCTCAATGAGCGCCTGGGCGAGGCCGTCCAAGCGCTTGCGGTGATCGAGGGCGAGCTGGAAGAGGCGAGATCGAAACGCGCCAAGATCGAGCAAAAGCAGGAGGATGCCGAGGCACTCCAAGTGCAGACCCGCGCGATCCTCGCGCCGAGCGGTGACGCGGAGCGGCCCGCGGCGCCAGCCGAGCTGACCGAGCGGCTCGAGACCATGCGCAGCGAGGCGCTCGGCGAGCATCAACTGACCGTGGAGTCCTGCGACAACCGCGAGCAGGATATGCGCGCCTGGCTCCAGAACCGGATCAACAACGAAAGCGGCAAGATCAATACCCTGCTCAACCGGATCATCACCGCAATGGTGGCCTACAAGAACGCCTTCGAGCTCGAAACCCGGGAGCTCGACGCCAACGTCGAGGCGGCCTTCGAGTACCGACAACAGCTCGATCAGCTGGGACGCGACGACCTGCCCCGCTTCGAGGAGCGCTTCAAGGAGCTGTTGAACGTCAACACCATCAACGAGATCGCCAACTTCAATGCCCAGCTCGCCCGCGAGCGCGAGACCATCAAAGAGCGCATCGGCCGCATCAATGAGTCGCTCACCCAGATCGACTACAACCCGGGACGTTATATCGCGCTCGAATCCCAGATCAGCCCGGACGCCGAGATCCGCGATTTCCAGTCCGAGCTGCGTGCCTGCACCGAGGGTGCCCTGACCGGCTCCGAGGATGCGCAGTATTCCGAGGCCAAGTTCCTGCAGGTGAAGACCATCATCGAGCGCTTCCGCGGGCGCGAGGGCCAGACCGATTCGGACAGGCGTTGGACGGCCAAGGTCACCGATGTGCGCAACTGGTTCCTGTTCGCCGCAAGCGAGCGCTGGCGCGAGGACGGGACCGAGCATGAGCACTACTCGGACTCGGGCGGCAAATCCGGCGGCCAGAAGGAAAAGCTCGCCTACACCATCCTGGCCGCCAGCCTCGCCTATCAATTCGGGCTGGAATGGGGCGCCGTGCGCTCGCGCTCCTTCCGCTTCGTCGTGATCGACGAGGCCTTCGGGCGCGGCTCGGACGAGTCAGCCCAGTACGGTCTACGGCTCTTTCAACAGCTCAACCTGCAACTGCTGATCGTCACGCCGCTGCAGAAGATCCACATCATCGAACCCTTCGTCTCCGCCGTGGGCTTCGTGCACAACGAAGGCGGTCGGGAGTCCAAGCTGCGCAATCTGACGATCGAGGAATATCGCGAGGAGTCCAGAGCGCGCAAGGCCGAGCCGAGCGCAAGCGTGCCGGCATGAGCTGGACGACAGCGGCGGATCTCAAGGCGCAACTGAACCGACTCTGGGAGCGTGGCGAGCTGCTGCGCCCGCTGGTCACGGACGACGTGGCCAGCGCGAGCGGATTCCCGCTGCGTCTGAGGCTGAAGGGACCAGGCTCCGCGGATCTGGCCGATCGGTTCGAGGCGGTGCGCGCCTGGATTGCCGAGCTGACGACTATCCCGCGTCTGCGGATCGAATGGCGCGCGGTCAATCATCGCGTGCTCGGTCCTCAGCGTCTGCCCGAGACCCTCTGGGTCGACCGACTCGACGACGCGCTCGCACTGATCGGCCGACGGGGCGATGCGGCCCGGTTCACGCGTTGCCTGGAGATGACGCGATCGCGGCAACCGGCGCTGCTCGAGTGGCTCGGCCAACGTCCCTTGCAGGCGATCGCGCTGGCCGACGACTGGGAGCGCCTACTGGCCGTCGTGGACTGGCTGAGCCGCCACCCGCGTCCCGGAATCTACATCCGGCAGGTCGACATCCCGGGTATCCACAGCAAGTTCATCGAGGCGCATCGTGGGGTGCTCTCGGAGCTGTTGGATCTTGTCTTGCCGGCGGAGGCGGTCGCTGCGGATCGCGTCGGCGTCGGTCGGTTCGCCGCGCGCTACGGCTTTCTCGACAAGCCCAACCGGGTCCGGTTTCGCCTGCTCGATGACGCTGTTCGCTTGCTGCCCAGTCCCGCGCGCGCGGACGTCACCCTGGATGCGGAGAGCTTCGCCCGGCTCGCGATCCCGATTCGACGGGTTTTCATCACGGAGAACGAGGTCAACTTTCTCGCCTTCCCGGACGCGACCGCCTCGCTGGTCGTCTTCGGCTCGGGCTACGGCTGGGATGCACTGGCCCGCGCCGAGTGGCTCGGGGCCTGCACCCTGCACTACTGGGGCGACATCGACACCCACGGCTTCGCCATCCTCGACCAGCTCCGCGGCCGATTCGGTCAAGTGGCCTCCTTCTTGATGGATCGCGCCACCCTGATGGCACACGAGACCTTCTGGGGCGAGGAGCCCGATCAGGTCATGCACGATCTGCCCCGGCTCACGGCGTCGGAACGAGCCTTGTTCGACGACCTGCGCGACAACCGCATCCGCAAAGGCTTGCGTCTGGAGCAGGAACGGATCGGGTTCGGATGGGTGGAGACGGCACTTGCGGATGCGCTGCTCGAGAACAGCGGCCGGGCCGTGGAGGGGATCGACTCGATCGCCGCACCGATCAGGCGTCGTTCATCATCCCGGCTGTAGGGTGGACGAGCGAGAGCGAAGTCCACCGGACCCCGCGCCGGTGCTGGTGGACTGCGCTGCGCTTATCCACCCTACGGCGACGACCAGTTTAGGATCGTCTACCGAAGCGGCACCGTCTTGCCGTTGACGGTCAAGAGTCCGTCGCCCAGACGCAATGCCGAGGAGACCCGGGTATCGCGCCGGGTGACCCAGCCATCCCGGATCCACCCTTCGAGCAGTGTCTCCGCCTCTTGCCGCGCGGCGTGTTCGGCCGCCGGCTCCGAGGCCGGCAGAGCCCGGCCCTCGACGTCGGGGGCGAGCGAGCGGGCGATCCAGTCCAATGCGACCGCCTCGGGAAGCTCCAAATCGCCGTCGGCCCGCAGCAGGACCAGCCAATCGACGACACCCGAGGTCAGCCGGCTCGGTGTATTGGCGCTCGGGTCCAAACGCAGATCGAGCCGCCCCAAGGCAAGGCCATCCGGGGTCTCGATCCGAATCGGCTCAACGCCGATCCGTGTCGCGCTCGCGACGAAGCGCGGGGCAAGACGCGCGATCAGGCCGCCTGTAATCAGACCCCGCATCTCCTGCCCGACCTGGTCCGAGGCCAGCAGGCGGATACCCTCGCCCAGATCGGCGAGCGCCTCGGCGTCCAGGCGTTCGGCCGAGAGTCCGAGCTCCGATCGACCGTAGGCGACGGAGGCCGTGGTGAGCTGCCGCGCGGCGAGTCCGAGACGCAGATCCAGGAGGCCTTCCCGAAGCGCTCGCGACAGGGTCGCCGAGAGTCCCTCGATGCGCAGCGACGGCGGCGCGGTTGCCGCCGAGCCAGTCGCGCCCGCGGCATCCATCTCGACCAAGGCCACCTGCAAGTGCCCCCTGCCGGAGGCATCATCGGGCCGATCGGCCTCGAATCGCAGATCGGTCAAACGTACGAGCGGTCCCGCGGGTGTCGTCAGAACGCCATCGGAGAGCATCAGCCCCATCTCGAGGGCCTCCTGCCCCGCCGACACAAGCAGCTCGCCGTCGAGCGCTCCATGCCGCAGACCCATCACCTCCGCCGTCGGGAGGGTCTCGCCTGGGGGTAGACGCAGCTGCATCCGGCCGGAGCCGTCCGCATGCAGATCGATGCTCGCCGGAAGCGCCGGCAGGGCAACGGGGAACCCCTCGATCTCGATCCGGGTGTGAATGCGGCCGACGACCGGCGGAAAGCCTGTCGTGAGCCAGATCCATGGCCCTTGCTCGATGCGGCTGTCCAGTCGAACCCGGGTGGGCCGCAGCGGCGCTTGCGCCCCCGGATCGGGCGGGATCAGCACCTCGAACGCGGCGCTGGAGGCGAACCAGCCTCGCTGGTAGCTGTTCTGCAGAACCTCGCGTTCCGGAAGATCCTCGATGAGATCGGCGAGGAGATCCTCGTAGCCGGCCTTGGCCAGATATCCGAGTGCGAACGGCCCGCCCGCGAGGAACAGGCCGAGCAGGATCGCGATCGCGAGGACCGTACCGCCGAGAAAACGCCTCATGCGGCGCCGGCGCTCTGATGTCTGACCCGGGCGCCGACCGCCGACCCGGCGTTCGCGACCTCCAGAAGATCGCGATCGGGAAACCGAAGCCCGTAGGCGTCGCGCACGGAGGCGCGGATGCCCTCGGCATCCAAACCGCACGCGGCGAGCTGTTGGGCATGCTCGGCATGGTCGATATAGCGATCCGGCAGCCCGAGATGCACGCAGGGGATGTCGATGCCCTCGGCGGCCAACCACTCGGCGACGCCGCTCCCGGCGCCACCGGCGACGCTGTTCTCCTCGACGGTCACCAGCAGATCATGTCCCTCGGCCAGCGCGCGGATGAGCGGACCGTCGAGAGGCTTGACGAAGCGCATATTGGCCACCGTCGCATCCAAGGGCTCCGCTGCCTTGGATGCAGGCGTCACCATGCTGCCGAAGGCGAGCAGGGCGACCCGGCTCCCCTGCCGGACGATCTCCCCGCGGCCGATCGGCAGTGCGGGCGTCTCGGGGTCGATCGCCACGCCCGGCCCGTTGCCGCGCGGATAGCGGACCATGGCGGGGCCCGGATACTCGTACGCGGTCCGCAGCATGGCGCGACACTCGTTCTCGTGGGCCGGTGCCATGATGACGAGCTTGGGAAGCGGCCGGCCGAAGCTCAGATCGAAGCTGCCGGCGTGAGTCGCTCCGTCCGCACCGACCAGACCGCCGCGGTCGACCGCGAAGGTCACGTCCAGCCCCTGGAGACAGACGTCGTGGATCAGCTGGTCGTAGGCGCGCTGCAGGAAGCTCGAATAGATGGCGACCACGGGTTTAACACCCTCGCAGGCCATGCCAGCCGCCAGGGTCACCGCGTGCTGCTCGGCGATTCCCACATCGAAGAAGCGCTCCGGAAAGCGTTTCGAAAAGACCGTGAGGCCAGAGCCCTCGCACATCGCCGGCGTGATGCCGACCAGGCGCGGATCCGCCTCGGCCGTGTCGCAGAGCCAGCTGCCGAAGATCTGCGTGTAGGTCGGGCCCTTGGAGGCGCCCTTGCGCAGCTCGCCGGTGCGTCGATCGAACGGCGTAACACCGTGATAGGTGACCGGCTGGCCCTCGGCAGGCTCGTAGCCGTGGCCCTTCTGAGTCACCACATGGAGGAAGCGCTGACCCCGCATCTCCTTGATGTTGCGTAGGGTCTTGATGACCGAATGCACGTCGTGTCCGTCGATGGGGCCGATATAGTTGAACCCGAGCTCCTCGAACAGGGTGCTCGGCATCAACATGCCCTTCATGTGCTCTTCCCAGCGTCCGACCAGATGACGCAGCTGCGGCATCCCGCGCAGAGCGGTCTTGCTGCCCTCGCGCATGGTCGTGTAGATCTTGCCCGAGAGCAGCCGCGCGAGATGGTTGGTGATCGCACCGACGGGCGGGGAGATGGACATCTCGTTGTCGTTGAGGATGACGACCAGATCGATATCCATCGAGCCCGCGTGATTCAGCGCCTCGAAGGCCATGCCGGCGCTCAAGGCTCCGTCGCCGATAACGGCGACGGCATCGCGCTGCTCGCCTTGTTGTTTTGCGGCCAAGGCCATGCCGAGCGCGGCACTGATGGAGGTGCTGGAATGGCCGACGCCGAAGCAGTCGTAGTCGCTCTCGCAGCGCTTGGGAAAGCCGGAGAGTCCGTCTTTCTGACGCAAGCTGAGCATGCGATCGCGTCGCCCGGTCAGGATCTTATGCGGGTAGGCCTGGTGGCCGACGTCCCAAACCAGCCGGTCTTCGGGTGTGTCGAAGACGTAATGCAGACCGACCGTCAACTCCACCACGCCGAGGCCGGCAGCAAGATGACCGCCGGTTTGCGAGACGGTGTCGACAAGGAAGCCCCGCAGCTCGTTGACGACCGAGGGCAAGAGATGCTCCGGCAAGGCGCGAAGATCCGCCGGAGAGTTGATCGAAGCCAGCAACGGATAGCGGTGCAGGGTGATACCGGTGTCACTCGAAGGGCGGTCGGGCATGGTCGGCATTCGCGCATAGCTGAGACGGTCGGTTAGTTTAGACGAATCCCCGCGCGGCTGCGAAGCGACAGATCCTTTTCAGTCCGGTCTCGCCGCCGTCGCCCGCGCACCGACACGCAAGTCGGCGGCCGAATCGCGGCGTCGACCGAGCGGACCAGACCGGCCCGCCGCTCTCAGACGGCGGTCCTGCCGAAGACTGCCGCAAGACTCGTCGCCCCGAGTGCCGAGAGCAGAAGAAGCAAGCCGACGCCCGGATGGACGAGCATCTCGGGCGCAAGCAGCATCACGACCCCCAGCCCCGACATCATCAGACCCGAGAGGAGCTTCAGGATCCGCCCCTGGCGCTCAGTGAGCTTCTTCGACCCAAGCGTGAAGGTGAAGGCCAGAACGATGGCCAGCAGCGGCAGGACGTAGATCAGGTTGTAGAGTGCCAGATAACCGTAGTAGGCGGGCGCGGAGAGATCGTGAAGCGTCAGGACGCGCGTGTAAACCATCGGGAAACCCGCGGTGCAGAGCAGCTCGTAGCTGTTCGCCGCCAACGCCAGGACGAGCGTTCCGATCAACATGGCCCCGAGTCGATCGGCCGCGAGCAGACCGCGCATCCGCGCGAAGAGTCCGGGCTTCGCATGGTCGGGGATGGAGAGGCTCGGCCCGCGACGAAAGAAAAAGTAATCCTTCACGTTCAGCCCGCCGACGAGGAGTGCGACCAGCCCGGCAATCGTCGTCACCACCGCCGCCCCGCCGACAACCAGGAAGAGGTTCAGCCAAGCAGCCATAAACAGGAAGTAGACCAGACCGGAAAAGAGCACGAAGGTGCCGCCGATCAGCAGCATCCGCGCCCGGCTTCGGGCATGGACCATCAGACTCAGCAGGAACAAGAGAACAAAGAAGGCGCAGGGATTGAAGGCATCGAGCCCGGCCAGAACCAGCGTGAAGGCGGGCAGCGACATGGCCCCGGGATCCAACTCGCCCAGGAGCGGCACGCGGACGCCCTCGGCCGGCGTCGCGACCGAATCGTCGGCATCGACCGCGCCGTCCTGACCCGCGACCTGACGACAGAATCGCGCCAGCCCGACCAGCTGCGCCCCGACCCCGTCGGCGTCGTCGAAGCCGGTCAGCATCCGCCCGCACACGAAGAAGGCCGGCACCGACCGGGCCTCTTCACCCAGCGACCGAGCCATCTCGACATAGCGCCGGACATGCGCACGATCGGCCGCAAGCTCGTAGGCTCGGACCTGAATCCAAGGTGCCTCTTCGCGCAGCCTGTTCAGAAAACCCAGGGCCGCGCTGCAATGCGGACAGGTCCTGGACCAGAAAACGTAGAGCGGAACCCGGACTTCGCCCCCGCTGTCGGTCACGACCCAATCCGGTAAGGGATCGCCGAGAGGATCGACAAGCGGGTCGATCGATGCGGCAAGAACGGTTGTCGGCAATACCGACAGGCAGGCCAGGACAAGAATCCGCAAGAGACTCGACAAGACCATCATCAACACCGAAGTGACACCGCGCCGGCTTCCGACAGCCGAGCCGGACTTTTCGGGGAGGCGATGAGCGCGGCCTCCGTCAACACGAAATCCCGAAAGGCGTTGGCCGCGGGCGAGAGACGCTTACCTCGACGATAGACCAGATACCACTGCCGCTGATCCGGAAAACCCTGTACGTCCAACGTGACCAGCCGCCGAGTCTCGAGCTCCAGCTCGATGGTATGCAAAGACACCACACTCAACCCAAGCCCGGAGCGAACCGCCTGTTTAACGGCCTCGTTGCGGGTCATCTGCATCCCGTGACGGATCGCCAAACCGCGCTCGCCGAAGAAGCGCTCCATCGTCTGACGGGTCCCCGAGCCGGGCTCGCGCATCACGAAGATCTCCTCGGCCAAGCGCTCGGAACAAATCGCCCGCTCGCCTGCGAGCGGATGGTCGGGCGGAGCGATCACCACCAGCGGATTCTCCATAAAGGCCTCGGACTCGACATCCATGTCGGTCGGCGGCACCCCCATCAGCACCAGATCGACCGTGTTGTCGCAGAGCATGCGCACGAGCTGCTCGCGATTGGTGACATCGAGCTGCAGGCCGATCCCGGGGTAGCGCTGCTGGAAGAACGCCAAAAGGCGCGGCGCGAAATAGTTGACCGTGCTCGCAACCGCAAGATGCAGCCGACCGCGGCTGACCCCTTTCAGAGACTCGAGCACCTCCTCCATTTCCTGCAGCGCGCCGTTGATCGTCCGGCCATAGTCGTAGACCTCCCGACCGGCCTCGGTCAACACGATACGATTGCCGAGACGCTCGAACAACGGCAGCCCGGCCTCGTCCTCGAGCTGACGCACCTGCATCGAGACGGCAGGCTGGCTGAGGTGCAGCTCCTCGGCCGCTCGCGTGTAGCTCAGATGACGCGCGACCGCCTCGAAGACCTTCAGTTGTCGGATTGAGACATGCACGTGCGTTGGTCCTCTCTCGTTCGGAGCCGCCTGCGTCCTGCCGCCTGCCGCCTGCCTCCTGCTAACAGCCTCTGTCCGCTTGCTGGCGGCTGGCGGCTGGCGGCTAAACCATAGACATAAGTCTATGCTTATGTCGACTATAAGCAATATTAACTAGTAATTATAAGGGTTTTGCATATACTGCCGCCCCAGGTTCCAAGCGCGCAGCGCATCAAGCGGGACTGCGGACCAGCCTTCTGGACCGGCGAATTCCTTCACTACTTCCGAGGACAAGCGAACATGGCAAAGACCTACAGCGCGGGCGTCAAAGAGTATCGCGAAACATACTGGATGCCGGACTACACCCCGTCGGAGACCGACCTCCTCGCCTGTTTCAAGATCACCCCGCAAGCAGGCGTTCCGCGTGAAGAAGCCGCCGCCGCCGTCGCCGCCGAGTCGTCCACCGGCACCTGGACCACGGTCTGGACCGACCTTCTGACCGACATGGACCACTACAAGGGCCGCGCCTACGCCATCGAAGACGTCCCGGGCAACGACGACGCCTTCTACGCCTTCATCGCCTACCCGATCGACCTCTTCGAAGAAGGCTCGGTCGTCAACGTCTTCACCTCGCTGGTCGGCAACGTCTTCGGCTTCAAGGCCGTGCGTGCACTGCGCTTGGAAGACGTGCGCTTCCCGATCGCCTATGTCATGACCTGCAACGGCCCGCCGCACGGCATCCAGGTCGAGCGCGACATCATGAACAAGTACGGCCGCCCGATGCTCGGCTGCACCATCAAGCCGAAGCTGGGTCTGTCCGCCAAGAACTACGGCCGTGCCGTCTACGAGTGTCTGCGCGGCGGTCTGGACTTCACCAAGGACGACGAGAACGTCAACTCGCAGCCCTTCATGCGCTGGCGTCAACGCTTCGATTTCGTCATGGACGCGATCGACAAGTCCGAGCGCGAGACCGGCGAGCGCAAGGGCCACTACCTGAACGTCACCGCGCCGACCCCGGACGAGATGTTCAAGCGTGCCGAGTACGCCAAGGAGATCGGCGCGCCCATCATCATGCACGACTACATCACCGGCGGCTTCTGCGCCAACACCGGCCTGGCCCAGTGGTGTCGCGACAACGGCGTCCTCCTGCACATCCACCGTGCCATGCATGCCGTACTCGACCGCAACCCGAACCACGGCATCCATTTCCGTGTGTTGACCAAGATCCTGCGTCTGTCCGGCGGCGACCATCTGCACACCGGCACCGTCGTCGGCAAGCTCGAGGGCGACCGCGAGTCGACCATCGGCTGGATCGATCTGCTGCGTGAGTCCTACGTGAAGGAAGACCGCTCGCGCGGCATCTTCTTCGATCAGGATTGGGGCGCGATGCCCGGTGCCTTCGCGGTCGCCTCCGGCGGCATCCACATCTGGCACATGCCTGCGCTGGTCAGCATCTTCGGCGACGACGCCGTCCTGCAGTTCGGCGGCGGCACCCTGGGTCACCCCTGGGGCAACGCAGCCGGCGCCGCGGCCAACCGTGTCGCGCTCGAAGCCTGCGTCGAGGCCCGCAACCAGGGTGTGCAGATCGAGAAGGAAGGCAAGGAGATCCTCACCAACGCCGCCAAGAGCAGCCCCGAGCTCAAGATCGCCATGGAGACCTGGAAGGAGATCAAGTTCGAGTTCGATACCGTCGACAAGCTCGACGTGTCGCACAAGTAAGCTGTCAGCCATCAACTGTCGGCGATCAGCCATGGGCGGTCGGCGCGAAGCGCCGGCCTGTTGCTGAGAGCTGACGGCTGAAAGCTCAACGCCAGCAACGCTTACGATCGACTATCCAACCGATTTTCACCACGAAACCAGTTTCGGAGTAGCACACCATGAGCACCATGCAGGACTATCAATCCAGCCTCGACGATCCGAACAGCCGCAAGTTCGAGACCTTCTCCTATCTGCCGGAGATGGATCAGGCCCGCATCCGCAAGCAGGTCGAATACATCGTCGCCAAGGGCTGGAACCCGGCCATCGAGCACAGCGAGCCGGAAAACGCGTTCGACCACTATTGGTACATGTGGAAGCTGCCGATGTTCGGCGAGACCGATGTGGACACCATCCTGGCCGAAGCGGAAGCCTGCCACAAGGCGCATCCGGACAACCATGTGCGCCTGGTCGGCTACGACAACTACGCCCAGTCCAAGGGCGCCGAGATGGTCGTCTTCCGCGGCAAGCCGGTCTGAGGATCGGTTTTCGCTTGGGCGAAAACCGATGATCCAACAACGGATCGACGGAAACAGCCCCTGTCCCGACGTGCAGGGCGGGGGCTTTTTTGTCGTCGGCTTGTGAACGAGAGAGCAATGAGATGAGCGAAATCGACCGCGACCAATACCTGATCAAGGACGAGCCCTATTACCGCCCCGTGCAGAACGAGGTCGTCATGTACGAGGCGGCCTACGACGCCCGCATGCCGGTGATGCTCAAGGGACCGACCGGTTGCGGTAAATCGCGTTTCGTCGAATACATGGCCTGGAAGATCGGCGCGCCACTGATCACGGTCGCCTGCAACGAGGACATGACCGCCTCCGATCTCGTCGGACGTTTTCTGCTCGACATCAACGGCACCAAATGGCAAGACGGCCCGCTCACGGTGGCCGCACGCATCGGTGCCATCTGCTATCTGGACGAGGTCGTCGAGGCCCGTCAGGACACCACGGTCGTGATCCATCCGCTGACCGACCATCGCCGTCAGCTGCCGCTCGAGAAGAAGGGCGAGCTGGTCCATGCGCACCCCGATTTCCAGATCGTCATCTCCTACAACCCCGGCTACCAGAGCCTGATGAAGGATCTGAAGCAGTCGACCAAACAGCGTTTCGGTGCCTTGGACTTCGACTATCCGTCCGCCGACATCGAGACCGAGATCGTCGCGCACGAGGGCCATGTCGACAAGGCGACCGCCGAGAAGCTGGTTCAGGTCGCCCAACGCAGCCGTAACCTCAAGGGCCACGGTCTCGACGAGGGCATGTCCACCCGCCTCCTGGTCTATGCCGCCCAACTCATCGGCAAGGGTATCGATCCGCAATCCGCCTGCCGTATGGCGTTGGTCCGACCGCTGACCGATGATCCCGATATGCGCGATACGCTGGATGCGGCGGTGAATACCTATTTCTGAGCGGTTAAACCGCGTCCAGAGCGAGAGGCCAGCTTTCGATTGAGCTCGACGTTTGGTGCATCCACGATCCTTGGCGGGGACGCGGTTTAAAATACTGTCTTTTTATTCTCCTAAACCGCGCCGGCTCCAGCGGTCGTGAAGTCCGCCGGGGCCGGTCCCTTCGAAAAAAATCGCATGCCGTACTGGGCGCGGTTTAGCTTTCGAGTTCAGCGCCCGTCAGCGGATCGAAACGAGCGGATGACCACTGAAGGTTGGATTCGGCTTCTTCCAAACGATGATTGAGATCCGCCGGTGCTTCGAAGAGGAACGCCTGCCCGGCCTTCCGCTTGGAGAGTAGACCCAGCTCGACCAGTTGCAGCAGATCCGAACGGGCGGTTTGGTAGACGACAGCGTGGTTTTGGCGATGCCCCTCGATGGTGTAGGCCGATTTCGGGTGGCGCAACGCATGACGGAGCAGTGCCAACTGCCGGTGATTGAGGCGTTCACGCAGCCGCGCGGAGCTTTGAAGGATCGCTTCAACGACCTTCGTCTCGCCGGCCTTGCGCCGCAGATAGGCATGCAGTCCGTCCATGGCTGCGACGATGGTTTCCAGTTGATGGATCAGAAAATAGGTAACGTCGGACTCGTCGGTTTCCGTAAAAAGATAGGCGCGGGCGTACTGAGCCGGGGCCTTTTTCAGGATGCTGGAGATCGAGACGAATTCAAGCAGCCAGTATCCCTGCGAGAGCGCTGACCAGTAAAAAAGTGCGCGGGCGACCCGGCCGTTGCCGTCGACGAAGGGATGATCATGGGCAAGCGCGAAGTGCAGCAGGATGGCGCGAATGATTGGCGGCACGAAGGGGTCGGTGTCGCGCGCGTTCGCAACATCGCAGAGGCGCTCCAGCCGCGCGGGAAGCTCGTCGGCATGCGGCGGGACATGAAGAACGCGCCGGTCTCGGTGATCGACAATATCGATGTGCTCGTCGGCTCGCCGCAGGCGTCCGGCCGCGGTGGGATCATCCAGCGTGTCGCGAGTCAGAACGCTGTGGAGCTTAAGGATGGCTTCAGGCGTCAGCGGTTCCCCGACGCGCTCGGAGATGGAGCGCATCGCCTGGAAGTTGTTGAAGATCATCGTCTCGCTCTTGTCCCTCGGACGGCGTCCTTGGCGAAGCATCTCCTTTGCGACTTGCCGGGTGGTCGAGGCGCCTTCCAGTTGGCTGGAATTGATAGCCTCCTCGATCAGCGAGCGGATCAGATAGCTGTCGCGTTGCTCGGGGTTCGCGACACGAACTACTAATTTAGTAGCGATTAGTACCAAATTAGGACCAGCAGTGATAGCCCGTCACCGGGTATGACAACCTTCGATCCGGGATAGCGCCATGAGCATCGACTTCTCCGAATACCTCTCCTGCCTCAAGGCCGACGCGGATCACCCGCACACCCAGGCGTTGGAGGCGAGCTACCACGAAGCCGCGCGCGTCATGTCGCCGCGCGGACTGGAGCATTACCTGACCGGCATCAAGGCGATGTGCGGCCTGAACAAGGGCGCCGATCTGGTCCTGACCTATGTGCAGGAGATGCCGCGGGTCGCCAAGGAGGTGGGCGAGGACATCATCCCCGAGGTGGTGAGCGCCTTGATGAAGCTCGCATCCCACACCTCCGGGACG
Organism: Thiocapsa marina 5811; assembly: GCF_000223985.1. Taxonomy (GTDB): domain Bacteria; phylum Pseudomonadota; class Gammaproteobacteria; order Chromatiales; family Chromatiaceae; genus Thiocapsa; species Thiocapsa marina. Next base: position 81,900 of record NZ_AFWV01000001.1, read on the forward strand.
GTGGTGGCGCTGATCATGTCCAGCATGCCGCTGGCCGCGAGCCGGCTCGGGGATGCGGAGGTGCTGCGCGGGTATCTCAACCTGCTGCATCAGCTCTCGGGCAAGTCGCCGCGGGGCCTGCGCCCGATGATGGAGAACATGGACGAGCTGCTCTCCAAGCTCACGCTCGGCGGTCTGCGCCGCTGGGCGCTCTGGGGCGCGCAGGCCCATGCGCGCGACCTCGACGGCCAAATGGCCTATTTCGGGCTTCAAACGGAGTCCTCGCGCGCGGTGCTTCAGAAGGAACGGCGCGGGACCCTGCTCGTCGACAACCAACGCAAGCTCAATTTCTATCTGCGTGCGCTCTGGGCCCGGTCCTTCTTCATGCGCCCGACCTCGGGCGACTACGAGTCGCGCCAAGGTCTGCGGCCCTTCATCGAAGACTTCCAGATCCATCTGCCGGACGCCTTCGACAGCTTCCGCGGCATCTCGGGGATCGAGACCTACCGCGCCGCCGCCGCCCACTGCGCGGCACACATGGTCTACGGCACCAACGCCATCAGCGCCGAGCAGCTAATGCCGGCGCAGATGAAGCTGATCGAGATGTTCGAGGACGCGCGTGTCGAGGCGCTCGCCATCCGCGATTTTCCGGGGCTGAAGAAGCTCTGGCTGTCCTTCTTCACCGCACAGCTCGGACCGATGGACGACGCCGTCGATCTGCATCCGATGATGGATCTGATGCTGCGCCAGGCGCGTGCCCTGCTGGATCCGGACTATGTCGACGGACTCTCGCTGATCGACGACACCGCCGTCGCCTTCCGCGCCGCGCTGGCCGAGCGTCCGCACGACAACCGCATCAGTTGGGACGCGGGCGTCACCTTCTACAACCAGGCCATCAAGACCGTCGCACTGCCCAACTTGCGCATCCTCGAGAGCTGGCCGATCCCCTATCGCGACGACAATCGCTATGTCTGGAACTGCGGCGAGAACCTCTTCCTGACCCGCGGCGTCGACTATCTGCCCGCCTCGCAGCAACAGGTGCGCAAGTACGTCTCAGCGATGGAGATGGCCAACGAGGTCGATGTCGAGACCGCCGGGGACGACGCACAGGAGATCTGGGTCTGCGCCACCGAGTTCTTCCCCTACGAAGACGAGGGCGTCTCCTTCAACGCGATGGAGGGCAAGGAGCCCATCTCGGACCCCTACCACTATCAGGAGTGGGACTATCAGGTCCAACTCTTCCGCCCGGACTGGGCGACCGTCATCGAACGGCGTCAAGGCCGCGGCGACCCGGCGCTCATGGACGAGATCCTCGTCAAGCACAAGCCGGTCGCGAGCCGCATCCGGCGTCTGATCGACGCACTCCAGCCGCAAGGCATCGTGCGCCGGCGCGGCTACGAGGAAGGCGAGGAGCTGGACCTGAACGCCGCCGTGCGGGCCATGATCGACGTGCGCCGCGGCACCATGCCGGATCCGCGGATCAATATCCGCATCACCCGCCATGTCAGGGATCTCGCCATCGTGGTGCTCATGGATCTCTCCGAGTCGACCAACGAGAAGGTCGGGGTCAAGAAGGACGACCCGGATTACGCAACGGCACCGAGCATCCTCAGCCTCACCCGCGAGGCCACCGGGCTGCTGGCCTGGGCCATCGACGGCATCGGCGACCGTTTCGCCGTTCATGGCTTTGCCTCCGACGGCCGCCACGACGTCCAGTACTATCGCTTCAAGGACTTCGATCAGTCTTACGACGACAACGCCAAGTCACGCATGGCCGGCATGAAGGGCGGACTCTCCACCCGCATGGGCGCGGCGCTGCGCCACGCCGGCTGGCACCTCACCCGCCAACCGGCCCAAAAGCGTCTGGTGCTGGTGATCACCGACGGCGAGCCGGCGGACATCGACGAGCGCGATCCGCAGTACCTGCGCCACGACACCAAAAAGGCCGTCGAGGAGCTTCGCATGCAGGGCGTTCACAGCTACTGTCTGACGCTCGATCCGCAGGCCGACCGCTACGTCGCCCGAATCTTCGGCGAGAATCAGTATTCCATCGTCGACCATGTCGAGCGCCTGCCCGAGCGGCTACCGGCGGTGTTTGCAGCGCTCACGGGATAGGCCGCGAAACGGCCCACCTGACTCAGGGTCCGAGAGATGGTCGCTTTCCGTTGACAGGGTGAACAGGCGCCGTAGCCGTAGGGTGGACGAGCAAGAGCGAAGTCCACCGAATCCCGCGCCGACGCTGGTGGGCTGCGCTGCGCTTGTCCACCCTACGAGCCTATTGGCGTGCATATGATTCAGGATGTGGAGACGGGATCGTACCCGAATCGTTGAGCCGCTATCAAAAACCGCGATGTCAGGGCAGCGACAAGACGCGCGGCCCACATCAGGCTACTGGAGCCGCGCGGCGAACGACGCGACGGCGCCTGCCGCCAGGCTCAGGTTCTGCTCCAGCGTGACCCCGGATGCCCGACGCGGCTTAAAGCTATGCTCTCCGTCCGCGATCCAGACGATCTCGATCGACGGACTCAAATCATAGCGAGCGACCTCCTCCCGGCTTCCGAAGGGATCTCGCTCGCCTTGGCAGATCAGCTTCGGCGTTCGCAGCCCGGACAGATGCGCGACACGCGTGCGCTCCGGACGACCCGGCGGATGAAAGGGATACCCGAGGCAAACCAGGCCATCGACGCCGGCCTCGTCCGCAATCAGGCTTGCAATGCGCCCGCCCATCGATTTACCGCCGATCAACAGGCGTTCTCCCGCGCCATGGGCAACACGCTGCTCGGCGATGACCCGCAGCCAGGTCTCGATCAGGATCGGCTCGCGATCGGGAGGACGCCTTCTTCCCTCGGTCTCGCTTCGCACCATATAGGGAAACGAGAAGCGCGAGACGCGCAGCCCGGCGGCCGCCAACGCATGTGCAACCGCGCTCATGAAGGGGGAGTCGGCGCCCTGCCCTGCCCCGTGCGCCAAAATCAGATGGCAACGCGCATCGGCCGGACCATCGATCAGCAGAGGATCCATCATGCAAGCCCTCTTTTTCGTAAAGCTCTATCTCCTGACCGTCCCGGTCTTCTTCGCGATCGATCTGCTCTGGTTGGGCGTCGTCGCCAAGACCTTCTATCGCGAGAACCTCGCCCACGTCCTGAGCCCGACGGTGAACTGGCCGGCCGCACTGAGCTTCTACCTCATCTATATCGCCGGCATCCTCTATTTTGCCGTCGCCCCTGCGCTCGCGCAGGACTCGCTCGGCCGGGCCGTGCTCAACGGCGCACTCTTCGGCTTCTTCACCTACATCACCTACGAGCTCACCAACATGGCCACGCTCCCGAGCTGGCCCATCAAGGTCGTGATCGTGGATACGCTCTGGGGCATCGCACTCTGCGCCAGCGTTGCCGGCGGCAGCTTTATGATCGGAAGATGGCTCGGCGGGGTCTGATGGTCCATTCGAGGCTTCCCCGGGGAGCTTCGGAATGGCAGTGGACGGCCCGCTTCCAGACCGTCTAGCCCGGGCGGCCCAAGGCCGCCCGGTCGGACTTAGTCCTTGTTGCCTTTAAACATCTGCATCGGGTTCGGCATCATTTTCATCGGGTTCATGCCGCTTCCGCCGCGATCATCCTCGCCGGATCCGTAACCGGGTCCGTATTCGGGGCCATAACCCTGACCGTAGCCCGGTCCGTAACCCTGCCCGACGCCGGGGGGCGGAGCGTAGCCCTGGTCGTAGCCTTGGCCGTAACCGGGGGCGTAACCGGGCGCGTAGCCCTGGCCGTAGGCGGGAGCCGGGGGATAGCCCTCTGCGGTGCCTGCTCCGTATCCCGGGGCCTGCCCATAGCCCGGCGCACCCCCGTATCCCTGCGGGGGCATCTGCTGCGTCGGAGCACCACCCATCTGTGGATCCGTGTAACCGGGCGGAGGCCCGTAGCCTTGCGAGGGTGCTCCGCCATACCCCGGCTGCGGGGCTCCGTAGCCGGGTGCGGCTCCGTATCCCGGCGCACCACCGTAACCCGGTGCGCCCTGCGGATAGTAGCCTTGGGGGTAACCCTGCGGCGGCGGATAATCACCCTCCCGACTACGGTCCTTGTTGCCGCCCATCCATTTGGATGGATTCATCATGTCGCCCATGTCTACTGCGGATGCCGGCCCGCTTAGAACCAAGCCCGCAATCCCGGCTGTCAGTGCTGCTTTGATGATGCTCATAGATCTTCGATGCGCTCCTCGTCTGTTGTCATGATGTTGTCTTCCCGAGAGGAGAGTATGGACCCTGCGAGACCGGATGCCAGCACCCGTCCGGGCTCGGCGGGGTTTGCGCGGCCGTCGTGATGCCGCCGGCGGGGCGCCGGGTTAAGATTGCCGCGGCCGAGAAGGGCGGCGGAAAAAGCCCTGGCCCTGCCCCGCTCGCGTTGCCGGCTCAAGACACCATCGAACGAAGCCAATCACCGGAGGATTCGACGACATGACCAATGCACTGAGCGGTTTCAGTCCACCCGCGCGCGGCCTCCTCGTCGCGGGCGCCTTCGCGCTCGTCATCGGCCTCATGAAGATTTCGGCGCCCATCCTCGTGCCGCTCCTGCTGGCCGTATTCATCGCCATCATCGCCACCCCGGCGCTCAGGTGGATGCGGCGGCGCGGTGTACCGAAATGGGGCGCCATGGCGGTCATCATCTTCGTGCTGCTCGATGTCGGCAGTCTCCTGGCCCTGGTCACCACGGGGGCGATCGAGGGCTTCAGGGACAGCCTGCCGACCTATCAAGAGCGCTTTATGCTGCTGAGCGATCAGCTCGGAGGCTGGATGGAAGGCGTCGGCGTCGGCGGCTCGCGCGAAGCGATCCCGGATTTGCTGGACCCGAACAAGGTCGGGGTCGCCGTTCGGTATCTTTTGTCCAATGCGAGCGGGTTCTTCGCCACCGGACTGCTGGTGCTGCTCGCCGTCGTCTTCATCCTGCTCGAGGCCAATTCGCTTCCGGCCAAGCTGAAGGTCGCCTTTCGGATGACCGAGGCAGGCGATGCGCGCCTGAAACGGCTGTTGGACGCGATCAAGGGCTACATGCTGATCAAGAGTCTCACCAGCCTGGGAACGGCCGTGTGCGTCTGGCTCTGGCTGTGGTTTCTCGGCATTGACTTTGCCATCCTTTGGGCGGTAATGGCCTTCTTCCTGAACTTCATCCCCGTGGTGGGCAACATCGTGATGATGATCCCGGCGACCCTGCTCGCGCTGGTGCAGGTGGATGTGTCCACCGCCATCTGGGTGGCTGTCGGCTATCTCGTCATCAATACGGTCATCGGCAATGTCCTGGAGCCCAGGATCATGGGCAAAGGGCTGGGGATCTCGACGCTGGCGGTCTTCATCGCCTTGTTGTTTTGGGGGTGGTTGTTCGGCACGGTCGGCATGTTCCTCGCGGTACCGCTCACCGCAACCCTGATCATCGCACTGGACGCGAGCCCGCATACGCGCCCGATCGCCATCCTGCTCGGCCCCGAGATCAAGGAGGAGGCCGAAGCCGAGCGCTAGCCAGGCGGGCTCTTCGGCCTCTCTCGGGAGGGGCCGTCGATCGGCTTTCGGGACACGGTCTCGGAGACCCTCAAGGGACCCGTATCGCGTGGAACATGCGTCCGTCTCCACGTTGCACGAGAACCGCTACCGACCGACCGGACGGGATCGCATCGAGGATCCTGTTGAAGCCGGCCAAATCCTGCACGGTCTGGTTATCGAGCATCAGGATCACGTCGCCCGAGCTCAGCCCCGCCTGTTCCGCGGGCCCGCGCTCGACGTCGTCCACCAGCACGCCGCCGCCCGTGACCGAGAGCTGCTCGCGTTGCTCGGGCGTGAGCTCGCTCACGAAGAGGCCGATCCGATTCGCAGACGCCTTCTCCGGCTCGCTCGACCGCGCGGCGAGTTGATCCTCCTCGGGCAGCTCGCCGATCTCGACCTCGAGATCGACCAGCTCGCCGCCTCTGAGCACTTGCAGCTTCACCCGATCGCCGACCGGCGTAATCCCCACCATGGGAGGCAATGCGCTCGAGGTCAGGATGTCGCGTCCGTTGTAGGTGACGATGATATCGCCCGGCAGGACCTTCGCCCCCTCGGCAGGGCTCCCCGGAAGGATCTGGGCCACCAGTGCGCCGCGGGGCTGCTTCATGCCGAAGCTCTCGGCCAGCTCGCGCGTGACGTCCTGAATCAAGACGCCGAGCCAACCGCGACTGACCCGGCCTTTGGTCTGGAGCTGATCGACCACGTCCATCACGACGTCGATCGGGATCGAGAACGAGAGCCCCATGAAGCCGCCCGTGCGGCTGTAGATCTGGCTGTTGACGCCGACCACCTCGCCGTCGAGATTGAACAGCGGCCCGCCCGAGTTTCCCGGATTGATGGCCACGTCGGTCTGGATGAAGGGGATGTAGTTTTCGGTGGGAAGGCTGCGGCCCTTGGCGCTGACGATGCCTGCCGTGGCCGATGACTCGAACCCGAAAGGAGAGCCGATCGCCAAAACCCATTCGCCGACCTTGAGCTCCTGAGCCGTGCCGATCTTCACCGCCGGGAGCCCCTCCCCTTCGATCTTGAGCAGCGCGATGTCGCTGCGTTTGTCCGTTCCGACCAGCGAGGCCACGAATTCGCGCCGATCGCTGGTGCGCACGATGATCTCTTCCGCACCCTCCACGACATGGGCGTTGGTCAACACGAATCCGTCGGCCGAGACGATGAACCCCGATCCGAGCGAGCGAGACGGAAGGTAATCATTCGGGAGCTCGCCGTCCTCACCGAAGAAATGCCGGAAGAAATCCTGCAAGGGGCTGTCTTCCGGTAGGTCGGGAACGGAAAACTCGGGCAACTGCTCGACCGTCACCGGCGCCTGCTTGGTGCTGATGTTCACGACCGAGGGCGCGTTCTCGGCGACCAGATCCACGAAGTCGGGAAGCATGCGGCTGGCCGCAAGACCGGGCATGAGCGCGCCGCAGACCAATGCCGCGAGGGCGAAGGAGAAGGTTGGTATGGGACGCATGGACGCTCCGGAATAGATGGATTCGATCGGACGGCCGCCGCGACCGCGGCGGTGCCGGATGTGACGGGAGAGAATTTGGACGGTGCCGAAACAAGCACCGCTGCCGGGCCGGGCCGCTTTACACCTTCGGTTTGGTTCGCCGAGCGCACGCGTCGCCGGCCGTCGCGGTTACGCTGCGGTTCAGGGCCAGGGAAGGATCTGGACCGGCGGGCTCCGCTCGATCCGACACACGACCGCATGCTGCTCGGAACGGTTCCGAGATCGCGCACTGTAGCCGCGTAGCCAGAACAACGCCAGAGCGAAGCCGAACGCCGCACCGAGCAGTGCCGCCGCGTCAGTCCAAGCGCTTTCGGCCGTTCCGGCAAGCAGGGCCTCTCCCGCGAACGCACCACCGAGCAGACCGACCAAGGGCACGAAATAGACTGCAAACGACGCCGAGAGGAGACCCCGCTCCGAGATCCCGAGCATCACGCGCTCGCCGACCGATGCCTGCGCCTGATTCAAGGCTCGAACCTGCGTCGAGCTGCGCCCGAAAAAGCGCTCGATCAGGGATGTTCCGCAGGCACCCTGCGCCGCGCATCCGCCGCAGACCGTTCGGCGCTCGACCCGAACCAAGGCATAGCGGCCCTCGGTCGAGACGACGACACCCGCTTCTTCGATCATCGCGGGGCTTTCTCGACGCGTCGAGCACTGAGCACCGCCGCCTGAACGGTCTCGGACGGAACCTCGCCGACAGCGGTGATCTGGTAGCCGTCGATCTGCCGCCCGGCGGCATGTACGGCACCGATGTGGGTCGATCCGCTTAGACCGTCCCGGGTGTCGTCCTCGATGTAGACCGAGTAGGCCGAAAGCCGATCGGTGAAGAGAAAATGCTCGACGGCCGCACCGCTCGGATGATCCATCACGCCCTGGCTCACCAATTGAAAGCCCGGCGGAGGCTCGTCGAAGCGCCAGCGTCCTTCGACGCGGGCGACGGGAGCGCGCCGCAGAGCGTCTGCCTCGACCTCGACCTGCGCCGGGGCGGCCGGGGCCTCCGTGTCGACCGTGATGGCGGTGAACATCAACTGCTCCAGCGACGCGCCGTTGCTGTCGATGAGATCGGACTTCAGCGGAAGGAAGGTCTCCTGATCGACGTAGAACCGATACCCGTACCTCAAATCGTCGCGCGGGATGATACCGACCACCTCCGTATCACGGCCGGCAACGCGCGCGATGCCTTGGATCTCGATGCGATAGAACTCACCGAGCTGCTCCGGCGAGATGCCGTCGGTGTTCAGGAGCCCGCCTGCGCCGGATGGACGCTTCACCGAGATCGGATGCCCGTCCGGCAGCACGCACATGACCCGATCGGGTTCGCGAGTCACTGCCCGCACCGGTCCGTTCAGGGAGAGCAACCGCTCTTGAACCTGGCCTTCCTCGTAGCGGTGGACCAAGTGAAGGGCTTCAAGCCGGTTCTCGTGAGAGTACACCAGGGTCCCCTCGTAATTGAGCGACCTCAGCGCGTCGGCCATCCGCCGGAGCAAATCGCTCGCACGCTCGATCGTGTCATCCGCGAGGCTCGCCTGGACCACGAGCGAGAGCACGAGGAATATGCCCAGCCGGGCCGGGAGCCTCGGCTCAACGACCCGCTTCATAACCGACAAAGGTCGCATAAGGCAGCATGCCCTTGGCCCCGGTTGTCGGGGCAGTCTCTTGGTGGGTAACGAGGAAAAGATCGAGTTTGTTGATCAGCTCGGGGTGTTCCAAATCCCAGCGCTTCGCCGGGATCACGACGACGTCTTGTTGCGCGGCGAAGGTCGGTGCCGTCGCAGGAATGCTCGGGAGCGAGCTCACGCCGTCGAACAGGCCAGGGACAACGAAAACCGCGAGAAAGGCAGCTGCAGCGGCAAGTGCCATGCCGGCGATCGGTCTCCTGCTCGTCGACCGCTTCGGGTCGCCGCGGCGCGGGGCCAAGACCGTCGGCTCGCGCGCGACGCGCTCGCGAACCAGGTCCGCAACAGGACGACGCGATGCATGAACGGCCTCTCCGCGAATTGCCGAACCGATCGCGTGGTAGCGCTCCCATGTGCCTCGTAAGTCCGGATCGCCCGCGATGGCATCGACTAGTCGCGCGGTGCCGGCGGGATCGAGCTCGCCGTCCTGAAGCTCGGAAATGCGTTGTCGTAGCTCGTCGCTCATTGCTTCATGCCTTGGCTGAGAATTCATTGACTGGATGGACATCGTCGTCCGAGGATTTCGACCTCACGTCTCCTGCGAAGGTGCCGACAGGCGCGCCGGACAACGCCCGACGCAGCCGCTCGCTGCCGATTTGACGCCGCCGAGCCGTCATGGTTCGAGGAGTGGCCGCAACCGCTTGTCGATTGCATCGCGGGCACGAAAGATACGTGAGCGCACGGTGCCGATCGGGCAAGCCATCGCGGTCGCGATCTCTTCGTAGCTCATGCCCTCCAACTCGCGCAGCACGATGGCCGTGCGCAGATCGTCGGGCAGGTCGTCGAGCGCGCGTTGAACGGTCTGTGCGATCTCCTCGGTCAACGCAAGCCGCTCGGGCGTTCCGGAATCCCGCAGGCGAACACCCATGTCCATCTGCTCGGCGACTTCGGCCTCGACGTCGTCCCCCGGGGGGCGACGCCCCTGCGCCACCAGGTGGTTCTTCACCGTGTTCACCGCGATACGATAGAGCCAGGTGTAGAAGGCACTCTCGCCGCGAAACGCCGGAAGTGCACGGTATGCCTTCAGGAAGGCATCCTGACTGACGTCCATCACCTCGCTCGGATCGCGGACATACCGGGAGATCAGGTTTGCCACCTTTTGCTGATACTTCAACACCAGCAAGTCGAAAGCGCGCTTGTCTCCGTTCTGGGCGCGCGCCACTAGCTCCTGATCGGCGGTGCGCTCAGACATGGACACGAGCCTTGGCGCTGCTGACCAGCGATTCCGTTGGCATTGACAATTCCCCGATTCGGAAGTTCGTGAGCACCCTCACGTGCGGCCGAGGCCCCTCAAATAAAGCGACAAACCTTGATCCCGCCCATGAAATGGGTGAGTTTACGGCGAACCGCGCGAATCGCCCAAACTCAACCCGATCACCTTCGAGATCGAGGATCATGACGACGCCGAACCTCGATCCGTCCGACCTCGGCGCCTGTTCCGGTCCACTCATGCCTGTCCGATCCCCTAATGTGAAGGTTCCGACCATGCAAGCTACGCCTCACCGCCACGACGTCCTGATTCTCGGCAGCGGCGCCGCGGGACTCAGCCTCGCACTGCGCCTGCACGACGACCTTTCGGTCGCCGTCATCTCCAAGCGCGAGCTCAGGGAAGGAAGCACGCTCTATGCGCAAGGCGGTATCTCGGCCGTGCTGGATGCGACCGACTCGATCGAATCGCACGTGCAGGACACCCTCAAGGCCGGCGCCGGACTCTGCGACCGCCGCGTGGTCCGGCACATCGTGGAGCGCGGACCGGACAACATCCGCTGGCTGCTCGATCAGGGTGTGGAGTTTACACGTGACGAGGCCAGCGCATCGACGGGCGGCTATCACCTCACGCGCGAAGGCGGCCACACCCATCGCAGGGTCATCCACGCCGCCGATGCGACCGGCCGTGCCGTGGCGACAACGCTCGAGGCACAGGTGCGCGGCAAGCCGAACACGACACTCTTCGAGCAGCACATCGCCGTCGACCTCATCACCTCCAAGCATCGCCCCGGCAAGACAAACCACCGCTGTCTCGGCGCCTACATCCTGGATTTGGGCACGGGCCAGGTCGAAGTCCACCTTGCACGTTTTGTCGTCTTGGCAACCGGGGGCGCAAACAAGGTCTATCTCTACACCAGTAATCCGGATGTTTCGACCGGCGACGGCATCGCGATGGCCTGGCGAGCCGGGTGTCGCGTGGCGAACATGGAGTTCATGCAGTTTCACCCGACCTGCCTCTACCACCCCGAGGCGCGATCCTTTCTGATCACCGAGGCACTGCGCGGGGAAGGCGCGCGTCTGTTGCTGCCCGACGGGGAGCGCTTCATGCCGCGGTTCGATCCGCGTGCCGAACTCGCCCCGCGCGACATCGTGGCACGCGCCATCGACCACGAGATGAAGCGGCTCGGTACCGCCTGCGTCTATCTGGACATCTCGCACCGGCCGGCCGACTTCGTGATCGAGCACTTTCCGACCATTCACCAGCGCTGCCTCGAGCTCGGAATCGACATCACCACCGATCCCATTCCGGTCGTTCCGGCCGCACATTACACCTGCGGCGGCGTCATGGTCGACGAGCGCGCCCGCACCGACCTGCCCGGCCTCTATGCCAGCGGCGAGACCGCCTACACGGGCCTGCACGGCGCGAACCGGATGGCGAGCAACTCCCTTCTCGAGTGCCTGGTGTACTCCGAGCTGGCGGCCGAAGACATCGCACGCCTGATGAACGACATTCCGGAGCCGCCCGAGGTGCAACCCTGGGACGAGAGCCGGGTCACCGAGCCGGACGAAGAGGTGGTGGTGACACACAACTGGGACGAGCTGCGTCGCTTCATGTGGGACTACGTCGGCATCGTGCGCACAAACAAACGCCTGCGCCGCGCCAAACGCCGCGCCGACCTGCTCCAACAAGAGGTCATCGAGTATTACAGCCGATTCCGGGTCAGCAACGACCTGATCGAGCTGCGCAACCTGCTCGAGGTCGCCGACCTGATCATCCAATCGGCACTGCGCCGGCGCGAAAGCCGCGGGCTGCATTACACCCTGGATTTTCCGGACAAGGACGCGACCCAACGTACACCGACCATCCTGATCCCGGACAGCTACCGCCCGCGACACGGCGATTGAGCACAAAGCCACCGCCGGGCTGCCGATGAGACCGTCTGCATCACCCCGACGCACCCTGCCGGGGCCGTGAAATAGAGCCGGGATGTAGGGTGTGGTGACGAAGGAACCGCACCGATGCCCGGTCCGGTCGTCGCTCGGTGCGGTTCGTACCTCACCGCACCCTGCACGCCGACCCGTAAGTCGGCATCCCGATGCCGGCACGGGCGTCCCGATCGTCGGCAGGGTCCCGGGGCGCCGACAGACATCGCCCTATCAATCCTCAACATTGACTCAGACCGAAGGCGACCATTTTCGAAGTAGGTTATATTGCCGCGTTACGTCGGAACGCTCAGACGGGTCTTCGCGCGCGCAGCCTTGCGCGGTCCGATCCGATGCGCCGCCCGACCCGAGCGTCGCATACCTGCGGCACAACGGCACCGCGTCGGTTCCGTCCGCCTCCGATCGGCTCCGATCGGTTCCGATCGGTTCCGCCCGACATACCCGCAATTGGAGAACGATCAAGATGACCGACTATGTCCGCTGGCTGAGCGAGCTCGGAATGGACGACGTCCCCGTCGTCGGCGGCAAGAACGCGTCGCTCGGCGAGATGATCCAGAACCTCACCGATTTGGGTGTTCAGGTGCCGGGCGGGTTCGCTACGACCGCGGATGCCTACCGCGAGTTTCTCGCCAAAGACGGACTTGACGAGCGCATCCAAACGGTTCTCGACGCATTGGACGTCGACGATGTCACGGCCCTCTCCCAAGCCGGTCCGCGCATCCGCGGCTGGGTCATGGAGCAGCCCTTCCCGGCCGCACTGGAGGCGGCGATCGACGACGCCTTCGCCCGTCTGACCGCCGATGCCGGGACCGCCGCGGTGTCTTGGGCCGTGCGCTCCTCGGCAACCGCGGAGGATCTGCCCGACGCCTCCTTCGCGGGTCAGCAAGAGACCTTCTTGAACGTCGAGGGTCTGGACAACATCAAGCACCGGATCAAGGAGGTCTTCGCCTCCCTGTTCAACGACCGGGCCATTTCCTATCGCGTGCATCAGGGGTTCGAGCATCGCAATGTCGCCCTCTCGGCCGGCATCCAGCGCATGGTGCGCAGCGATCTGGCCGCCTCCGGCGTCATGTTCACGCTGGATACCGAATCGGGCTTCCGCGACGCCGTCTTCATTACCTCGAGCTACGGGCTCGGCGAGATGGTCGTGCAGGGCGCGGTCAACCCGGACGAGTTCTATGTCCACAAGCCCACGCTGGCCGCCGGACGCCCCGCCATTCTGCGCCGCAGCGTCGGCGACAAGGCGATCCGCATGGTCTACGACGCCGCTCCCGGCGCCAAGAGCCCGGTGCGCACCGAGGACGTCCCCGAGGCCGAGCGCCCGTTGTTCAGCATCACGGATGCCGAGATCGAGCAGCTCGCACGACAGGCCGTCCTGATCGAGCAGCACTACGGACGCCCGATGGACATCGAATGGGCGAAAGACGGCAACGACGGCAAGCTCTATGTGGTGCAGGCGCGTCCCGAGACCGTACAGAGCCGCTCGGGCAACGTGATCGAGCGCTATGTGCTGCGCGAGAAGGGGCCGGTGCTGACCACCGGGCGCAGTATCGGCAGCCGCATCGGCGCCGGCGCGGCCAAGATCGTCTCGAGTATCGCCGACATGCACCGTGTCGAAGCCGGCGACGTGCTCATCACCGACATGACCGACCCCGACTGGGAGCCGGTCATGAAGCGCGCGGCGGCCATCGTCACCAACCGCGGCGGGCGCACCTGTCATGCCGCCATCATCGCCCGCGAGCTGGGCGTGCCGGCCGTGGTCGGCTGCAACAACGCGACCGATGTGGTGCAGGACGGCCAGCTCGTCACCGTCAGCTGCGCCGAGGGCGACACGGGTCTCATCTACGACGGCAAGCTGGCGTTCGACTACAAGACCGTCGAGCTCTCGGCCATGCCCGAGATCCCGGTGAAGATCATGATGAACGTCGGCAACCCGGACCGCGCCTTCGCCTTCGCGGCGACGCCGAACGCCGGTATCGGTCTGGCACGTTTGGAATTCATCATCAACAACATGATCGGGATCCATCCCAAGGCGCTGCTCGAATTCGACCAGCTCCCGGCGGACCTCAAGGCCAAGATCGCACCACGGATCGCCGCCTATACCAGCCCGCGCGAGTTCTATATTGCCAAGCTCGCCGAAGGCATCTCGACCCTGGCCGCGGCATTCGCGCCCAACACCGTCATCGTGCGCATGTCGGACTTCAAGTCCAACGAATACGCCAACCTGGTCGGCGGGACCCGCTACGAGCCGGAAGAAGAAAACCCTATGATCGGATTCCGGGGTGCCGGGCGCTACGTGGCGGAGAACTTCAAGGACTGCTTCGAGCTCGAATGCGAGGCGCTCAAGCGCGTGCGCGACGACATGGGTCTGACCAACGTCGAGATCATGATCCCCTTCGTGCGGACGCTCAAACAGGCCAAGGCGGTCGTCGAGGCGCTCGCCGAGCAGGGACTTGCGCGCGGCAAGAACGGGCTGCGGCTCATCATGATGTGCGAGCTGCCCTCCAACGCCGTGTTGGCCGAGGAATTCCTGGAGTATTTCGACGGCTTCTCGATCGGCTCCAACGACATGACCCAGCTCACCTTGGGCCTGGATCGCGACTCGAGCCTAGTCGCCGAGAGCTTCGACGAGCGCGACCCGGCCGTGAAGAAGATGCTGTCGATGGCGATCGCCGCGTGCCGCGCCCAAGGCAAGTATGTCGGCATCTGCGGTCAGGGCCCGTCGGATCACAAGGACTTCGCCGACTGGCTGCTCAAGCAAGGGATCACCAGCATCTCGCTCAACCCGGATACCGTCATCGATACCTGGATCTATCTGGCGGAGCAGGCAAAGACACTCTGAGGCTTTCGGAGGGCGGACAAGCGCTGTAGGGTGGACAAGCGCTGTAGGGTGGACAAGCGCTGTAGGGTGGACAAGCGCAGCGCAGTCCACCAGCGCCGGAGCAGAGTTCGGTGGACTGCGCTGCGCTTGTCCACCCTACCGGTTTGTCGCACCGCACGATGAGCACGCCGGTCACCGGCGAGGCCGCACCTCGAACTTGATCAGCGGATGGGCCAGGCCGTCGCGCACCACGGCGCGATTCCAAGGCACCAAGGCCGTCTGAATCACCTCGCGAAATCGCGCGCGTGCCGAGCTGTCCAGATCCACGGTGATCAGGCAGCGATAACCGCGAATCCCGAAACCGTCGTCCGGACGCACCTTCAGGTCGTAGCCTGCGGCCGGGATGAGCCCTTCCTGCAGGCACTCGGCGAGGACCTCGGTCACGCAAGCGCCTATCGCATCGCTGCCCGGATCAGCGGCGTGCCGGGAACCGGTCCAACCGAGCCGCCTCGCGCGGATTGCCTCCTCCGGGGCAGCCAACAGCTGCTCCCGCCGCTGCGCGATCCACTCCCCCGCCACAAGCTGTACGGCTACCGAGGCCACGGACTCCGACGCAAACCGTTGACCTGCCAACGCCACGACCGAGCGCGGAACAAAAGTGCCATAGAGGCGCATCGTCCGATTCATGCACGGTGCGCCGGCCCCGCGATCGGCCAGTACATACCAGCGCCGCGCCTCGGCCATGGCATGGGTGTCGCGCACCGCCACCTCGCCGCCCGCACCGAGCTCCCAGCCGTCGGGCCAGAGTGCGACCTGATAGGCCGGTAAGGCCGCGACGACACGGGCGGCTCGATCTGCACTTGCGTCCTTGCCCGAGCGCTTAAGCCGCACGGGCGACAGGGACGCAAACAGCCTCGACGGACCGGCCGCGAAGGATCGGCTCGGCACCCGATCAGGACCTCTTGGTGCTGGAAAGATCCCAAAGCGCCGGGGAGTGAAAGAGCCTGGCGAGCTGAAGCTCGCGCTCGCTCTCGAGCTCGCGCGGCATATGATCCCCGAAGCGCGTGAAGAGCTCCTCCTGATCATGGGTCTCCAGTCGCGCCGATTCGCGATCGATGTTCATGATCGAGTAGAAGCGCTCGCGATCGAAATCCAGCCCGTCCCAGTTGAAAGCCTCGTAGTCCGGGATCCAGCCGATCGGACTCTCGACCGCCGAGCCCTTGTCGTTGCAGCGTTTGACGATCCATTCGAGCACACGCATGTTCTCGCCGAAGCCCGGCCAGATGAAGCGCCCGTGATCGTCCTTACGGAACCAATTGACGCGGAAGATCCGCGGCGGGGTGGAGACACAGCGCCGCCCGATCCGCAGCCAATGCCGCCAATAGTCCGCCATGTTGTAGCCGCAGAAGGGCAGCATCGCCATGGGATCGCGCCGCACGGCCGCCTGCCCGATCGCCGCCGCGGTGGCCTCCGACCCCATGGTCGCGGCCAGATAGACCCCGTGCTCCCAGTTGTAGCTCTGAAACGCCAGCGGGAAATGCCGACTGACCCGGCCGCCGAACAGGAAGGCGCTGATGGGCACGCCCTTGGGGTTCTCCCATTCCGGATCGATCGAGGGGCATGCCGAGGCAGGCGCGGTGAAGCGTGCATTCGGATGGGCCGCGTGCCGACCGCAACCCGGCGTCCAGTCCTCGCCCTTCCAATCGATCAGGTGATCGGGCGGCTCCTTGGTCATGCCCTCCCACCAGACGGAACCATCGTCGGCCAGCGCGCAGTTGGTGAAGATGGCATTCGCGCGCAGTGCCGCCATGGCGTTGGGGTTGGAGTCCTCGTTCGTCCCCGGCGCCACCCCGAACAGGCCGTACTCGGGGTTGATCGCGTAAAAGCGCCCGTCGGCGGGATTGGGCTTGATCCAAGCAATGTCGTCGCCGACCGTGGTGATCTTCCAGCCCTCGAAGCCTTTGGGCGGAATGAGCATGGCAAAGTTGGTCTTGCCGCAGGCGCTCGGGAAGGCGGCGGCGACATAGCGCTTCTCGTGCTCGGGCGACTCCACGCCCATCACGAGCATATGCTCGGCCAGCCAACCTTCGTCACGCGCCATGACCGAGGCGATGCGCAGTGCGAAGCACTTCTTCCCGAGCAGGGCATTGCCGCCGTAGCCGCTGCCGAAAGACCAGATCTCGCGGGTCTCCGGGAAGTGGGCGATGTATTTATCCTCGATGCTGTTCGCGCAGGGCCAGGGCACATCCTGCTCGCCGGGTTGCAGGGGTGCGCCGACCGAGTGCACGCAGGGGACGAAGTCCCCGTGATCGCCCAGTGCGTCGAGCACCCGCTGGCCCATCCGGGTCATGATCCGCTGATTCACCACCACATAGGGCGAATCCGTGACCTGCACACCGATATGCGCGATCGGCGAGCCGATCGGACCCATGCTGAAGGGGATCACATAGAGCGTGCGCCCGCGCATGCAGTCCTTGAACAGCCCCTTGAGCAGCGCCTTCGCCTTACGAGGCTCGAGCCAGTTGTTGGTGGGCCCCGCATCTTCCTCGCGCAGCGAGCAGATGAAAGTGCGGTCCTCGACCCGCGCGACATCGCTCGGGTGTGAGCGGGCCAGGAAGCTGTTTGGATGCGTCTCGGGATTGAGCCGGACGAAGGTACCGGCATCGACCATCTCGGTGCAGAGTCGGTCGTACTCCTCTTGAGAACCGTCGCACCAATAGACGCGATCGGGTTGGCAGAGCTCGGCCAACTGCGTCACCCAATCCAGGAGATGACGGTTTTGAGTACGGGTCTCCCCGTCGTGCCTGGTGGTCATGCCGGACTCCTTACTGTCGAAACAAGACTGGATGCTGCCGATCATGCTAGAAAGAGCGACCGGCTTCCAGCCTCCAAGCAGAACTTCGGCGCCAAGCCCCGACAAAGCCGCCCTGCCGATCTATCCAGCCGGAGAACTGCCCCAGGATGCGCATAGGTCCGCAGCCGGCATCGGTCGGCCGTAGAGATAACCCTGCCCGATGTCACATCCCTCCCGGCGCAAAAACGCATTCTGCGCCTCGCGCTCGACGCCTTCGGCGATCACCTCCAGGCCTAGACTCTTTCCGAGCCCGATAATCGCACGAGCAATCATGCCGCCGTCCTCGGCGGCATCCAGGTCTTGAACGAAAGACGCGTCGATCTTCAGACGATTCAGAGGCAATTGCCGGATATAACCCAAGGAGGAATAGCCGGTCCCGAAATCGTCGACGGCGATCGCGATGCCCAGAGCACGGAGTCCGCGCAATGCGTCGATCGCCCGGTCGGCCCTTTGCATGATCATGGACTCGGTCAGCTCCAGCTCGAGCCTGGCCGGCGCCAGTCCGGTCTCTTCCAGGATGTCGCTCACCTGGCCCACCAGCGAGTCACGACCCAGTTGCTGCGCAGAGAGGTTGACGGCCACCCGCGGAACCGACAGGCCGGATGCGTCCCAATCCATCATCTGAACGCACGCGGCACGCAGAACCCAGACGCCGATCTCGTCGATGATGCCCATCTCCTCCGCAACCGAGATGAAACACCCGGGAGCCAGCAGTCCCTGCTCGGGATGCTGCCAACGAACCAGCGCCTCGACACCGGCGAGTCGACCGGTCGAAAGCTGAATTTGGGGCTGGTAGTGGACCAACAGCTCGCCTCGGCGCACCGCCGCACGAAGGTCGTTCTCGAGACGCAGGCGATCGAACGCACTCGCGGTCAGGTCGGGCTCGTAATACTGGTAGGTGTTTCGGCCCATCTCCTTGGCCGTGTACATGGCCGTGTCGGCGTGCCGCAGGAGGTCGTCGGCGGTTTCGCCGTTTGAAGAAAACAGGCTGATACCGATGCTCACGGTGACGTAGAGTTTGCGGTCGTCCAGAGTGAGCGGTTCTGCAAAAACGCTCAGCAGGTTTGCGGCGAAAACACCGGCACGACGCTCGCTGACGCCATCTTCCAACAAGACAACGAATTCGTCCCCGCCGAGGCGCGCCAGGGTATCGCCGCCGCGAATTCGAGAGGCTAAACGCCGGGCGACCTGCTGTAGAAGGCTATCGCCCGCAGGGTGCCCCAAGGTCTCGTTGATTGTCTTGAAGCGGTCCAAATCGACCAGCAGAACAGCCAACGGGGACCGCGCCCGCGCAGCGTGCGCGATCGCATGCTCCAGACGGTCTCGCAAGAGTACGCGGTTCGGCAGACCCGTGAGTGCATCGTGATGAGTCAAAAAGACAAGCTGCGACTCCGATTCCCGGAGAGCCGAGATGTCGGCGAACACCGCGACGTAGTTCGTCAAGGTTCCCACGTCATCGTAGACGCTCGCGATCGTCATCCACTCGGGATAAATCTCCCCGTTCTTGCGCTTATTCCAGAGCTCGCCGCACCACCGACCCGTCGTCCCGATACTGGCCCACATCCCTTCGTAAAAGGCCCGGCCGTGGCGCCCGGATTGAAGAATCCTCGGATTTTGCCCGAGAACCTCGGCCTCGCTGTAGCCGGTGATCTCGGTGAAGGCAAGATTCACCGAGACGATGTTGCCCCGTGCGTCCGTCACTGTGACGCCTTCGGCTGCACTTTCGAAAGCGCGAGCTGCCTGCCTCAGTCGCTCCTCGGCCTCGCGTCGCTCCGTTATGTCGCGGGTCGTGGCGACCAATGTCAGCTCACCACCCGCCTCGGCACGGCACTGTCGAGAGGTCGTCTCGACCCAGATATGGGTTTCGTCCGCCCGACGAAGCCGATACCGAAGCGTCGGCAGCGGCGCCGAAACACCCGCCTCAAGCCCGGCTCGCTGTTGCGCGGCGAGCAGGGCATGGTCCTCCGGATGGATGAAGTCGTAGGCGCTTTTGCCTAATAGCGCCTCCGCATCGAAGCCAAGCAGCGTCCGACACGCCGGTGATACATAGAGGTAACGTGACTCGACATCGTGCACCGAAATCATGTCGGTCGCATGGTCCGCCAACAAGCGATAGTGGCGTTCGCTCTCGGCGAGGGCGGCTTCGCTCGCGACGTGCTCCAGAGTGTAGGACACGTCCATCGCCATCTCTTCCAAGAGCCCGTTCACCTGCGGATCGAAGAAGTCCGCATCGCCCGCATAGAAGACGATAACGCCGACAATCCTTTCTTGCTCTCGCAACGGAAAGGCTACGCAGCTGCCGATGTCCTGACTGGACGACTCGCCGCCTGCGCACGGAGTCTTGTCACCAAGCCGACAGTCCGCGCATCGGGCGGGCTTGCCATGCATCGCCGCCACCAGTCCGTGAAGCAATCCCTCCGGACCGTCCTCCGCAAGCGAAACCCCCGCAAGACATCCGGGGTCCGTACCGTGGCTGCCCAGCAGCGAAAGATAATCTGCGTCAACCTCGAAACCATAGATGGCGCAGGCCACCAATCCACCATGCTCGACGGCGATCCGGGCGATCTGCATCGAGAATGCGGCGGGATCATGGATGCGAACCATGGCGCGGTTGGAATGGCTCAGGGTGTCGTACAAACGCGACATCCGCTCTGCGCTCCGCTCCGCTGCGTGGCGCGCCGTGATATCCCGATTGACACCGCGGCGACCCGAATAGGTGCCGTCGTCGTAGACTGCTTGGCATTGGTGCTCGACCCAGCGTGTCTGTCCCGACTGCTCGATCAGCCGCAACCGCATTTTCGTGTGGGATCCGTTGGCCGGAGAATAGGTATCGACGTGGTGACGATCCCATGCCATGCGGTCGTCCGGATGGAGCAAACGCCGGAAAAGGTCAGGGTCGGCAAGGAATGCCTCGGGCGGATAGCCGGTCAGCGTGCGACAAGCCGGGGAAACATAGCGATAGTGTCCGTCGGAGCCCACCCAATAATCCCAATCCAACGAGTAGTCCGCAAGGATGCGATAGCGATGCTCGCTCTCCGCCAAGGCCCGATGCGCGGATTTGATCGCCTCCGCTTGAGCCAAGGGCTCCGTGAGATCCACGATTGCACAAACCAGCTCCATGGCCTCGGCATCACGCGTCGGCAACCGAGCAACGTGGAGCTCGCCCTTGAAGGGCGTGTTGTCCGAGGTGCGAAAGACCACCTCGTGTTGGACACTGGAACCATTCGACGAGGCCGCCGCCAACGCCTCCCCGAGCTGGGCGGTGGAACGCTTGTCCAGGAGACTTGCGAGAAACCGGGGCCGACCGCGAATACCGTCCAAGAGAAACAGCCGCATGGCTTCGGCACTCGCCTCGAGGATCATGCCGGAACGCTCGATGACCAGCGCGGCCAGCGGCAATCCCGCGAAAAATGCCCTCGACCGACCGACAGCCACTTCGGCGATCGCTTGAGACTCACGCAGCTCCGCGTTCTGCACTTCCAGCTCGGCCTGGTAAACCCGAAGCTCTTCGATCAGCTTGGCCGGATCGAAATCAGCCTCCGCAAGTCCAGCGTCGAGCGCGTCGCACGGCAGCGGACCATCGAAGCACGGTCGCGCAGATGAAGTCGGCTCGACACCGCCGACATTGGAATCGCGGGCAGGAGGGTTGTCGCTGGTGTAGGGAACCTTGGGCATCGCGTTGAGCTCCTTGCGCTTTCGACGAAAAGATGCCCTTGATCCAGCAGGCGACCTGGCACTGGAGTCTAAACGAGTCGCGGTGGGAAAACGAGATCGGCTCCGCGAAACTACGAGGCGTTATTTCACATCAAGCCGCCGTCGGCACCGCACTTGGCCGAACGCCGGCCCGCAGTTCTGGAATCGGATTTCCGGTGCGCGTAAGATCCGGGTTAGCCGCTTCTCTTGCCCCGTCATGAGATCTCGCATTTTAGCCCGACATCGCTGACGGCACTTCAACGCATGCTCGGCCGCGACGAGCGGGTGATTCAAACTTCGAATTCAACGGATATTTGTATCGGAAGATCCTGAATCCATGGCGAGCGCGCTCGATGGCTACCGGCGCACCGAGACGACAGTCACGATTGCATCCCGGGCCAAGCCATCGATTGATCAGGCTACGCGGTTTCGGTCTTGCGCGCCGGCGATGAATCCAAGCCGAACGCCTCAACCAGGACGTGAAATGAAAGCATCACGCAGTCGGGCGATCCAAGGTATCGACCAAGCCCGACCAGACGATGAAAACCCACAACGGAGCGCCCGGCCGGCAAGCCCGCGGGCCCGACTGCTGCTTGGCGTTTGCCTCGGACTGTTGGCCTTGAGCGCAACTGCCGACGGGATCGAGGTAGCGCCTCCAAAAACCACCGACGAAGCGATCGACCTCCAGCTCGCCGAAGCCGCTGCGGATCGGCACGCCTGTCTGCGCTGTCATGCAATGTCGACCCTTGCCTATCGAAACCCCGAGAACAGCGACATCGTCGGTCTCTCCCTCGATCGCGAAGCACTCGCGCACTCGGTCCACGGCGAGCTGGCCTGCATCGACTGCCATCGCCGCAGCTATCGTCGCTATCCGCATCCGGACCGGCCTGCTCCCGGCGATCTGGACTGTATCGGGTGCCACGAAGACGAAGACCAGAACCTGAGCCGAGGGTGGGTCGACATCGATGCCGAGTTCAAGCGCAGCGTCCATGCGGTCTCGGACTCGCCGGAGGCCGCGGGCTTCAGTTGTCACTCCTGTCACGACCCGCATCGCTTCCGCCCGGCCGCGGTGGGAGAGCCCATCGCCCAGATCGTGCGGAACCACAACGAGGTCTGCCTGTCTTGCCATGAGAAGCTCGTCGCGCCATTGAACACGAGCCATGACTGGCTGCCGAACCGAGACGCCCACTGGGCATCGGTGCGTTGTGTCGACTGTCACACGCCTGCCGCCGTCTTTGCGAATCACGACATTCTGCCCGCCGAGCAAAGCGAGAAGAACTGCGTGAGCTGTCACTCCTCCGACCCGCAGCTCCTCGCGCGGCTCTATCAATTCCGATCGGAGGACGATATTGCCCGCCGCGGCTTGCTCGCCAAGGCCGTCTTCAACGAGGCCTATGTGGTCGGATTGAGCAAGAGCCCGGCGCTCGACCGACTCAGCCTGATCATCATGGGCCTGGTGGTCCTGCTGCTGGCGGCGCACGGTGTCGGTCGCTATCTCGCCCGTCGGGCGAACAGGAGGGCATGATGACATCGCTGTATCTCTATCCGGCTTGGCTGCGGCTTTGGCATTGGATCAATGCGCTCTTGTTCCTGACCTTGGTCGCCTCCGGGGTCAGCATGCATTACGCCGGAGCCGATTGGCTGATGCCCTTCGCCGCTGCGCGAGTCGTGCACAATACCGCCGGGATTCTTTTGACCGTCGCTTGGATCGGATTCGTCGTCGCGAATGCCAGGAGCGCGAATGCGCGCCACTATCGTGTCCGGTTTCGCACGCTTATCGGGGATTTGATCGCCCAAACGCGCTACTACATGATCGGAATCTTTCGGCTCGAGCCGCATCCATTCCACGTCACCGAGGCCATGAAGTTCAACACACTTCAGCAGCTCAGCTATCTCGGCGTCATGTACGGGCTGATGCCGATCCTCATCATCAGCGGCTGGGCCTTCCTCTATTCGGTCTATCTGCCGGAGACCCTGTTCGGTCTCGGCAGCGTTTGGGTCGTTGCCATGACCCATGTCGTCGTCAGCTATCTTCTGGCACTCTTTCTCTTGGTGCACATGTATATCATCACGACCGGCGAGACGGTTTTCTCGAATCTCCGCGCCATGATCACCGGTTGGCATCGCGAAAACGACCCGCCCCGCCCAGAGACCCCGGCTTCGGCCCCGCGTGAGACGCCATGAACGCATTCGCCAAGACCCTGTTGACACCCAAGAACGCACGTCGGCTCCTCATCACGGTTGCAGTCGGACTACTTGTCCTGTTCGTACTCTACAAGGTGGTGTATCCGATCGCTTTCGACGCCTATGTGGGCAAATCAAACGCGCCTTTGACCTATGCCAATAGTCAGCCGATCAGCGAGGCCGAGCTCGAAGCGATGGCGACCGAGCTCTCGCTGAGCTCGCGCCGCGCGGCCGCCGAGGCGATCGTCGGACAAAACGACGGCGCCTTCGCCCGCCGGGTCAAGGTCGAGATGCTCATGAACACGCAGTCCTTCATGCGTGAGCACGAGCCGACGCATATCAAGTACTTTCGTGATGCGAATATCCTGCAATACGAAGGACCCAAGACCTGCCTGCAGTGTCACGCCACCATCAAGGTCCGGCATCACGACGGGCGCACCTCCGAGGTCGACACACTCGACGACATCGTCAACTCGGTCCATTTCAAGTTCCAAAGCGACGGCGGCGGCGGCTTCTCGACCTACGGCTACGACGGGCGCCAGGTGAACGCAGAGGGCAGTCGCCCGATCCCGGTCGGCAAGATCAACCGCGCCTGCGGGATCCCCGGCAGCTTCTCCTGGACCGGCTGGGCGGCGTTGGTGGAGAGTCGACCCGAAGCGACGCATGGCGAGGTTGAATTACGCAGCGAAGGCTGCGGCCAATGCCATATCGGCGGGAACTATCAGCCGGCGACCGAGAAGATGATGCCGATCGGCGACGTGCCCGATGTTGCCAAAGAGGGTATCGATTGTTTGATCTGTCATTCCACCGAATACGACATGAACCAACGGTATGTGATCCGCGATGATGTCGGATTGCGCTGGAATCAGGACCGGACGATGCGCGCCGCGCTCACCGTGGGGCGCTCGACGACCAAGAACTGTCTGAACTGTCATCAGCACAACATGGGCGGGGATGCCTATCTGCACAACGAGGCTGCACAGGCACTCGGCGATAAGAACCAGCGCCTGCTTCATACGGGCGCCAAACGCGGCAACCCGTTCAGCCCGCAGGACGACGTGCATGCCGCGGCCGGTCTGCAATGCACCGATTGCCATGTTCCGGAAGGCCACAAGATCCCGCGCGGCCGGATGGGTGTCGATCTCGTCGCCAACGATCTGCCGAATGTCGAGGTCTCCTGCACCACCTGTCACACCGCCGCACCGCACAACCGCTCCGAGCACAAGGCGTTGCTCAACGGGCATCTGGATCGGATCGCCTGCGAGACCTGTCATATCAGGGAGCTTCAGGAGAACAATGTCGTGCTTCGCGACTGGGTTCACCCGACGTGGGATGCGGAGGAAGGCATCTTCACGCCCACCGACATCTATCGCTCCGGCGAGGTCAACAAGGGCTTCACCTTCCTCTGGTTCAACGGCAACGGAACCTTCCTTGCGAACGCCCTGGGCAACAATCCGAACGGCTCGACCGAGTACGACCCGCTCATGGCGCAACTGGCCCGGATCGATGATCCCGAGATCGTCGCCGCCGTGCGCGAGAAGGCGATCGAGCTGAAGAAGACCTATCCCGACATCGACGTGGACGCCTATGTCGAAGCCGCAACCGACCCGCTGTCCCAGCTCACGCCCGAGCAATTGGATAAGCGGCGCCGAATGCTGGATGAAAACCTGCGTGCGCATATGAACGACGGAGAAAGCCGCATCTATCCCTTCAAGCTCTTCAACGCCATGATGTACGAAGACATGGGAAATCAAGGTCCGTTCGGCGCCATGATTCTGCCGTTCGATTACGCGACCTACTACGAGACGGGAGACACGACCGCGTCCGTGAAGCAGGCAATCCAAGATCCCATCGTCCAGCGCATGTATCAAGAGCCGTTCAAGCTCTATATGATGGACGAGTTCATGGCCTATTTCGGTGTCAGCGGCGGATGGAAGACCCATTACCCGCTGGTCGACGGCAAGCTCGAGAACGTCGAGCCTAAATGGATGCGACAGATGGGCTCGCTCATGATCAATCACGGCATTCAACCCGTGGGCCGCGATTGCGTCGAATGCCATTCGCCGAACGGCATCCTGAATTATCGTGCCTTGGGCTATTCGCCGGAGCGTGCCGCGGAGCTCGAGAACCTCGACATCGTCGAGAATCTCCGCCCCGCGGCAAGCTTTTCCGCGACGGATGGCGGCTAGCTCGCCTCCCGGGACCTCGATATCGGAATCACCGCATGGGACTCGCACTGAGACTCTATGAAAGCCTGACCGAAGCGCCGGACGATACGACGCGCTTTCGGCTCATCGTCGACACCATCGATGCCTTGGAGCAACAGTGGCCGCGAGGCGGCGATGTGGCACTTCGGTCGGATGTCCGCGAATCCGAGCTGCGGCTCCAAAAGGAAATCGAGCAGGTCAGAAGCGAGCTCAAGAAAGACATCGCTGAGCTTCGTGCGGACATGCACAAAGAGATCGCCGAGCTTCGTGCGGACATGCACAAAGAGATCGCCGAGCTGCGTGCGGACATGCACAAGGAGATCGCCAAGCTACGGGGCGAGGTCCAAAAGGACATCGCCGAGCTACGGAGCGAGGTCCAGAAGGATATTGCCAACCTCCATGCCGCGATCGAGCGCACCAAGGTCGATCTGCTGAAGTGGATCGTCCCGCTGATGCTGGGCCAAGTCGCCGCGCTCGCGGCCTTGGTCAAGCTCCTTTGAAGAGACCGCGCAAGCTCGCCGCGCTCGCGCCGATCGCAGTTGCACCGTGCCCGGCGCGGCTTAAAGTATTAAAAAATATTAAATTCTAAACCGCGTCTCACCGGGATCGAGGATATCTCCGAAGCCAAACGCACAATCAGAACGACGCATGCCGCTCCGGGCGCGGTTTAGCCCGGCTTGTTCGCCTCGATGCTCGCCGAGACCAGATAATCCGTGACCGGCGTTCCCGGGGCCCAGTCCTGAATAAAGTCCCGGCTCTCGTCCTTCGGCGACACGCGCACCTGATCGAATCCCGCACCCTTCAGCATCTGCTCGAGTACATCGATCCGGGCCGCCCCCGCCATGCACCCGGTGTAGAGCGACAGGTCCGACCGGAGATCCTCCGGCAGCTCGGCAGTCGCGACGATGTCCGAGATGGCCAGTCGCCCGCCCGGCTTGAGCACCCGAAATGCCTCCGCGAAGACACGGGCTTTGTCCGGAGACAGGTTGATGACGCAGTTTGAGATGATGACGTCGACCGAGCCATCCGCCAGCGGCAGGTTCTCGATCTCGCCGAGTCGAAATTCCACGTTCCGATAACCGACCGCCTCGGCGTGCGCATCCGCGTTGCTGCGCGCCTTGGTCAGCATCTCCGGTGTCATGTCGACGCCGATGACGCGACCGGTCTCGCCCACTTGCCGGGAGGCGAGAAAAGAATCGAACCCGGCGCCGCTGCCCAGATCCAATACCGTCTCACCCGGCTTCAGCGCGGCGATCGCTTGGGGATTGCCGCAACCCAAGCCGAGATTCGCACCCTCGGGTACGGCGGCGGTCTCGGCCTCGCTGTACCCGAGCAGGGTCGATTGGATCGGCACGGGCGCGCAACAACCGCCCGCAGAGGACGGGGCGCAGCAATCGGCCCCCTCGCCTCCCGCCACCGCTCGTGCCGTCGCACCGTAGCGATCGCGCACCGCTTGGCGAAGGTTGTCTTGCTCGTTATTTTTCATTCTGTTCTCCCGTCGGGTCATGCCGAGAACGAACTAAACCACGTCCAGAGCGCGATGCGTCATTTTCATTTTGCATTTGGCTTTGGAGATGCCCTCGATCTCGGTGAGACGCGATTTAAATTTAATAGTCTTTAATCTCTTAAACCGCGCCGACTCCAACGCTCGTTACGTCTGCCAAAACCGATCCCATCCAAAAACATCGCATACCGCGCCGGGCGCGGTTTAAAAACAGGCATCCCTCAACGCCTTCATATAGTCAAGCCCCTTCTCGCGGGCGAATGCGATGTTTCTTTCAGGGATAGCATCCGCATCAGGGTATCGGTCAAGCACATGTTCAATGCTCTCTTCGCGGAGCAGGTGCAACATCGGATAGAGCGATCTGTTCGTATAGTTTGCAGGATCATCCTCGGGCGCATCGGCGAACCGATAATCGGGATGGAATCCGGCAACCTGATACTGACCTTCATAGCCTTTCGCTTCGAGAAGATCTTCCGCCATTGCGACCAATTCCAGGTAATCGTCGAAATCCGGAAGAGCACCGGGGAGGATCAACAGCGTTGTCTCGATCGACGGGTCTTCATCGAGGCGAAGGCACTCTTCGAGAAAGGCCTCGAGGCAGGCTTCCATGTCGGAGTCGATTAAGACTCGATAGTGTATTGCGCCGCGATTGAACTCTTTTGCCGCAAAGGGACACATGCGACATCCCATCACAACCTCGGAGATCCATTTCTTGGTCCGCGCGACAACGTCGTCGGATGCAACCATCAGTTTCAGCCCGGTTCCGGCGATTGGAAAGGTGAATTCGGGACGGTTCCGGAGCCCCGAATCAGGGGTGCAGTATATACCGATCGCACGTGGGTTTTCCGCGGCATTGCACGTCCCGCTGGACGTCAAATCCGAAGAGCGTGGAAACCTCCAGGAGAGGAGTCAAGGTTCCTCGGCCGGGAGCCGTCCGATGGCCTCACCTCGCACTGCTGCTGCGCATGCTCGATTGCAAAGTATCTTTTCATTAGGTGGTCAAACTTGTCAGCCGCGTTTGCGCTCTAGACCGAGGATAACTCGCATAGACATCGTACGCTACTGTTCTTAAAAATAAATTCAGAATGGCATCTCTTTTGCTTTTCACCTCCTCGACCGTCCGGCACCATCCAGGCGCCGACGTACAGCGGGGACGACAACCAGATGCCAACCACCGAAACCTATTACGAGGTCATGCGGCGCCAGGGGATCACGCGCCGCAGCTTCCTCAAGTTCTGCAGCCTGACAGCCACCGCGCTCGGGCTCGCGCCGACCTTCGCCGGAAAGATCGCGCACGCGATGGAGACCAAGCCGCGGATCCCGGTCGTCTGGCTGCATGGGCTCGAATGCACCTGCTGCTCGGAGTCCTTCATCCGATCCGCACACCCGTTGGTCTCGGACGTGATCCTCTCGATGATCTCGCTGGATTACGACGATCTCATCATGGCGGCGGCCGGACATCAGGCCGAGGCGATCCTGGAGGAGGTGCGCCACAAGCACGCCGGGAACTACATCCTCGCGGTCGAGGGTAATCCGCCACTCAATCAAGACGGTATGAGCTGCATCATCGGCGGTCGTCCCTTCGTCGAGCAGCTCCTGGAGATGGCCGACAGCTGCAAGGCCGTCATCTCTTGGGGCTCCTGCGCCTCCTGGGGCTGTGTTCAGGCGGCCCGGCCCAATCCGACACGTGCCACGCCGGTGCATGAGGTGATTCGCGACAAACCCGTAATCAAGGTGCCGGGCTGTCCGCCGATCGCCGAGGTCATGACCGGGGTCCTGACCTATATCCTCACCTTCGACCGGCTGCCGGAGCTCGACCGCCAGGGTCGCCCGCTGATGTTCTACGGACAGCGCATCCACGACAAGTGCTACCGCCGGCCGCACTTCGACGCCGGCCAGTTCGTCGAGTCCTGGGACGACGAGGGCGCGCGCCGCGGCTACTGTCTCTACAAGGTCGGCTGCAAGGGCCCAACCACCTACAACGCCTGCTCGACCATCCGCTGGAACGGCGGGGTGTCCTTCCCGATCCAGTCCGGACACGGCTGTATCGGCTGCTCGGAGGACGGCTTCTGGGACAAGGGCAGCTTCTATCAGCACGTCACCGACACCCACGCCTTCGGCATCGAAGCCAACGCGGATCGCACCGGCATCGCCGTCGCGACCGGCGTGGGTGCGGCCATCGCCGCCCATGCGGCCGTCAGCGTCTACAAACACGCCCAAGACAAGAAGGGAGATGACCAAGCATGAGCGTCGTCACGGCCAACGGCTTCGAGCTCGATACCGCCGGACGACGCCTCGTCGTCGACCCGGTCACCCGCATCGAGGGGCACCTGCGTTGCGAGGTGAATCTCGACGAGAACAACGTGATCCGCAACGCGGTCAGCACCGGGACCATGTGGCGCGGACTCGAGGTCATCCTGCGCGGCCGCGATCCGCGCGACGCCTGGGCCTTCACGGAGAGGATTTGCGGCGTCTGCACCGGGACCCATGCCCTGACCTCGGTGCGCGCGGTCGAGGATGCACTCGGGATCGCGATCCCGGAGAACGCCAACTCCATCCGCAACATCATGCAGCTCACGCTCCAGGCGCACGACCACCTGGTGCATTTCTATCATCTGCATGCGCTGGATTGGGTGGACGTGGTCTCGGCCCTCGGTGCCGATCCGAAGGCGACCAGCGCGCTGGCGCAGAGCATCAGCGACTGGCCCAAGTCCTCGCCGGGCTATTTCCGCGACGTTCAGAATCGGCTCAAGCGTTTCGTGGAGTCGGGTCAGCTCGGGCCCTTCATGAACGGCTACTGGGGCAGTCCGGCCTACAAGCTGCCGCCCGAGGCCAACCTGATGGCGGTCACCCACTATCTGGAGGCGCTCGACTTCCAGAAGGAGATCGTGAAGATCCACACCGTCTACGGCGGCAAGAACCCCCATCCGAACTGGCTGGTCGGCGGGATGCCCTGTGCCATCAATGTCGACGGCACGGGCGCGGTCGGCGCGATCAACATGGAACGGCTTAATCTGGTCAGCAGCATCATCGACCAGACGATCGAATTCATCGACAAGGTCTACATCCCGGACCTGATCGCGATCGCCTCCTTCTATAAGGACTGGACCTACGGCGGCGGGCTGAGCAGTCAGGCGGTGATGTCCTACGGCGACATCCCGGATCATGCCAACGACCTGTCCTCGGAGAACCTGCTCCTGCCGCGCGGCGCGATCATCAACGGCAACCTCAACGAGATCCACGAGATCGATCTGCGCAACCCCGAGGAGATCCAGGAATTCGTCGACCACTCCTGGTTCAGCTACAAGGACGAGACCCGCGGCCTGCATCCCTGGGACGGGGTGACAGACCCCAACTTCGTGTTGGGGCCCAACGCCGTCGGCACGCGCACCCGGATCGAGGCGCTCGACGAGCAGGCCAAGTATTCATGGATCAAGGCCCCGCGCTGGCGCGGACATGCGATGGAGGTCGGTCCGCTGGCGCGCTATGTCATCGGCTACGCCCAGGGCAACCCGGAGTTCAAGGAGCCGGTCGACAAGCTGCTGACCGATCTCGGACTGCCGCTCGAGGCGATCTTCTCGACCCTGGGACGCACCGCCGCACGCGGGCTGGAGGCCTCCTGGGCGGCCCACAAGATGCGTTATTTCCAGGACAAGCTGGTCGCCAACATCAAGGCCGGCGACACCGCAACGGCCAACGTCGACAACTGGGACCCCAAGACCTGGCCGAAGGAGGCACGCGGTGTCGGAACGACCGAGGCCCCGCGCGGGGCGCTTGGACACTGGATCGTGATCAAGGACGGCAAGATCGACAACTACCAGGCGGTCGTCCCGACCACCTGGAACGGCTCGCCGCGCGATCCGGCGGGGAACATCGGGGCCTTCGAGGCGTCGCTGCTCAACACCCCGCTGGCCAAGGCGGACGAGCCCTTGGAGATCCTGCGCACGCTGCACAGCTTCGATCCTTGTTTGGCCTGTGCGACGCACATCATGGGGCCGGACGGGGAGGAGCTGACCCGCGTCAAGGTTCGCTGAAACGTGTCTCGAGGACGTTTGATGGGGTCGGGGTGAGCTTGGCCTCGACGCCGCATGCGAACTTGGCGGACGCGTTTCAGGTGATTCGTTCGACGTGAAATACCCAAAGAACTCGTGACATCCGCTCCGCGGTGTCACGCATGCCCCGTGGCGCTCTGCGCCACGTGAAACGATGACCAAAATGACGAACGAGGCCTGGGGTTTTCCTGTGTACACCCCGGATTCATCGCTCACACTCGGGACGACAACATGAATTCCAGCCTTCCACAGGTCAGACGAACCGCGGTCTATGTCTATCAGGCACCCTTGCGGGCCTGGCATTGGATCAACGCACTCTCGATCACGATCCTGGCCATCAGCGGCTATCTGATCGGCAGCCCGCTCCCGACCTTGCCCGGAGAGGCGAGTGATCACTATGTGATGGGCTATATCCGCTTCGCGCATTTCGCCGCAGCCTATGTCTTCGTGATCGCCTTTCTCTTCCGGATCTATTGGGCATTCGCGGGCAATCGCTATTCACACCAATTGTTCACCTTGCCCTTCTGGCGTGCGAGCTTCTGGCACGAGCTGATTCACGAGGTCCGCTGGTATGCCTTCAAGGAAACCGAGCCGGCCAAATATATCGGCCACAATCCGCTGGCTCACCTCTTTATGGTGGTCATCATCACCGTGGGCGGTCTGGTGATGATCGTCACCGGGTTCGCGCTCTATTCTGAGCAGACCGGGCTCGGGAGTTGGCAGGACGAGCTATTCGGCTGGGTCATCCCCTTCGTGGGCCAGAGCCAGGACGTGCGCATGTGGCACCACTGGGGGATGTGGGTGATCGTCGTTTTCGTGATGCTGCATGTCTACACGGCGATTCGCGAGGACATCATGTCGCGCCAGAGCCTGATCAGCACCATGATCAGCGGCTGGCGGATGTTCAAGGACGATCGGCCATGAGCGACCGAGCCATCGGGAACAACCCCGCCATCCTGATCCTGGGCATCGGCAACCTGCTCTGGGCCGACGAGGGCTTCGGCGTGCGGGCGGTGGAGGCGATGCAACGCGACTGGCATCTGCCCCCGAATGTTCAACTGCTCGACGGCGGAACCCAGGGGATCTATCTGGTCGACCGGGTGCGCACGGCCGATGTGCTGGTGGTCTTCGATGCGGTCGACTATGGCCTGCCGCCGGGCACCATGAAGCGGGTGGAGGGCGACGAGGTGCCGCGCTTTCTCGGCGCAAAGAAGATGAGCCTGCACCAAACCGGCTTTCAAGAGGTGCTCGCGCTCGCGGCCATGCTCGGCGAGTATCCGGAGTATCTGCTCCTGATCGGCGTGCAGCCGGTCGAGCTGGATGACTTCGGAGGCAGCCTGCGCCCGCAGGTCAAGGCGCGGATCGCCCCGGCGATCGCGATGGCCCTGGAGTATCTCGCGCAGTTCGGCGTCGTCGCCCTGCCGCGCAGCGACTCAAGCGCCGAGAACCATGATCTGCCCCATCCATCGCTCGATCTGGACGCCTACGAAGCCGGCCGACCGGCGCCGGAGATCGCCTGCCGCATCGGCGACGAGCGCGTCCTGGCAAGCCTGCCCGGCCGTACGAGCCAACCCCGAGATCCCCACGGAGAATATCAATGACCACACCGATAGACCTCACGACGACGAGGCGGATGCCGGGAACGCCCTTCAGCGTCGTGGTCGACGAAGGTCCCGACTATCTCTCGATGCCGAAGGGCATGGCGACCTATCAGCCCCCGCCGCTGCCCGAGCCGGAGTTGCTCGACGGCTGCGCCGCCGGACTGGATCTGTTGCGGCGTCTGCATGCGACACTGGCGCGGCATCGCGTGGGCCAGCCGGCGGAGGTCCTGGATCTGGCTCCACTCGACCTGATCGATCGCCAGCTCGTCGACCAAACCCTCGGCGAGGGTGAGGTCAGCGTGATTCAACAGGGTTTGGAGGGCACCCGTGCGCAGGAGACACGCCTCGCCGGGGTCTGGCGGCTGCACGTCCCCGCGTCGGACAGCGGCCCGGGCCGCGAGGTCATCGAGGTATCGGAGATCCCGAGCTTCGTCCGGGAGACCGCTTTTGCCGATACAGCGGAGACGATCGGACCCGTCGGCGATCTCGCGGACGGCGTCATGAACGCCCCGGCGCTGATCGTCGAGATCGAAGCCAAGGTCGCCGAATGGCGTCCCGGCACCCCGACCCACATCATCAATCTCACCTTGCTTCCGATGACCGAGCAGGATCACGCCTATCTCGACGAGCGACTCGGTCGCGGACACGCGACCATCCTCTCGCGCGGCTACGGCAGTTGTCGGATCGTCGCGAGCGGCATTCGACAGACCTGGTGGGTGCAACACTTCAACTCGGACGATCGGCTCATCCTGAGCACGCTCGAGGTGACGGATGTCCCCATCGCCGCGCTGGCCGCACAGGAGGACATCGACGACAGCCGCGATCGGTTGGCGGAGATTCTGGAGACATTGGATTGAATCCGAGCCGAGGTCTCGACGGGCCGGATCGGCGCAGCGCATTTCCGCGGACGACATCGCAAGGGTTTGCCGGCGTCGATGCGGGGTGACGAGGCGCACCGACCTCGACGCTGACCCGCTTTGGGCAGCGGGGCGTGTCATCCGGTCCCTACCCCGATAAACGACAGACCTTGCGTACTAGGCGCCTTTGCGGGTCAAATCCATGCCGAAACCCTAATCGACCGCAACGGAAACGCCACCCGAAACGATGCCCAAACCCGAGACCCCGGCGTGAGCGCCGCCCGACCGACTGTTCTGCTGGTCGACGACGAACCGCTGTCGCTCGAAACCCTGACCAGGACGCTCGACGAGTCGTTCGAGGTGTTGACGGCAACCAGCGCCGCCGCCGCCGAGGAGATCCTCGCGCAGGAATGGGTCCAGGTCATCGTCACCGATCAACGGATGCCCGAGACCACCGGGGTGGAATTCCTCGCTCGGGTCAGGGAGCGTTGGCCGGACGTCGTGCGCATCATCATCTCGGGCTATACGGATCCCGGAGACATCATCGAGGGCATCAACCGCGCAGGCATCTATCAGTACATCACCAAACCCTGGCATCCCGACACTCTCCTGCTGACCGTCGGGAACGCCTGCCATCTTTATCGCCTCCAGCGCGAGCACGAGCTCCTCTCGCTCGAAACCCGCCTCACCGCCGCGACCCTGGAGCAGAAACTCGCCGCACACCGCGCGCGACTGAAACGGACCTTTCGGCTCGACGCCATCGTGCGCAGTCCCGGCGGCCCTCTCGACGCGGCGTGCGACCTGGTGGAGCGCGTCGCACCCTACGACATCCCGGTGTTGTTGACCGGCGAATCCGGTACCGGGAAGGAGCTCTTTGCGCGAGCCCTGCACTACAACAGCCACCGAGCCGACAAGCCTTTCGTCGCGGAGAATTGCGGCGCCATGCCGGATCAACTCCTCGAGAGCGAGCTGTTCGGACACAAAAAAGGCGCCTTCACCGGCGCCGTCAACGATCGGATCGGTCTCTTCGAGCAGGCCGACGGCGGCACGATCTTTCTCGACGAGATCGGCGAGGTCTCGCGGGCGTTCCAGGTCAAACTACTGCGCGTCCTGCAGGAGGGCGACGTGCGCCCGCTTGGAAGCAATCAACGTCGCCGCGTCGACGTGCGCGTGGTGGCGGCGACGAATCGGTCGCTGGAGACCGAGATCGACGCAGGCCGCTTTCGGGAGGATCTCTATTACCGACTCGCCGCGGTTCGCCTCCATCTCCCGCCGCTGCGCGAGCGCCCGGGCGACATCCCGGTGCTCGCCCGTCATCACCTCGAGGCCGCCATGGCCGCGTTCGGAAAACCCGTGACAGGACTCAGCGACGCTCTGATCGACCGCCTCCAACGCCATCATTGGCCGGGAAACGTACGGGAGCTGCAGAACGAGATCCAGCGCATGCTGGTGATGTGCGACGACAACGAGCTCGGAGCGGATTTGCTCGATCCCGGCATCCTCGGCGCTACCGCGCGCTCCGAGCCCCCGGCCTCCGAACCGCTGCAGGCGCAGACCCTCAAGGCACGCATCGAGGCACTCGAGGTCAACATCCTCGGCGAAGCACTCGAGCGCAATCGCTGGAACAAATCACAAACCGCGGCGGAGCTGGGCCTGTCACGCGTCGGCCTCAGTGCAAAGATCGAGCGGTATGGGTTGTCGAGGCCGCAGGGGAACGATCGGCGCGATCCGTCCTAAACCGCGTCCAGAGCGAGATGCTCACTTTAGCGTGAGTTCGACGTCGGGTGCATCCACGGCTCTTAGCGGAGACGCGGTTTAGAATTTTATATCTTTTAATACTTTAAACCGCGCCGGCTCCGACAATGATCGGAGCCGGCGCGGCCAAACCAAATCAACAAACGACGCATGCCGCGCTGGGCGCGGTTTAAACCTTGAAGATCCGACGCCTCACCCGCCGGGTCGCGGCCGCTACGACCTGATCCGCGCCGGGCAGGTTAGGCCCGACGCGAGCTGCCGCTAATGCGTATGCGCCTTCATCATCAGCTTGAGGATCTTCAAATTGATGACGATGAAGCGATAGAGCTGCCATACGATCGATGTGCGCATGTATCGCGTCACGCGCGTGGGCACCGGCGGATAGTAGGCCTGTTGATAGGGCTCTCGGTTCTTTGCGGTCATGAACGTGTCTCCTCGATGATCTGATGTTGTCTCCCGAGCGCAAAACCCACGCGCGCTCGGCCTATCAATCGGGCAGCATCGACCAACCCGGCCGGAGCTTGGCCTGATAGATGAAGACGTGGTGCAGGATGTATTTCATCCAATGCCCCGCCAAACCGATCTCGCCGAAGGTCAGATCCATGTCGCGACCGTATTCCGGGTATTTGTCGTAGTCCGGCACCACCGGAAACACGGTCATGGTGGCTGCGGTCCCTTTGAAGATATCCGATCCGGTCGAGGCCACGCAGGCCGCGCCGATCTCGGCCATCGACGCCGTGTGCGTGGGCGCGGAGGCGCCCTTGATCATGTCCCGAATGCTCGTCGCCACGGCCTTGCCGATCGCCGCGGACGGCATACCGGTGCGTGGCGGTGTCGGGTTGATCGGGGTCCCGTTGGCGCTCTTCATGGGTTTGCTGATCAGATGCGGAGGCGCAAAGGCGATCCCGACCGCGAACATGTTTTTGTACAGCGGGGTCTGATAGGTCTTCGGCCAGTCCTGCGGACCCCAATCCTCGTAAGGCTTCTGCTCGTAGTCCGCGTCCACCTTCATGAAGCCGTTCGGCGCGAAGATCTTGGCGGTGATGTCCTCGCCTGATTTGTCGTACGCCTTCAAGGGCTGCCCGGCAAACGGCGGGATCAGCATGGAGAAATCGAAGTCGAGCTCGTGGAAGCTGCCGTCGAGGATCTCGTAGTGGATCTTGCCCGGCTCGACCTTGGTAACGGCCGCACGGGTGATCCATTCCATACCCCGCTCGACCATCAGGGACTCGGCGAAGACCTTGCCGTTGGTGACATAGCCGCCGCGATGGATATGGACGCCGCCCATTCCGAAATCGCCGAGCTCGTACTCGTTGCTGATCCAAACCAAGCGCGCCTTGTCGCGCACGCCCGCCTCGCGCAGCGCATGATCGATGTTGTAGATGTATTCGAAGGCGGCCCCTTGGCACGTACACATGCCATGGCCGGTGCCGACGACAAAGGTCTTCTTCGCACCGGCCTTCATCTCCGCGATCATCTTCTGCAGGTGCTCGTTGGCCTCCTTGGCATGGTCCGGGGTGCAGACCGAGAGGCTATAGCCGCCGTCCGGCCCGAGGCCCGGGGTTGCACCGAAGTTCAGTTTGGGGCCGGTCGCGTTGACCAGATAATCGTACTCGATCGCATCGGTCTGGCCGAGTCGGGCCGGATCCGTGTATTCGATCGTGACATAAGGCGCGGTGTGCTCTGCGCCCCCCTCGGGATGGATCGAAACGGCACCGGCCTGGCGAAAATCCACGCCGAGCTTCTTGTAGATCGGCGCCAACTCGAAGGTCACCTGCTTCTCGGTCATCTCGCCGACGCCGACCCAGATGTTGGACGGGATCCAGTTCCACTTCGGCTTGGGCGAAACAACCGTGATCGAATGCGACTTACCGAGCCATTTTCCGAGATATCGAGCGACCGTATGCCCGGAAATGCCCGCCCCGAGGATAAGGATTCGTGCCATCTGTGTAGCCTCGCAATGGTGGTATCAAGCCATAGACGCTAGCAAGACGCGCAGCCCCTGGCAAAGACATGGATCAATGGATTCGACATCCGTCAGGGGCTTGCCGGAAGCTTGCGCTGACCGGCTCCGCACTCGATGAAGATGGGCTGCGGACAGGTTGCGCAGATGGACTTGTCCAGCTTCTGGTAGATCGCACGGATGGCAGCGTTCTTGGCCTGGAAGACATTACGCCCGCCGGTCGCGTCGATGCAACCACAACGTTCAAGGGCATCCCAGAGCCCGGCCTTGACGTTGATGAGATAAAGCCCGCCACCCTCGGCTTGGCGCCGCTTGGCCTCGCGCACCAGCGTCTCCCCGCCCTGCAGATCCACGAAGTTGATGCCCTCGGCAAGGACCGCCAAGTGCTTCTGCGCCGGATGCGTCGCGCGCAGCCGGTCGAATGCGCTCTCCACATGTGCCACCGAGCCGAAAAACAGCGAGCCGTCGATCCGCATGATGTGCAGCTGCGGGCATTGGGCGACGTCCGGCTCGCAGGAGAAGGCCCGATTGGGCAGGCGCGGATCCGGCGCCAAGTGAACGATGCGCGGCTTGGAGGTGCGATCCAGATAGAGTACGAGCGAGAGCAGAACCCCGGCGAAAATGGCAAACTCAAGCTCCAGGAAGAGCGCCGAGAAGAAGGTCACCGCCAAGACCGATGTCTCGCGTTTGGAGGCTTTGAGGATGTGCCCGATCTCTTTGAAATCGACGAGCCCCCAAGCGACCAGGAACAGCAATCCCGCCATTGCGGCCGTCGGCAGATAACTCGCGTAAGGCGCGACCAAGGGCACGATCCCGATCAGCAGCACGCCCGCGAAGATGGCCGCCAACGGCGTGCGCGCGCCGGCGGCATAGTTCACGCCGCTGCGGTTGAACGAGCCGGTCGCGACGTAGGCCGAGAAGAAGGAGCCGGCGATGTTCGAGAGGCCTTGGCCGATAAATTCCTGGTTGCCGTCGATGCGGTAGCCCCCGCGCGCCGCGAGCGAGCGGCCGATCGACACCGCCTCGGTGAGTGCGAAAAGCGTGACCGCCAGAGCGGTGGGGGCCAACTCCTTGATGTGATCGAAGGTCAGATCAGGGGCCGACAGCGGCGGGAATCCCGCAGGCAAGGCCCCGACCGTCGCGATCCCGGTCACCTCGTTGCCGAGCCAGGCGTCGAGTCCAAAGGCGACCAGGCTGCCGCCGAGCATGGCGGCGATCATATATGGGATCTTCGGCAACCAACGCTTGAAGGCGATACCGATCAGAAGGGTCGAGACCGCGACCAACGTGGTCGCCGGGCTGATCTCGAGCACGTGGTGACCGAACTGGATCAGGATGTCGTGCAGGTGCCCCCCGCTGTCCATCTCGATACCGAAGAAGTGCTTGAGCTGCTTGGCCGCAATCAAGAGCGCCGCACCGGCCGTGAAACCGACCACCACCGAATGGGAGATGAAGTTGACCAGGGTTCCCATGCGCGCCAGACCAAGCGCAAGCTCCATGAGCCCGACCATGAAGGTCAAGGTCAAGGCAAGCGTCACGTAGTCCGGCGAGCCGGGCATCGCCATGACCGACAAGGAGGAAAACAACACGACCGACGCCGCCGTCGTCGGCCCCGAGACCAGGTGACGCGAAGACCCGAACAACGCCGCGATGATGGCCGGCACCATCCCGGCATAGAGCCCGTATTGGGGCGGCATGCCGGCGATGGTCGCAAATGCCACGGCCTGCGGCAGCACGACCAAGGCGCCGATGACGGCGGCGAGCGCATCGCCCTTGATCTCCGTGCGCCCGACCCCGGGCAACCAGGACATAAAGGGAACGAGCCAGGACCAACGATGCGAAACCGAGTACGACATGATTGCGGCATCTCAATGAGGAAGATCGGAAGCGACGACCGACAGGTGCCGCCGATGTTGCCGAGGTGACCGACCTGCGGCTCGGCGGCGATCGTTACAGGCCGAACACGCCGCGCACCAACCCCCCGAATTGTACGCGATTCAACCCCGGCACCGTCGTGTCGATCGTGTCGATCCGCCGAACCGACCATGCGCCTACTTCTGCGTTGCAACCCGGGACGGTTATATTGATCTCCAGCGCGACCACAGGGACCGCCGAACATGGCACATCGGACATCGCTCGCTATCTTGATCTGCACCTACAACAACGCACGGCTTCTGGAACGCACCCTGGATGCGCTTCGCCGGCAGCGGGTGGCGCCGTCCGTGGATTGGCGGGTGGTGGTGATCGACAACAATTGCACCGACGACACCCCGGCGGTCGTCGATCGCTTTCGACCCTTATTCGATGTCCCCTTGACCCGCGTACCCGAGCCGCGGCAAGGGCTCACGCCGGCACGGGCGAGAGGCGTGCTGAGCACTCAAAGCGACTGGCTTGCGTTCGTCGACGACGACTGCCTGCTTGCCGATGACTGGATTGATCAAGCCGCGATCTTCGCGTCGGAACACCCCGAATGCGGGGCATTCAGCGGAAAGGTCATTCTCGAATGGGAGGACGCCGATCCACCCGCCTACACCGACGGTTACGGCTGGGCCTATGCCGAGACGGACCTCGGCGACCGGCCGCTGCGCCGGGATTGGCTCGCAGGGGCCGGCATGGTTCTGCGTCGCACCACGCTGGCGCAGAGCGGCTGGATCGATCGGCAGCTTCTCGACGACCGGATCGGCAAACGCCTGATCTCGGGCGGGGACGTGGAGATCGGCCTGCGCATCGCGCGCATCGCCGAGGTCTGGTACAACCCGGCTTGCCGGCTGCGACATCTGATCCCGGCTGACCGCACCACGCGGCGTTACCTGCGCCGGATGATCTTTGGCTTGGGTGCGAGCGGCCACAATACCGGAGCGCTGACCTGGACCGGCACCTATCCGGGCTGGCTTGTGCGTTCTACTGTTCAGTCGATGCGACTCTTCGGTCAGGAGCTGCGGCGCCTCGTCGGCGATGTCTATCATCGCCGCCCCGGCCGCGACATCGGGATTGCACTCGGTTTCGTCGCAGGCTGGTGGTGGGCGATGTGGCAGATGCTCTTCATGAGCCGGCTCGCAAGGCGTCGGCTGCTCGGCGGCATCCTCGCGGCGCCCGCGAGCCGTTCAGTCCGGGTTTGACGACCCGACCGATTCCCCGATGACGCTGAAGATCTGCCATCCCCTGCGAAGATCGGCACCTCTCCCTGTGCCGAGGGTGAGCCTGACTCCATCGGCGTCTCCATACTCGGACGCGCGCCGCGCTTGAAGCCGCGCGGTCAGGACCCCGCTGGACAAGAGACCCGATGGACATCACGAACCAGATTATCCTCGTCGCCTCCCTGGTGCTCTTTGCGAGCATCCTGGACAGCGTCGTCACCAGCCGCTTCGGTGTGCCCCTGCTGCTGGTCTTTCTTTTTATCGGGATGTTGCTCGGGGAGGAGGGGCCAGGCGGAATCCACTTCGACGACGTCCAGATCGCACACCTGTTCGGCAGCTTAGCCCTGGCGATCATCCTCTTCGACGGCGGTCTCGTGACGCCGTTTCGGAACTTTCGCGTCGGCCTCAAGCCTGCGGTCGGTTTAGCCACCGTCGGCGTCCTGATTACGGCTGCGGTGACGGGGCTCTTCGCAGCTTGGTGGCTCGGACTGCATTGGATGGAAGGCCTCTTGCTGGGCGCGATCGTCGGATCGACCGATGCCGCCGCAGTCTTCTCGCTGCTGCGTTCGCAGGGGCTCGAGCTCAAGCAGCGGGTCGGCGCCACGCTCGAGATCGAGTCCGGCAGCAACGACCCCATGGCCATCTTTCTGACGATCGTACTCATGGAGCTGATCATCAGCGGCAGCGACGATATCGGCTTGGTGCTGCTGCTGGAGTTCGTGCGTCAGATGGGGCTCGGCGCCCTGTTCGGGATCATCGGCGGCTTGGGTCTGGTGCGCCTGATCAATCGCCTGGAGATGTCGACCGGGCTTTATCCGTTGGCCGTCATGGCCGGCGGCCTGAGCATCTTCGGGATCACCTCGGTGCTGCAGGGCAGCGGTTTCCTGGCCATCTATCTCGCCGGCCTGGTGATCGGCAACCGGCCGCTGCAGTCGAGCCAGTACATCAAACGCTTCCACGACGGCATCGCCCGGCTGTCGCAGATCGGGATGTTTCTGATGCTCGGACTCCTGGTGACTCCTTCCGAGCTCTTACCCGTCGCCTCGGATGCCTTGTTGTTCGCCGCGGTCCTGACCCTGGCCGCCCGCCCGCTTGCGGTCTGGCTTTGCCTGCTGCCGTTCCGATTTCCATGGCGCGAGCAGGTCTTCGTCGGCTGGGTCGGGTTGCGCGGGGCAGTGCCGATCATTCTGGCGCTCTTCCCGCTTCTCGCCGGGATGGACCAGGCGTCCATGTATTTCAACATCGTCTTCTTCGTGGTGCTGGTGTCGCTGCTCATCCAGGGGTGGACGGTCGCCTCCTCCGCCCGCCGGCTGGGGCTGGAGGTGCCGCCGACCAGTCATCAGGTGCAGCGTGTGGAGCTCGATATTCCGGGCCAGCGCGAGCTCGAGCTGGTCGGTTATCGTCTGGCGAAAGACACACCCGTCGTGGTCGAGCGGCGCGATGCAGTGCGGCTCCCGAAGAACGCGCGGGTGGCGGCGGTTCTGCGCGGGAAACACCTGATCGAGACCCTCGACCTGTCCGACCTGAGACCGGACGACTATCTTTACCTCATCGCCGACCCGGCCGACCTTGCCGATTTGGATCGGCTCTTCGTCGCAAGCGCGGCGCCCGAGCGCTTATCGGATCAGGTCTTCTTCGGCGAGTTCGTGCTCAACGGCGAGGCGCGGGTCGGGGATCTGGCAGCCGCCTACGCGCTGGATCTACGCGGCTCGGACCATGCCCTGACATTGGATGCCTTCATCAGGCGTGACCTGCACACCGCCCACCCCGTGATCGGCGACAGACTCCAACTCAAAACGGTCGATCTGGTGGTACGGGAGGTCGAAGGCGACCGAATCCTCAAGGTCGGCTTGAAGCTGGTGCGCAGCGGCTGATCTCAGCGCGGGAGTCTTTGGTCGTTTTCGGAATCGGCCCTGAAGCCCATCCCGCAAGCCGCGGCGAAAACCCGCCGCGGCACGGGGCGATCGACACCGCGCCTCACCAATCAGCCGACGCATTGAGTGCGGCCCTGGCCTCCTCGCTCGGAAACAGGACGACGCCCGCCTCGTCGATCAGCGAGATCGCCAGGGTGGGGCAACCCTCCGCAGCGGCTCGCATGATGTGCTGGTCGCCCAGCCCCCCCGTCGGGAGAGCCTTAAGGTCGTCCCCGACTATCGTGCTCTTTGAAGGCTTGGGGGCAGGCCACCCAGCAGGTCCCGCAGCCGATGCAGGCGGCGTCGATAACCTCGATTTTACTGATCATAAGTGCAAGCAATCCGTATTCGAATTCGTTGAGCGGCCCGAGCCGCGCGCGTCGGGCGCAAAGATTACGCCGCACGCCGCCATGGCGCAACGCTGCAAGCCCCAACCTCATCCCGATGCGGGCCTGACGAATCGCGTCCGCGGGTGTACCTTACGCGATCCTCAAGATTCAGGCGAAACGCAGGAGACGCTTCATGTCCGACGCCCCGTTCGAGCTCGTCGACGCCAAAGACAACTTCATCGACAGCGACTGGTTCCATCAGTGCCGCGAGACCCGCACACCCTTCGTCGTCGTGCGTAGCGGCGAACACTCGGCGGATGTCCTCTGGGATTACATCACGTTGCCGCCCGAGTGCGACGCGGCGCTGCGGGAGAACCTGCCCGCATTGGAGCGTGACGCCCGCGCCATCTTCGATCGCTACGCCATTCCAGAGTCCTATCTCCGCGTCAAGGCTACCCTGATCGGCTTCGATCGCCTGCCGTTCGATCGCGCCAAGAGTGCGGCGGCAGAGCTCTACAACCTGATCGCCGCCTACCTTCCTCCGGCGGCCGAGGCCGTCCCCGCCGGCACGATGCTGCACGACGCGCACGCGGAAACCGACGCACGTCGGGACACCGCAGCGTCGACATCGCGCCGCCTCTGGGTCGAAGCGGTCAGCACCTCCTCTGCGGCCTGACATCCGGCAGCGCACGAAAACACAACATAGGGTTCAGCGTTTCCGGATTCTCCACAAGATATTGTGTTCATGAGCACTGGACATCCGCGACGAATGCCCTAAACTCCCGTGTCACGAACGCACCGGAGCGACCACCGACATGTTTGGCCGACGGCCGTCGGAAGCCCCCTGCATGCCGAGCTCGCCAACCGAATCCCATCGAGGAGACACATGATGCTGAACTGGGACGACCCACTCGCCACGACCGGATCCGCCGCCCGAGATCACCGGGGGTCTTGCCTCGTCGATCCGACCGCCCCCCGCGAAGACTGGTCCACCGACGAGCCGTCCCGCACGCCGACGGCAACCGCGCCTCGCCCGGCCCTCGGCAACGCGCATGTGCGTCCCGGCCAAGGCTTGGTCAGCAATACCGACTTGATGGCGACGGCCGGCGCAGCCCCTGTGGTCGACCCCAACCCATTCCCTGCGTCCGCAACGCAGCAGAGCGAGCTGCCGATCGGCGACACACTGCTGCCGGCCGAGCCGCGGTTGCACAGTCAGCAGACGGATGACGGCATCGTGGGCGGTGCCACTGGTCTCGAGTCGCTCGAGATGGGCGCGGGACGGGTGCGCGTCGACGACAAGAAGATCATCAACTGCCACGCGGATCTCAACCAACTCGTCCCCTTTAAGTACGAGTGGGCCTGGCAAAAGTATCTCGACGCCTGCGCCAACCACTGGATGCCGCAAGAGATCAACATGAACGCGGACATCGCGCTCTGGAAGGATCCCAACGGCCTGACCGACGACGAGCGCACCATCATCAAGCGCAATCTCGGCTTCTTCTCCACCGCCGATTCCTTGGTCGCCAACAATCTGGTCCTGGCCGTCTACCGCCACATCTCCAACCCCGAGTGCCGCCAGTATCTGCTGCGCCAATCCTTCGAGGAGGCGCTGCACACCCACGCCTATCAGTATGTCGTCGAAAGCCTGGGCCTGGATGAAGGCGAGATCTTCAACATGTACCGCGAGGTCCCCTCGGTCGCACGCAAGGCCGAGTGGGCCCTGCCCTACACCCAGCACCTGGCCGACCCGCACTTCAAGACCGGCACCCCCGAGAACGACCGCAAACTGCTGCGCGAGCTGGTGGCCTTCTATGTCATCTTCGAAGGCATCTTCTTCTACGTCGGATTCGTGCAGGTCCTGAGCATGGGGCGGCGCAACAAGATGACCGGCACCGCCGAGCAGTTCCAGTACATCCTGCGCGACGAATCCATGCACATGAACTTCGGCATCGACGTGATCAA
Organism: Thiocapsa marina 5811; assembly: GCF_000223985.1. Lineage (GTDB taxonomy): Bacteria > Pseudomonadota > Gammaproteobacteria > Chromatiales > Chromatiaceae > Thiocapsa > Thiocapsa marina. The sequence continues at coordinate 126,571 of NZ_AFWV01000001.1, forward strand.
CCAGATCAAGATCGAGAACCCGCATCTGTGGAGCCCGGAATTCAAGCAAGAGCTCATCACCATGATCCGCGATGCCGTGACCATGGAATCGCGCTACGCCCACGACACCATGCCCCGCGGCGTCCTCGGGCTCAACGCACCCATGTTCGAGGAATATCTGCAATTCATCGCCAACCGGCGTTGTGCGCAGATCGGTCTGCCGGAGCAGTATCCGGGCGCATCCAACCCCTTCCCCTGGATGTCCGAGGTGCTTGATCTGAAGAAGGAGAAGAACTTCTTCGAGACCCGGGTGACGGAATATCAGACGGGCGGCGCGTTGAACTGGGATTAAACCGCGTTTTGTGGGTCACTTGCGGGATTCCATCGAGCCCGGCCCGCTGGAGCCCCAATGGGTCTTTGAGTCACGCGGTTTAAGGTTTTTTGGTCAATTATCGACTTAAACCGCGTCTGCTCCGAGATTGGCTGTTTCCTTCGACGCTGACCCAGCGCGCATAGAGCGCATTTCACAGGGAGACGCGGTTTAATGCGCGCCGAAACGAGCCTTTATATCTCGATGACGGACGAGACAAACCTGCTCTCCGCCGTCTCTCCACAACCATTCTCACTCGACGGCGCCGAATGGCCCACGGCCGAGCATTATGTCCTGGCCATGCAGTTCGAGGATCCCGCGCTCATGGCCGAGATCCGCTCGTCGCTCGACCCGCAGCAAGCCCGCAAACTCGCCAAGCGTCACAAGCGCAAGATCCGCAGCGACTGGGAGTCGGTGCGGCGTGTCTATGTGACCCGCGCCGTCTACACCCGCTGCCTCAGCCATCCCGAATCCGCGCAGGCACTCCTCGAAACCGGCGACAAACGCATCATCGAGAGCAGCCTCTATGACTACTACTGGGGCTGCGGCCGGGACGGACGTGGACTCAACACCTATGGAGAGGTGCTCATGGACGTCAGGGAGAAACTCCGCTCGGTGGCGGCCGTCTCTGCGGTATAGTGGTCCGCCCGGGCTCATGACCCGACGGGGCGAGCTTGACCGACCGCATCCGCCACGAGCGCATTCAGCTCCCGAGCTGATTTAGCCGCTCGACACTCGACAACGAAACCACGCCGCGACGCATCCAGGAATGCCGATTCCAGACACGGGCCAACATGATCACACTTGAATCGATGGAGCTCGGTCTGAGACAGGGTGAGTTCTTCCTTGAGTATCTCCCCACGATTTCTCTCGTGGATGGACGCTGCACAGGTGCAGAGGCATTGATCCGCTGGCGGCGATCCGATCAATTAACCATACCCCCTGGCGACTTTATCCCCTTCGCCGAGAACACCCGCGTTTCCGGAACACTCACGTACTGGGTCATCGAGACTGTCGCCGTCGAGTTGACGCCATGGCTCCGAGCCAACCCCGACGCCAAACTCGCAATCAACATACCGCCGGAAATCGTCGGGCGCGGCGGAATCCGTTACGCGGCTGATCGAAGCGGCCTCAGTGAATTCACGGATCAAATCATCCTGGAGATGACCGAGCGGGGAATACCGGACATGATGGCGGTCACGGCGATCAACGACTATCTGTCGACCGGCGGTTGCGTCGCCCTCGACGATGTCACCCTGGTCGGCGGCGGCAACCTGGCCGTTCTCGCGCGCTGCCACATCAGCATCATCAAGCTCGACAGGTCCCTTGTCTCCCAAATCGTCGAGCATGAGCCCGCGCCCGCGTGGCTGGAAAGCGTCACGGCATTGCTGCGCTCCTCCCAACTGAAGGTCGTCGCCGAAGGGGTCGAAACCCAGTTTCAGCTTGCCTCACTCCGCGCCGCGGGTATCCAGGAGGCACAGGGCTTCTATTTTTCCCCTCCCGTCCCGGCAGCGGAATTCGTGGCCTTTCATCATAAGACTCGCGGTTCTTGATTTAGGGTGACTCACCCGACCACGATGCCCGTTTCGTAAAGAACGCGCTTGTGACAGCTCGCTGCACGCGCAAGGCCTCTTGATGCCGCCCGCTTGCGCATGAATCCTTTAGCCGAGTGCAGCAAGGCGGATGGGTCGAAGCCGCTCGTTGTCGTTGTCGCAATCGACCACCGATATGATCGCGATTACGACAACGAGAATAATCTCGGGCGGTCTCGAATTCCCTGCTCTGCACCGCAGCGCCTGGAGAAAGTGCTTGAGACCTAAACCGCGTCACACCGAGATCGAGGACACCTCCGAAGCCAAACGCAAGACGAAAATGTCGCATGTCGCTCTAGGCGCGGTTTAGGTCGCGCGCGGCCGCTTCCAAGTGTAGACGGCCGTCACCGCATAGTTCCAAACCGCACCGACCAGGATCCCGGCGAGCGCCGAGAGGAACCAGCCTGAGTGCCCGCCTTGGAAGAGATAGTCGGCGATGCCGACATTCGCCAGAGCGCCGACGCTGCAGGCGGCGACGAAGGACAGCCAGCCTCGGATCAGCTGACGGCCGCGCAGACGCATGTCGCGATACGTCAGGATGTTGTTCAGGAAGAAGTTGCTGGTCATGGCGACCAGTGTTGCCGTGGCCTGACTGATCAGGAAGGCGTCCGTCCCGAGCAGGGTCAGCATGGGCCAGAGCACGGCCATGTGGACGAAGACACCGAACCCGCCGATCGCCGAGAAGGCGATGAAGCGCACCGGAATCACCGGGCCGATCAGCTTCTGAGTCAGCATCAGCAGGTATTCCCAGAGGACAGCGTTGTCGAGCTTGCTGCTGCCGGCCTCGCGCGCACGGAAGGTGAAGGGCAGCTCGCGAAAGCGCAGGGGATGCTCCGCCTCGGCGAAGATGTCGAGCAGGATCTTGAAGCCGACCCCGCTGAGACGCCGCACGCACCCCTGGACGACCGAGGCACGCACCAGAAAAAACCCGCTCATCGGATCCTGCAGGTCCGCATGGATCAAGTACTGGCCGATCCGCGTCGCGAACCGGCTCATGGATTGGCGGCGGGCGTTCCAGTCACCCATCCCTCCGCCGGAGACGTAGCGGCTGCCGACCACGATGTCCAGGTTCTCGGCCTGGATGACCTCGAGCATCTTGGGCAAAAGGGTCTCGTCGTGCTGGAGGTCGCCGTCCATCACCGCCATGAAGGGTGCGGCGGTGGACATCATGCCTTCGATGCACGCCGAGGAGAGTCCGCGTCGCCCGATACGCTGAACCAGCCTGACACGCGAATCCTGTCGCGCAATCGCGCGGACCCGGTCAGAGGTCCCGTCGGGCGAGTCGTCGTCCACGAAGATCAACTCCCAGTCGATCCCCTGCAACACCGCCTCGACCCGCCGGACGACCTCGTCCACCATGTCCGACTCTTGGTAGGTCGGTACGATGACGGCTAACTCGGGCGGAGGGCAGTTGTGTCGGGGCATCGGCTGATCGGAGATCCTAGTGGCCATGAGCGGAGGGTCGATTCGTCGCGGGAAGGAACGTGCGGTGCGCGCCCTTTCAAGTAGACTGCCGCCCGCGGCCGCGGTCACCGGAGCGGTGCCGAGACCGCAGAGCCGAGCTCCGAAGTCGTTCTATTCTAAACCGCGTCAAGAGCGACATGGGTCATTTTCATTTGGTGTTGGGCTTAGTGATTTTTCCGACTTTTGCGGAGGCGCGGTTTAGAATTTAATTTTTTTAATGTCTTAAACCGCGCCGCCTCCAACGAAAGTCAAGTCTGCGGGCGCCGATCCCATCCAAAAACGTCGCATACCGCGCTGGGCGCGGTTTAACGCGATCGTGTCACCGGCACCTCGACCGATCGCGACCGACCTCCGCCGAATCAGATCACCGACCGAGTCACTGGACCATGGAAACGACCCGAGGCATCGATACACCCCGTCAGGCTTGGGGCCTACTGCTCGCCCTGATCGCGGCCATGACGGCTTGGCGGCTGAGCATCGCCGCAGTCCTGCCCGTCACGCAGGACGAGGCCTATTACTTCGACTGGGCCCGCAGCCTTGCCTGGGGCTATTTCGACCATCCCCCGGGTGTGGCACTGCTCGGGATCGGCACCTGGCTCGCCCCGGCGTCGGCGCTCGCAGCACGCGCGGGCACACTGATCGCCGGCGCATTGACGCTGCTCGTCCTTGCACGCTTCTTCCGCAACTGCGGCCTGACGGCGACGCGCGATCTGGCCTTGGCATTGGTCCTGGTCTTCGCGACCGTTCCCGGATTCGCCGGCGGCGTCATCACCACGCCCGACACCCTGTTGGGCCTGGCCTGGGCACTGGCCCTGCACGAGAGCGAGCGCGCGCTCGCCGGGGAGCGTCGGCGGTGGATCACCGCCGGAGCAGCGGTCGGTCTCGGCCTGCTCGGGAAATACACCATGGTCCTGATCGGGCCGGTCCTGCTGTTGGCCATCATTTTCAGCGACCCGCGCGCGCTGCGCACCCGCTGGCCCTACGTCGGCGGACTCGTCGCACTCTTGGTGTTCGCGCCGAACATCCTCTGGAATCAGCACAACGAGTGGCTGACCATGCGCTTTCAGTTCGGCCACGGCTTCTCGACCGAGGTCGGCGCGCTGCCGGTCGGCGCGCCTGGTGCCATCGCGCACGTCGGCCCCCAATCGACCGGAGAGCGTCTGGGCAGCCTTTCGGGTTATCTCGGCACCCAGCTCGCGTTTTGGGGACTGATCGCTATTCCCCTGCTCCTTGCGCCTTTGATCAACCGGGCGCGACGCAACAAACCGAGCCAGGAGATGGCCGGGACACTCGTCCGCCACGCCACTCCTCTGCTGTGGGCTGCAACCCTCTTCCCGTTGGGCTTCTTCGCCCTCGTCGCGACCGGCAGCGAAGTGGAACCGAATTGGCCCGCCGTCTATCTCATCTCCGCAGCGCCCTTGGCGGCGTTGCTGTTGCGCAATCTGCGTCCCTGGGTCATCGCGGCCGCACTGGGCAATCTGCTGCTTCTGAGTCTCTACGCGGTCCATGCCGCGACCGCGGCACTGCCGCTCGGTGACAGTCAGAATCGCGTCCTGCGCGAGACCCATGGGTTTCGGGAGTTGGCCGAAACCGTCGGCAGGCTCGAGGAGCCCGTCTATGCCGACCGGTATCAGACGACGGCGATGCTGCGCTTCTACGCGCCGGGCTTGGACACCACGACCCAATGGCCCGGACTCACCCGACCCTCCGAATATCTCCGAGGACAGATCGCGCCGCGACTGAATCCGGAATCCGTCGACTCCCCCTTCTGGCTCGTCTCCGGATTCGGCGCACCGCCGGCCATCGCGGATTTTCGCAGCGGCACCCATCGACGGCTCTTCGATTGCGCCGGGCAGCCGCTGAGCGAAGCCGCTGAAGCGCCCTGCCTGCGTCCCTTACACACCTGGAATCTGTATCGGTACCATCCTGAGGGCTGAGGCAAACCGATGGTGTAGGTGCACCTTGCACCTATTGAAGGGCAGCGAACAACGGCCTTGTCATGCTCGCGGAAGTCGCTCGCATGCCGACGGGCGTGGCGCGGAGCGCCAATGGATGCGTCACACCGCCAGAGCGGTGTCACGAGTATCTCCTGCAGAGCCCGGTCGCCAATCCTGCGAGCCGGCCTTGGGGATCTAAACCGCGTCCAGAGCGAGATGCTCACTTTCGCGTGAGTTCGACGTTGGGTGCTTCCACGGCTCTTAGCGGAGACGCGGTTTAGAATTTTATATTTTTTAATACTTTAAACCGCGCCGGCTCCGACGATTATCAGAGCCGGAGCGGCCACGCCAATTCAACAAACTACGCATACCGCGCTGCGTGCGGTTTAATTCGACGCACCTGACCGCAGCATGTCACGGACCTCTTCGATCGAACGTGTGCATCCTCCAAGATGGATGACGGCATGGCAGTTCGGGCAGACAGGCCGCAGGTCAGTGATCGGGTTCACGGCATATCGAGCGACGATCTCGGATAAGGGTGTGAGATGGTGCACTTTGATGAAGCCCTTCGCAGCGGGGCCAAACGACGTCAGGAAATCGAAGCAACAGATGACACACGAGCACCCGTAGTGTTCGATGCAGCGTTGGCGAGCGGCAGGATCACGTTCGTAAGTAACGATTCACTAACAAGTAAGGCATTTTACCTCAGCCATCTTGTATGAAAAGTGCGTTAGCGACTTGAAAAAGAATCGACGTGCTGCGAGCATCGCTCCCGATGATCCGAACGGGAGTGGTTGCCGCATGAACGAATTTCCGGGCTACGGCGCAGCGCACGAGGAGACGATGCGGATGTTCTCGCGCACCTTGGACGAGGACCATCGCCGCCGCTACGCGGCGATCGAGGCGCTGAAGATCGGTTTCGGCGGGATCGCCTACGTGGCGCGCGTGCTGGGGATGAGTCGACGCACGCTCTACACCGGGATTCGCGAGTTGGAGCAGTTGCGCGAAGACGACCCGGACCATCCGCAGCGCCCGAGCGGCGATGCCAAGCGGGTGCGCCGCCCCGGCGGCGGTCGCCCGCCGATCACCGAACGCAAGCCTCAGCTGGAGTCGACTCTCCACGAGGTGCTCGACGCCCACAGTGCCGGCAGTCCGACCGACGAGCGGGTGCGTTGGACCGATCTCAAACCGCTGCAGTTGGCCCATCGCCTGCTCGAGCGCGGGTTCGAGATCAGTCGCAACACGGCCGCCGCGTTGCTGGATCGGGCCGGCTTTCGCCGCCGTGCGCTGCGCAAGGAGTTGATCACCGGCGTGGTCGACCCGACGGCACGCGACGAGCAGTTCCGCCACATCGCCGCGCTGCGCCGTCTGGCACGTCAGCGCGGCATTCCGGTGTTCAGTATCGACACCAAGAAGAAGGAGGTGCTCGGCACCCTGTCGCGGCCCGGCCAGTGTTACACCACCGCACCGCAAACGGTCTTCGATCACGACTTCCGCCACCTCGCCGACGGCGTGCTGGTGCCGCATGGCGTCTACGACGTGCTCGCCAACGTCGGCTTCATCACGCTCGGGACCTCGCGCGAGACCAGCGCCTTCGTCTGCGACGCCATCGCCTTGGCCTGGACGGTGCTGTTCAGGGCGATGTACCCCAACGCGACCGAACTGCTGTTGCTGTGCGACTGCGGCGGGGCCAATGCCGCGCGCTCGCTGCGCTTCAAGGAGGACTTGATCGAGCTGGCCACACGCTTGGGCGTGCGCCTGCGCATCGCCCACTATCCTCCTTATACCTCCAAGTGGAACCCCATCGAACATCGCCTGTTCAGCCAGGTCGAGCGCGCTTGGAGCGGGGTCATGCTCGACTGCCCGCAGACGGCTCTGCGCACCGTCGAGCAGACGCGCACACAAACGGGGTTGAGCGTGACCGCGCGGATCCTCGACGCGACCTACGAGATCGGCCGTACGTGTTCCGACACCTTCCGCGACGTCAAGGATCGGTTCATTCGCCACGATTGCGTGAACGGACAATGGAACTACCTCGTCGATCCAAATGGGTTCGCTTGTTAAAATGTTTAACTAGTTTTTGAACCGTTACTAAGCGTTGACCGTTACCCGGCGTTTGGCACCCTCGAAAAATGTCGAGCCATCGGTCAATTCCCCCGGCCATGAGAATGCCTTGGCGATAATGGCCTGACACTCGAGCAGATGACTGTGCCGCTCGACGCCGGCATATTGCGACAGTTCGGCCCAGTTCGTCCGCCTGCCCGTCTCTCCGGCCGGGCGTCCCGTCAGCCTGCGTTGCATCGGGTTTCGACTGATCCCCGCGTCGTCGCACATCGCGACGATGTTCTGGATCTTCATGCTGATCGATGCAGGACTGCGTGACTGAAGCGCGCGTATGGTCTCGATGCCTCCGATCTCGGCGATGTCGTATCGCGCCGCATAGATGCAAAGCACGATTTCATCTCGGGTGAATGCTTTACGCGTTGCCATTGACGTCCTTCGTTTCCCGCCTCACGCGTTCATCTCGAAACGTCGAACCACCCGGTTCCGCCGTCGAGCACAGGTACCGCGATGCGGTTCGCTGGCTCACCGCATCTTACGGAATGTGTCGGCCTGGTTCGTAACTCCCGGCCATCGAGGCATGTAGCGCAGAACACGACGAGGCATGCGTGACACCAGGGAACGGATGTCCCGAACCCCTAAAGGCTCGGATGGCAGGCCGAGTGAGCAAGGTCGGATGGGCGACCGACGTACTCGTGATCGGGACGGACCATGTCGATCAATGATCGTCTCCGCGATTGCTCGCCTTATCCGCCGAGATCCGATCCATCATTGCGAACAGCAGCCCGGAGACGACGAAGGTCATGTGGATGCCGACCTTCCAGGCCAGCTCTTCGTTGGTCAGGCGATCCACGTACATGAAGGCCTTGAGCAGCTCGATACCGGAGATGGCAACGATGGAGCCGATGAGCTTCATCTTCAGCTCGGCGAAACCGACGTGTCCCATCCACCCCGGGCGATCTTCATGGTTTCCCGTATCGATTCGGGAGACGAAGTTCTCGTAGCCGGCGAGCACGATGATGAGCACCAGATTGGCGATCATGACGACGTCGATCAGGGAGAGCAGCCCGATGATCACCTCGCCGGCCTCGGCATTGAAGACCAGCGGGACGAAGTGGATGAACTCCTTGACGAACTTGACCAGCAGGAGCGCGATGGCCAAGACAAGGCCCAGATAGAAGGGCGCGAGCAGCCAACGGCTGCTGAAGATCACCAACTCCAGAAAGTGTTCGATCTGTTTCATGTCGAGGTTCCGGTTTGCCGTCAAGCCGTTGAGTCCGAGTGCGGCGCTTGCGCGCGGGGGCGAGCGACCGAGCGGGCGGGATCCTACGCGGGGGCGGGCGCCACTTCAACGGCGTTCGATCGATCGGCGCTCGGGCCTCGGCTCGGGCGCGTGCTCAGGGTGCCGGCGGCTCCTCTTCGAAGGCGATCGACACGCTCGTGCAAGCTGCCAGCGTGCGATAGACCGGGCTGCGGGCGGCAACCTCGAGCAGTCGGGTACGCTCCTCGGGCGTGAGCGCGCCGAGGATGTTCAGACGCACATCGATATTCTCGACCCGACCTTCCTCGTGATCGCAATCCCGGCAATCCCGGCCGTGAACCCGCTCCTGACTCAGACGCACCTCGACGTCGTCCAACGCAAGGCCCTGATGCCTCGCGTAGGTCCGCACCGTCATGGAGATGGAGGCGCCGAGCGACATCAAGAGCAGATCGTAGGGCGTCGGACCCAGATCGGACCCGCCGACCGACTTGGGCTCGTCGGCCAGCCATTGATGACGATGGGTGTAGAGTCCGCGCTGGAAGCGGGTATCCAGCTCGGTGACCAGGACCTCTTTCTCGGCCACACGCGGTGCGGTCCCGATGCTCTGCTCGAAGCCGTGCTTGCCGAGGCCCAGATAACGGCTCGCCCAGGCGACCAGGGTCTCGGCGACGTACTCGGCATCTTCGCGATTGCCGAGCAGATGATCGGCCTTGTCGAGCGAGATGAAGCTCTTGGGGTGCCGCGCCGCCTGGTAGATCTTGCCGGCCTCCCCGATCGAGACGATGGTGTCGAGCGGCGAGTGGAACACCAGAAGGGCGCGGTTGAGGTGACGGATGTGGTCCGCCGAGGCGTATTGATCCAGGTCGTCGAGCAATTGCTTGCGAATGCGGAAGCGCCGCTGCCCGATCTGGACCTCGGCCTCGCCCGTCTCCTCCAACTGCCCGCGCGCCCCGCTGAGGAGGTGCTGAACATGGGAGGCGGTGGCCGGGGAGGCGATGGTCACCACCGCCTCGACGGACGGGAGCGCATGCACGGCGGCCAAGACCGCTGCGCCGCCCAGGCTGTGCCCGATCAGGAGCGCCGGGGCCTCGTACTCCTCCTCGAGCTTGCGCGCCGCGGCGAGCAGGTCGGCCACGTTGGATGAGAAATTGGTGTTCGCGAAGTCGCCGTCGCTGTTGCCGAGACCGGTGAAGTCGAAGCGCAGCACGGCAATCCCGCGCGCGGCCAATGCCCGGCTGATGCGCGTCGCCGCGGCGATATCCTTGCTGCAGGTGAAGCAGTGCGCGAAGAGGGCATAACGCGACGTCGGCACGCGATCCGGAGGGGTCTCGAGCAGACCGACCAGCGTGTGCCCCTCGGGATTCGGAAATTCGAGCTTGATACGAGCCATGCCAGTTCCTCTCGTTGGAGATCCGTCGATCCGGGAAAAGCCTCCGGCTTCCAGCCGCCGGCCGCCAGCTTTTTTTATTCATGGTATGGATAGGGTCGGCCGACCGGATCCTTGGGATGGACAAGCGCCAAGGGTGAACAAGCATCGTAGGGTGGACGAGCGGGAGCGAAGTCCACCGATCCCCGCGCCGGCGTTGGTGGACTGCGCTGCGCTTGTCCACCCTACACCTCTACGGCTCGTCGACCGTCCGACAGAGTGCCTGGAGACCCTCCAGCTCGACCTCGTCGAAGCCCGCCTCGCGCCTGGCCGGGAGGTTGAGCGGACAGCGGATCTCGGCGCGCATGTACTCGCGCAGCAGATCGAAATAGAGCGGCCCGGGGTCGAGGCCGCGATCCTCGCACAGCCGCTTGAACCAACGCGAGCCGACGGCGACGTGCCCGACCTCATCACGGAGGATGACCCCAAGACTGGCCGCCGTTTCAGGATCGCCTGCCGCCTCGAAACGCGCGATCATCCCGGGCGTCACATCCAATCCGCGCGCCTCGAGGACACGCGGGACCAGGGCCATGCGCACGAGCGGGTCGTGGGCGGTCGCGCGCGCCATCTCCCAGAGTCCGTCATGGGCGGGGAAATCGCCGTAGTCATAGCCGAGATCCCGAAGTCGGTCGCGCATGAGGCCGAAATGCTCCGCCTCCTCGGCCGCGACCCCGATCCAATCAGCATAAAAGTCCGTCGGCATCGCGCGGAAGCGCTGTACCGCGTCCCAGGCGAGGTTGATGGCGTTGAATTCGATGTGAGCGACCGCGTGGATCATCGCCGCTCGGCCCTCGCGGCTCGTGAGCTTGCGCGCCTTGAGTGCACGCGGCGCAACCAGCTCGGGCCGCGCCGGACGCCCCGGCAGATCCCGGACAGGGTCCGCGCCCGACGCATCCGCATGCAGGCAGCCGTCCCGCCAGTACTCGGCCGCCGACTGCGTTGCGGCCTGTTTGCGGGCCGGATCCGGCTCGGCCAGACAGGCGGCTGCCACATCGAAGAGATTGCCCTGTCTTTGCGTCATCCGCGCCACCCCAGAATCAGATCCATCACGTTGGTCCCCGTCGGTCCGGTGCGGATCAGGTCGCCGCTGGCCTCGAGCAGCCGGCCTGAATCGGCGTGACGCAGCCCGTGGGCGGCGTCGAGTCCGGCGTCTCGGATCCGCTCGAGCGTCGCGCCATCGACCAGGGCCCCGGCGTCCTCGGTGGGACCGTCGGTGCCGTCGGTGCCGGCGCTCAGCAACGCGGCATCGGCATGACCGGCAAGCTCGATCGCCGCAGCCAAGGCCAAGTGTTGATTACGACCGCCCCGCCCCGGCGCATCGGGCAGACGCAGTGTCGTCTCCCCGCCCGCGATCGAGAGCCCCGGCGGGCCAGCCAGCAAGGCACGCGCGAGGCGTCGGCCGGCGAGCACGGCATCACCCTCGAGCGGTTGAGCCTCGACCCGGACCGCAAGACCCGCGCGACGCCCCGCCTCGGCTGCCGCGGCCTTGGCTGTGTCCAAGGTCGCGACCAGCTCGACGCACGGACCGGGCCTCGGCAACGGGCCCCGCTCCGTTAGACCGCGCTCGACCCAATCCGAAAGCCAAGCCGGCAGATCGAGCCGTGCAATCCCCTCGGCCAAGCCGACCTCGGGGACCAACAACCCGGAGCCGATGACGCCCGGATCATCCCCCGGCACATCCGAGATCGCGAGCACGCGCGTCGGCCGGTCCCCGAGCGCGCTCAGCAGCCCTCCGCCTTTGATCCGAGAGACCGACTTGCGCACCCGATTCACCGCGTCGATCGGCAGACCGCTGCCGAGCAGCCATCGGTTCATGCGGCGCAAATCGGCGAGATCCAACCCGGCGACCGGGACCTCGACCAGACTCGAGGCCCCGCCGGAGAGGAGGAAGAGCACCTCGGTCTGCGAGCGCAACTCGCCGAGCGCGCAGAGGAGGCGTTGGCCGGCCGCCAGACTGCCGGCATCCGGCACGGGATGACCGCCGAGCAGACATTCGATCCCGCGCCCGGCGAAGGGCGCGGGATCCAGATGGCCGGGCTTGGTGATCAGCAGGCCGCCGACAAGTCCCGAACCCAGCGCATCGCAAGCGCCTAGCGCCATGGACTGTGCGGCCTTACCGATCGCACAGATCCACACCGGGCCCTCCGGGGGCCGCGCGACGAGCGCCTGCCCGACAACCGCACGCCCCTCTACCGCACGCAGGGCCGCGGCGAAGACATCGAGCAGCAGACAACGAGCGAAGGCCGTGTCAGCCATCGAGACTGCGCCGAACGACGGGTTGGAAAACGGCAACCCGAGCCTCCAAATTGACAATCCTCAATGTCATCTTCCGAAAAGACATGTCTAAGTGTCGGCAAGGTCTGAATGTCGTTACGCAAAGGGTCCGGCAGCAACAAAGGGATACAGACAGCCGGAGTCGCCCGAGAACAAAAAGGATCCCCACTGAACCCATTTCCAACGAGTCCAACCCATGAAGCTGTGCCCGAAATGTAGTCGTTCCCCGCTGCCCTTCGTCATGGTCTTGCTGATCTCCACCGTGCTGGCCTTTATCACTTGGCTGGTTTTGGGGCTCTCGCAGGTCGAGCCCACCGCCAGATTGGCCGCCGCCGCGGCGGTCTTCCTCGCCGTCGGCGGAACCCTGCTGCACTATGTCATCAGCTGTCTAAAGCGCCACTGCCGGCATGACCAGAAGCATCAACGCGTCCACGGCCATACCTTCAGCCGACCCGCGTGACGCGATCCCTCAGATAAACCGGAGCCGCCAGCTCGGGCGGCACCCTATGCCCCGCGGCAAACTCGGCGGCGCCGAGTAAGAGCAGATCCCGAGCCTCGCAGATCGACTCCTCGGCATGGATGTCTGCAACCGCGCCGGTTCGTGCCGCGAGCTCGGCGCCGTAGACCGACCAGCCCGGCCCGACACCGAGCCACCCATCGCCGTGCGGGGCCTCGACTGCCTGCGGCGGGCAGACACGCTCTTCGCCGCAGGCCACGGCCAAGCCGCTTTCGTCGATCTCGAAACAGCCCCAGTAGACCTCGGCCATCCGCGCATCCAGAGCCACCAGGAGACGCCGCTCGCCGCTGCGTCGAAACGCGCCCTGCGCGATTGCGGCCAATGTGGAGATCGGCACGAGCGGCAACCCGGCGCCGAACGCGGCCCCCTGCGCGACGGCGACCGCGATCCGCACCCCCGTGAAGGATCCGGGACCGCGCGCGAAGGCGATGGCGTCGAGTGCGTCCAGACGCGTCCCGGCGGCCTCCAGGACCTGCTGCATCATGCCCAGGATCAGCTCGCCGTGCCGACGCGGGGCGGTCTCGAGCACCTGCTCGATCCGCTCGCCCGAGAGCAGGGCCGCCGAGCAGGCGTCGCCCGAGGTATCGATCGCGAGGAGAGTTGTCATGGGTGAAGAAGGGAGCGCTGCAGCCAAGTAACCTTGGCTGCGATTCTATACGGAGTCGGCGCCGAGCTGCGGATATCCGATCGAGCCGCCGTGCGCGGCGTCAATCCTTACGACTGGAACGCGCTATCCCCGAGGCCGTGCTCGGATGTCTCGGGAAGGCGCGCCGAATCGAGCATGCGGACGAAATCCTCGGGCGGAAACAGAACCCAACCGCGAAAATCCGGGCTCAAGGGTCCGGCGCACTCGCAAGGCGGGGCATCGTCGGCGAGATCCACAAGCCATAATCCACGCTGACCGGACAGGCCGAACGGGGTCTCCAAGCGGGTTTCGGCCGCCCATCCGTGCAACCCGCTCGTGCGATCACCGATCGCGTTCACGAAGACTTGCGCGATCAGCCCGAGCAGAAGGACTTCCTTATATCTGAGCTCGACCGACCTGGTGCGGTGATACCCGACATCGGGGCCGGCGACCCCTAAAGCCTCGGCCGACCGAGGATACCGAGAGCTGACCACAAGCCGCACCGACAGTGCATGAAGATCACGCCAGGATCCCGCAGGGAGCGGAATCCGCAAGCGCGCGGCCTGTCGGATCTGCTGTTGAAAAAAATGAAACAGGTTATGAACCGCCCAAGCGGTTAAATCGGCGTCGGGAGCACGTTGACGATCCGCGACGCGCTCGATGGCCGCTGCAAGGTTGCGGAACATCAGCCGATAGAGACGCCCCTCGAACACCGACCCCCCGGACCCGCCGCTGCGCGTACCGGCATCTGCACCGATGCGGTCGCAGGCCCCCAGTAAGGGAGCCTTCCAAGCGTGGAGAAGCCGGAATCGTTCGGCGGCGTTCAAATCGCTCGCCAGCAACGCTTCCAACATCTCGATCAGCTTGGCGGGAGAGATCCTGTCCCCGACCGAGGGCAGAGTCGCAAGCGTGCCGCTCGCGGATTCCTGACGAGGGGACGAGACCGGCTCGCCGATCGCGATGGACAGGTTCATCCCCGCCGGCAGGCCGGGGGCGGGTCGAGCAGAGGTCTCGAAGGTCATCATGCCAAATCCGCGGGTCGATGACGAACCGCCGCGGATCTCTCGATGGACAGGTCCGCGGATATCGCCCCCCTTGGCGCAAGTCCGTACACTGATCAGAATCCATTGGCTGAATCCTAGACCCGTTGGACGGCATCGAACTGCCGACCGCTCCGCAGATTCGAAAAGCGGTCGGATCGTTCAGCGGTCGAACTCTTTCAGGATTGCCTGTGTTTGGTCGGCGGAGATCCTCGGGCCGAGACTGGTCACCAGCTTCGCCGACGCGGCCGACGCGAGATTGCCTGCCCGTGCGTAGTCCCAGCCTTGCCCGAGGCCGTAAAGGAAGGCGCCCGCAAACATGTCTCCCGCACCGACCGTATCAACGGCCTTGACCTTCACCGGTGCGATCTCGATCAGTGTCTCACCGTCCCAGACCAATGCACCGTCCGGCCCGCGCGTGACGGCGAAGGTCCGACTGATGGTCTTGAGATAGTCCACCGCGACATCGAGGTCCTCGCTGCCGGCCATGCCCATCGCCTCGAACGCGTTGGCGAACAGCAGATCCACGCCGGAGCCGATCATGTCGAGCAACCCGGACTTGAAGAACTTCACCATATTCGGATCCGACAGGGAGATCGCGGTCTTCACCCCGGCGGCATCCGCGATCCCCTTCGCGAGGATGGACGCCTCCCGAGCGGCCTCCGATGTCACCAGATAACCTTCCGTGTAGAACCACTCGGAGTCGCGCAGGGCGTCTTCGACAAGCTCGTTGGCGGACAGGGCGCCGCTCACCCCCAGGAAGGTGCACATGGTGCGATCGCTGTCCGGCGTCACCAGGACGACGCAACGACCCGTATGTCCCTGGTCCTTGCGGGTGTGGTTGTTCGTATCGACACCGCCGCGCACCAGATCGTCCATGTAGAAATGACCCAGCTCGTCGTCGGCCACCTTGCAGGAATAGAAGGCCTTGCCGCCGAGCTGGCTGAGCGCGATGACCGAGTTCGCGGCCGATCCTCCCGAACCGCGCCGGGGTCGGTGATGCTTGAGATGCGACATGATCGCCGCTTGCTGCACCTCGTCGACCAGGGTCATGACACCCTTGTCGATCCCGAGGATGCCGAGATCCGTCGCATCCACCTCGTATTCCATATCCACCAGCGCGTTGCCGATGCCGTAGACCTGATATTTCGCCATAAGTCCCTCGTCTCCTCGCTCAAAAGCCGTCAGTTTATACCGAGCGCGCGATGGGTCCAGAATCGGCCGGCGCGCTCGCGCCATGTCGAGGGGCCATCGATGGTGCCGTCCGGCCGAAGTCGCAGCTCGATCGCGCCGACAAGACCCGTGTCCAGTGCGGGGATTGCGCGCGCCGAGAACCGTTCACGCACCTCGGCGACCGGAAAGCCGAAATGGTTGGCATAGCCGGAGGCAAAAAGGACGAGCCCGGGCGCGACCGCATCCAGAAACTCGGGATGTGTCGAGGTCGCACTGCCGTGATGACCGGCGACAAGCACATCGCTCGCAATCATCTCGCCCGATTCGCGTGCCAGGCGACGCTCGACACGCGCCTGGATATCGCCCGTCAGAAGGATCGAACGGCCACCGGTTTCGACACGCAGCACGCAGGAGGCGTCGTTGCCTCGGAACCCTGCATCGGACGGGTGGATAAACCGAAACGACACACCGGACCAGCTCCACCCCTCGCCCGCCCTGCACGGCTCGACGCCCGGCACACCCAGACGCGCCGGCTCTCCGCTGTCGATGCGATCGATCGGGATGCGTTCGGTCAAACCGGCGAGACCGCCGGCGTGGTCGCGATCGGCATGGCTGATGACCAGGCGCTCGATCCGACGCACACCTTGGGCCGCGAGAAAGGGCGCGACCACCGCACTGCCCGTATCGAAGCCGCTCGGAAACCCCGGCCCGGTATCGTAGACGAGCGTGCCCTCCCGAGTGCGCACCACGGCCGACAGACCGAGCCCGACGTCCAGCAAGGTGAACCAAGCCTCGCCCTCGCCCGGCTGCGGCACGCGCAGCACGAACATCGGAACAACGAGCAGCAGACCCGGCCAGCGCCCCGGCAACCCGCGCGGCGCAAGCATCAAGAGAGCCCCGGCAGCCGCGGCCGGCCAGACCCAGAGCGGACGCTCCGGCAGCACCATCGCAGCCCAAGGTAAGGCCGCGATCCAGGCGAGTCCGTCCAGACACCACCCGAGCAGATACGCCGTCCACTGCAGGGGCCACCAAGTGACCGTGCCGAATCCGGGGATCAAGCTGAGCAGGCTCGTCGTCAAGACCAACGGCAGAAGGATCAGACTGAAGAGCGGGACGGCCACCAGGTTCACCGGCGGCGCAATCAGTGAGGCCCGCCCGAACAGCAGAAACAGCAGCGGCAACAGGCCGATACCGACCGCCCATTGGGCCCGACCCCAGCGCGTCCAGAGATCGCGACTCGGCAGACGTTGCCCGAGGCTGAACAAGAGCGCCGCGACCGCGCCGAATGACAGCCAGAACCCGGGCGACAGGACCGCCCTTGGATCGACCAACAGCACCCCGACCAGCGCGAGCACGAGGGCGTGGTAAGGCCGCAGCGTCCGTTGCCAGAGGAGCGCCGCGAAGACCACCGCGATCATCACGAGCGCACGCTGAGTCGAGACCGCGAAGCCCGCCAATCCCGCATAGCCCAGCGCGGCGATCAGGGCGCCGACAGCCGCCGCACGCGGTGCGGCGAACGCGACGGCCAGACGCGCACTGCGCGACCAGAGCCAACGCACCAGAACGAACATCGCGCCGGCGATCAGGCCGACGTGCAGCCCCGAGATGGCGACCAGATGATTGGTCCCGGTGCGCGTCAGCACCTCCCAGTCGTCCTGATCGAAGCCCGAGCGATCGCCGATCACCAGGGCCTGTACAAGCGGCAAGGCCGGCGCACCGTCCAGGACCCGGGCCAGATGCTCGGACAGGGCCTGCCGCCGACGGTCGAGCCAATAGCGACCGGCGCCGGCATCGAGCCGCTGCGGCGGCTCGCCCCCGCGCAGATTACCCGTCGCGCGCACCCCCTGCTCGAACAACCAGCGCTCGAAGTCGAAGGTGCCCGGATTGGCGAGACCATGCCGGGGCTTGAGCCTTACCGGCATGCGCCAGCGCTCGCCTGCACGCAAGGGCGATGCATCCTCGTACCAGGAGAGTCGGACGAGCCCGGTGAAGGGGATGAGCTCCCCCTCGTGCCAAGCCTGCTCCACCTCGAACAGAAATCGCCGCGCAAGACCCGAATCGGTCGGGATCGAGGCAATGCGCCCTTCCACGATCAAAGGCGCACGGGCCAGCGCATCCGGAAAGGGCGCGCAGAGCAGGAGGCAGGCATTCCAGTGCGCCCAGAACGCGCCGAGCAACAGCCAGAACGGCAATCGAAGCGGACGCCAGCACCACGCGGCGACCCCCAAACCGACAATGACGAGTCCGACAGCGGCAAGCGGCGGCAGCCATGGCAGCAGGTAAGCGACGGCAACACCGGAGGCGAAGGCGAGACCCGGGCCGATCGTGCTTGCGGTCACCGTCGGGGTGCCGCGAGCGGTTTACGGCAGCGACTCGACGGGCTGCGAGGATCGCGAGAACGCGGATCAAGGCATCGGTCCATGACTGCTATATACTCCCTGCTCTGTCCCTCTGACGTAAGATCCCCCGGACTTGCGGCGTGAAACGATGGCTTAAGCGAAATCTACCCGCCGCCGGAGCCATCCGGGCCAGCGGCCGTTTCGGGGTTTTCGGCAAGCTCCTGCATGACCCGAACCTCTGGCATCTGAACCGGCATTCGGTCTCGGGCGCGACCGCGCTCGGGATATTCGTCAGTTTTCTGCCGCCCTTCGGCCAGTCCCTCATCGCAGCCGGGGCAGCCATCATCCTGCGCGTGAATCTACCGATTTCGGTCGCGCTGGTGTGGGTCACCAATCCGGTGACCATCCCGCCGCTGTTCTATTTCACCTATCGACTCGGCTGCTGGATGCTGGGGATTGAGCCCGGCGAGTTCGAGCTCGAGTACTGGCTGAACTGGCATCACTGGATCGCGGTCATCTGGCCGTTGGCGCTCGGCAACCTGGTGTGCGGAACCCTCTGCTCCGCACTGGGCTATCTGACGATTCAGCAGATTTGGCGCCGGCGGCTGATGCGCCGCATCCGCGAGCGGCGCGAACGCTATCGCGCCTCGGCGTCGCGCGACAACCGTCCGTCGTCCAATCGCCAGACCTGATCCATGCGCCCGGCCAGCTCCTGGTCGTGCGTGACGATGACCAGACTCGTGCCGATCGCGGCGTTGAGCTCCAGCATCAGATCGAAGACCCGAGCAGCGGTGACCCGATCGAGGTTGCCGGTGGGCTCGTCCGCCAAGAGACAGGCCGGATGGGTCACCAAGGCGCGCGCGACGGCGGCGCGTTGACGCTCGCCGCCCGACATCTCGCCGGGCTTGTGCCGGGCACGGCTCGCGAGACCGACGCGATCCAGCAAGGCCGCCGCACGATCGCGCGCATCGCTCGGCCGGCTGCCGCCGATCAGGAGCGGCATGGCGACGTTCTCGAGCGCGGTGAACTCGGCAAGCAGGTGATGGAATTGATAGACGAAACCGAGGTGGCGGTTGCGCAGCAGGCCGCGCTTGTTTTCCGAAAGCCTGCCGACCTCCTGACCGAGCCAGCGCAGGCTTCCGCTGCTCGGGCGCTCGAGTCCGCCGACACAGTGCAGCAGCGTGCTCTTGCCCGAGCCCGAGGCCCCGACGATCGCGATCCGCTCCCCGGCACCGACGCGAAAATCCACATCGCGCAGCACCTCGACCTCCAGCGGACCCTGGCGGAAGGTCTTCGACAACCCCTTAACCTCCAACACCGGCATGAGATCACTCATAGCGAAGGGCCTCGGCCGGTTGGGTCGCGGCTGCACGCCAGGCCGGATAGATGGTCGCAAGCACCGACATCAGGAAGGCTGCACCGCCGACGAACAGCACATCATTCAGATGCACGTCGGAAGGCAGCGCGCTGATGTAATAGATGGTCGGATCCAGGAAGTGAACGCCGAAGAGCCCCTCGATCCCGGCGACGACGCTCTCGACATTGAGCGCCAGGATCACCCCGGCCACCATCCCGATCAGGGTTCCGACCAGACCGATGGCCGTCCCCTGCACCATGAAGATCCCCATGATGCGCGCGGGCGAGGCACCCAGGGTGCGCAGCACGGCGATATCCGCCTGCTTGTCGGTGACGACCATGACCAGGGTCGAGACGATGTTGAAGGCGGCCACGGCCACGATCAGGAAGAGGATGATGCTCATCATCCGCTTCTCCATCGCCAACGCACTGAAGAAGTTGCTGTGGACCTGCGTCCAGTCCAAGACGCGGTAGACCCCGTCCAGCTCATAGGCGATGTCGCGCGAGAGCTGCGGGGCCAGCCACATGTCGGTCAACTTGAGCCGCACACCCGAGACCGCATCGCCCAGGCTCAGCAGCTTGGCCGCGTCGTCCATCTGCATGAAGGCGGCATTGCGGTCGTAATCCGCCATGCCGACCGAGAAGACACCGCTCACGGTGAAGCGTTTGAGCCGCGGCATGATCCCGACCGGCGTCGCGCTCACCTGGGGCGTGACGACGGTGACCTTATCGCCGGGCACCACGCCGAGGAAGTTCGCCAGATCCTGTCCGAGGATGATCCTGAACTCGCCGTCGACCAGGTCGTCCACCGAGCCCGTGACCATATCCCGTCGCAGCTCCGCGACCTGGTCTTCCTCGGTCGGAACGATGCCGCGGATCAGCGCGCCGCTCACCTGCGAGCCGTTGACCAGCATCCCCTGAACCTCGACGAAGGGCGCCGCGCCGACGACGTCCGGATGGGCTCGCACCCGCTCGAGCACATCGCGCCAGTCCTCGATGCCTCCGCCGTAGGGATCGGCAAGTGTGGCGTGCGAGGCCATGCTCAGGATGCGAGCTTGGATCTCCTTGTGGAAACCGTTCATCACCGAGAGCACCACGATCAGCGCCACGATGCCGAGCGTGATGCCCACCATCGAAGTACCGGAGATGAAGGAGATGAAATGATTACGGCGCTTCGCTCGCGTGTAGCGCAGGCCGATGTAGATGGCGATGGGATGGAACATGGCGCGGGATTTAACCACAAAGGTCGCCGCAGCGCCCGAAAACCGTGAAGGCCCGTAGGGTGGACAAGCACAGCGCAGTCCACCCAACCCGCGCCGGCGCTGGTGGACTGCGCTACCGCTTGTCCACCCTACCGCGCTCGTCCACCCCTAAGGCTTCACCACAACGCCGAAAATCACTCCAAATCCCAATCTCGCAGATCCCCGGGCTCGATGCCGCCCCATTCCGGCGGATACCAACCCTCGGCGACCGCACGACGGAAAGAACTATAGGGCCAATCCCCGGCCGCACGCGCGAGTCCATGTTTGACGGGGTTGTAATGGACATAGTCGATATGTCGACGCCAGTCCTCCTCGTTTCGAATCGCATGCTCCCAGAATCGCCGCTGCCACACCTCCTTTTCGCCCCGCCGATTCACGGGCGCATCGGCGCGGACAGAGACGTCGTGTTTGATATCCCTCCAGCGTCGGGAGAAATCGGCATCTCCCTCGGGGAGCTGCCAGACGGTGTGAAGATGGTCCGGCAGCACGACCATGGCTTGAATCTCGAACGGCCGACGCCGTTTGACATCCCGCATCGCCTCTCGCAAAAGCTCCACAGGCTCGGGTCGACCGAAAAGCGGCCGTCTGCCGTATGTCACGACGGTGAAAAAATAACAGCCGCCGGGGAGGTAACGCCGCCTGTAGTCGCTCATGCTGCGGATTACGTTCTGCTGTGCGAAGTCGAGGCATTGGCGGGTCTTCTGCCGTAGGGTGGACGAGCGGGAGCGAAGTCCACCGATCCCCGCACCGGCGTTGGTGGACTGCGCTGCGCTTGTCCACCCTACGGCGTTTGTCCACCCGGCGGCGTTTGTCCACCCGGCGGGGTTTGTCCACCCGGCGGCGCTTGTCCACCCGGCGGGGTTTGTCCACCCGGCGGGGTTTGTCGATCATACACGATTCGCAATTAAGCTTCGCCGATGGTTCTCCCGTAGGGTGGACGAGCGGGAGCGAAGTCCACCGATCCCGGCTCCGGCGTTGGTGGACTGCGCTGCGCTTGTCCACCCTACGGCGCTTGTCCACCCTACGGCGCTTGTCCACCCGGCGGCGCTTGCCCACCCGACGGGGTTTGTCCACCCGGCGGGTTTGCGGGGCGCTCGGTGGTCGCAAGCGCGTAGGGGTTTCCGTGCGTGTCCAGCAGTGCGGTGGGATGGATCAGCACGGATAGACGGCGGCCGTCGGCATGCAGCCGCGCGCTCTCGAACGGCTCGACGCGCTCGCCGCGCTGCAGGCGCTCGATCGTCGTGCGATGGAGCTCCATCGCCTCCGGCGGTATCAGGCGTTCGATCGACATCGCCAGGGCGTCGCTCTTGCGGTATCCGTAGATGCGCTCGGCCGCCGGGTTCCAGGCACGGATGGACCCGTCGAAGCCCTGCACCGTCATGGCATCGTCGGCATCCTTCACCAGGACCGCCAGACGCTGCTCCTGCCCCAACGCGTTGCGTAGACGCTCGGACCTCTTCACCTCGTCCACGTCGACGAACGCGATCACCGCGCCCTCGATGCGGTTCTCCGCGGACTTGTAGGGGCGAATCCGCACCGAGTACCAGTGGCCGTCCTTGTCCTGTATCTCCAGCGTCTGGGGTGTCACCCGGTCGATGACCGCCTGAACCCGGGCCTCCAGATCGGGGATCTCGATATTCGGCTTGATGTTGCCGATGGGACGGCCGAGATCGGAGGCGATCAGGTTCAACAGCCGTTCGGCCTGGGGCGTGAACTGGCGGATGCGCAGGTCTTCCCCGAGAATCAGCACGGGTAGACGGACGCTGGCGAGGAGATTGCCGAGATCGCTGTTGGCCTCGGCCAGGTCGTTGTTGCGGTTCTCGAGCTCGCAGTTGACGGTGGCCAACTCCTCGTTTGTCGATTGAAGCTCTTCCTTGGCCGTCTCCAGCTCCTCGATGGTGCTTTGCAGCTCCTCGTTGGCGGACTGGATCTCTTCGTTGGCGGATTTGAGCTGCTCGTTGTTGCGCTCCTGCTCCGCGATGATGGATTGGAGATAGTCGCGCGTGGAGGTCAGCTCGCGCTCCAGCGCGACGATGCGCTCGTCCACCGGCATCGTGGGCTCGCTGGTCGCGTCCGGGGCGGGGACCGAGCCCGGCTCGGCGCTGGCTGTCTCGTCGAACAAGACCAACAGCCGATCGGGCGACCCGCCGTCGTCGATCGGCAGCACCCGCAGACCCACCCAGGCATCGGTGCCGTTGCGCCGATACCAGACACGACGCTTGTTGACGGCCGACCCGCTCGTACGCGCCTCTTGGATCGCGGTGCGCAGCTCGACCGCGAGCTCCCGGCGCGCGAGCTTGAGCAGATTCAGGGTTGCCGCCCCCGGGATCGGATCGAGATAGCGACCGGTCTCCCCGCGGAACAGCAGGATATCCAGATCGCCCGAAATCACCACGCCCGGCGGACCATAGTGTTTGAGGATCATCCGATCGGTTGCTTCGGTCAGGTCGATCGGCTCGTTCACACCCCGCGCCGGGGCGACGACCCGGGCATCGCCCGGCGCTTGAAACGCGCGCGGCATGAGCGCGGGGTCGAGCCGGGGCGCGTTTGATTTCTTCGTGTAGATCTTGCTCTTCTGATCGAGCAGCGCGAAAAGGTCGGCCCGTGCCCCGATGGACTCGGACGACCCCAACATCAAGAACCGATTCGGCTCCAAGGCATAGTGGAAGATCTGCAGCGCCTGTTTCTGCAGAGGTGGCCCGAAATAGATCATGAGGTTGCGGCAGGAGACCAGATCCAACCGGGAGAACGGCGGATCCTTCACCAGGTTCTGGACGGCGAAGATGCACAGATCGCGCACCCGCTTGGCAACCTCGAATCCGCCGGGGGCCTTGACGAAGAAACGCTTCAGCTGCTCGGGTGTCAGGTGCGCGACCAGCGGGTCGGCAAAGAGACCGGCGCGGGCCTTTTCGATCGCCTTCGGGTCGATATCGGTCCCGAAGATCTGGATGCGCGTCCCGGCCGCCCGCTCTCCCAGAGACTCGAGCATGGCGATGGCGATGGAGTAGGCTTCCTCGCCGGTGGCGCAGCCGGGCACCCAGACACGGACCGGGCGCTCCGCATCCGGTTCCGCGAAGAGAACCGGAAAGACCTTCTCGCGCAGGGCGTCGAACGCCTCGGGCTCGCGAAAGAACCCGGTGACGCTGATCAGCAGATCGTCGAACAGCCTCGACACCTCCTCCGGCTCGGATTGGAGATAACGCACGTACTCCGCAAGCCGGTCGATCCGATGCACGGCCATGCGCCGTCTGATGCGCCGCAGGATCGTGTCGCGCTTATAGAAGCTGAAGTCGTTTCCGGTGCGCGTGCGCAGCATCATGAAGATCCTGCCGAGATCCTCTTCGTTGCCGCCCGGCAGCTGCGCGATCGTGCGCGCGGGTTGGCGCAGGTAGGGATGACGGGCGATGCGCGCGAGCTCGCTCGCCATCTCCGGCGGTGCCAACACCAGATCCACACAGCCGGCGGCGATCGCGCTGCCCGGCATCCCGAAGTGCTCCGCGCTGCGCTCGTCCTGGGCGAAGGTCATCCCGCCCGCCGCCTTGATCGCCTTCAGCCCCAGGGTGCCGTCCGAGCCGGTTCCGGAGAGGACCACGCCGATCGCCCGGGGCCCCAAGTCGTCCGCCAGGGTTTGCAGAAAGGTGTCGACCGGCAGGTGCAGCCCGCGCTCCTCCCGGCGCGCCAAGACGAGCAGGCGCCGATGGTGCAGCCCGAGTGAACAATCGGGCGGGATGACGTAGACATGGTCGGGCTCGACCGACTCGCCGTCCACGGCCTCGCGCACCGGCATCCGGGTCGCCCGCCCCAGCAGATCGACCAGGAGGCTCGGATGCGCGGGATCCAGATGTTGGATGAGGGCGAAGGCCATGCCGGTGCGCGTCGGCAGATGGTGCAGCAGACTGCGGAAGGCATCGAGCCCGCCGGCCGAGGCGCCGATGCCGACGATCGGGTAGACGCCGCGCTCGGCCTCCGGGTCCCGGTCGGGAGGGTTGTCGTGCTCGCCGCGCTTGGGCTCCGCAGACGAATCGTGCTCGCCGGCGCCGTTCTCGGCGGTGCTCGAGGGGTCTTGCGACGGCTCGGAGACCGGTTCCGGCGGAGCGGTATTCCTCGATGCTTGCGGATCAGGGCTCATCGTTGACTCCTCGGGGTCGATCACGGGATCAATACACGACCGCAACAGCCTGTCAACTCGATGAGAGCAACCGCGCCCGGCCGAATGCGCGAACGATGGCGGCGTGATTCAGCGGGGGATCGGTAAAACTACTGAGCCCGCCCGCAGATAGCCACAATACAAAAATCCACTAGTTACTCATATAGTTGTGGCTGATGAACGCCCGACATGAAGACCGGGCAATACCGACAGAGGAACCCTCGGCACGCGCCTGATCCGCCGGGTAGATTCCAAGCGTCGAGGCGGCGACGCTCCAGCGAAGATTCAATCGAGCGGGACACACATGGACGCACAGATGACGAAACAACCGGGTTGGGGCGGGGATGACACCGACCCATCGAGCGAATGGTCATCGGAACAGGCGGGCAGCGCAGACGAGCTGCACCGCCTCATGCACGATTTGAAGGCCCATCAGATCGAGCTGACCCAGCAAAACCGCGAGCTTCAAGACGCGCAGCATGCGCTCGAGATCTCGCGGGACCGCTATGCCCGACTCTACGACCGGGCACCCGTCGGCTATTGCACCCTGGATCGGGGCGGCATCATCCGCGAGATCAACCTGACCGGTGCAGCAATGCTCGGGACGGAGCGCGGGCACCTCGTAGGTACGCCGTTGTGGAGTCATCTCGATGCCGGTCAAGCACAGGCGCTGCACGCGCACATCGAGGCGGTCCAACGCGGCGCCGAGCGCCGCACGCTCGGCGTCCGGCTGACACGGCGCGACACCGGACACACCCTCGATCTAAGGCTCGACAGCGAGCCCGCGCGCGGCGAAGAGGGCGATGCGGTCTGTCTTACCGTCATGCTCGATGTCACCGAGCAGCGGCACCTGCTCGAGCAGCTCAGCGCGCGCGAGCAGTCGCTCTCCCGGCTCGCCCTGCATGATCCGCTCACCGGCTTGGCCAACCGCGCCTTGTTCTCGGATCGCCTCGATCAGGCGATTGCCCGCACGCAGCGCACCGGGGAGCAGCTCGCCGTTCTGTTCATCGACCTCGACCGCTTCAAGCTCATCAACGACAGCTTCGGACACCCCTTCGGCGACGAGGTCCTCAAAGAGGTCGCTGCTCGACTCAGAGAGCAGGTCCGCAAGGACGACACGGTCGCCCGCATCGGCGGGGACGAGTTTCTCATGCTCGTCGCCCCGGCGGACTCGCCGGACGCCGCCGCCGCGGTCGCGCGCAAGCTCATCGAGCTGCTGCGCCGTCCCTATGCCGGTCCCCGAGAAGAGATCGCGCTGACCGTCAGCATCGGCATCAGCCTCTGTCCGAACGACGGCACGGAGGCGGAAGACCTGGTGCGTCAAGCCGACACGGCGATGTACATCGCCAAGCAGAGCGGTCGCAATACCTTCCGCTTCTACGCCCCGGACATGACCGCGCAGGCCTTCGACCGTATCCTTCTCCGATCGGGTCTGGCGCACGCCGTGGAACGCAACGAGCTGGTCATGGCCTACCAACCGCAGCTCGCATTGGATACCCGGCGCATCCCGGGTATCGAGGCGCTCGTGCGATGGAATCATCCGGTGCTCGGCTGCTTGGCGCCGAACGGGTTTCTGGCTTTGGCCGAGGAGACCGGGCTGATCCGCGGAATCGATGCCTGGGTCCTGCGTACCGCGTGCACCCAGCGCAAACGCTGGCAGGCCGAGGGGCTCGACGAGGGAACTCTCATCAAGGTCAATTTGTCGAGAAGGGAGCTGGAGCGGCCGGAGCTTGCAGACGATCTGGAGACGCTGCTGCGCGAGCTGGATCTCGACGCGCGATTGGTCAGCCTGGAGCTGACCGAGACGGGGCCCGTCTCGGACTCCGCCTCGGCACTGGAGACGGTGCGCCGGTTGAAGGGGCTCGGGATCGAGCTCTCGATCGACCATTTCGGGGCCGTCTCATCCTCGCTCATGGACCTGAAGCGGCTGCCGATCGGGGAGCTTAAGATGGACAAATCCTTGATCGACGGACTTCCGCAAGACAGCGACGATGCGGCGATCGCTCGCGCGATCCTCGCACTGGGCAAGACCCTGGGCATGCGCGTCGTCGCCCAGGGGGTCGAGACGCAATATCAGGCCGATTTCCTGCGGGAGGCCGGCTGCACGATCGCGCAGGGGTTTCTCTACACCCAACCGCTCGGTCCCGACGAGCTGATGCGGTTCGTCAAGGCTTGGACATAAGAGACCGCGCGGCGAGGGCCGGAACAACTCCGCCGACGCGGGACCTGTTGAAAGGAGGACCCGTAGGGTGGGCGAGCGAGAGCGAAGTCGACCGAACCCGGCGCCGGCGTTGGTGGACTGCGCTGCGCTTGTCCACCCTACGGCGCTTGTCCACCCTGCGGCGCTTGTCCACCCTGCGGAGCTTGTCCATCCTCTGCGTGCTTGCGCGCCCTACCCGTGTCGATCAACGACGGTAACGGGCTTCAGGGCGAGGACGTCGCAGGAGAGCGGCGCAAAACAGAACGAGAATGAACGGAAGGAGAGCACCACCATGACACGACTCGACTCGATGCGCGCACCGACGGCATCCTCGGCCTCACGGAGCGCAGGCGGTCAGGCCATCGGCGTCCTTGGACTCCAAGATCTCGGGCGCCGGGGCCCCGACAGAACGGGCGACCCCGCCCCGAGGATCGCGACCCCTGCGGCAGATCTGGAATACGAGGTCGACGACGGCCACCTTTCCATTCGGATCGAGGGTCCGCTGGACTTGCGCTGCGCCTTTGCCTTGCTGCTGATCGGCCAAACGGTGGACGAGAGCATCGACACCTGTACGCTCGATCTGACAAGCGTCGACCCGATCTTCGACTCCGGCATCGCCGCTCTCGTCTTGGTCACGCGGGAGCTGAAGGAGAAAGGCGTGGAACGGATCCGGATCCACGGCCTGGACCTCGACAGCGCGACCCTGAAACCCTTCTTGATGTGAGCATCCCGGACCCCAAACCATCGATCATGGGGTCTCACCTTTTCAACCCCCTGCCGGTGATCACCGCCGGCCAGGGTCGACTGAACACGCATCGGCTCGAATCTTCTAAACTAAAGGTGTGTGGAGGGCGTTTTCGTCGAACGCTCGGGCCGCGCCGAGAAACGGCGGCCGATCCCGCAAGGCATTGCAGGCGGGCAGACCACAACGGTCGAAACGCAACGCCACACCCCGGCACGGCAAGACCCCGGACGGGTGTCGAGCACGTCCCCGAACGCCGGCATCGGAACCCAATTCGCCGACAGCACAATGGAGGTGCCGCTCCAATGGCAAAATTCGACCAAGCGAGTGACGCGCAACTGGCACGTCTCTTGGCGGAGATCGAGCGCGCAGGCAACGGGTCCGACGAGCTGACCCGCCTCGTGCACGATCTGCAGGTCCATCAGATCGAGCTCGAGCAGCAAAACCGCGAGCTGCTCGCCGTGCGTGCGGTGCTGGAGGAGTCGCGCGAGCGCTATGCGGATCTCTATGACTTCGCCCCCGTCGGCTACCTCTCGATCGACGCCGCGGGCAGGATCCAAGACATCAACCTGACCGGGGCCAAGCTGCTGGGGCAATCGCGCAACGCGTTGATCAACCGGGCCTTCAGCGGTTTCCTGCGTCCGGAAGACCGCGCACGCCTGAACGGTCATATCGCCGAGATCCTGTACGCACGTGAGCCTGGAAACTGCGAAGTGCGCCTGCGAGCGCGCGACTCGGCCGACTCCGTCGACGCCGCCGAGCCGCGGACCTTGATGCTCGAAAGCCGGCTCGAGGACGGGAGTCCGCCCGCGCGGATCCGCATGATTCTTTCGGACATCACCGAGCGCAAGCAGGCGGAGCGCGAGCGCAGGCAACGCGAGATCGCAGCGGCCGCGGCGGAGTCGAGACATCGGCTGGTCAGCGGACTCGAGCGGCTGTCGGCCGCGGCAACGACGGCGTTCGACCCGCAGACCGTCTTGAACGATCTGTTGCGGGTCGTGCAGGATCTCCTGCGGGTGGATCGCGCCTGGTTGCTGTATCCGTGCGATCCCGACGCAACCGAGGTCAGAATTCTGGCGCAGTCCGCCGTTCCGCGCTGCCCGGGAGAACCTCTGACCGACCGCAGCATCCCGACCGACGAGCCTCTGCGCCGTCTGATCCGATCGGCCCTGAACGCATGCGATCCGGTACAGGATCCGGACCCGGGCGCCATTGCGATCCTCGGCGGCGGCTTCGCGCCGCGCTCGCGCCTGATCATCGCCGTGCGTCCCGAGGATGATCGGCCCTCGCTGCTCGGCCTGCATCTGTGTCGGGTCGAACGCACTTGGAGCGAGGACGACCTGACCCTCGCGCGGGCGCTCGCCGGCCGACTCGCCGATATCCTCGACATCCTCGCGGTGCGGCGCGCGTTGACCGAAAGCGAGGAGCGCTTTCGCGCAACCTTCGAGCAAGCGGCGGTCGGCATCTGTCACCTCGACCGGCAGGGCTTTTTTCTGCGGGTGAACCGCAAGCTCTGCGCCATCCTGGGCTACACGGCGGAGGAGCTGCTCGCCCGGACCTGTCGCGGCCTCGTCCACCCGGACGATCACGATGACTTGATGGAGTACATCGCGAGGATCGGCGAGGATCGGGCCCGTGATCCGGAGAGGGAGCCCGGTACATCGCAGAGCCTGGAGCTGCGACATCTCGGCAAAGCGGGCCACGTCATCTGGTGCAATCTGACGATGGCCGCCGTGCGCGATTCGAGCGGAGGCCTGCGCTATTTTATCGGCGTCATCGAAGACATCAGCGCCCGCAAACGCCTCGAGGAGCGCGAGTCCAGACACCGCCACGCGCTCTTCAGGTTCGGGCGCATCAGCACCATGGGCGAGATGTCGAGCGCCATTGCACACGAGGTCGCCCAGCCGCTCATGGGCATCAGCACCTATGCCGGCGGAGCGCTCGAGCGCCTCGACAACGCACCGGTCGATGTCGAGGCGCTGCGCCTCGCCCTGCATCAGATCTCCAGGCTCGCAGCGCGTGCGGGCCGGATCATCGAGCGCATTCGGGATTTCTCCAGGCAGCATGCGGGCGCACCCCGACCGATCGACATGGAAGCCGTCAGCCGAGCGGCCGTCGGCATGATCGAGCCTGAGATCAGGGCAAACGACGTGAAGGTCGAGATTCGGAGCAACGACGACGTGCCCCTTGCCAGCGGCGATCCGGTCGAGATCGAGCAGGTCTTGATCAACCTTTTGATGAACGGCATGGACGCGATGCGCGACACGCCCCCCGCGGAGCGCCGCTTGCGCATCGCGATCAAGCGCGCCGGAGCGGATCAGGTCCGGGTCGCCGTCGGCGACCGCGGGGTCGGGTTGGACCAAACCGACCCGAGCCGGCTGTTCGATCCCTTTTACACGACAAAGGAGGGCGGTACCGGGCTCGGGCTTTCGATGAGCAGAACCATCGTCGACTCCTACGGCGGACGCATCTGGGCCGAACCCCGTCCAGGCGGCGGCGCGGTGTTTGCCTTCACGCTGCCCCGGCACCTCCCGGCCGAAGCGAGCGACCGGTCGTCCGCGAAGACGCCCGCGAGCTCGACCGATCGCCGGCTCGCAGACCCGCCCGATGCCGCCACAGGAGACCCGACATGAGCCATCAGTCGACCGTATTCGTCATCGACGACGACGAGGACGTGCGCGAGTCGCTGCGCTGGCTCTTCCAATCGGTATCCATGCCGGTCGAGGTCTTCGCATCGGCGGCCGAGTTTCTCGCCCATCCAGACCGCGATGGCCCTGGATGCCTGGTGCTGGATGTGCGCATGCCGGAGATGGACGGGCTCGAGCTGCTCGAGGTTCTGCGCACGCACCGCATCGGCCTGCCCGCAATCATGATCAGCGGACACGCCGACGTGCCGATGGCGGTCAAGGCGATGCAAACCGGTGCCGTCGATTTCATCCAGAAACCGGTCAATCACCAGGATCTCCTGCAGCGCGTGCGCAGGGCGCTCGCCGCGGACGAACGTTTCCGCGAGGAGATCGGCGACCCGCGGATCATCGCCGAACGGCTCGAGCAGCTCACAGCCAAGGAGCGCGAGGTGCTCGAGTCGATCGTCAACGGCAGCACCAACAAGGCGATTGCCGGCGCGCTCAAACTCAGTGTGCGTACGGTCGAGACACATCGCGCCAACCTGATGCGCAAGCTCGGTGTCCACTCGACCGCGGGTCTGGTGCGCGTGACGCTCGCGTGCAGACTGCGCCCTTAAACCGCGCCCGGCGCGCTCTGTGATGTGATTGAATGGGATCGACCCCGGCAGACGTGACGACCGCTGCAGCCGACGCGGTTTAGGTCCTTCCATCCGCGCCGGAGTCTTCGACTTGCCTGATCCGGAGGTCCACGTGACTCCAAGAGCACGATTCCCCCGCCCCATGAACCAGCAGAAGAGGAGGACTCGAGAGGATGGAACGCCGATGGCATCAGCGAATCGAGATCGACGTCCCGGCAACCCTCGCGATCAACGGCAAGCACCGCCCTGGTCCGTGCCGAATCAGAAACTTCAGTGCAGGCGGGCTCTTCCTCGAGACCGCCGTGCCACTCGAGCGCAACCAATTCGTCGAGGTACTCATCCATCCGCACGGCGTCTCGCCGCGTGTTATCGACGGGATGGTTGTTCATGTCGGGGACAGCGGGGTCGGGATCGAGGCCGAGACCCGCTTCTGGTCGCAAGCGCTGAACTGGGCGTGAAGAGGACCGCGCGGGATACAATAAAGGCATCGACAACCCAACTAAACCGCGTCCAGAGCGAGATGCAAAATTTTCGAGTGAGTTCGACGTTTGCTGCATCCACGGCCCTTAGCGGGGACGCGGTTTAGAATAATATATTTTTGAATATCTTAAACCGCGCCGACTCCAGCGGCCGCCAAGTCTTCCGGGGCCGATCCCATCCCAAAACATCCCATACCGCGCCGGGCGCGGTTTAAGAGGCCTTCCATGCGCCGATTCCCCGCCGAATGGGAACCCCAGAGCGGGGTCATGCTCACCTGGCCTCACGAGGACACCGACTGGGCCGACCAGTTGGATCGCGTCGAGCGGCTCTATGCCGACCTCGCCGCCCTGATCGGGCGCTACGAGCCGGTACTGAACGTCTGCCGAGACGCCGAGCATGCCGCGGCCGTCCGCGCACGCCTCGCAACCGCCGGAGCCGATCCCGAAAGTCAGCGTTTCGGGATCGCCCCGAGCAACGACACCTGGGCGCGCGATCACGGGCCGATCGGCGTTCGCACCGAATCGGGAGAACACCTCCTGCTCGACTTCCGTTTCAACGGCTGGGGTGGCAAGTTCGCCGCCGATCGCGACGACCGCATCACCGAGACGCTGAGCGCAGGCGGTCTTTTCGGAGAAACCCCGCGCGAGCCCGTCGACCTGGTTCTCGAAGGCGGCGCGATCGAGACCGACGGTCGGGGCACCCTGCTCGCGGTCACCCGAACACTGGTTGACCCGCGCCGCAACCCGGGCCTGACCCGCGACGCAATCGAGCGGATCCTCGCCGAGCGTCTCGGCATCCGTCGTTTCCTGTGGCTCGAGCACGGCGCCATCAGCGGCGACGACACCGACGGACATATCGACACCTTGGTTCGCTTCTGCGCGCCCGACACACTCTGCTACGCCCGCTGTACCGACCCGACCGATGCGGACTTCGACGAGCTTCAGGCGATGGAGCAGGAGCTTCGAGGCTTTCGCGACCCGCAGGGCAGCCCCTACCGCCTGGTGCCCTTGCCGACCCCCGAACCCGTCCTGGACGGCGACGGCGAGCGCCTCCCGGCCGGCTACGCCAACTTTCTCCTCATCAACGGCGCCGTGCTCGTGCCGACCTACGACACCCCCGCCGACGTCGAGGCGCTCGACACCTTCCGCCGTCTCTTCCCGGACCGCGCCGTCTTGCCCGTCGACTGCCGCCCGCTGATCCGCCAAGGCGGCAGCCTGCACTGCATCAGCATGCAGCTCATGGATGGCGTGCTGGCATAGGCGATTTCCGGAACAAACACCGTTGGGTGGATGAGCGCCGCAGGGTGGACAAGCGCCGCAGGGTGGACAAGCGCCGTAGGGTGGACAAGCGCAGCGCAGTCCACCAAACGCCCGCGCAGGACTCGGTGGACTTCGCTCTCGCTCGTCCACCCTACGGCAAATGTCCACCCGGCGCTTATCCGCCCGCATCCCGCCTTCGTTGTCTTTCTTATCCAAACCGCGTCACAGCAGGGGGTCTTGGTATCCGCTAGCGTACGAACACCCGCCGACGCCCGGATGAACCAAGGACGCGGTTTGGATCATTCGATCTCGCTAACGTGCTAATGAGGTGCGCTGCATCAAATCAGGGCCGCCTCAAAGCGCCTAGAATCTCCAACAAAGAGGCCGAGGTGTGCAGAATGTCATTGCTGGATCAGATCCCTGTAGTCGTCGAAACCGGCTCGGCCGTTCCCGAGGGTGATCCGCAATCGCACGGCAACGCCGACCCCGTCCTCCATGAAGTCCGCCATGCCCTGTCGCGTCTGATCGCCACGGGAGAGACCACCAAGATCGATCTGAAGGCGATGCCGTTTGGCCCGGGCGACCTGGAGCGGTTGCTGTCCGTGCTGGGCACGGGCGAGGTTCAGGCCAGTATCGATGCCTTGGGTCCGACACGCGTCCAGGAAACCGCCATCCCCGGCGTCTGGCTGGTGGACTATCTGAATTCCGAGGCGAATCGCCTCGCCCTGCATCTCGAGATCGCGACTGTTCCCGAGATCCTGTGTCCGCAGCCGCAGGATCTGGACGACGCGATCGCCGCGCTCGACGCCCGCTTGAACCCGGGCCGGAGCGACCCGCCTCTCGCGTCCTGACATCTGAAGGAGGGACTATGGCTGCCCGTAACCCCACTGATAAAACACTCGGCGAGAGCCTTCGCGAACGTGGCGTCTCGCGCCGCGGCTTCCTGAAGTTCTGTGCCGCGACCGCCTCGATGATGGCGCTGCCGCCAAGTATGGCTCCGGCGATCGCCGCGGCGCTGGAGAAGGCCAAGCGCCCGTCGGTCATCTGGCTGTCGTTCCAGGAATGTACCGGCTGTACCGAGTCGCTGACCCGCAGCCATGCCCCGACGCTAGAGGATCTGATCCTCGATGTGATCTCGCTGGATTATCACCACACCCTGCAGGCCGCGGCCGGCGATGCCGCCGAGCATGCACGCGAGCAGGCGATGGCGGCGAATCCGGGCGAGTATCTGGTCATCGTCGACGGCTCCATCCCCGGGCCGGACTCCAATCCGGGCTACTCGACCGTTGCCGGTCACAGCAACTACGCCATGCTCATGGAGACGGTCGAGAACGCCGCCGCCGTGATCGCGGTCGGCACCTGTGCGACCTTCGGCGGACTGCCGGGCGCCAATCCCAATCCGACCGGCGCCATGTCGGTCATGGATCTGGTGAAGGACAAGCCGGTCATCAATGTCTCGGGCTGTCCGCCGATCCCGATGGTGATCACGGGCGTCATCGCCCATTACCTCACCTTCGGACGTCTGCCCGAGCTCGACGCCTACAACCGCCCGATGGCCTTCTTCGGCCAGTCGATCCACGACCGTTGTTATCGCCGGCCCTTCTACGACAAGGGGCTGTTCGCCAAGACCTTCGACGATGAAGGTGCGCGGCTGGGCTGGTGTCTGTACGAGCTCGGATGCAAGGGTCCGACCACCTACAACGCCTGTGCGACCATGCGCTGGAACGACGGCACCAGTTGGCCGGTCGAGGCGGGGCACCCCTGCCTGGGCTGCTCCGAGCCGAGATTCTGGGATGCCGGCGGTTTCTACAACACGGTCTCGGTGCCGACCTCGGCCTCCGGCGTCGACGTGCTCGCAGCGGGTGCAGCGGGTGCCGTCGTCGGGGGCGCGGTCGCGGCATTGGCCAAGAAACAGACCAAGACAGCCGTCGCCCATCGCCAACCGGTGACGGTCGAGGAATTGGAGGCGAAGCTATGAGCGGCTCGATGGAGTTTCTGCTTTGGACCAAGGGTCCGATGTTCAACATCGCGATCGCCATCTTCGCGATCGGCCTGCTGGTGCGCATCGCCGAGATCTTCGTGCTCGGACGCAAGAAGAACTTCGCCGAGGCCCGCGCGGGCGAGTGGGGGCCGGGCTTTCGGACCATGCTCACCCGCACCGTCGCGGATCCGGGCACCTTCCAGCGCGCGCCCTTCAACGTGGTCGTCGGCTGGGTGTGGCACATCGGCTTTCTGATCGCGCTGCTGCTCTTCCTGCCGCACATCG
The DNA here is from genome assembly GCF_000223985.1 of Thiocapsa marina 5811. Classification (GTDB taxonomy): domain Bacteria; phylum Pseudomonadota; class Gammaproteobacteria; order Chromatiales; family Chromatiaceae; genus Thiocapsa; species Thiocapsa marina. Next base: position 161,606 of record NZ_AFWV01000001.1, read on the forward strand.
CGCTGATCGAGAGCCTGACCGGTCTGTCCTGGCCTGCATTGCCGAACCCGGTCATCAGCCTGGTCACCTCCGTCACCCTGGTCGCGCTGATCGCCACCCTGGTGCATCGGATGACGCATCCGGTGAAGAAACGCATCAGCACGGTCGAGGACTATGTGGTCTGGGCCGTGGTCTTCGCGGTCGTCCTCACGGGCTGGCTGGCCTATTACCGTCTGGTCAACCCCTATCCGCTGGTCCTGGGCATGCACATCCTCTCGGCCGAGATCATGTTGATCCTGCTGCCCTTCACCAAGCTGACGCACATCTTCACGACCTTCATCGCACGCTGGTACAACGGGGCCGCATTCGGCCGCAAGGGGGTTCAGTCATGAGCGAGCTGACACTCGAACGAGGCCTCGCGGCCTTTCGCGCCGAGGTCGACGGTCCGGTCGCGGCCTTCTTCTCGAGCTGCGTGCACTGCGGCATCTGCGCCCAGGCCTGTCCCTTCTATCTCGAGACCGGCGATGCCAAATACACGCCGATCCTCAAGCTGGAGCCGCTGCGTCGCGTCTGGGAGAACGACTTCACGCTCTGGGGCAAGATCAAGGGCATGATCGGCCTCCAACAGAAGGTGACGGACGCGATGCTGGCCGAATGGGAGGAGCTGCTCTACGACTCCTGCTCCATGTGCGGTCGCTGCTCCATGGTCTGTCCGGTCGGCAACGATCTGGCGCTGATGATCCGTAAATCACGCGAGGGCATGGTCCAGGCCGGACATGCACCGGAAGGGCTGATCGCCGCCTCGGTGCGCGCCATCCAGACCGGCAGCCCCATGGGGCTGCAATGGAAGACGCTCGCGGTCCAGATTCAGCATGTCGAGACCAGCTCGGGGCTGAAGGTCCCGGTCGACCAGCCCGGCGCCGACTATCTGGTGCTGCTCTCCTCGATGGAGATCATCAACTTCCCCGAATACCTCGAAGCCATCACCAAGATCTTCGACCATGCGGGGGTGACCTGGACGCTGTCCACCGAGTGCTTCGAGGCGACCAACGCCGGCATCCAGATCGGCAACAAGGACATCGCCGCCCAACTGGTCGAGCGTGTCGTAGCCGCCGCCGAAGCGCTCAAGGTGCCGAAGGTGATCAGCCCGGAGTGCGGCCATGCCTTTACGGCCATCCGTTGGGAAGGCCCGAACCTGATCGGCCGGCCCTACCCCTTCAAGGTCTTCCACATCATCGAGGTCCTCGACGAGCTACGCGCGAGCGGGCGGATCAAGACCGAAGGGATGGAGACCGATCGGCTCTCGATGCACGATCCCTGCAACCTCGCCCGCAAGAGCGGTGTCATACAGCAGCAGCGCAACCTCATGAACCTGGTCGCGGAGAACTTCGTCGAGCTCAAGGAGCACGGCAAGTTCCAATGGTGCTGCGGGGCGGGCGGCGGGGTGAGCTCCAACGAGCGTGCCGAGCCGCTGAAGATGGCCGCCTTCAAGCGCAAAAAGGCGCAGATCGAGGAGGTCAACCCGGAACGCATGGTCACCATGTGCGCCACCTGCCGGACCCAGCTCGAAGAGGGTCTGGAGGAATTCAACATGGAGATCCCGGTGGTCGGTCTCACCGAGATGATCGCCGAGCACCTGGTGGAGAAGAACTGACATGAGCGAACGCATCGTCGTCGATCCCGTCACCCGCATCGAGGGCCATCTGCGCATCGAGGCCCAGATGGACGGGGAGAACATCGCCCAAGCCTACAGCTCCGGGACCTCGGTCCGCGGACTGGAAACCATCTTGAAGGGCCGCGACCCGCGCGATGCCTGGGCCTTCGCCCAACGCATCTGCGGCGTCTGCACCCTGGTGCACGGCATCGCCTCCGTGCGCAGCGTGGAGGACGCGCTAAAGATCGAGCTGCCGCCCAACGCCCAGCTGATCCGCAATCTCATGATCAGCTCGCAGTTCGTGCACGATCATGTGATGCACTTCTATCACCTGCACGCGCTCGACTGGGTCGACGTGGTCAGCGCGCTGAGCGCGGATCCCAAGGCGACCTCGGATCTGGCCCAGTCCATCAGCAGCTGGCCCAAGTCCTCGCCCGGCTATTTCGCCGACACCCAGAAGCGGATCAAGACCTTCGTGGAATCCGGCCAGCTCGGCATCTTCGCCAACGGCTACTGGGGCCATCCGGCCTACAAGCTGCCGCCCGAGGCCAACCTCATGGCGGTCGCGCACTATCTGGAGGCGCTGGCCTGGCAGCGCGATGTCGCGCGTCTGCACGCCATCTTCGGCGGCAAGAACCCGCATCCGAACTTCGTCGTCGGCGGCGTGCCCTCCCCCATCGACATCGATTCGGACTCGGCCATCAACGCCAAACGGCTTGCCGAGGTGCAGCAGATCCTGCAAACCATGCAGACCTTCGTCGATCAGGTCTATGTCCCGGACACCCTGGCGATCGCGAGCTTCTACAAGGATTGGGGCGAGCGCGGCGAAGGCCTGGGCAACTTCATGAGCTACGGTGATCTGCCGGCCACCGGGACCATGGATCCGGCGCAGTTCCTGTTCCCGCGCGGCGTCATCCTCAACCGGGATCTCAGCACCATCCACGAGATCGACCTGCACGACGCCGGTCAGATCCAGGAATACGTCGCGCACTCCTGGTACGAGTATTCAGGCGGCAACGACCAGGGGCTCCACCCCTACGACGGCGAGACCAACCTGGAATACGACGCGCGCGGCGGCGTGAAACCGCCCTACACGCAACTGGACGTGAACGACGGCTATTCCTGGATGAAGGCCCCGCGCTGGAAGGGTCACGCCATGGAGGTCGGCCCGCTCGCCCGCGTGCTTCTGCTCTATGCCAGCGGCCACGAGCAGACCAAAGAGCTGGTCGAGATGACCCTGACCACGCTGGACCTGCCCGTGCGCGCCCTCTACTCAACGCTCGGACGCACCGCTGCACGGACCTTGGAGACCAAGATCCTGACCGACACCGCGCAGGACTGGTACAACCAACTGATCGCCAACATCAAGGCCGGCGACAGCCGCACCTTCAACGAGACCCTCTGGGAGCCGTCGAGCTGGCCCGCCGAGGCCCGCGGCGCCGGTTACATGGAGGCCCCGCGCGGCGCGCTCGGTCACTGGATCGTGATCAAGGACGGCAAGATCGCCAACTACCAGGCGGTCGTCCCCTCGACCTGGAACGCCGGCCCCCGCGACCCGAGCAGCCAGCCCGGCGCCTACGAGGCCGCGCTGCAGGACAACCACCAGCTGGTGGATGTGAAGCAACCGATCGAGATCCTGCGCACCATCCACTCTTTCGATCCCTGCATCGCCTGCGCGGTACATCTGACCGACCCGGACACGGGTGAGCAGATGGAGATCAAGATCGCCTGAGGCGATCGTCTTGAAGGAAAAAAGGCCGCTCGGCGCGGCCTTTTTCATCGTGAGTCGCATCATCCCCTCGCGTTCGAGCGCCACTCCCTCGAACGCCGCGAGAACACAGGCGCATCCGATTCCCGGTCCTGCGCTCCAGGCCGCGATCGTCGACGTCGCCCCTCCCCAGAGGCCAAGTCAAAGGGACAGCGTCCCGAACCGACTCGACGGAGAACACGCCATGGAGTTTTCAAACCGACCGCAAGGGCGAGAAGAAGACATCATCGCGCTTTTCACCGTGACCTTCACCGCGTCCGAAGGCACGGAGGAAGGCGCACTGATCGGCGCTCTGGCGCGAAACCTGCTGATCGGTACGGCCGAGAAGGATCTCTTCGTCTTCACCGCCGAGGAGGATGGCACGATGATCGGCAGCATCGTCTTCTCGCGGCTGACCTACGAGGGCGATGACCGAACCGTGTTCGTTCTTGGCCCTGTCGCCGTTGCGACCGACCGGCAGGGAAAGGGCATCGGACAGGGATTGCTGAGCCACGGCTTGGCGTCACTGCGAAATGCGGGCGTGGACATCGCCGTGACCTACGGCGATCCGAATTACTATGCCAAGGTCGGCTTCATGCCGATCAGCGAGGCGGAGGCGCAAGCGCCCTTCGCGTTGAAGCATCCCGAAGGCTGGCTGGGACAGTCGTTGACGGATCGGGCGATGACGCCGTTGAAGGGTCCGTCCCGCTGTGTCGAGGCGCTGAACGATCCCCTGTTTTGGTAGGGGCATCGTCGTTGACCGTGATCTCGGGGCGGGTGGACGTCGGCGGATGGCAACTGCATCACGAACGCAGAGCACGCACTAAGCAACGCCGAGCATCGAGGGGCGGTCGTCGCCTGCACCCAGCCAGATCGATACTTCCATGCCGTCGGGATGCTCTTCGTAGTACTCCAAGTGGCTTTCCACGTAGCGAGATCGGTAGAGGTTGTAGGGATTGGTCCGCACGTACTTCAGGTAATCGCGTGCATCGAAGAGCGGTCCCACATTGTCCGCGACGATGATGCTGCCGGGCTCGATGAGACCCTTCTCCTCGATGCGCCAGAGATCGACGAGATACTCGTCCTTGCTGTGGTCCAGGAAGACCAGGTCGAATGGACCGGCCAGCGTAGGGATGATCGCGCCGGTCCATCCCACCATGATTTGCACCTGATCCTCCACCCCGGCAAACCTGCACATCGCCTTGGCGATCCGAGCGTGGCGAGGATTCGCTTCGATCGAAATGATCTGCCCGCCCCCTCGAAGCAGCCGCGCCATCCGCACCGCGGAGTAGCCGCAGTAGGCGCCAAGCTCGAGGACACGTGCGCTCGAAGGCAGCCCGGCCACAAGCTCATCCAAAATGCACCCTTTTCCGTTCCCTAGGTTCATCATGAAGCGTTGCTCGCGTGCAAAGCGATCAAGGGCGCGCAGCACAGACTCGGCGTCGCCCTCGACTGCGTGTGCGCGCACGAACTCCAAGGCCGCTCGCTCCCGACGCGGTTGTCCGCCGAGCATGGCCCGTGCCGAGCGGCCGATCTCGCGCAAGATCGCCCCGATCAAGCCGATGCGTTTCGGGATCGCCCGGAAGTCCGTGAGCAGCGTTGCGGAGATGCCGAGGGCAAGAGCGGCGATAGTCTGATTCATCGATCGTATCCTCAATGGTCACCGGCTCGGGAATCGGAGTCGGAGGAGCCGAAGAAACTAAGCGCGCGGGCGGGAAGCGATGCGCATCCCGCCCGAGGGACTCAATGCTTGCCGGGCTTCGGCAGGCTGTCGGGAAACGCAATCAGAACGTATAGCGCAGGCCGAGGGTCATCTCGTGGGAGCCCAGATCGTCGAAACGCATGCTCTGCCCGTTGATGTCCCCGCCGGTTTCCGCGCTCCCGAGATCCACGTACTGATACTCCGCGGTCAACGACAAGCGCTCGTCGATCGGATAAGCAAGCCCTGCGCCCAGGGACCAGGCGAACTCGGTATCCGTTGCCGAGGAGTAGACGCCCCACCCGGCGGAAGGACCCATGCCGAGCTCATCCACATCCGCCTCGTTCCAGGCCGCACCGATCCCACCCTTCAGGTACGGGCGCAGCTTGGTGCTCTCCAGAATGAAATCGTAGACGAGGTTCGCCATGAAGGTCGTGCTCGTCACCGAGCCGTCGGCGGAGGACGGAGCGCCGAAGCCTGCGTGGGAGATCCCGCCTGCGTCGAACGCGCGGTAGCGCAGCTCGCCCTCCAGTCGCAGTCCATTGCCGAAGCCGTAGCCGCCGCCGAGCCCGGCGACACCGCCGTTCTCCAGGTCGTAGTCCGGCCCCCGGCCAGGATCGTCGCCACCATAAATCAGGCTTCCTTCCGGGATCGCGAGACCGAGGTTGAGCGAGCCATACCAGCCGGGCTCATCCGCGTTTGCCGTTTGCGCACCGGCGACGATCGCCGACATCAGGATCAATTGGGTCTTGTTCATCGATGACTCCGATTGGTTCAACAAAAGGGGCCACAGCCCCCCGACACGCGTTCAGAGTACGTCGCGACCTTGAAACGAGAATGTAGCGAATGTGAGAAGTTCATGAGGACGGGGGCGTCGCAAAGGCGATACCGATTGATTGGCCATCCCGGGCAAGATTCGGACGAAACCGGACAACGCGGTTTAGGCCGGCCAGCGATCGAACGGCTGCTTCTCCAGGCGCATCTGCCCGTCGGCACCCTGGTGGATATTGATCCAGGCCTGCCAATTCGCGTCGTCCATCTCCGGGTAGTCGATCCGGAAATGACTGCAGCGGCTCTCCTTGCGCATCAGCGACGCCCGCAGCTTCATCTCCGCGCTGAGGATCATGTTCGCGGTCTCATGGGCCAGCCGAAGCTCATGCAGATCGCCGGCGCACAGCATCGGCAGATGGTGATCCCGCAGCTCTTCGATATAGGCGAGCGCCGCATTCAGCATGGACTCCTTTTTGATGTAGAGAACGAAGTTCGGAATCATGACGCCCTGCAGGGTCTGCGTGACCCAAGCCGGGCCATAACCCGCCTCGCGCCGCAGCGGCGCCAGCATCTCGTTCTCCACCTGGGCCAGCTTGTCCGCCGGCACGGACGGCATCGGCACACCCCGGCTGTAGCCTGCGGCGGCCTCGCCGGCGACGGCTCCCTGAACCGCGGATCCGGCCAGGGAGGAGCCGATCTGGGTGTAGATGGCCCCGGCCATGTAGGACCCCAGGGCATCGCCAGCCGCATAGAGCCCGGGGATGTTGGACTCGCAGCGGTCGTTGATCGGCACCAGACCCTCTGATTTATGGATCGCCATGCCGGCCGAGGAGCCGCCGACCGGCGCTCCGCGCATCCCGGGCGGACCCTTGTCCCCGCCGGGTCCACCCCCGGCTCCACCATCGGCGCCCGGGAGCGGCGGGCGATGAATCGGACCGCCTGTCAGCCAGCCACCCCCGGGCGGCGGCGGTCCGTGCGGGCGGTCGAAGCCTCGCGGCCGGGAGGGACCGCCGTCCAGCCGACCGAGCAGTCTATCCGGCGGACCCGGCGGCAAGGGTGCGCCCTTGGTATAGGCGACGTAGTTCAGCTCTACGCCGAGATCGTGGCGAACGTCCACGCCGGTCACGTCCGGTTTGCGCTCGAACATGCCGTGCCAGCCGTCGAAGCAGGCCGCCGGGTTCTGCGCCTGACCCGGGTGACCGTCGTTCCACTCCTTTCCGGTCACCTTGGCACCGATCCGGTAGGCCATGACGGTGCCATCATGTGTCAGGTCGCAGATCGGGAATCCGTTGGGCTTGAATCCGCCGGCACCGGTGCACAGGACCACGCTCTTGGCTGAAACCTGGATCAGGTGCCCGTCGTCCAAGGTGAAGCCCGCGGCGCCGGCGATGCGGCCCTCGTGCTCGATGAGATGGGTGACCATGACCCGCTCGATCAAGGGGATGCCGCGCGCCTCCATGGGACGCGAGAAGGCCTTGTTGCAGAGCGGCGAATCGAAGAATCCCCAGTCCCGAAGCTCCGCGACCCTGGCGGCGGAATGCTCCGCCATCTGGCGCGTGTAGACCGGGTTGTTGGTGCCGAGCGCCGAGCGCGACACCTCCGCCACGAAGGCATCCAGCGACATTCCCGCCTCGCGCGCGTCGAACGCGAAGATACCCTTCGCGAACGGCGTTTGTCCCGACGCGCCGAGCCGCCCCTTGGACAGGACCACCACCCGCGCACCGGCGTCGTGCGCCTTGACCGCCGCGAACAGCCCGGCCATGCCGCCGCCGATCACGAGGACATCGGTCTGGTGGGTCTTTTGGTCCATGTTGTCGGGGTCGAAGGCGGCCCGGTTCTCGCCCCATCCCGGGGCCATCCCCATGGCCGCGAGCGTCGCCGCCCCGGCCGTGCCACCGGCCAGCGTCAGGAAGCGGCGGCGTGACATGCCGTTGTTCTCATGCGGAGCCTTCATGGGCGAGCACCCCGGGTTTGTGATAAGGGATTGGAATAGTCGTAGACGGCTTGCCGGATCACCACGAGCACCGCCGCACAGGCCAGCATCACCACCAGCAGCGCGACGGCCGCATCGGTGTGTCGGCCCAGCTCGATGGCGTGCCAAGAGGCGACGACCACCAGCAGGACCGACAGCAAGGCGTGCAACAGCCTCCAGGTGCGGTAGTCCAACCCCAGCCGCGCGCGCAGCAGGGAGGTGGCGCCGATCACCAGCATCAGCACCCAGGAGACCATGCCCAGGACGACCCCGAGGCTGTCGAGGGTGGTCAGGATCTGCATCAAGGCATCTCCGGGAGAGACGCCGCCTTCGAAGGCACGGGGCAATACGATCAAAAAGGGATGAACAAGCAACAAACTCACCACCGAATAGCCGATGATCTTGTGCAGATTCAAAAGCCTGCCGAACCTAATCCCTTCGGGTGCAAAGCGCGCGCCGCGCCCGAGCAAAAACTGCCCGAACAGGAGAAAGAAGGCGCCCAGGGTCAGCATGGAGAGCGTTTCCTTCAAGAGCGAGCGCCCGGGATAGTCCCCCCGAGTCAGCAAAACCAGCGGCGGAAGCAAGAGCATCGATGCGGCGGCAATCAACCGGCATCTGTCGGTATCGGATCTCATGTTCATCCCCAGGAGACGACAACGGGTATCGACTTGTCCGGCGTGATGCTGATGGCATCGACCGGACAATACATTCGGCACAAATGGCAGATCTGGCAGTCGGCCACGTATTGAATGAATGCCTTGCCGGTGCGTGGGTCCATGCGAATGACGTCGGTCGGGCAGGACTGAACACAGGTCCCGCATCCGATGCATCCATCGATGCTGCTGATTGCCATCGGGTTCACCTAAAAAGTTGATCCGGCTCATCGGCACGCGGCCGAAGGTTCCGGTGGTCAAGATACGCGGCGAGATTGGGCGAACCGGGGGGAGATTAAGAGGAAACTGTGAGTATCGACGCGAGGGGTCGTTCGAGCGGTCTGAATCTGCAATTCTGTGCGTCGATCCTGATTCCTGCCACGCGTCTGTAGGGACAAGCGCAGCGAAGCCCGACAACAATGGCGCGGGATTTAGTGGACTTCGCTCTCGCTCGTCCACCCTACCCGCTCAGCTGATGACCAGGGGCCCGATCCGGCACCCCGCGACAACTCGGAGGTACGCGAAAAATGCGCATCGGTCTTACGACGAAGCTCCTGTTCATGCTCGGCATCACCAGCCTCGTCACGGTGCTGGCCATGGCGCTTGCGGCCCGCTGGAACTTCCAGCACGGATTTCTCGACTACCTGGGCCAGCAGGAGCTGACGCGTATCGCCCCGCTGCGCGAGGCGCTGCTGCCGATTTACGCCCGCAACGGCTCCTGGGCGTATTTCGAGCGCGACCCCGCTGCCTGGCCGCGTTTCGTCGACGACACCCTCCAGCCGCAAGGCGTGCATCCCCCCGGGCCACGTCAAGGGCCACGACCTCCCGGGGCACCCGAGGAGTCCCTCGAGGGGTTGCCCGGGGGTCCACACGAGCAGGACACCACGGCAGCCTACGAGGCAAGCCCACCGCGTCATCCGCCCGGCCCGCGGCTGGGGCCACCACCCGCGCCGCCCGCCCCGATGGAGCTCCTGGGCCTGCGTGTCCGACTGCTCGACGCCCGGGGTCAGCTGGTGGCCGGTGTCTCGTCGACGGCTAGCGAGCCCTTCCGTTTGCCGATCGAGCTCGACGGAGCCGTCATCGGCTGGCTGCTGCTGTCCCCGCCGGAGTGGTTCGAGGACGATCTCGCCCAGCGATTCAATAGCCAGCACAATCGCACCCTGGTCTGGATCTCCGTCGGCGTGCTCGCGCTGGCCTTCGTACTCGGCTGGGTGTTCGGCCAGGGACTTCTGCGCCGCATCCGGACCCTGGCACGCGGCGCGCGTCAACTGGCCGGGGGGGACTTCGGGACTCGCATTGTCGACCACGCCCACGACGAGCTGAGCGCCCTGTCCGAGGACTTCAATCGCCTCGCCGCGGCCCTCGAGCGCAACGAAGCGCTCAGGCGCCGCGGCATGGCGGACGTATCCCACGAGCTACGTACACCGGTCGCCGTGGCACGCGCCGAGCTGGACGCCCTGATCGACGGCATCCGGCCTTGCAACAAGACAAACCTGGAACAGGTCCAGGGTCGCCTCCTGACGCTCGGACGGTTGCTGGACGACCTCTACGACCTAGCCCTGTCGGACGCGGGCGCGCTGGCCTATCGCTTCTCGCCGCTGGATTTGGGCGAGATCGTCCGACTGGCGGTCGTTCAGATGGAGGACGCGTTCGCACGCCAAGGCATCGCGCTGCATCTTGAGTGCACCGACACGCTGCCGATGGACGGGGATCGCGGACGCCTGCGCCAGGTATTGGACAACCTGCTCGGCAACAGCTTGCGGTACACCGATTCCGGCGGCGTCACGCGGGTCGTGGCGAAACGCGCGGGAGCCTGGATCGAGGTGAGCGTCCAAGACACGGCCCCCGGCGTCGCGCCCGAAGCGCTCGAGCGCCTGTTCGACCGCTTCTACCGCGTCGAGGCCTCGCGCTCGCGCGCCAAGGGCGGCGCGGGGCTCGGCCTGGCGATCTGCCGCAACATCATCGAGGCCCATCGCGGCAGCATCCTGGCCAGGGCTGCCGACGCCGGGGGCTTGGCCATCGATATTCGCCTACCGACCTCCGACGGCTCGCTACGGAGGCAGGATCCGAAACCTCATGATTCGCTCATGATTCCCTCAAGGCGACACCTCAATCAATGCGTAGAGTGAAGCCACCGAAACGAGATCAAGGAGTCTCAAGATGCAGAAGAATCGAACCAACGCCATGATCGCACTACTCGCCCTCCTCCTCGCCGGCACGGCGACGACCGTGTCCGCCAGGCCCGAGCCCGGCGACGGCGGAGGCCGACGCGGCCCGCCGCCCGAGGCGATCAATGCCTGCGAAGGCAAGCAGGTCAACGATCAGTGCAGCTTTAAGGGCCGCGGAGACGAAACCCTTACGGGCATCTGCTCCGCACCTCCGAATGTCGACGAGCTGGCCTGCGCACCGGAGGGCGGCCCGCCAGAGCGCGGCGGTCGCTGATCGGACCTCCTCCGACACATCAATTACCCCCCCTGGCGCAAGGATGGCCGCCCCCATCGGGTACGGATACCCGATCCCCCTCGGGCAGGGACGCCCGACCTGAAGCGCCAATCCGCGGGCATCGACTCCGAGCCCCCCGTTACCGCAACCGCGCTTTCGGCGCAGCGCACTGCGGCTCCCTCCATCGCTGATCCGCTCCCGGGACCGGCTGGGCACCTCATTCCGCTTTCGCTCACGACATCCCTTACCTGCCAGAGCGCGGCCGTTGAGAACCCCTGTCATGGCGCCGGACTGCCTGGAGGATGAGTGGCTGCAGCAGCCTGCTCGCCTCACAATTGCCTTCATTTGTTCCCACAGTGCTCTCACTCTCTTCGCGCATCTTGTTCTCTAACGGAGGGCGCGGTCTCAGCCGCCCGTCCGTTGGCCCCTAGATTCGCGCCGGAGACGCGGTGAGCCAGTCATTGGGAATTGGGAAACGAAGTGTCGGCGACAGTCAGCCAATTCGAGCCCTTCGCAATGAATCGCCATTTCCGGACCCGGTGATTCGACGTCTCTATTGGCGGAAATCAAGGACAAGGGGCCGCGGTGACGACCGATTTCAAATCCCTGAACCGGAGAATTTTCATGTACCCGAAACCGATACTCGCAAGCGCTGTTGCACTCGCCCTTTCCGCGCCGCTGAGCGTCACGGCCGCCCAAATGCCGGGGGGGATGAGCTTCCCCGGTGCACGCCCGCCGCCCCCCAACGAGCGCCAGCTCATGATCGTCGTGGATACCGGTCAGGCGGCTTGCTATGACAGCGATGGCGCAGAGCTCACCTGCCCCGCCGAGGGCGAGGACCTCCATGGCCAGGACGCTCAGAATGCCAACAACGCGGCCAGCTACAGGGACAACCGTAACGGCACGGTCACCGACAACCTCACCCGCCTGATGTGGCAGCAGACGCCTCCGGCCGACAAGTATGAGTGGTCCGACGCGCAGGACTACTGTGAAAGCCTGTCGCTGGCCGAGCATGATGACTGGCGCACGCCGAACCTGAAGGAGCTCTTCTCCATCAGCGACTTCACCTCCGGCTGGCCCTACATCGACACCCGTTTCTTCAACCTGAACGAGACCCCCGAGCTCAAACAGCTCCAATACTGGTCGAACAACTTCTACGAGGTGGGTACCACCCACGGTGGGTCGGACTCCGCGTTCGGCGTCAATCACGGCACCGGACACATCAAGGCCTATCCGGTGGGCGGCGATGACGGCAGCGGGGATATCCCGATTGATGGCGCGGTTGAGGCCCCAACCGACGGCGTTGCAGGGTCTCCCCCCGGCGCTTCACTCACGGCGAAGTACGTGCGCTGCGTACGCGGTAACGGCTATGGCGACAATGCATTCGTCGACAACGGTGACGGCACCGTCACCGACCGCAACAACGAACTCATGTGGAGCCAGTACGACAGCGACGCAGGGGTCGATTGGCGGGACGCCCTGGCCTACGCGGTCGAGAAGAACGCCGCGGGCTATCTCGGCTACAGCGACTGGCGTCTGCCGAACGTGAAGGAGCTACAGAGCATCGTCGACTATTCCGGCAGCTATCCAGCCATAGATACGGACTACTTCAACATCACCGACGTCGACTCGTACTTCTGGTCCAGCACGTCCGCCTACTTCAGCCCAGCCGAGCCCGGCTTCTACTACGGCTGGTACGTGGCCTTCGGTTATGCCGTGGGTGGCGACGGCGAGGATTTGCATGGCGCCGGTGCGGTGCGCTTCGACACCAAGGCACTGGACGGGCCCGCCGGCGAAGACCCGGAGCGGATCTTCAACTATGTGCGCCTGGTCCGGGATGCCGAGCCGCAGACCCAGCACGAGGTTATCCACAACGACCAGGGCTGCTACACGATTCACTGTCGCCGCTGATACGCCCCACCCAAAGCTCACAAACACCAGGCCCAAGGTGGAGACCAAGTCCTCACCTTGGGCATAGTCGTTTCGATGGGGCGCCTGGATTCGACCGGATGGCTCCTGAACCGCCCGTGATCACTCGGGCTCGTACCGATACCCAACACCGTAGACCGATTCGATGAACTGGCGCCCATCGAACTCAGACGCCAGCTTCCGGCGCAGGTTCTTCACATGAGAGTCCACCGAGCGCTCGGTCACCACCCGGTGGTCGTCGTAGAGCTCGTCAAGCAGACGGGTCCGGGACATGATGCGCCCGGGATGTCGGCAGAGCGCGACGAGCAGGCGGAACTCCCCCACGGTCAGACGCAGCGCACGGTCGTCCAGGCGCACCTCGTATCGGTCCTCGTCGAGCACGAGCCCGCCGCGACTCTGCGCATCGGTCTTGCCGGCCGGCCGGGTCAGCATCTCGACGCGACGCAGCTGCGCCTTGACCCGCGCCACCACCTCACGCGGAGCAAAGGGTTTGCAGATGTAGTCGTCCGCGCCGAGCTCCAGACCCAGCAGGCGATCGATCTCCTCCACCCGGGCGGTCACCATGATGATGGGAACCGACGAGAAGGTGCGAAGCTCCCGACAAATCTCCAATCCGTCGCGCCCCGGCAGCATCAGGTCCAGCAGGATAAGGTCGGGCGGGGCCTCGCGAACCCGCGGCACCACGGCCGCGCCATCCTCGATGCGCTCGACCTCCATCGCCGAGGCGCGCAGGTACTCCTCGAGCACCACCGCGAGCGGGGTCTCGTCCTCGACGATGAGCACGGTCTTGGCGGCGGCGGGACTCATGGCGGGCATCTACCTCGAATTCTCTCGAAGCCCCCGGATCGGGGAGCAGTCGGCGTTATTCTCGCCGATCCTCCGCTCCCGGGTAAGGCGCAGTTCAACACCCTACCCCACCCTGAAGAACATCTTCATCCCCCCGCAGCGCCGACCCCGATCAGCTCCGCCATATCCACCAAACCCGCGTCGATCCAACCCAGCCGTCGCCCCGGCGGATCCCTATCGCTCTTCAATCGCCCTCCGGCGTTCATGACGAGGTCGGCCCCTTGACCACAAGCGCACCCGGCGCGACCCCCAGATCGGCGGCGATGACCGCGCATTTGGCCTGCAGCAGAAAAAAGACCGGAGCCGACACGGTGCTGAGCGTCTCGTAGTTGGCCTGTCCCTTCGCGATGATCAGCTCTGCCTCGGCGAAGCGCTCGCGAAAGGACTCGGCGCACTGCTCGAGCACCGTACCGGGCGCTTGCGAGCCGTTGTCGATGATCTCGGCGACACGGTCGATCCCGGCGGCCAGCGCATCCTCGCGGGTAGCATCGTTGATGATGGGGCCGCCCTTCACGACGTAGGTCACCGGCCGGTCGAGGTGCTCGATCAGCACTCGATCGAAGACCGTTTCCCCCGCGTTGTCGGCCAGATAGAGAACAGCCCCTACAGACCCGAGCGCATGACGCAACGCCGTGAGCCCATCGATCGCCAGGGGCGCCGCAAGCACCCGCGCCAATGTCTCGTCCAGATCGTAGGTCTCGGCCGCGCCCAGATCGATGATGTTGCCCGCGATCGCGATACGCACGGCGATGTCGAGCGGATCGGCCGCCCTGTCGACATGCGCGCGGAGCACGGGCCGCAAGGCCAACGCCTCGCGGGTCGCCTCGGCCTTGGCCTCTCGGTAGGGGTCCGGGTTTGCGGTGCGCATGCGCACCAAGCGGTGGATGTCATCCGCCATCATCGGCGGCGTCGCCTCCGGGGGCAGTGCACGTAGCCGCTCCAGTGTTTCCAGGAGAATCTCGCGCTGCAGATCGGGTGTGGCACCGGCACGGCGCGCTGCGCTCAGCGCCTGTCGCACAAAGCAGGGATAGCAGTCGAGATTTGTGTGCATGGTGCAATTGGCCTCTTATCCACTTCGACCCCCGATCTTGCCCGCAGAAGCCCATCCAGACCAAATGACATCGATCATTCCGATCGCGGTTTAGAATCCTCTGAGGACGTCACATCGACTGCACGGGAGCACGCGATGACCCCCTCGGTTCGTATCCTGACATTGGTCTACGCGACTCCACCCGCGGAGGCCTTGCCGCCGGATCATCCCTGGCAGCGATTCGACGCACTCGGCCGGACCCTGCGACGTCATCTTCCGAGCGCAACGGCCGCCCTTTTCGCCCGGCCCGAGATCGCCCTCGACGGCTCGGGTACGGTCACATGGACCAGCGCGCTGGCCGGACAACCACGGCGGTTACTGGATCTGCCCGACGAGGAGCAGGCGGCCGCGCGTCGTGTCCTCGCCGATCACCTGAACGCGATCTCGCATCTCGCCGAGGAGCTGGCGCGCCGCGAGCCGGACGATCCCGAGCCCGCGCAGCTCCTGAAGCGCGCCATCCTCTACCCGGGCGACGCGGCCGTCTTCGTGATCGGCGGCGCCCCGGTCCTGATCTCCTGGGGCGGCACTGACCCCGGCCGCCCGCCGCGCGCGGCCGGTGCGCCCGATCCCGCGACCGTGCCGGCCCCGCGGCGGCGACCGGCGTGGATCCTGCCCGTTCTCGGCTTGATCGCACTCGCATTGGTGGGACTCGGTCTCGGAAGCCTCTGGCTCCGGCAGTTGCAGGAGACCGAGCAGGACTTGCGCGAGGATCTCGCCGTCGCGCTGGCCACGCACTGCGACCCGGTCGCGCCGCTCGTGGAGCTGGCCTCCCGCCTGGAGCGGATCGATCGGGAGGACGCGCGCTACGCAGACATCCGGATGGCGGTCCTGACCGAGCTCGGCATCTGCGAGGAGGCCGCGCTCTTTCGCGAACGACTCGCAACCGAGCCGCCCTGCGATCATCTGCCCGCCTTGAACGCCGAGCTTGCCTTCTACGACCTCGAGCGCGAACCCTTCCGCGCCCTGAAGACCGATCTGGACCGGCGGATCCGGGCCTGCACACGGGTCGATGGGCTCGCGCAACGCCTTGACGCGGTCGCCGGCGATTGCCTTGCCGTAGCCGAGTCGGCGCAAGAGATCGCGACGCTCGATGAACCCAAACGCGAGCTGGCAACGCTGCGAGTCGGACTCGATCGCGCGATTGCCGCCTGCCATCTCGCCGAGAGACTCGGCCCGCGAATCGCCGAGGCGTCCGAGACCTGCACGGCACTGCGCACCCTGGCGCGCGAGACCTCCCCCGCCTTCGTCGAGCTGGATGGCAGCCGGCCACCCTTGAGCGCGATCCGCCGAGGGCTCGACGAGGCCCTCGCACGCTGCGACCTCGCCGATCATCTGGAGGGCGAGCTGGCCCGCTCGCAAGACGATTGCCTTGCCCTCGCCGGCCTCGACGAGACCCTGTCGCGCCATGACCCGGACCGCGAGCCACTCGCCGCCGTGGCAGAGAGGCTCGCCATTGCGCTGCGCCAATGCGCGTCTCTGAACGACCTGGAGCAGCGCTTCGCCGAGGCCAACGGCGACTGCGCCCGTCTTAGGGCACTGGCCGACGGGCTCGATGCCTACAAAAACAACCTCCGCTTCCTCGACATCCGCACCCGACTGGCACCCGAGCTTCAGGTCTGCAGCGAGGCCGACGCGCTGGTTGAGCAGATCGCGGCCATCGGCAGCGACTGCACCAAGGCCCGCGCGCTGGCCACACGTCTGGCCGACCGAGGCGACCCGCGCTTCGCCAAGGCGCGCGAGTCCATCGCGGCACCGATCGCCGACTGCGATCGGATCGACCGCTACACCCGACGCCTCGCCGAGGCCGGCACCGACTGCACCCGACTCGTTGCCCTGGAACGCGACCTCAAGCGCGAGTCCGTTGCGTCGCTGCGACCGGTCAGTCGAGCGCTCGGCGAGCGGATCGGCCCGTGCCGCCCGCCGCCACCAAAACCCGTCGTCGCCCAAACGCCCCCGAAGGGCGCGGCACCAATCCCCCAAGAGAGCGGCACCTTCGCCATGCGCGGAGACTGCAGCGGGCTTCTCACCATCGATCCGTCCTCCGGCTGGAACGGCGACCGTGTCCGACACATCGTCACCATCGATCCGCCGGCGAGCGAGCGCGTCGCCCGCGTGACTTCCACCAACCGTGGATGCCGCAACTGCGGCCTGCGCAAGATCGGCCGCAACACCTGGCGCGGCGATCTATTCCACAGATGCGGCGGTCGCGGGATCATCCCGGTTGCCTACGCAGCTTACGATGCAAGTGGTCGAATGATCTGCAGCGGAAACGGCAGCGGTCTTTGTCTTGGACGACGTCGATAAACCGTCGAGCGTCGCTTGCAGGGCGCCTCAGGCGGAGCCCCGTGCCATTCCAAAAGCGCCGGAAGAGCACTCCCGCCGGAACGGGTGTGGTGGCCTGCTCCAATGGTGGTCAGGTATCGCCCGATGTAAGGTGGGAACCTCAGTTCGAGGCGGGACAACGTTCCCTTGCTCAAGCCGCGAATGTTGACGGCCTGTCCCAAGAGTCCTTCATGGAAATCCTGGTGGGAGGCCGGCATCCCCGCGGTCGACTATCCGCCGCAGGAGCCTGAGGGAGAGCTGGATACGACCCGATGAGCCGGATCGTCGTCGCCGATGCCGGTGGTCCCAGGATGGTCTACGGACGTTTTCCCGGAATTTGCCGGCCTGGAGTGCTGGAATCAAAATCAGAAAACGCCGGAGATGAGCATTGCCCAAGGATAGGGCTTGGCGGGATGCCGAGTCACTTTCGTAACTGGCTGTTTAGAATGGGGTTTGGCGCGCCCGACAGGATTCGAACCTGTGACCCCAGCCTTCGGAGGGCTGTACTCTATCCATCTGAGCTACGGGCGCTTTGTGCGGTTTCGCTCTCCGGGATGATGCGGCGCGATTTTATACCGGCGCGGTCTCGATTGGCGAAGACCCTGAAATATACTGCGATTCGTCTCGGACGTCCATGGGTTCTTCCACGACTGGCTCATGCGCACCCATATGCGCCGGTCTGAATTCGGTCGACCGCTCGGGGGGCGTTACTCTGCTCTGTCGACCTCGAGCATCCCCTTGAGCGCATGCAGATGACTCAAGCCCCGGGCCTTGCGGTTCTCGGGGGTCTCGTCGCGGGCGCTGTCCCAGCGCAGTTGATCCCGCGGCAGCTCGGCAAGGAAGCGGCTGGGCTCGCTGGTCACCCACTCGCCGTAGCGTTTACGCCGCCGCGTGAGTGTGAAGGTGAGTGTGCGTTGTGCACGGGTGATGCCGACATAGGCAAGCCGGCGCTCCTCCTCGATGGTCTCCTCCTCGATGCTGGTGCGGTGCGGAAGCAGCTCCTCTTCCATGCCGACCAGGAAGACGTGGGGGAATTCCAGGCCCTTGGCGGCGTGCAGGGTCATGAGGCTGACCCGGTCGCCGCCTTCGTCCTCGTCCTGACGTTCCATGACGTCCAACAGGGTGAGATGGGTCGCCATCTCGGCGAGTGTCTTCTCTTGCAGCTCGCCCTTTTTGAGTGCGCCGAGCCAGTCGAGCAGATCGGTGATGTTGGCGTAACGGCGGTCGGCAACCGCTTGACTGGAGGCATGCTCGCGCAGCCAGGAGGCGTAGTCGATCGTCTCGACCAGCGTGCGCATGGTCCCGACGGGGTCGCTTTCGCCGCGTCGGGCATGCTCGGAGACCAGTGCACTGAACGCTTGAAGGCGCTCGCGTTGGCGCTCGCTCAGATGTTCGCCGAGACCGAGCTCGCCGCAGGCTTCAAGCAGATGGATACCACGCTCGCGTGCATAGTTGGCGAGCTTCTCCAGGGTCGTCGGGCCGATCTCGCGCCGCGGGGTGTTGACGATGCGCAGGAAGGCGGCATCGTCCTGCGGATTGGCGATCAGGCGCAAATAGGCCATCAGGTCCTTCACCTCGGCGCGGGCGAAGAAAGACGTCCCGCCGCTCAGGACATAGGGCACGTTGTGCTCGCGCAGGGCCTTCTCGAACGGGCGCGCCTGATGGTTGCCTCGATAGAGGATGGCGATGTCGCCGAACTCGGCCCCTTCGGCGAACTTCAGGTGCAGGATCTCGGAGACGACCTGCTCGGCCTCGTGGCCCTCGTCCTTGCAGTGCAGCACACGCGGCGGCTCGCCCGGACCATGCTCGCTCCAGAGCCGTTTCTCGAAGACATGCGGGTTGTTCGCGATCAGGGTGTTGGCGAGTCCGAGGATGGTCGCGCTGGAGCGGTAGTTCTGCTCCAGCATGATGACCTTCAGATGCGGATAGTCGGTCTGCAGCCGGGCGAGATTCTCGGGCCGTGCGCCGCGCCAGGCGTAGATGGATTGATCGTCGTCGCCGACCACGGTGAAGGCCGCGCGCGGGCCGACGAGGCGACGGACCAGGTCGTATTGTGCCCCGTTGGTGTCCTGGTATTCGTCGACCAGCAGATAGCGGATCCGTCCTTGCCAGGTCTCGCGCAGCTCCGGGTGCTCGGCAAGCATTCGCGCCGGGCCCAGGATGAGGTCGTCGAAGTCGACCGCGTTGTAGGCGCGCAGGCTGCGTTCGTAATCGGCATAGAACGCGGCGAGTCGGGCCTCGAAGTCGTCCTCGGCACGGCTGGCGGCCTGCGCGGGGTCGACCAGGTCGTTCTTCCAGCGCGAGATGCGGTGTTGGATCGCGGCGGGGCTGAAGGCGTCGCCGCCCTTGGTGTGGCGCAGGTGCTCCTTGATCAGGGCCTCGGCGTCTTGGGCGTCGAGGAGCGAGAAGCGCGGGCGCAGTCCGGCAGGCTGCGGGTGTCGACGCAGCATGTCGAGACCCAGGGTATGGAAGGTGGAGATGGTCAGGCCGCGCGTCTCGGCGCCTTTGATCCGACTGCCGACCCGCTCGCGCATCTCGCGCGCGGCCTTGTTGGTGAAGGTCAGTGCGCAGATGTGGCGGGGCGAGATCCCGCCCGGGCCGATCAGGTGGGCGATCTTGCGGGTGATCACGCGGGTCTTGCCGGACCCGGCACCGGCCAGGACCAGGAGCGGCCCGGCGGTGTAGTGCACGGCCTCGAGTTGTCGCGGATTGAGTCCGGTCATGCGGGATCCTTTCGGGTGAAGGCGATCCCGTGCTCGCATCGCGCGAGGCCGCCTCCGGTTCGGGCCGACAAAGATACCCTATCGGCCTCGGTCGAGCGCACCTGCGGATGAGGCAATCCGGGTGCGTTCGTACTACCATGCAGGTCTTTCAATCGACGGTCAGATGGTGGTCCCGTGACGAGAACGATCCTGCTGACGATCCCGCTGATGCTTTGCCTCGGGATGGCGCACGCGCAAGAGGAGCAGCCGGCGGCTGCCGGCGGTGGCTTTCTGGAGGCGCCGACGGTGATTCCGTCTCCGGTCACCGGCGAGCCGGTGGAGCCCGAGATCACCATCATCGAATCCGGGGACGAGGTCATCTACGAGTACCGGGTCCGCGGGGTGCTCTACATGGTCCGGATCCAACCCCAGTTCGGACCGCCTTACTTTCTTTTCGACACCAACGGCGACGGCATCCTGGACATGCAGGAGAATGCGGCGAACAACGTCTCGATCCCGCAGTGGGTGCTGTTTGAATGGAATTGAAGTCGGATCGAGCGGCATCCGGTTGACATGTCGATCTCGAGTCCGCGAACGGCCGAGCCGCCGGCGCCGTTCGGCCCGATCTGATGTCTCGTCCGAGTCGCCTGTTTTGCCCGATACAGACGCCTGGAGCCCCCTATGACGAACCATCCCCGACCGGGAGGCCGGACCCGCCTGCTTGTGCTCGCCGATCGGATCGACGCCGTCGTCCGACAGATCGGCGAATGGGCGACCTGGCTTTCGCTTGGCATGGTGCTGGTCACCTTCGCCGTGGTGGTCTTGCGTTATGCGTTCGACATCGGCTCGATTGCGTTGCAGGAGTCGGTGACCTACATGCATGCCGTCCTCTTTATGCTCGGTATCGCCTATACGCTGGGGCGCAACGGCCATGTGCGGGTCGATATCCTCTACGAGCGGCTCTCGCGTCGCGGCCGTGCGCGGGTGGATCTGATCGGCACCCTTCTGCTGCTGATCCCCGTGTGCATCCTGATCATCTGGCTCGGTTGGGCCTATGTCGCGGAATCCTGGCGTGTTCAGGAGGCCTCGCGCGAGACCGGCGGCCTGCCGGCGGTCTATCTGTTGAAAAGCCTGATCCTGATCATGCCGGTCCTGCTGTTGGCGCAGGGCCTGTCCAATGCCGTGCGCAATTGGCTCTTCCTGGCCGGGATGGACGAGGCCCTGCCGTCCGTCGACGGGGAGATCGGTCGTGCATGAGATGATGCCTGTTCTGCTCTTCGTCGGCGTTGTCGCCACCCTGCTGGCCGGCTACCCGGTGGCTCTGTCCTTGGGGGGCACCGCGCTTGCCTTTGCCCTGGTCGGCGAGGCCTTCGGGCTGTTCGAGCCGGCGTTTCTCGAGGCGCTGCCCAACCGGCTCTACGGCGTCATGACCAACGAGACGCTGATCGCGGTTCCGCTCTTTGTCTTCATGGGGGTGATGCTCGAACGCTCGCGGGTGGCCGAGAGTCTGCTCGATACCATGGCGATGCTGTTCGGTCCTTTACGCGGCGGGCTCGGGATCTCCGTGACCCTGGTCGGCATGTTGCTGGCGGCGAGTACCGGAATCGTCGGAGCGACGGTGGTGACGATGGGGCTCTTGTCGTTGCCGATCATGATGCGACGCGGTTATTCGCCGAGCTTGTCGGCCGGGACCATCTGTGCGTCGGGAACCCTGGGTCAGATCATCCCGCCGTCGATCGTGCTGGTGCTGCTCGGGGACGTGCTCTCCTCCGCCTATCAACAGGCGCAATTGGAGATGGGCATCTGGTCGCCGGAGACCGTCTCCGTCGGCGACCTGTTCGTCGGTGCATTGGTACCCGGATTGATGCTGGTCGGTTTCTACATCCTCTACATCGTGGGTGTCGCGGTTTTTCGACCCGAGTCAGTCCCGGCCATGCCGCGCGAGGATCGACCGGTCGACGGCACCGCCCTTGCCTGGCGGGTCATCTCGGTACTGATCCCGCCCCTCTTTCTGGTTGTGGCGGTGTTGGGCTCGATCCTGGGCGGGTTTGCGACTCCCACGGAGGCGGCCTCGGTCGGCGCAGTCGGCGCGCTCATCCTGGCCGCGAGCCGGGGTAGGCTCACCCTGTCGACACTGCGTGAGGTCGTGCGTCAGACCACCATGGTGACCAGCATGGTGTTCTTGATCTTCATCGGTGCTGCGATCTTTTCATTGGTCTTCCGCGGATTCGGCGGCGATGACCTGGTCACCGAGTTCCTCACCGGCTTGCCCGGCGGGACGTTCGGCGCGGTGGCGCTGGTGATGCTGGTGATGTTCCTGCTGGGGTTCATCCTTGACTTCATCGAGATCACCTTCGTGGTGGTCCCGATCGTGGGTCCCGTCCTGCTTGCGATGGGGCTGGATCCGGTCTGGCTCGGGGTCATGATGGCGATCAATCTCCAGACCTCCTTCCTCACGCCGCCGTTCGGCTTCTCGCTGTTCTACCTGCGCGGGGTGGCTCCGCCCGAGATCACGACGGTCGACATCTACAAGGGCGTCGCACCCTTTATCTTGATCCAGTTGCTCGTCCTTGGACTGCTTGCGCTTTGGCCCGCCTTGACCACCTGGTTACCCGGGTTGGTCTATGCCTCCTAAACCGCGCCCCCGCAAAGGGCCATGGACACATCAAATCGCCTGGACGCGGTTTGTGGTCCGAGCGAGCCGCTTGGTGGGCGGCTGCACCATCCGGAAATCAGCGCACGCTCGATCGATGGCCGCTTGCACCGATAGCCTGCGGAGGCGGAAGCTGTCGAGCAGGATCTCGGGTCAAAGCCTGGTAGAGGGCGGGTTGGGGATCTCGGAACATCACGCCGATGCCGGAACCGCGATGGTGTACCACGAGCGCCGGGATCAGCCAGTCCTTGCCGAGACATTCGAGCTCGAGCTCGACCAGGATACCGGTGGGAAGCGTCAGATTGCGGACCTCCAGGAACATGCCCTGATTGGACATGTTGCAGGCATGGGCACAGATGAACCGGCGTTTACGGTAGCGGATCGACACAGGAAGGTCGATCGGGTGTCGGGCGCAGTAGCGGCGTTCGATGGTCATTGGATGGTTTCCCCCTCGTTCTTCGGTTTCGCGGGATAGTAGAGGCTCGACTTGACGAATCGGTTGAGGTCGTATGACGGATTGATGAACCTTATCGAGCACGCCGCCGTCTTCATCAGCCATCGCGATGCTGCCAATAGCCCCAGTCATAGGTCCGATATTTCACAGGCATCAGATTCGTATAGAGCAAAGTGCAGCGGATGATCGAATGCAGCGTCTTGCGTAATCTGCTGCTTTCTATTCGGCGATGGTCGGTCGCATGGACGACCAGATCCTTTTGGAACGAAACCCGAAAGCCTGCTCGTCGAATGCGCCAGACGACCTCCGAGTCCTCGTTGCAGGTCAGCCTCATATCGAAACCGTCCACGCACGCGAGCGCATCTCGCCGTATCAGGAGATTCGAGCCGGACGCGGCAGGAAATCCGCAGGCATGGCTGAGCGCTTGGGCGCGTGCAATGCGGTTGTAATAGTGGCGGAAGCGACCTCGGGAAAGCTTCGGTCCGTAGTAGACCGCACTCCCGGAAAGTGCCGCGAGCCTGTCGAAATAATCCGGCGGAAAAAGGATATCGGCATCGCTGAACAGCAGCCAGTCGGTCCGTGCGAGATCGGCGCCGCGCTGTCTCGCTTGCGTGACCGAGCCGGGCTCGCGCAGGACGATCGTGCGCTCCGGACGTAGGGTCTCGATCAGATCCGGCGTCTCGTCCCGGCTCGCATCCACGACGATGAGCCGGATTTCCGCCGGAACGGACGCCAGAAACTGCCGGATATTGTGGGCCTCGTCGCGCGTCGGAACGATCAGTGTCAGTTCGGCCGGCAGCATTCGCGTTCATCCCGTCTCGCACGGCAAAATGGCCGTCGGTCGAGTTTAAGGCGGCGTCATGTCAAGCTGATGACACGATGGGGTTGGATCGGAGACCCAATCGAGCGCGAGGCCAATAAGCCCATGGGGCATCGGTCCGGAAACCCGGATAAAGAAACCCCGGAGTCCAGGGGTCGGGACTCCGGGGTAATCGCTTCCCCGGCTGGGGGATGCCGGGTAGTGGGGTTGCCCTCAGGGGGGATAGGCAACCCCGATGCGCTCGGCAAATGTGACCCGGTACACCTGAGTAAGTTCCTTGGGTGTTCGACGCGTAAAACCAAGCTCTGCGACATTCAGCGCTGCGATGTCCCGGGTACGGCAAGACAGCCGTACTTGTTCGATATATCAATAGAGGTTTTTCAGCAGCTTAATACCAAAATCTTAATCCAAATCGCGCTCCGCCAGGGCACCCTGCAACGACGAGCCTACGCATACCCGAAACCGGCATGGATGACCTCGGGCGCGATTTGGGTCAATGGGCCTCGTCCCAGTTATCCCCTACCCCGATATCGACAATCAAGGGCACAGCCAGGTCCGCGGCTGACTCCATCATCGTGCGGATGCGCGCACCGGCCGTTTCGACCGCATCGGCGGCGATCTCGAACACCAGCTCGTCGTGCACCTGCATGATCATCCGCACCGGCGGCTGCTCGGATTGGATCCAGTCGTCCGTCGCGATCATGGCACGCTTGATGATGTCGGCCGCCGTGCCCTGCATCGGGGCGTTGATGGCGGTCCGCTCAGCCGCTGCGCGCCGGCCCTGGTTGCTGTGCCCGATCTCGGCGAGATAGAGCCGGCGCCCGAAGAGCGTCTCGACATAGCGGTCCTCGCGTGCCTTGGCGCGGGTGCGCTCCATGAAGTCCTTGACCCCGGGATAGCGCTGAAAATAACGATCGACGTATTCCTGCGCCGCACCCCGCTCGATACCGAGCTGCTTGGCGAGGCCGAAGGCGGACATGCCGTAGATGAGCCCGAAGTTGATCGCCTTGGCCGAGCGGCGTTGCTCGCCGGTAACCGCCTCGGGCTCGAGCCCGAGGATCTCGGCGGCGGTCGCGCGGTGGATGTCGAGCCCGCTCGCAAAGGCCGCGAGGAGCCGCTCGTCGCCCGAGAGATGGGCCATGATGCGCAGCTCGATCTGGGAGTAATCGGCGGCAAGCAGTCGGTTCCCGGACTCGGCGACGAAGGCGCGGCGGATGCGGCGGCCCTCGTCGGTACGGATCGGGATGTTCTGCAGATTCGGGTCGCTCGATGAGAGTCGGCCGGTGGCGGCCACCGCCTGGTGGTAGGAGGTGTGCACCCGCCCGGTCTGCGGATTGACCATCTGGCGGAGCTTGTCGGTGTAGGTGGATTTCAGCTTCGAGAGGCTGCGGTGCTGCAGGATCAGATCCGGCAGTGCATGGCCGTCGGCGGCGAGCTGCTCGAGGACCGACTCCGAGGTCGACGGCGCGCCCGTCGGCGTCTTGGCGACCACCGGCAGGCCCAGCTCCTCGAAGAAGATGGCGCCGATCTGCTTGGGCGAGCCCATGTTAAAGCGCCGACCGGCCGTTTCGTAGGCCCGGGCCTCGATCTCCTGGATACGCTTGGCAAGCTCCCCGCTTTGCACGGCGAGCAGGTCCGGGTCGATCCGCACCCCGTGGCGTTCCATCCGCGAGAGGATGGGGATCAGGGGGATCTCGATGTCCCGGTAGAGTGCGGCCATGCTCGGGACCGCTTCCAAGCGGGGCCAGAGTGCGCGATGCAGGCGCAAGGTCACGTCCGCATCCTCCGCGGCATAGTGTCCGGCCTGCTCCAACGGGATCTGGTCGAAGGTCAGCTGCTTGGCGCCTTTGCCGGCGATGTCCTCGAAATGGACCGTATCGTGGTCCAGGTATTTCTTGGCCAGCGAGTCCATGTCGTGGCGGGTCGCCGTGCTGTCGAGCACGTAGCTCTCGAGCATGGTGTCGTGCGCAATGCCGCGCAGCTCGATGGCGTAGCGGGCCAGGATGCTCATGTCGTATTTGAGGTTTTGGCCGACCTTGCGACGCTGCGGATCCTCCAACAGCGGCTTCAGGCGCTCCAAAACCTCCAGGCGATCGAGCTGATCCGGGGCCCCCGGGTAGATGTGGGCGACCGGGACATAGGCGGCCGTGCCCGGCTCGACCGAGACGGAGAGGCCCACCAGCTCCGCGCGCATGTAATCCAGGTCGGTCGTTTCGGTATCGAAGGCGAAGAGATCGGCGCTCCGCAGCGTCTCGACCCAACCCTCGAAGGCGTCTCGGGTGAGGACGACCTCGTAGTCCTGGCTCGACGTCGACCCCGTCGCTGTCTCGGCGCCGTTCGGGTCGACCGCGGTGTCCGCGTCCTTGAGTGTGGCGAGCAGCCGACGCGACTCCAGGCGCTCGTACCAACCGCGCAGGGTCTCGCGATCCGGCTCGCTCGGGCGCAGGTCCGTCGGCTCGAGGTCGAGCGCGACGTCGCGCTTGATGGTGGTCAGCTCGCGCGACAGAGGCAAACGATCCAGCACGGCACGCAGGTTCTCCCCGACCTTGCCCTTGATCGTCTCGGCATTGGCGATCACGCCGTCCAGATCTCCGAAGTCGGCGATCCATTTGGCGGCGGTCTTGGGGCCGCACTTGTCGACGCCCGGAATGTTGTCGATGCTGTCGCCCATCAGGCTCAGATAGTCGACGATGCGCTCGGGCGGCACACCGAACTTCTCCTTCACGCCGGCCGGATCCAACACCGTATCCGTCATGGTGTTCACCAGCGTGACATGCTCGCCGACGAGCTGCGCCATGTCCTTATCCCCGGTCGAGACCAGGGTCGGGATGCCCTGTGCCGCGGCGCGGGTCGCGAGCGTGCCGATGACGTCGTCGGCCTCCACATCCGGGACCACCAGCAGCGGCAGACCCATCGCCCGAATCACCTCCTGCAGCGGCAGGATCTGCTCGCGCAGCTCGTCCGGCATGGCGGGACGATTGGCCTTGTACTCGGGATAGATGTCGTCGCGAAAGGTCTTACCCGGCGCGTCGAAGACCACACCGATATAGTCGGGACGATGCTCCTCGATGAGCTTGCGCAGCATGCTGACGACACCCATCAGCGCGCCGGTGGCCTCGCCCTTGGAGTTGGTCAATTTCGGGAGTGCATGGTATGCGCGAAACAGGTAGCCGGAGGCATCGACCAGGATCAAAGGGTAGCGTGTCGCCATGAGGGTCTCGTCGGGGGAGGCGGATCAATAGGAGCAACGGTAGCATAGCAGCGCGCGTGCGACCCTCGATCGAGCGCCTCCGCACGGAATTTCACCGGCGGCAGCCTTCTGTTGCCCGTCTGTAGTCAACGCTCGAAGCGCACGCCACGGCTCCGGCGGCGGACGGCCGCTGCCCCCGGCCGGACGCCATCTTGGCCCTCGCTCACTCGGAGCGTCGCGGGCGTGCGGCCGAACACCCCGCGCCGGCCGCCGTCACGTCAGATCGGAGGCACGATCCCCCGCCGCACCCTCGATACGGAGTTGCCGGCGCAGGCGGCGCAGCTGATCCGGGTCGAGCGCGTCGGCGAAGACCGGGAGCGAGCGGCGATGCAGGACGGCAAGACGGAAGCTGAGCACGACGAGCGGGAGGCTGACGAAGGTGGCTGGACACAGGCGCGCCTCGCGCTCGGCACCGGAGACGAAACGGATCCGCCAGGTCCCGTCCGGCTCCCAGCGGACCGAATGGATGGACCAAGGCGCACGCCGCAGGACATCGACATAGCCGATGTAGAGCGCACTCAGGGCAATCGGAATCAACACGAGCAACCAGATCGAAGCATTGCCGAGCAGCGGGATCACGGCTGCCGCCGCGAGATGCGTCAGACCGACGAACCCGGCGAACCGCCGAGAAAACCCCGGGCAGATCATCAGCGGCGGCCGTTCGCGGTGAGAGCCCATTCAAGACCTGATCAATCGCGCTCGAGAGGGTGTGCCGCATCGGAGTCGCGCCTCGCCGTCATGCTCCGATCGAGCGCGTTGCAGATCGAAAACAAGGCGACTTCGGTGCTCGCAAGATGGGGCGGACGAGCGTCTCGCGGTCCGCTCGGGCCGGCGGAGGGCTCGGCGGACTTCGCTCGCTCGTCCACCCGGTTGGTCTCGCGAACAAAAGGCGGTTTCCCGAAGGGTTACCCGCCCGGATCACGGGATCTCGGGCATGTCCCAGGTCTCACGGCTCGTGAGCGCGCGCAGGAAGGCGCCGAGCTGGAAGATCTCCGCATCGCTCAGGCCGCGATCGACAAGCAGCTCGGACTTGTTCGGATCCGGATTGCCGCCGGAGGCCATGTAACGGATCGCCAGCTCGAGCGTCGGCGCACTGGCATCGTGGAAATAAGGTGCGCTCGAGGCGACGGAGCGCAACGAGGGCGTCTTGAATGCACCGCGGTCGGCCTCGTCGTTGGTGACCTTGAATCGACCGGGGTCGGGGGTGTCCTTTCCATGCTCGAGGCCGATGTTGTAGAAGGTGCTGTTGCCGTAGTAAGGCGGGGCGTGACAGGCCACGCATCCGGCCTTGCCGACGAAGAGCGCCTGTCCGGCGATGGCGTCCGGCGTCACCGCGCCCGCCTGACCCGCCTCGTAGCGATCCCAGGGCGAATCGTCGCTGTTCTTGGTGCGCAGATAGGCGGCCAGCGCCTTGACGATCGTCTCGGGTGTGGCCGGTCCGCCGAAGACGGTCTCGAACTGGGCGGCATATCCCGGGACCGCCTGGATGAGCGGTGCGACCTGCTCCGGATCGGCGTTGATCTGGGCCTTCCAGGCCGCCAACACTTGTCCCTCGAGGCTGGTCGCGCGTCCATCCCAATACCAGGCCGTCTGATAACCCGTGTTGTACAGCGACGGGGTATGACGCGTGTTCAGCTCCCCGTTGTCCTTCGGCGAGAAGGCGCGACCGTCAGTCCAGCCGAGATGACGGTAATGACAGCCTTGGCACGCCATAGTGCCGCTACCGGAAAGACGCGGATCGACGAACAATTGTTTGCCGAGCGCGATCTTCCCGGGTGTCGCGGGGTTGTCGTCCGGATGGACCATCGGGGGCAAGGCGGACGGGCGAACGGGCGCGGCGGGCGGCTCGGGGGCCGCAGCCTCGGTCGGGGCGGCGGGCTGCGCAACCGGGATCGATGTCTGATCGGGAACAGGCGGTTCGACGCTCTCGTCCCTGCGGTCGTAGACGATCCACAGGGACGTGGCCACAATCAGCCCGGCGATGGGATAGCGAATATCGATCATGCGTTCTCTCCTCCAGTAATGGTCGGCCTTGCATGCGGCTCTTGTCTCGTCAAGCGAGAGGCTACCGGGTCGGGCCTTCGAACCCGAGTGGTCGCGCCGTTCACGGGCGAGGAGATGATGCGATCGATACTCTATCCCTGCAAGTCGGTCTAGCCGCCGTGTCGTTCACGCACGACCTCGACGATGTGCCGAACGAGATCGCTCAGCTCGGTATCCGGCGGTTGCGTGCGAGACATAAACCAGTCGCTGAGCCGCTGATCCTGCTCGCCGAGCAGGCGCACGAAGGCGAGGCGTTGCGCCTGACTCAACCCTCGGTAGCCGAGATCGAGGAAGCGATCCAGGAGATGATCGAGCTCCAACATGCCGCGCCGGCATTGCCAGCGCAGCCGCCGGATCTCGAGCTCCGTGCTCGACGCCTCCCGGGCAGCCTCGGTCACGGCCGCGGACTCCGATGTCGATTCGGTCGCCACCGGAGCGCTAGACACCCTTGTCGAGCATCAGATCTTTGATCTTGCCGATGGCCCGAGTGGGATTGAGCCCCTTCGGACAGACCTCGACACAGTTCATGATGCTGTGGCAGCGGAAGAGCTTGTAGGGACCGTCAAGCGCATCCAGCCGCTCCTCGGTCGCCTGGTCGCGGCTGTCGGCGAGAAAACGCCAGGATTGCAGCAGTGCCGCGGGACCATGGAACTTCTCCGGATTCCACCAAAAGGACGGGCAGGCCGTCGAGCAGCAACCGCAGAGGATGCACTCGTAGAGCCCGTCGAGCTTGTCGCGCTCTTCCGGTGACTGGAGGATCTCCTGCTCGGGAAGCGGATCCTTGCGCACCAGATAAGGCTGAACGGCGCGGTATTGCTCGTAGAACTGGGTCATGTCGACGACCAGGTCACGGATCACCGGACGGCCCGGGAATGGGCGAACCTGGATCGGCTCCTTCAGCTCGCCGATGGGCGTGATACAAGCGAGCACGTTGCGGCCGTTGACGTTGACCCCGTCCGAGCCGCAAACCCCCTCGCCGCAGGAGTGGCGAAAGCTGAAGGTCTCGTCCTGCTTCTTCACCTCGAGCAAGGCATCGCGCAGCATCATGCCTTGGAAGGTCTTGACCTCGTAGTCCTGCATCCGTGGCTTGGTGTCGGTGTCCGGATTGTAGCGGTAGACGCTGATCTTCATGGCTCATCCTGCTTTCTGGAATTGGAACCGCCAAGGCGCGAAGGACGCAAAGGGTCTTGGCGTCGCGGGTTCTTCGCGGCTCCCGGCCAGGGCGCGAACCCCGGGATGAGAGCAACAGAGTCACCGTCTTCGCGCCCTTTGCGCCTTTGCGGTTCAAACATGTTTGATCGACTGAACCATTCCGCTCAGTAAACCCGCTCCTTCGGCGGGAAAGACTCGACCGTCAGGGGCTTGGTGCGCACCGGTTTGTAGTCCATGCGATCGCCCTCGCGGTAGTAGAGGCTGTGCTTGAGCCAGGACTGGTCGTCGCGCGCGGGATAGTCGGGACGCGAGTGGGCACCTCGGCTCTCTTGGCGATGCAGTGCCGAGACGGCGATCGACATGCCGACATCCATCATGTTCTCCAGCTCCAACGCCTCGATCCGGGCGGTGTTGAAGACCTTGGACTGGTCGGTCAGACGCACCTCGGGGAGACGCTCGCGCAGCTCGCAGAGCTTGTTGTAGCCCTCGGTCATGATCTCCTCGGTCCGAAAGACGCCGGCGTGATCTTCCATGCACTTGCGAAAATCGGCGCGCAGCTGTGCGACCGTGGGGCCGTCGCCCCTTTGCTCCCAACGCCCCAGACGGCCCATGGCCTGCTCCAGGCTCGCGGAATCGGCGGCGCGTTGATAGGGGTTCTCGCGGACATACTCGATGATGTCCTTGCCCGCCAAACGGCCGAACACCAGGATATCGAGCAGCGAGTTCCCGCCCAGTCGATTGGCCCCGTGCACCGAGGCACAAGCGCACTCCCCGGCCGCATAGAGGCCGACCACGACCTCCTCGGAGCCGTGACCCGCCGGCATGGCGACCCGCCCGAAGCGGTCGGTCGGGATACCGCCCATCGCATAGTGAGCGGTCGGAAAGACCGGGATGGGCTCGATGACCGGATCGACGCCCGCGAAGATCTGGCTCGACTCGCGGATACCGGGGAGACGTTTGGAGATGACCGCCTCGCCGAGGTGGTCGAGCTTGAGCATCACGTAGTCGCCGTTCTCGCCGCAGCCGCGGCCCTCCTTCACCTCGGTGACGATGGCACGCGAGACCACGTCGCGGCTGGCCAAGTCCTTGGCGCGCGGGGCGTAGCGCTCCATGAAGCGCTCCCCGTCCTTGTTGATGAGATAACCGCCCTCCCCGCGCGTGCCCTCGGTGATCAACATCCCTTTGCCGGCGATGCCGGTCGGGTGGAACTGGAAGAACTCCATATCCATCAGCGGGATGCCGGCACGCAAGGCCATCGCGGCACCGTCGCCGGTGTTGATGTGCGCGTTCGAGGTCGTTCGGAAGACCTGACCCCAGCCGCCGGTGGCGAGTAGGGTCGCCTTGGACTCGATCAGGAGCGGCTCGCCGGTCTCGATCTCGAGCACCAGCGCGCCGCAGATCACCCCTTCGGCATCCCGCACCAGATCGATGGCGAAGAACTCGTCGAAGAAATGGGTCCGCGCACGGATGTTCTGCTGGTAGAGGGTGTGTAGGATCGCGTGACCCGTACGGTCGGCCGCGGCACAGGTGCGCGCCGCCTGATCGCCGCCGAAGTTCTGGCTCTGCCCCCCGAATGCACGTTGGTAGATCTTGCCGTCGTCGAGCCGCGAGAAGGGCACGCCCGCGTGCTCGAGCTCGTAGACCGTCGGGATGGCCTCGCGGCACATGAACTCGATGGCGTCTTGGTCACCGAGATAGTCCGAACCCTTGACGGTATCGAACATGTGCCAGTGCCAGGAGTCCGGCAAGACGTTGGCCAGCGCGGCGTTCACCCCGCCCTGGGCTGCGACCGTGTGCGAGCGGGTCGGAAAGACCTTGGAGACGACGGCGACGCGCAGATCCGCTCCGGCCAGCTGAAGTGCTGCGTTCAGGCCCGCGCCGCCGGCACCGATGATGAGCGCGTCGAAATGACGTGTTGGAATTCCCATGCCCGAATTACCCCTGCAGACCGGCGGTGATGATGGCCTTGAAGGCCCAGAGGCCCGAGGCGACGAAGACGAACGCGAACAACGTCAGCAGACCGATTCGAAGCCCGAGGGCATGGACGTAGTCGATCAGAACGTCGCGGATGCCGACCCAGGCGTGCGCGAGCAGGAGCGGCACGAACAGCAGCAGACCCAGCGCGACCAGCGGATGTGCAACCCAAACGGTCAGTGCGGCATGGTCGGCCGGCGCATTGAAGGCGAAGTGGATCAGCAAATAGGCGAGGAAGATCGCCAGATAGACCGCCGTCGCGCGTTGAATGACCCAGGCCATGAGGCCGGATGCTTGTCGGCTCATAACGTCAGCCCTCCGCCGATCAGCAGCACGGCAATCGCCGCGAGCAGCGCCATCCAGGAGCTACGTCGAGCCGCCGGTCGATCAAGCCCGATCCCCAGATCGAGAAATAGATAGCGAATCCCTGCAAAGAGGTGGTGCAGCAGACTCCAGGCCAAGACCAAAAGGACGATCTTTACCGGCCAGCTTCCCATGATGCTCGCCACGGCGGCGAATCCGTCGGGACCCGAGAGCGCCGTATGAAAGAGGATCGCGGCGACCGGAATGGTCAGCACCATCAGCACCCCGCTGATGCGATGCAGGATGGAGACGACGGCGGGGATCGGGAGCTTGATTCGCCACAGCTCCAGGAAGACGGGTCTTGTTGTTTGCATTCTTGAACCTTTGGTGATGCGTGCTTGAACCTTTAGGTGCTGCTTAAACCTTTGGTGCTGCGTGATCGGCATGCGGGAGAACCACGACCCGACCACGCTCGGCATCCGGATCGCCCCGGGGCCTTGCCGCGGCCGGACGCCAGGCCTCCGCGCCGGCGCCAGGCTGATGCCGTTCGTAAGGCCGGACTCGGAGCCTAGGCTGATATTGGATCGTTATTGTGCACTGCAACAGGGGACGATTCAATCTTGAGGGTCGTTATGGGTCTTGCCGGTTCGACCGCACAAACGCGCGTGCGATCGACCGGATCAACCACCCGAAGACACCGGTTGTTCGGGACGCCCCCCGCAGACCGAGGTCCTCGGCAACAGAAAGGCCAGAGCGCCGAGGATCAGGGTCGAGCCGAGAAGAAACAGGTGGAGGTTGACCGCACCGGACAAGGCGAGCCCGGGATCCACGCCCAAGGGCATCAGCGCTGCCACGACCGCGAGCTCGTAGCTCCCGCTGCCGGCGATCCCGTGAAAGGGCAGCACGCTCGACAACTCCGCCCCCATGACGCCCGTGAGCACACGCCAGAAGGCGACCGGCAGGAAGTGCTCGAGCAGCACGGCAAAGGCCGTGATCTTCAGCGTCCAGGTCAGTGCAGTCCAGAGATAGACGCGGGCGATGATCCCTGCGTCGGCCGGTGCGGCGATCACCAAGCGCCGGATGAACCGGAGCGGTTTTGCCGTGATGCCCTCCCGTCCCGCGAGCGTCGCCCCGATGGCCCGACGCCGCAGCGGCAGGATGAGTGCGAGGCCGCCGAGCCAGGCCAACGCCGACCACCACCAGATCGGCGCGGGGTCGCGCAGATCGAGGATGAACAGGCCGATCAGGGCCAGAAAGTGTAGATCCAAGAGGCGGATCCAGAGCAAGGACGCCGCGGCATCGAGAAACCCGTGCCCGAAATAGCGCCGCATCAACCAAGGAAACACCATCTCCCCTGCACGCATCGGCAAGAGGTTGTTGGCCGTGTTGTGCAGCACGCTCAGACGCAGCACGGTCAGGAAACACCCCCTGAACCGCGGCCTGAAATAGTCGTAGACGCGCACCGCGCGCAGGGCATAACTCAGGGCGGTCAGCGCAAACAGGGCACCCAAGAGCGGCGCCGAGAGCGTGCGCCAGGGCGAGAGCAGCGGTCCCCACCCGACCGTCCAGTGCACTGCGGCGACCAACGCGATCAAAAGCGCCGCGCCGATCAGCCAATCGCGCACGCGGCCGAGACGCAGCGCCTTGCCCTCATCCATCGCTTCGGGTCGCGTCACAGTGCACTCCGAATCGGAAACCGAGCAGGCGAAACGCGCGGAGGATCAACGCCGGCGCCGCTTCGGAGGATAGATGGGGGCCGCGCCGGGCGGGCGGGTCTTGAAGCGTCGGTGAACCCAGAAATACTGCTCGGGCATGGTGTGAACACGCGCCTCGATGACCCGGTTCATCCGGGCCGTGTCCGCGGTGCGATCTCCGCTCGGAAAGTCCTCCAGTGCCGGATCGAAGATCAGCTCCAGGCCGCGTCCCCACGGCAGAAATCGAGCGAAGGTCGGAATGACGGCCGCGCCGGTCATGGACGCGAAACGCCCGAGCATGGGCACGGTCGAGGCCGCGATCCCGCAGAAGGGCACGAAGAGACCGCGCCGTCCGCCGTCTTGATCGGGCAGATAGAAGAAGGGCGTGCCCTTCTTCATCTCGCGCACCAGCCCACGCAGGTCGTCGTGGCGCTCGATGGAGACGCTGCCGTATTGCTGACGCGCGCGCCGCACCTGCCGGTCGACGACCGGGTTTCGGATCCTTTGATACATGTAGACGCCCGAGTGAACCAGCGCCGTGAAGGCCGCCCCGCCGAGCTCGAGACCGACAAAATGGGGAACGAGGACGATCACCGGACGACCCTCGGCGATGCAGCGGTCGATCGACTCGCGGTTGCGGATCTTCACCAGCCGCGCGAGCCGCTCGCGCGAGGCCCCCCAGCTCACGCCCTGACAAAAGGCCGCGACGCCCAACCACCCGAAATGAGCCCGCAAGATGCGCTCGCGCTCGCGTGCGCTCGCGTGCGGGAGGCAGATCTCGAGATTACGCCGACCGATCAGACGTCTGGTGCCGGCGAGCAGATAGCTCAAGCGCCCGAACCCGGTTCCGATCAACCAGATCAGAGGGAACGGCAAGCGACCGAGCCCGTAGATCAAGCCGACGACGAGCCAACTCGGCCAAAACCTTGGATGCGCGAGGCTCATCGCTCGAAGCTGTAAAAGATGTCGGCGCCCTGATTCCCCCCGGTTTCGGTTTGAATCTCGACGTGCTCGGTCAGGTCGTAGCGCAGTCGAACGCTGTTCGCCTGGTCGCCCAGGCCGGTCTCGTATTCCAAAAAGATTTTGGGTGCGATGTAGG
This sequence comes from Thiocapsa marina 5811, assembly GCF_000223985.1. Classification (GTDB taxonomy): domain Bacteria; phylum Pseudomonadota; class Gammaproteobacteria; order Chromatiales; family Chromatiaceae; genus Thiocapsa; species Thiocapsa marina. Next base: position 196,854 of record NZ_AFWV01000001.1, read on the forward strand.
TCCCGACGGCAAGCCCGGTATTGCTCTCGCCGTTCCCGCCCGGGGCGATGCCGGTCAGGAGAAACTTGGTGATCTGCGCTTGGGTCATCCCGGGGTCGGTCCCGGAAAAGAAGGTCAGCTTCGGCTCACGCAGGGTTCCCAGGACGCGGATGCCCGCGACGGTCGATCCCCCGTCACGCTCGGCCTGGATCACGAGCCCGGGATTGTCGATCGGGCTGCGCGCATAGATCACGCGTCCCTGGGAGATATTGAGCGGAGCACCGATCTCGGCGGACAAGCCGAGACCGGTCGTCAACCGATACTGGCCATCGATGATCTGCAATTGGCCGTTGCCCAGCATGTCGCGGCCGGGCGCCTGGGAGACCGCCAGGTCCCCGGCGAGGCGTCCGCGCAGACCGAAGGCATCGACGGTCACGGCATCCCCCAGCTTCACGCGCAGATCGATGGTCAGCGGTAAAGCCGCCTCCTCGGAGCTATCCGCCAAGACCACGTCGCTCGACTGCGTCTGCGTTCCGGCCGGAATGGCGCGAGGCCGGATACGGGCCTCGGGGATCGTGATCTCGCCGCTCAGACGCGCACCCTTCGAGTTGGCCTCGACATTCAGGTCGGGCGACAACAGCGCGAAATATTCCGTCGTGTCCGCGACCTTGAGACCTGTCCCGAATACCCGTGCCTGTGCGGCGAAGCCGCCCCCGCCGAGACGGGCGTCGCCGGTCAACTCCAATCGACCGCCTCCGATGTCCGCCTGACCCTGCAGGTCCAAACGCTCGCCGGTCGGTGCGCTGGCCGTGAGGTTGAGATCCGCGACCCGTAGCCCGACGAGCGGAACGCTGAAGGCCACATCCCGAATCTGCGCCTCGCCGCGCAACGCCGGTGCGCCGAGGGTACCGCGCACCCCGAGATCCACGCCGAGCCCGCCCTTCATCTGGCCGATCTCCGGAACCAGATTGGGGATCCGATCGAGCCCTTGGAGATCGGCCCGCAGGGTACCGGCGAGGGGCTGGCTTTTCCGACCGGGGTCGTCGAGCCGCCAACCGGCAAGATCGAGCGTTCCGTCGACGCGCCCGAGTCCCTCCAGCGGGATCCCGAGACGCGCGGAGAGGGACTTCGCGCCGGCATCGACCGCGAGCCGAGTACCCGAAAAATCCAGGGTCTCGTCCCGGCCTCCGCCCATCAGCACACGCAGCGACCCCTGCGGGATCTCGACGCTTGCAGTGCCCTTCAGCACCGAGCCGGCGGTCTCGAATTGCCCGCGCACGCGTGCGTTGCCGCTCAGGTCAAGCGTCTCGGGCAACACCGGGGCGAGGAGCGCGAAATCGGCCAAGCTCAAGTCCAGACTGGCGATCGCCCGTTCGTTCGCGTCGCGTTTGAGCTCCAGGCAACCGCCGGAATCGGCCGGACCTCGGATACAAAACGGCCCGAAGGCGAGCTTCGAACCGTCCACGGCGATCGGACTCGGTCGCTGCAATGCCCAGTCGCCGAAGGATGCGGCATCGACATCCAGGCGCGCGATTCGCCCGGCATAGGCGCCGGCCGAATCCAGACCGCCCGCGGCTTCGAGGATCACCGACAGGGGCTCGCCCTTCAGGGCCAGCTCGAGTCGGTGATCCGGAATCCTGCCCGCACCGCGCACCGTCAAGGTATCCCAGATCATGTCGCCGAGGACGAGGCGGCTCCCGTCCAAACGGATGTCGAAGGGATCCTCCGTGGAGAGACCCAGGTCCAGGCGTCCCGACAGCTCGGCGATCCCTTGGCCCGACCACTCGGCGTCGCGCGCGGAGAGATCGAGCAGAACGCGCGGCGAGGCGCGCGGCCCGGAGACCTTGCCGCGGGCCGTGAGGCTGCCGGCGGCCTCCGGCATCACACTCGCGAGGTTCTGCGACTCGAGACTGAAGACAAGGTCCAAGGTCTCGTCGATCAGTCCTTGCAGGTTCAGCGAGCTCGGGCCGGAGGCGGCGTCCAGGCCCTCGATCCGGATGGTCTCGCCGACCATCGTGACGGTTCCGGACGCGAGCACGGGATAGCCGCGCAGCAGGCCCTCGAATCGCTCGATGCGGGCGACCAGATCCGGACCCGAGGGCTCGATCGTCCCGCGACTGCTCAGCCGGGCTGCAAGGTTGCCGCCCCACTGCGCGGCGAAGCTGCCGGGGTCGATGTCGGAGGCATCCAAGGTCGCCTCCCAGGTGACCTGCGGATCCCAGCCGAGCGTCGCGCCGCCCTCGATACGTCCGTCCAGGGTCTCCAGAACGAGGGTTTCGATCCGGGTTTGGCGCACATCGCCTCGGCCGCCCAGGCGCAACTGCGACGGCGGCAATCCGGGACCGACGGAGCGCGCCGCGAGATCGTACTCGAAACCGTCGAGGCCGCCCGAGGTCTCGAATTGAAACGACAGGCGGTCCTCGAGCCCCTCGACCACGGCGACGGGGTCGAGATTCGTACCGTCGAGCGCGAGCGTCCAACGCACGTCCGGCGACCAGGTCACCTCGCCTTTGCCGAGCAGCTCGCCGTCAAGCACGGACAGCTCGAGCGCGTCGATTCGGGCCGCGGTTTGAGAACCGCTGCCGCCGAGATCCAGCGTCGCGGGCGGCACATCCGGGCCCTGCACGGCCAGCGACAGCGAATAGACGAAGGCGTCGAAGGCCCCCGAGACATCGAGCGTCCCGCGGGGTGACTCGGCGATCAGATCGCCGCTCAAAGGCCAACGCAGGCGCTGCCATTCGCCGGACAGCGCGAAATGACCGGGCGTCGAACCCGTATCGACCTGACCGGTGAGATTCAGCAGGGCATCGGAGACCTGCTCGGTCAGCGCAAGACTGCGGATCTTCAGGATCTGGTCGGCCCAGCCGACATCCAGCACGACGGCGAGATGTCCGAAATCCGGAAGTTGCGGGGCACGGGCATCGAGCTGTCCCTTGACCGACGCCGTGTCGAGATCACCCTGCGTCTCAAGACTGCCGGTCACCGTGACCTCGGGAAGATCCGATCCGAAATCGGGTAGATCCACGCCGAGGATCTCCAGCCGACCGTCCCACGCCGGCTCGCCGAGCGGGTCGTCGACACGGACATCGAGGTCCGCCTGCGCGGAGCCGCTCAAGCGGTGTCGGACCTGCAAGGATGCCAGATCACCCGTGAGCTGCGCCGAACCCTGCAGGGCGATCGCAGGCGCCTGCGTCATCTCCCAATCGAGGTCGAGATCCAGCGGATAGTCACCGCTGAGCTCGACCCGACCGAAGGCCCGCGCGGCGAGCCGCGGGTTCGGCAGCACCACTTCCAAGCGCGTGACGTCGAGCGCGCTGCCCCGCAGGCTCGCGGACAGGATTGCATCCTCGATCACGAAAAAGGGCTCGGCCTCGCCGTGCTTGAAGAGACGCAGCCGCTCGATTTGCGCCTCGTGCAGCTCGATGCGAAGCGGCAAGGCAATGTCGGGCAGAACGAGCGGTTTAGGCTCTTCGGGACTCGGCGGCAGCACCAGATCCAGATCGTGTATCCGGAGCACCTGGATCGGCAGATCTCCGCGAAGGGCAGCGACAGGCGACCAGTTCAAACCGATGCTGCCGGCACGCATCTCGAAGTCCGCAACCGTGATCGCGAGCCGATCGAGAGTCAACCGACCCGTGATGCGCCCCTCGACACGCTCGACGCTCAGGACGCCGGGGGCCAACTCGTCCACCACACCGATCGCAAAGCGCAGCCCGGTCTGGGTGCCGAGCACCAGCCCCAGCATCAGGACCAACACGAGCGTGAAGGACACGAGCAGACCGACTATCAGGCGCAATGGACGAATGCGCCTAGGCCGCCGGTTGGATCCGGAGGCAACGTCCGTGGGCTCGGCCGACGCGGCCTGCTCGGGTGGTGTTGCTGCGGTCGTGTCGGTCTCGCTCATAGGTCGGGGCCGATGACGAAGACGAGGCGTGCCGGGGGCCAGCCGTCGCCGATCTCGTAGTTGTTTTGGGTGAAGGGCAAGGCCAGATCCAGGCGGACCTGACCGATGGGCGAGGCCCAGCGCACGCCGAAACCCACGCTCTGCTGAAATTTGTTGTCGTAGTCCGGATCGAAGGCGTTTCCGAAATCGGTGAAGACGGCGGCGCTCCATGGACCTTTGATCTGCCGCTCGAGCTCGAGGCTGCCGACGCCCAGATAGCGTCCGCCGACCGTGTCGTCGTTGAAGGGCTCGGTGGGTCCCAGACTGTTGAACCCCCAACCGCGAATCGTGTTGTCGCCGCCGGTGAAGAAGCGACGGCTCGCCGGCAGCTCGTCGAGATCCTCCGCCAGTGTGACGCCGAGATCGGCCCGCGTGATGAAGCGATACTTTTCCGCGAAACCGCGGATCCATTTGAACTGCAATACCCCGCTCAAATAAGTGGCATTCGACACCAGACCCTCGACCGCGCCCAGCAGCGAATAACGAATCCTATATCCCCGTTTGGTGTTGATCGGGTCATCGGCCACGGTCTTCGACCAAGAGATGTTGGGAACCAGCTCCGAGGAGGCCCCGGTCTGGATGTTGCTGATGTCGTAGTCCTCGTAGTTGTAGTCGACGCCGGCGGTGCGTCGCCAGCCGCTCGGGGTGAGCGTCGAGTGGGCGAACTGCACCGAATACAACCAGCCTTTTTGGGTGTTGAGATCCGAGTAGGTGACTTGGGGCTTGACGATGATGTAGTCGCGCGTCGGATCCTGGATCGGGATCCGATAATCGAAGCTCCATTGGGAGAGCACCGGCGAGAGTTGCAGCTCAGTCCGAAAGTTGTGACCCCACTGGTTGACGTAGCGACGCCGCCAATCGGCACTGACCCGTGGGCCGGTATCGGTCGAGAACCCCGCGCCGACGCGAAACTTGTCGCGCTTGTTGCGGGTTGCGACAACCTCGATCGGAACCAGGGTATCGTCGCCTGCGGCATCCTTGCGAGGGACGATCTCCACATCGGAGAAGTATTCGGTGCTCAGCAGCCGACCCTGCATCGCCAGAAGCAAATCCGGATTGTAGACGACGCCGGGATCGAACTTGACGAACTTGTGCAGGAATTTGTCGTTCAGGAGATCCTGCTTGAACGAGACCTCGCCGAGATAATAACGAGATCCGGTCGCGAGCTCGAAGTCGATGATCGCCTCGTAGGCGACCAGGTCGATGAGCACGCGGTGTTGCGCGAGATTGTAGTCGAGATAGCCGCCCGAGGACGCGCGGGCACGCAGATCGGACTTGGCCGCCTCGTAGGTACGATGCAGGAACACCTCGCCGACCTGCATCGGGAAGGTCTTCGGGAAGGCGGGATCATCGGCCCCCTCGCCGGTGATCGAAAAGTTGACCCGGCCGATCTTCACGGGCGGCCCGGGGACGACCTCGTACCGAGCCGTCCAGGTGCCGTTCGGATCCACGGCGGCATCGAGCCGATCCGTCACCTCGACCTGATAGAGCCCGAAAGGCGCCAAGGCATCGCGGATCTGATCCGGCGCCAGGCGATGCAATGCCTCGGCCCGCGCCGGCGTCATATCCTCCTGTGCGCGCTCTTGGTAGATGGACAGGAGAGCCAGGACGTTTGTCTCCTGCTCCCCCTCCAGGCCGGTCACCTCGACGTCGAGCTTCATGGCGAACGCCCCGCTCGCCAGAACGAGCAGAGGGATCGCGAGCAATCGCACCCATGCGCCCGGGCGCACCATAGGAGGCGCTGCCGCATCCCTCGGCGTGGTGCCTCGATGTCTTTCGGCTCGATCCAAACTCAACCCCTTGACGATCAGACGAAACCGGCGAATCCGAAGGTACGGCCCCATCCACGACTCGGCACCCCCGCAGAAGGGCAGCCATGCGTCGAGGAATTACAACAACCCGCATCCCAAAAGCGACAGTTTGTATCATAGTACCAAAAACAGATGCGCGCACGACGCGCCCCCATCCGGTCCGGCATCCCGAGCCTCGTCAACTCTGCTTGGCGCGCATCGCCAAATCGCGCCGCAGCCCCTCGATCTCCTCGCGCAAGGCCCGCACCTCCAACTCGACAGCACGGGTGTCGCTGTGGACCGTCTGCTCGATACGCTCGCGCTCCGCGGCGTGCTGATCGTCATGCAGGGTCTGCATGGTGTCCACGATGATGCCGATGAAGAGGTTCAGCATCGTGAAGGTCGCGATCAAGATGAAGGGGATAAAGAAGAGCCAGGCGTAAGGATGGACATCCATCACCGGGCGCACGATACCCATCGACCAACTCTCCAACGTCATGATCTGAAACAGGGTGTACATGGACCGGCCGAGTGTGCCGAACCACTGCGGAAACCCCGTCCCGAACAGACCCGTCGCAATCACCGCGGCGACATAAAAGAGCAGCAGCATCAGAGAAGCGATCGATGCGATGCCCGGCAATGCCTTGAGGAGCGCCTCGACGACAAACCTCAGACGCGGCGACACCGAGACCAACCGCAAGACGCGAAGCACGCGCAGCGCGCGCAAGACCGCAAGCGGCCCGCTCGCCGGGATCAACGCGATCGCGATCACGGTAAAGTCGAACAGGTTCCAGCCCCGACGGAAAAAGCCCAGCCCGTGAGCGAAGAGCTTCAGCAGGATCTCCGCGACGAACGCGGCCAGGATGACGCGATCAAGGAGATGCAGGAAACCGCCATAGCTCGCCATGATGCGCGACGAGGTCTCCAAGCCAAGGGTGACCGCGTTGACGAGAATCAACACGATGATGATGCGCTGAATCCGGGTCGATTCGATCCATGCGCCGACCTGTTCACGGCTCGACATGGCAACTGCCTCCGACAAAACGACAGACAACAGACGCCGCGGATCGGACGTACCGATCCACGGGACTGGAACAAAAGATTCAGGCGACGCTCGACCGACAGCGGGGTGATCGAGGGTTTAAGCGCAGCGCCCGATGGCGATAACCGCGACATCCGGATGGATGGAGCGTCGGTACCGAGACTCACCCCGGAGGGAGAGGCCCATCGGGACCCGCCTCGGGGTTATGCCGGCGGGGCCGGCTCCGCGCCGTAACCCTCGGCCACGACGGCCGCGATCAAGGCATCGGCGTCGGCGTGCCCCTCGACCCGGGCACGAGCAAGATCCAGATCCACCTCGACAGACTCGACGCCGGCGACGGACTCCAGCGCCGATGTCACGGCACGAACGCAGTGGGCGCAGCTCATTCCGGTAATGCTGAGCGTTTGTGTCATGGGTTCCTCTTTCTTGGATTTGGGGTTGAGCCTCCTGCCTCCTGCCTCCTGCGACTTTGAAGCTGGCGGCTGGTGGCTGGTGGCTGGTGGCCGGAGCCACCTACTGCGACGCCAGAAACCGAGCCGCCCCCATCAACGGAGCACTCGGCTGCACGATCACCCGGACCGGCATCGTGCGCATCAGAGGCTCCAAGCGGCCCTTGTCGAAAAAGCCCTCCAAAAAGGCGCTGCTGCGCAGGGCGTCAAGGTTCTTCGGCGCAATGCCTCCACCCAAGTAGACCCCGCCAAGCGCCATTTGCTTCAGCGCCATGTTTCCGGCCTCGCGCCCGTAGAGACGAAAAAACAGGTCCATCGTCTCGGTGCAGATCGGACAGGATGTCTCGGAAGCGGCCGAGGCGATCGCCGCCGCGGCGTCTCCGCTCGCGATGGCCTCGCGCAAAGCGGACGGGGATTCGATTCCGCGCCATTCGGACAAAAAGTCGTAGAGGTTTCGGATCCCGAGACCTGAGACGACGCGCTCCCAGCTGACCCGACCGAAGCGTTGCTTCAAAAATGCGTGAAGCGCGCACTCGCGCTCGTCCGTGGGCCCGAAGTCCGCATGCCCGCCTTCGGTCGCGAAGGGATGGTGACGCAGACCGTCCCAAAAGAGCCCGGCTTCGCCGAGCCCGGTACCCGCTGCGACCACGCAGGCGTTTCCCTGTACCGACTCCCCCGGATGGACCTCGGCGACGTCGTCGGGCCCCAATACCGCGAGCCCCCAAGCCGTCGCCTCCAGATCATTCAGTAAGGCAACGCCGGCAAAACCGAGCGCCTGTTCCATGGCATCGGCGTCCAGCTCCCAAGGTAGATTGGTCGCCCGACTGCGCCGGTCCCGCACCGGCCCGGCAATCGCGAAGGCGGCAAAACGACACGTCGTTCCGGTCTCCTCGAGATAGCGCCGGACGATCCCGTCGAGCGAGTCGAAATCCGCACTCGGATACTGCCTCGTCTCCTCGAGATCGACGCGGTCTCGATGCGTCTTCGCAAGACCCAATGCGGTCTTGGTGCCCCCGATATCACCGACGAGTACTCGCATATCGCTTCTCCGCTCAGATCGCTGACAGGACTCGCTCGCACACGCGAGCCAGAGCCGAAGCGGATGATAGCAGGCAGCAGACCGCAGGCGGCGACCCGTGCACCGACGAAGCCGCAGCACACGGAAGGCGAGCGACGATCACCGGGGCACGGACCGATCGATCTCCGGGAGCTGGTCTTGCGATTGGAGGCGCGACAACGTCGGCACTGAAGGCCCGATCGCACCTGGCGGCAGCGAATGCGGTGGTTCGCGCCTCGATGCCGGGCGGCATCGAGACGCGGAGAGTCACTTGCTCGAGTCGGTGCTCGAAGGCGTTGTCGGATAGCTGTAGGCCGGATAGCTATAGGCCGGATAGCCGTAAGCGGGGTAGCCGTAGAGAGGCGCACCCCAGCCGTAAGGCACACCGTAGCCACCATAGGGATAGCCATAGCCGCCATAGGGATAGCCGCCGTAGGGTCCGTACCAAGGCGAATTCCAGGGTCCGCCCCAACCGCCGGGGAACATCCCGAAGGGGCCGGAACCCCAAAAGGCGTTCGCAGACATGGAGCCGAACGCAGTGATAGCGGCGACCGCCGCAGCAAGCCCAAGCCGTTTTGTCCTCGTCATCACGTTTGTCCCCTCTCGATAGACCTGGTGAGCACGCCGTGAACAGGATATCGCTCCGACGCGACGTCAAGATTAGGACGGAATCCAATGTAGAGGATTGATCTTGATCAATATTCGCTAATATTAGCGATCACGTCGAAGCACCACCCCAAGCAGGGAGACACGCGGCTCCGGTACCGGAAGACATCGGACGAGGATGATCAAAATAAGGGCTTGCTAATTTAGAATCTGCTTATATAATGATCCCCATACCAGCAACCACTCGAAATCGGAGATGTACCATGGGTGCCTTAGGTGTTCTTGCAGCAGTCGCGTTGCTCGTAGGCGGAGTCCAAACCACGATGGTCCTGCCTGAGCCCGAGCGTCTCGCAAACGAAGAATCGAAAGAGCCGGTTGTCGAAGTGCAGGCGGTTGCCGCCGACTCGACTCAGACCGTGAGCTTCCTCGACTTCTAGTCGAGATCGGCCTCGGCAAATCAGGCCCGGGACGCTTGCGTCTCGGGCCTGTTTGTTTCCGGCGCCGACAAAAAAAGACCCCGACATCAATGCTCTACCGACCTGAAACGCCGGAGGAACAGGGTCGTCGGGGCCGGCGAGATCTTGTCACGACGCACGCAGCGGCCGACTGCCGGATCAAGGATCATCGCTTACCCTGCAACAGCGCTTCCGGATGCCGCTCCAAATAATCGGCAAGATCCCGAAGGGATCGAGCCGCCGCCGATGCCTCGGCGAGGAAGCGGTCGAACCGAATCCGTGTTCCGGACGCATCCCCGGCCAAGGCGCCCAGCGAACGCATGGCGGCTTCCACCTCGCCGAGCGCAGCCCGGGTCGCTCCCGACAGCGGGATCACCTGCTCGTCGACCCGGCGCACCAAGACAGCCAGCGACGCGGAAACCGCCTCGAGGTTTTCCGCGACCGGGACAATGCCGGATTGCACCGCTCGCGCCAACGCGCCGTAATCCTCCAGGGTCGAATCCAGGCGCCGTGCAAGCGGCGGTACCTCCCGATCGACATCTTCGATCAACACCCGAGCCGACTCGAGAGTCCCGTTCAAGGTCTCTAGCAAACGCAGCACTTCCCCGGAACCGATCAATTGCCGGATCGACGCAAGTGTCAGCGACGCCTCGTTGACGAGATCGTCGAGCCGTAGATTGTCGAGCATTTCCGACATCCGATCGCGCGTCGCCTCGATCGAGGGCACCTCCACCGCATCGTCGGGATCCTTCAGCAACCGCAAAGGGCGCCCGGGAATCAACTGGAGCGCAACCACGTATTGCCCGGTGACGAAGCTCAGCGACTCCAGGCGCGCATGCAAACCGCGCTCCTTGACCAAACCGCGGAGGATCTCCTCCGGCGAATCCTCGGAGGCCGAACCGAGGATGCTCACGCTGTCCGGCCAGACCTCGTAGGTCACAGGCACGCTGAAGGTGCCGGTATCCGGCGAGAAGCTCAGCTCGATCCCGGTCACCCGCCCGACCGTCACACCCTCGAACTGGACCCCGGCGCCGACATTCAACCCCTGCACCGAACCGGGAAAATAGGTGACCATGGGAACCTGCGCGCGAAAAAGCGCACCGCTGCCGAACACCAGGATCGCGATGACGACCAGGGCCAAGGCCCCGAGCACGAAGCCGCCGATCACGGTTGGATTGGCCTGCTTGCTCATGTCTCTCCCCGGCTCAAGAAATCGCGAACGATCTGGATCTCGCTGTGCTCGCGCAGCTCGCGGGGATTGCCCGTCGTGAGCATGGTCTGCGTGGCGGCGTCGAGGAACACCGAGTCGTCCGCAATGGCGAAGATGCTCGCCAGGTCATGGGTCACGACGACCATCGTCGTACCCAGGCTCTCGCGCAGCTCTAGGATCAGGTCATCGAGCAGACGTGCACTCAAGGGGTCGAGACCCGCCGACGGCTCGTCGAAGAAAAGGATGTCCGGATCCAGCGCCATGGCACGGGCGACGCCGACCCGTTTGCGCATGCCGCCGCTGATCTCGGAAGGATAGAAGTCGCAATAAGCCGAGAGGCCGACGAGGGCGAGCTTGTAGACCGCAACATCGTGGATCTGGCTCGGTCGAAGCCGCGTGTATTGCTCGAGCGGCAAGGCCACGTTCTCTTCGAGCGTCATGGAGCTCCACAGGGCACCGCTCTGATACATCACTCCGTTGCGACGCATCCTTCGGATCCGCGCACGCTGGGGCGCATCCCAAAAGCTCTCCCCGTCGAACAGAATCTTCCCGGCTTGCGGCGCAAGGAGTCCGATCAGGCTGCGCATGAGCGTACTCTTGCCGCTGCCGCTGCCGCCCATGATGACGAAGATGTCGCCGCGGCGGATTGCAAAGCTCAAATCGCGCTGAATCACCGTGTCGCCGTAGCCCACCGACACGCCATCCACAAGGATATGTCGATCCTCCGCGGAGTGGCCTGGCTGATCGGGAGCCCGGTCAGGCCGCCGATCGGAAGACGGAGCAGCTGGAGAATCGCTGGACGGATCCCTGGACGTCCGGCGGCTTGTATCTCCCGCGACTCGGGTCGGCATCGTCGAATCCGCCGCTTACGACAGGCCGACCGCATCGAAGACGATCGTGAGAACCGCCGATGCAATCACGATGAAGACGATCGAGGTCACCACCGCCGATGTCGTCGCCTCCCCGACGGCCGCAGCGCTGCGCCCGCTCTGCATGCCGCGCAGGCATCCGGAGACGGCGACGATGGCGCCGAAGACGGTCGCGCTGATCAACCCCTGAGTGATGTGGTTCCAGCCGATCGCCGCGACCGTCTCGGTAAAATACTCGGCCGGATTCAAACCACCGACCACGGTGCCGGCAAAGGCCCCGCCGAGGATCCCCGTGAGGTTCGCGTAGATGGCCAACAAGGGCGTCATCGCGACCAGCGCGATCAGTCGCGGCAAGACCAAAAACTCGACGGGCGAGATCCCCAAGGTGCGCAGGGCGTCGATCTCTTCGTTCACCTGCATGGTCCCCAGCTGAGCCGCAAAGGCCGCTCCGGTTCGCCCGGCGAGCACGATCGCGGTGATCAGCGCGCCCATCTGAATGACGATGGCGAGCCCGACGAGGTCGGCGACGAAGATCCGTGCGCCGAATTGGGCCAACTGCTGATCACCGATATAGCCCAGGATGAGTCCGACCAGAAAGCTGATGAGACTGATGATCGGCAAGGCATCGGCGCCCACCTCCTCGATCAGTAGCCAGAGCTCCGAGCGCCGAAAGCGGGCTCGCCCGGCCACCATCGAGCGCACCGCGAGGGTCACCTCCCCGACAAACGCCAGGATCTCGCCGGTGGAGCGCGCCAGATCGATGAAGTCCTGACCGAAACGCCGCAGAAAGGGGTCGGCATGCTCGTTGCGACCCTCGGCACGACGCTCCGGCACCGTCGAGGCCAGACGCAGCAGGGCCTGAACCCCCTCGGGCAGCCCCTCCTCCCGCACCTCGATGCCGCGCTCCCGACACCGCCAGGCCAGTGAGGCGAGGTAGCTCACGAGACCGGAGTCCCAAGCAACCAGGTCGGAAGTCTCGAAAGCAATCGACGTCAGTTCTTGCTCGGAGAACAGATCGGCATCGAGCCGCTCGAGGTCCGGTAGATCCGCATCGAGCTGCCAAGCACCGCCGATCGCCACGACGACGTGGCCGGCCTGCTCGCGCGCAAGCGCCATCCGTGGATCTGAGTGCGGTTTGACGGGATTTGAGACAACGTCGTTCATGGCACCGACAAGGATGCGCATGCCGGGCCATGGAGCGCAAGCGCGGAGAGGCCGGCTTAGACGGGCAAGCATGCGGGAGCGATCGAAGTCACACCGCATCCCGCAGATCACCTGCGGCCGTGGTGACTAAACCGCCTCCAGAGCGAGATGCTCGGTTTCGAGTGAGCTCGACGTTTGGCGCATCCGCGGCCCTTAGCGAGGACGCGGGTTAAAGTGATTCTTTTCTAATCTTTTTAACCGCTCCGACCGCAGCGGTCGTCAAGTCGACCGGAGCCGATCCCGTCCAAAAACATCGCATACCGCGCTTGGCGCGGTTTAGAGTCGTCCCTACAAGGTCGAGCGCTCGGCCGGCAGAAGGCGAGCGGGTAAAACCGCCGGGAGCAGCTCGGGACGCACGGTCAGGAGAAGCCGCAAGGCCGCAGCGGTAAGCGCTCCTTCCACGAGCATCACCGGGATCTGAACGATCAGGATCAGTTTGGCCGCCACGAGGAATTCGCTCCCGCTCAGCGCAAGTACTCCGGCCACCGACAACGCGGATACGCCGAACGACAAGGCACCGACCAGAAAGCCGGCAACGACCAACGTCGCCGAGCGAGGCGAGCCGTCCAAGCGCGCCAAAAGCCGCTGCGCGAGCAGACCGATCACGACCGCCGGTAGAGCCAGATTCAGTGTATTGGCTCCGATCACGGTCAAACCGCCAAACCCGAAAAAGGCCGCCTGTAAAAGCAGCCCGACCAAGATCGCGGGAAAGGCCGCCCAGCCGAGCAGCAACCCCATGAGTCCGGTCAGCATCAGATGGGCGCTCGCCGGACCGACCGGCAGATGGATCAAAGAGGCGACAAAAAAGACGGCCGTCAGAAGGCCGGCGCGCGGGATGGACTCGCTATCGAGGGCGCTCAACCCCCGAGCGACGCCGGCAACCGCGAGCATGGATGCGCCGATCAAAACCGGCGCACCGAGAACACCGTCGACGATGTGCATAGCTGTTATCGATGTCCGGACAAGGCCAAGGCGCGTAGTACCTTGGTGCAAACGGTAATACCCGAGAAGGTAGCACTCGGCCTTGCAGGCGTCTACCCGGGGCCGACGGCGTCGGTAAGTCCTGCCGGCATATATCCGGCGGGCACCGCTATTGGAGTCTCGGTCTCCGACCGGATATCTTTGCCGAGAGGATCAATGCGAGCTGATTCACCCTTCGGAGGCGAGCCATGGACCAAAGCAACACGAGCCAAAACGAACAGAGACTGAACGAGCAGCGGATCATCGACGACCTGTTCGGCAAGCTGCGACAGGCCGAGCATCAAACCGGACCACGCGATCCGGCCGCGGAACAGCAGATCGCCGCGGCGCTCGAGCATCAGCCCGCAGCACCCTATTACATGGCCCAAGCGATTCTGGTCCAGGAGCGAGCCATCGAGACGCTCGGCCAACGGGTCCAGGATCTCGAGCAGGAGCTCGCGAGCCGGCCGGCCGGCGGCGGCTTCCTCGACAGCCTTTTCGGGGCACCGAGCTCCCGTGCGGGCGCCCCGGGCGCTCCGGCCGGCGGAGCCTTGGGCCGTGCGGTTGCGCCGAGCGGCATGGGCCTCGGCGGCATGCAACCCGGTCAAGCCCACCGGGCGGGCGGCGGTTTCCTGGGATCGGCACTGCAAACCGCGGTTGCGGTTGCAGGCGGTGTCATGATGGCCAACGTGCTGACCGGCCTCTTCGCCGCCGAGGAGGCCCAGGCGGCCGAGGAACCTGTCGAAGATCCGGGGCTGGATTCGGATTTCGACCCCAAGATGATGGACGACGGCGATATGGGTGACTTCGACGGCTTCGATGACTTCTAAACCGCGTCCAGAGCGAGATGTTCACTTTCGAGTGAGCTCGACGCTTGGTGTATCCACGATCCTCAGCGAGGACGCGGTTTAAAATAATAGAATACATTTAATGTCTTAAACCGCGCCGGCTCCAGCGGCCGTGAAGTCCGCCGGGGCCGATCCCATCCAATAACATCGCATACCGCACTGGGCGCGGTTTAAACCGCGGCGTCTCCAGCGGCCGTCAAATCCGCCGGGCCGATCCCATCCGGAAACATCGCATACCGCGCTCGGCGCGGTTTAAGAGGCCCGACATGTCTTCTGTCGAGGAAAGCGTTCGCGAGGAAACCATCCGTTTCAGCGTCTCCCTGCCCCGCCCGTTGCTGGACGAGCTTGATCGACGCGTCGTCAAGAAGGGCTACGCCTCGCGCTCCGAGCTGGTGCGCGACCTGATCCGCGAGCGGATCGTCGAGGAAACCTGGGAGCGCGGCGACGTGGAGGTCGCGGGTGTGCTCACCATCGTCTACGACCATCATCAGCGCGAGCTCACCCAGCACATCCTGGACATTCAGCATCGCCAGTACATCCACGTCGTCGCAACGACGCACGTGCACATGGACCATCACAACTGTCTGGAGACCATCATCATTCGCGGCATGCCGGTCGAGATCGAGCGGCTGAGTTTGGAGATCGGGGGGTTGCGGGGCGTGCGGTTCTCCGAGTTGACGCGGGCATCGCGCGTCCAAAACTGAACCGCGCTAAACCGCGTCCGGTGCTCTCGGAGATGGTCGAGTCGATAGAGAGGTTAAAACACTCTTGAATCGCCGGAGTCGACGCGGTTTAGGATAAGAAAAACAATATTTTAAAATTCTTGAACCGCGTCGACTCCGACTTCTTTGGGTCGGCCGAGGCAAGACGCAATCCGCGATGTTCGCATATCATTTCGGACGCGGTTCAATTCGCATATCACTCCGGACGCGGTTCAACAGGTATGACGGCCAGGGTTTCTTCGAGCTCCGGCACCGATCCGTCGCTGCGGCAGGTCTGACGCAAGGGCTGCACGTCGCCTGCATCGCGCCCGACGGCAACGCGCATGTAGGTCGCATCGGCGAGCAGTCCCATCGCCGGATCGACACCGCGCCAGCCGCCGCCCGGGATCAGCACCTCGGCCCAGTGGTGGAGCCTCTGCTCGCGCGGCTGGGTGCCCGGCGGATCTTCGTCGTCCGGGTCGAAATAGCTCGCATCCAGATACCCGGAGACGAATCGCGCGGGAACCGACCACTGCCGCATCAGGGCGATCAAGAGGTGCGCCAGGTCGGCGGCACAGCCGCGCCCTGCGTCGAACAGCGCCGGCAATGCCATGACCGGGCGTGCGACCTCCGGGTCGAACGGCGTCACCGACTGAATCCAGGCACTCGCCTCCTGCACCTGATCCAGGAGCGGTCGATCCTCGCGCAGGATCGGCACCCGGTGTCCGCAGATCTCCTCGGGCAGCGCGGGGGTCAGTGGCCCTTGATGCAGGACGAAGTCCCAGAGGCGCGGGGCTTGATGGAGGGCGTCGTCGATCCAGGCGCGCTCGCGTGCCTGCGCGACCACCGGGAAGTCGAAAGGGTTGCTGCGAAGGGTCTCCACCTCGGCCGTCATGGTGAAGGCGAGCTCCCGGTGCGCTCCCATCACCGCGAAGTGATGCGAGAGGTTGCCGAACCCGTCCCGACAGGCGGAAACGCCCGCGTCGGGTGCCACGGAGAGCTGGATCTGCAGGAGCGACTGACTCTCGTCGTCCCAAGGCGCCAGGCGGATCTGGACGTGGTGCTCGCGTGCCGGGGCCGCGAAATGGATCCGACAAACCCGCTCGATCTGATATCTCACTGAGCATCATCCCCCAGGTGGGCCTCGAAATAGTCGCTCTGCAGCGCCGTGCCGAAATCGGCCAAGAGCCCCAGGAAGTCGTCGAGATACTCGTGCAGGCCCAGATCCAGAATCCCCTGGGGCGTTGCGCCGTCGAGATGACGACGCAGTGCGGCAAGACGCTCGGGCATCGCTCCGTCGGGCAAGCTCCCGATGCGTCCGAGCGCGCGTTCCATACCCTCCACACAGTAGGCGAGCGAACGCGGGAAATCCGTGTCGAGCACCACGAACTCCACCACGTCGATCGGGCGGATGCCGCCTTGATACTTGCGGCGATACGCCTCGAAACCGGAGAGCGACTTGAGCAGTGCACCCCATTGGTAGTAGTCCAACGGCGAGCCGACGAGCTTCAGATCCGGCAGCAGCAAGTGGTAGCGCGTATCCAGGATGCGCGCGGTCATGTCGGCGCGCTCCTGGAGACTGCCGAGCGCCATGAAGCCGTAGGCCTGGCCCCGCATCATGGTGCTTTGGGTCAGACCGAAGAAGGCCGCGACCTGGCGATGAATGAAGGCGTAGAACTCGGCCGCACGCCAGGGCTGCAAGGTCGTCTTCAGATGCTTGTCGGCCGAGAGCCACAGCTCGTTGAGCGCCTCCCACATCTCGCTCGAGATGCGATCGCGCACCACCCGCGCATTCTCGCGGGCAAGCTTGAGACTGAGCAGGAGCGAGCCCGGATTGTTGCGGTCCTGGGTGAGCAGATGGATGACGCGCTGCACCGTCACGCGCCCGTCGGGATGCAGCTCCTCGTACAGCTCGTCTGCACCCATGATGGTAAGCAAGGGACGCCACTGCATCTCCTCGGTCGCACCCTCGTCGGCCTCGAGCATGTAGACGACATTGATGTCCAGCACGCGCGCGGTGTTGTCCGCGCGCTCCAGGTGCCGGGTCATCCAGTACAGCGACTCCGCAATACGACTCAACATTAGTCGGCCAGCACCCAGGTGTCTTTACTGCCCCCGCCCTGCGAGGAGTTCACGACCAAGGATCCCTTGGTCATGGCGACCCGGGTCAAGCCGCCCGGGACGACCTCGATATCGCTGCCGTAGATGCTGAAGGGACGCAGATCCAGATGGCGCGACTCCAGCTCGCCGTCGAGATAGCAGATGTGGCGCGAGAGCTGGATCACAGGCTGGGCGATGTAGTTGCGCGGATTCTCCTCGATCTTGCGGGCAAACTCGGCGCGCTGCGCGGTGGTGGACGAGGGCCCCATCAGCATCCCGTAGCCGCCGGATTCAGCGACCGCCTTGATGACCATTTTCTCCATGTTGTCGAGCACATACATGCGGTCCTGGTGGTCGGTCATCTGATAGGTCGGGACACTCGGCAGGATGGGGGATTCGCCGAGGTAGTAACGGATGATGTCCGGGACATAGGCATAGACCGCCTTGTCGTCGGCGATGCCCGCCCCCGGTGCATTGGCCAAGGCGACGTTGCCGGCCCGCCAGGCGTTGATGATCCCGGCCACGCCCAGCTCGGAGTCCGAGCGAAACACCAGGGGATCGAGGAAGTCGTCGTCGACGCGCCGATAGACCACATCGACCTGACGCAGACCCTGCGTGGTCTTGAGATAGACCTTGTCGTTCTTGCAGACCAGATCCCGCCCCTCGGCCAGCTCCACGCCCATCTCCTTGGCGAGAAAGGTGTGCTCGAAATAGGCCGAGTTGAAGATGCCGGGGGTGAGCACGACGATGGTCGCGTCGTTCGCGCCGCGCGGCGAGAGATGACGCAGGGCCTGCAGCAGCAGCGCCGGATAGTGCTCGACGCGGCGGACCCGATAGCGGGCGAAGAATTCGGGCAGGATGCGCCGCTCCACGATCCGGTTCTCGATCATGTAGGACACACCGGACGGGGTGCGCAGGTTGTCCTCGAGGACCAGATAGCGACCGTCCTCGTCGCGGATCAGATCGACCCCGCTGATGTGGGTGTAGATATCGTGCGGCGGGGTGATGTCCATGATCTCGCGCCGAAAATCCTTGCCCCGGTAGATCAGCTCCGGAGGCACCACACCGTCCTTGAGGATCCGCTGACCGTGATAGAGGTCCTTCAGGAAGAGATTCAGGGCGCGGATGCGCTGCTTGAGTCCGGCCTCGATCTGCGCCCACTCGATCGCCGTGATGATGCGCGGGAGGATGTCGAAGGGCCAGACCCGCTCGATCCCCTCCTCGTCGTTGGAGTAGACGGTGAAGGTCACCCCTTCGGTGTGCAATGTCAGATGGGCATCGCGCGCCTTGGCCCCGAGGATCTGCTGCCCCGTGGTCTGGATGTGCTCCCACATCGGCAGGTAGTGATCGCGCGGCCGGAAGTCGTCCTGATAGAACTCGTGGTAGGCCATCGCTTGTCCCGCGCGTTGCATCTGGATCTGGCCGGCACCGCCGGATTGGAATTGTTTAAGCATCTGCGTGAACCCCACAACATGGCCCATAACGGAGAAAACACGTCAAGAAACGCGCCAAGATCGCGCTCGTCGCCACGCGACGCCAACCGATTCATCGATAAGGACTTTTGCGAAGCGCAGATTGCCGTCGCAAAATGATGCCGCACTATGGGAGTGCACCACCACCGGAAGGGAACACAAAACCAGCCACCGATGCACGAAGATCGAGCGCACCCTACTCAAACCGCTGGCGGAGCGTTTTCAGACCCCGTGCCCGCGTCAGCAACACCACCTCGTCACCGATCTGCAGATGCATCTGCGGATCGGCGAATTTGAGCTCCTCGCCGTTGCGATAGACGCAGATGGCCCGAGCGACATCCGGAATGGCCAACGCCTCGAGCGTCGTCGCCGACGCCTCGTCGACCTTGAAGGAAAAGATCCGGGTGTCGCCGCGCAGGATGTCGGAGATGGCGATGATGTCCTGCCCCTCGGCCATGTCGGCGAGATAGCGGCCGACGGTGTGCATCGGCACCAGCGAGTCGGCCAGACCCAGCTCGGCGCAGATGTGCTCCAGGTCGGGATCCTCGATCTTGGTCACGACCCTTCGGTAACCGAGGGAACGCGCCACCAGGCTCGCGATGATGTTGGACTGATCGTCGTGGGTCAGGCAGAAGAGCAGATCGGTATTCTCGGGATCGGCCTCGCGCAGGATCGCCGGCCGGGTCCCGTCGCCATGGAGGAAACCCACGTCGAGCTCGTCGCGAAACCGCTCGATCGTCGCCGGATCGCGCTCGACGATGACGACCTCGTGACCGCGCTCCACGAGCATCCGCCCGGTAAGCACGGCGAGGGTTCCGCTGCCGATGAAGACGAATCGCATGTCGTGTCCCTCGTTGCGGGGAAAGCCTCCGGCTGCCAGCCCCAGCTCCCAGCTCCCAGCTCCCAGCTCCCAGCCTCCAGCCTCCAGCCTCCAGCCTCCAGCCTCCAGCCTTTGGCCTTTACTTTAGTCGATTTCCGGACCTCGGCATCCCGACGACGCATACGATTCGGCCGGAAGTGATGCCAACGGTCGTCGCGAAGCGGCGACACCTCCCGGGATAGACGACTTGCAGTCGTCCTCTTCAGTCGGCGCGACGCCCCTGAGGTTCGGATGGAGCGCAACCCCGCCGGTACTCAGGACGCTTGGAAGATGACGACTGCAAGTCGTCGATCCCGGGGAACGTCGCTTCGCGACGCCCGCCGCTCAAGGCTTATACCAAGTCCCCGGAAACAGCAGGACCAGCAAGGCGATGATCTCCAGTCGCCCGGCCAACATGTCGAGGCTCAGAAGCAGCTTGAGCCCGGGCTCGAGGTCGGGGCTGGCTATACCCACCGACAGTCCGACCGTCGCCGTGGCCGAGACCACCTCGAAGAGGGCATCGAGCGCCGGATAGCCGGCGGCGAGAAAGGCCATCCAGGACCCGAGCACCAGCAGCACGAACAGCAGAATCAGTACCAGGGCATGCTCGATCTGAAGGCCGCCGAGTGTCCGGTCGCCGATCGCCGGCTGGACCACTGCATGACGCGGCAGTTGAACACGCATCACGGCGAGCTGGATCATGCGGATCAGGATCAGCAGGCGCAGGAGCTTGATGCCGCCGGCCGTCGAGCCGACACCCCCGCCGGTGGCCATCGAGAGGATCAGGACACCTTTGGCCGCCGGGTCCAGCTCGCTCAGATCCAAGGTCGCAAAGCCCGTGGTCGTCTGAGCCGAGCCCGCCTGGAGCAGCGCGTCCGCCGGCGACAGACCCCCGAGCCACCAGAGCAGAACCGCCACCAGCGCGACGGCGATGAGCAGTGCCCGAAGCTCGGGATCGGACCTCAGGGAGACGGGGCCGGACCTCCACGCCCTGTAGTACAAAAAGAGCGGCAAGGCACCGAGCAGCGACACGGCGAAGAGCGCGAAATGAGCGCCTCGCCCGAAGCCGGCCAGGCTGTCGGAGACACCGCCGAACCCGCCGGTCGAGATCGCGGCCAGCGTATGGATGAGGGCGTCGAAGGGCGGCAGATCCGTCGGCAGGACCAGCAGCAAGCCGGCAACCGTGAGCAGCACGTAGATCGTAAAGGCACGCCGGGCGTGGATCCGCGTCCCTTCCGCCAAGCTCTCCTCGTCCACACCCGCATCGGCCAGACGACGCATGTCCTCGGTCCGCCCGAAGGCCAGGGCGAGGGACAAGACGACGATGCCCAAGCCGCCGAACCACTGCATCCAGGCGCGCGTGAAGAGAAAGGCATCGGAACGGAGCTCCGGGTTCGGCACCAAACTGAGACCGGTGGTCGTCACGCCCGAGACCGACTCGAACCAGGCATCCAAAGGCGACAGACCCTCCGCAGTGAGCGGATAGGTCATGAGCGCCGCCGCGATAATGAAGGTCAAGGCCGAGATCACCAGGGCCTCGTTGGCCTGCAAGGGCCGGTCGCTCGGACGGATCCGAGCACAGACGCCGAGCGCCAAGGCCGGCAGAAGCGCCGCGAGCAGGATGCGCCGCGCCAGCTCCCAGTCACCGGTCGCCGCCGCGAAGGCCAAGGGCACCGAGAAGAGCACCGCCAGAATCAGCGCAATCTGACCCAGGTGATGCAGCACCATCGCCGGGCGCACCGGCTGCATCAGCGGCTTGACTGCGGGGTGGAAGGACATGCCTCAGTCCCCTTCCCGCTCCGATCCGCAGCAGGGCCCCGACGCCTCCGGCGTGCGGGCTTCGAGATCCTGGCTCAGGATCTCGCCGGTCACCGGGTTGGGCCTGAAGGTCGTGCAGCCCTTCAGCCCGAGATCGTAGGCACGCCGATAGAGCCGCTCGAACGACGCGAACGGGATCCCGGCCGGCACATTGATCGTCTTGGAGATGGCGTTGTCGACATAGGGCGCAACGGCCGCCTGCATGGCGAGATGGTCCTCCGGCGCCACCTCGTGCGCGGCGACGAAGGCCGGCGGTCCGGGCTGCCGCCCGAAGCGCTCGCGCCAGAGCCGTACGGCATCATCCTCGACCCGATACCGGTCCGATTGACCCGCAACCGTGCGGACTCGGCGATACTGCACGCGAGAGAAGACCGGCTCGATGCCGCTCGAGAGGTTGTTCGCGAGCAGGCTGATGGTCCCGGTCGGTGCAATCGCGGTGAGATGCGAGTTGCGGATGCCGCCCGAGGCGATCCCGGCACGGATGTCCTCGGGCAACCGCCGCACGAAGGGCGCCGCCAGATAGGCATCGCGCACCAGGTACGGAAACGGCCCCTTCTCGACGGCAAGAGCAACCGAGGTTCGGTAGGCCGCATGCATGAAGTCATTCGTGACCAACACCGAGAGATTGAAGTTGCGCAGCGCCTTCGCGTCGCGCTTGGCGTCGATGAAGACCTCGATGTCGGGGTGGTCGCAGCGCAACGTCCCCATCATGGCGCCGCGGCGCACGCCGGTGGAGAGCAGGGTCGCGCACATGCAGTCCCACAGGCCCATGAAGAACACCGACCCCGAGGCCGTACCCCCGACGCGCCGGGCGCGCAGACCGGCGGGGCGCAGCGTGGAAAAGTCGCAACCCACGCCCCCGCCCTGCTGCATGGTCAGGGCCGCATCCCGCAGCGACTCGAAGATGCCCGAGAGGTCGTCCGGGATCGGACCCATGACGAAACAGTTGAACAGGGTCAGGTCCCGATCCAGGCCGGCCCCGGCGAGGATCCGCCCGCCCGGGAGGAACCGAAACCCCTTCAGCACGTCCAGATACCGCGCCGCCCAAACCTCCCGCGCCGCCGGCTCCACCGACGCCAGCGCGCACGCCACCCGCTGCCGGGTCGCGTCGAGATCGGTCTCGCCTTCGGCCCGATAGCGGGTCTCCCAGACGAGACGCGAGATGGTCGGCTGCTGGTCTTTCACGCTTGATCCGCCTCCGGTCGGGACTCCGGATCACGAGGAATCAGTCCATTCGGTCGCCGGGCACGCGAATGCGCATACGCGTTCCAGGTGCGGACGGTTCCACGGAGAGCTCGGCCTCGATCAAGTCCAGGCGCTCGCGGACACGATGCAGTCCGAAGCCTCCGTCGGGGCGCGGTAGCGGCTGCGCTGCGTTCGGGTCGAATCCGATCCCGTTGTCTTCCACGATCAGCTCGAGGTCACCTCCCCGTGACTGCAATCGGATGGCACCATGGCTGGCCCGCGCGTGTTTGATGAGGTTGTACACCAACTCCCGGGCGCACTGGAAGAGGATAACAGACACCTCATGCCGCGGTTGAGGCAGGTCGGGATCCACCGCGGAGGCCATCCGAATACCCCAGCGGGCTTCGGTACTCTCGGCGAGCCATGCCAGCGCCGCGGCCAGACCCTGACGCGCCAATACCGGCGGACTTAGATCGAATTGCAGCGTGCGCAGCTCGGCGATCGCCTCGCTCAGCAACGTCTGTCCTGCGCCGAGCATTTCGGCCGTCTCCGCATCATCGGGGTCCCGCGCGGCGGACTCGACCTGTATTTGCGCCAGGGCGAGTTTCTGCATCGGACTATCATGCAGCTCCCCCGCCAAGCGCGCCCGCGCGGCCTCATCCGAAAGCGACAGATCCACGGCCAGCCGGCGCAGCCGGACATTCGCGCCGGCAAGCTCATGGGTGCGCTCGGCAAGCGCCTGATCAAGTCCGCGAGACAGCTCGGCAAGCGCAGCCTCGGCCCGGCGTCGGCGCCCGACCTCCCGGGACAGACTGAACGCCCACCACCCGACGATCGCCAGCAGCAGCGCGGAACCCGCGGCGACCCGCAGCAAGAGCCCCCAGTCCGCCTCGACGCGATACCGGATCGAGATCCAGTCGTTGTAGATCGCATCCCTCTCGTAACGGGGGATTGCATCCAGGCCCTTCTGCAGGATTGCCGCCAGCATCGGCTCGTCGCGATGAACCGCCATTCCCAAGCGATACACGAACGGGGTCTCCCCGAGCACCTTGATCTCGGTGAGACCGGACGCGCCGATATAGTAGCTGGTGACCGCAAGGTTACCGACGAAGGCAAAGGCATCGCCCCGCGCGACCGCACGCAAGGCCGCGGGCGTATCCGCCACGGGCAGCAACTGGATCTCCGGCTCTTGCTCGCGCAGCCAATCATGCACCGCCTCGCTCTCGATCACGGCGACGACCTTCCCCTGCAACGCCTCGATGCCGCCCAAATAGGCGACATCGGCCGCCGCGAAGATCGCGGCCGGAAAAGACACATAGGGCTCGGTCAGGTCGAAGCGTTGGCGGCGCGACGGCGTCGCCGCCACCGCCGGGAGAAGGTCGAGTTGGCGTCGGTGGAACTGCGCGACGGCCGCTGCCCAGGACCGGGCCTCGACGAACTCGAGCCGCAGGCCGAGACGCTCGGCGACCAGCCTGATATAGGCGACCGAGATCCCCTGCGGTCGGCGCTGCTCGTCGAAGAACTCGATCGGCGCCCAGGTCGGATCGATGCCGACCCGAAGCACGGGATGGTCGGCGATCCACCGCTTCTCCTCGGCACTCAAGCCGGTCGGCGTCGAACCGCCCGAGAAACCATCGGCGCGCCCGAACCAACGCCGATTCAGGACAGCCGACTCCTCGGCGGTGATGGCCGCAAGACCCTTGTCGAGGATGCCGACCAGCTCCGGCCAATCCTTGCGGATCGAGATCCCCAGCCGTGCGGGGCCTTCGGACAGCATCCGCTTCGGCCCAAAGCCAAGCACACCGTTGCTCGCTCGCCAGTACTCCAAGGCGTACGAGCCGATGGCTGCGTCCACCACGCCAGTCAACAGCGCCTCCGCCAGTGCCGCTTGGCTCGGCAGCGCGACCGCCTCGATGGACGCTTGGCCCTCCAGCAGCTTGCGCTCCCGCAAGACCTCCCGCAGATAGCCGACCCGCCGCCCGTTCAACCCCGCGAGGCCCGGCGGCGGCAGAGGGTCACCGTCGCGCAGGTAAAGAAAGAGGTGAACGGTATGGAAGTTCTCCGTGAAGAGAAAGCGATCGCCGCGATCCGAGAGCGGCGCGGCCAACGTCAGACCATCGAGCCGACGTTCCTCGGCCGCGGCGACCATCTCATGCCAAGGACCGGACGCGAGCCCGATCTCGATACCGAGCTTCTCGCCAAGCAGCCGCAGATGATCCACCGCGAATCCGGCGATGCGCCCCTCCCCGACCGGAATCACCCAGGGCGCCCACTCGGCACCGACCCCGAGCAGGATCCGCGGGTGCGCGTCCAGCCAGGCACGTTCGGCCGGGGTCAGCAGGTCCGGACGTTTATCGTCGGCGAGTACGGCTTGGGCCAGGAACAACCAGACCAGACCCATGACGAGAAACGCCCTCGCGGCGCGTCGGCGATCGCTTGCGGCGCTTTGAAATGATACGTGTCGTTCGGTCGTCATGGCGGCATTCTCTGCTGTGCCGAGAAGCAAATCCATTGTGGCCTGAGGGAGACGGAGAGCGTGATCCCTGCGCCCGTGGCTTCGAGATAGCTGTCGTTGGGCATCCGCGAGGCGGCGCGGCGATCGAGAGAATCGGTCGTGAAGGTGCCGTGTAAGCCGGAGCGCGCGACGTACATTTCGGGGAAGGGCGCCGCGGGTCGGTCTTTGGGCCTTTTGGGCTTGATCGTTCCGGGGTCTCGGCGGGAAGGTTCTGTAAGCTATGCTGGTGCTTGCGATTGGTCAGCGCGGGATCGTCAAGCAGAACGCCGTGGCCGGTCATTTTCGCCGGAGCACTATTGTCGGAGCTCCGAGCCCATCAGGGCCAGGACCTTGGCCCTGACGTCATTCAGCTCGGCGGCGGAGACCCGCCCTTTGTGTTGCGCCTTGCGGGCCACCCAATCGAGGCTCTTGAGCTGGTCGGCCAAGGCAACGCTCGGACGATCACCCGCGATCAAGACCTCGAAGGGGTAGCCCTTGATCTGCGTCGTCATGGGACAGCACAAGATCAGCCCGGTCTTGGCGTTGTAGGCCGAAGGGCTGGCGACCAGCGCCGTACGGTGACCGGCCTGCTCGTGTCCGGCTTGGGGATTGACATGCAGCCACACGATGTCGCCGGCCTCGGGCACATAGGGCCCGGCCATCAAAGGGCTTCCTTGCCGACGGGTCCACCGAAATCGACTTCGGAATGCAGGTTCGCCGGTGTGATGCCGTCGAGCAATCGGGCCAGATCGTATCCCTTTGGGCGGATCGGCTCGATCACGATGCAGCCACCCTCTTCGCGGATGTCCACGGTTTCATCCAGCGTCAGACGAGCCGCTTCCATGATGGCGGCCGGGATGCGCACCGAGGCGCTGTTGCCCCACTTCTTGACGGTGACACGCATTTTCGACCTCCACCGTATCTTCAATGTCGATACATTATGCCACCATCGAGGACGTGACAACATCGCCGATTCCTCGCCCCCCGCACACCTCGGGGCATCGCGGGACGGATGCCGCGGCGCGATCGTGGCAGGCCCGAGCACGCGGGATGACCCCGACCTTCCCTGAAACATTCTCGGTGTCGTAAGGGTCTGAGCGATTAACTGACCTCGCTTGTCGGGTAAATCGCCATGACACGACTCCGCCCCCCCCGTCCGGGGATGGATGATCGGCTGGCTGACCAAGGAAGGAGAGCCGCACGAGGTCCCCTTGTGCGATTTCAAGGTGCTACTGAACGACCGCAGCCGCTCCTATCGCGCCGCCGCGAGTGCGACTTGGGTGGTCGGTCCCGCCGGCCGAGTCACGCTCGGCGACCTGCCTTGCGGGTGCTCCGAGACGGCCGTCTCGACCGAGGACTGCTGATATGACCATTCTTATCATCGCGTTCGGCACTATCGCCGCGACGATCGCGGCGCTGACACTTTTCGCACCGCTCCGCCGGCATCTGATCACCCGACACCTGCTCGCGCAGTTTCGGCGCGTCATGCCGGCCATGTCCCGCACCGAGCGGGAGGCGTTGGAGGCCGGAGGGACCTGGTGGGATGCGGAGCTCTTCTCGGGCCGCCCCGAGTGGTCGCGTCTGCGCGACCTACCCCCGGCCCGTTTGAGCCCAGCCGAGCAGGCGTTTTTGGACGGCCCGGTCGAGCAGCTCTGTCGCATGCTCGACGACTGGCGCATCACCCACGAGGATCTGGATCTGGCGCCCGAGGTCTGGTCCTTTATCCGGCGCGAGCGCCTCTTCGGACTCGTGATTCCGACCCGCTACGGCGGGCTCGGCTTCTCCCCGCTCGCCCACTCGGAGATCGTCATGAAGCTCGCCAGCCGCAGCATCACTGCCGCGGTGACCGTAATGGTCCCCAACAGCCTGGGTCCGGCCGAGCTGCTGCTGCGCTACGGCACGCAGGCCCAGCGCGAGCGTTGGCTGCCGCGCATGGCGAGCGGCGAGGAGATCCCCTGCTTCGCGCTCACCGGACCGACGGCCGGCAGCGACGCGGCCTCCACACCGGACATCGGGGTCGTCTGTCAGGGCCTCTTCAAGGGTCACCCCACACTCGGGATCCGGATCGATTTCGACAAGCGCTACATCACCTTGGGACCGGTCGCGACCCTGATCGGACTGGCCTTCCGATTGACCGACCCGGACCAGCTGCTCGGTGACGATCCGCAGCCCGGTTTGACCCTCGCCTTGATCCCGGCCGACACGCCCGGCATCGAGCGCGGGCGCCGTCACCTGCCGCTCGGCATCCCCTTCCAGAACGGACCCCTGGTCGGGCGCGGTGTCTTCATCCCGGTCGATTGGGTCATCGGCGGCCGGGACGGGATCGGCAAGGGCTGGCGCATGCTGATGGAATCGCTCTCGGAGGGTCGCGGCATCTCGCTGCCGGCGCTCGCCACGGGCGGCGGCAAGCTGGCCGCGCGCTACACCGGGGCCTATGCCCGCATCCGCAAACAGTTCGGCCGCCCGATCGGCGATTTCGAAGGGGTCGAGGCCGCACTCGCACGCATCGCCGGGCGGACCTACCAGATGGACGCCGCGCGCCGGGTCTTTCTCGCCGCGCTGCAGGCCGGCGAGCATCCGGCGGTGCTCTCGGCGGTGCTCAAGTATCAGCTCACCGAGGCCTATCGCCGGGTCATCAACGACGCCATGGACGTACAAGGCGGCAGCGGGATCTGTCTCGGGCCCGCCAATCCGCTCGGCCGGGTCTATCAGGCAATCCCGATCGCCATCACGGTCGAAGGCGCGAACATCCTGACGCGCAACCTCATCGTCTTCGGTCAGGGCGCATTGCGGTGTCATCCGCACGTGCTGGAAGAGTTTCGGGCCGCGGGAGATCCGAACCCGACGCGCGCGCCAGAACGCTTCGATGCAGCTATCGCCGGACATGTCGGCTTCCTGATCCGCAACCTCCTGCGCACTCTGCGCGATGGACTGACCGGCGGACATCTCGCCGCACGGCCCATCGCAGGCTGGCTCGGTTCCCACTATCAGCGGCTTGATTGGCTGAGCAGCGTCTTCGCCCTCAATGCGGATCTCGCCATGATGACCTTGGGCGGAAGCCTGAAACGCCGCGAGCGTCTGTCCGCACGGCTCGGCGACATCCTGAGTCTGCTCTTCATGGCATCCTGCACGCTCAAGCATTTCGAGGATCAAGGCCGACCGGAGGCCGACCGCGATCTGGTCGAGTGGGCCATGGCGGATCACCTGATGCGTATTCAGGAGGCGCTGGTCGCGCTCTGGCGGAACTTCCCCCGGCGTGGCCTTGCACGGCTCCTGCGGATGATCAGCTTCCCGACCGGACTGCCCTTCGAGGGGCCGAGCGACGCGCTGGAGCATCGCGTGGCCCGGCTGATCCTGGAGCCGGGTGCGTCCCGCGACCGCCTGACCGCGGGGATCTTCGGCAGCCGCGATCCGAGCTTGGCCGTCGGTCGCATGGAGCTGGCGTTGACGGCGGCGACACGCGCGGAGGAGATCCGGCATGTCCTGCGCGCGGCCATCCGTCAGGGGCGCTTGGGCGAAGGAGACGGCCGAACACAAATCCGAGAGGCGGTCGCGGCCCGTCTGATCACCGCGGATGACGCGGCCGCGCTTCGGGAGGCGGAACAGCTTCGCGATGCCGTCATCGGGGTCGACAGTTTTGCCGCGCTGCGGCCGCTGCAGCCGCGCGTTCAGGATGAAGCGCGGGCCGCGGCCTGAATCGAACGGAGGACACGATGAGCGAACGCACACGAGCGAACACCCGACCTGTCTATCTGGTCGACGGCTGCCGGACACCCTTTCTGAAGGCACGCGGCGTCCCCGGGCCCTTCAGCGCTGCGGATCTTGCCGTCGGCGCCGGCCGTCCACTCCTGTTGCGCCAGCCGTTCCCGGCGGAGGCGATCGACGAGGTCATCCTGGGTTGCGTAGTCCCGGGCCCGGACGAGATGAACATCGGCCGAATCGCCGCACTGCGTCTCGGCTGCAGCGAGCGCACCCCGGCCTGGACGGTGCAGCGCAACTGCGCCTCCGGGCTTCAGGCACTGGACAGCGCCGCGCAGTCGATCGCCTCGGGCCGGGCGGATCTCGTCCTGGCCGGCGGCACCGAGGCCATGAGCCATGCCCCGGTCCTCTTCGGGCGCGCCTTCGTGGACTGGCTGGGGCGCTGGTCGCGCGCCCGCGGCCCGATAGCCCGCGGACGGCTGCTGACGCGGCTGCGACCGCAGGATCTCGTCCCCGTGATCGGTCTGCTCAAGGGTCTCACCGACCCCATCGTGGGGCTTTCGATGGGTCAGACCGCCGAGCATCTCGCTTGGCGGTTCAGGATCGGTCGCCAGGCGATGGATCGGTTCGCCTTGCGCAGCCATCAGCGGCTGGGGACCGCGCTCTCCGACCAGGTCTTTTCAGCCGAGATCACGCCCCTCATCGCGCCCGACGGGACTGCCTATACTCAAGATGAAGGCTATCGGGCCGACTCGGACCTCGAACAACTCGGCGCTCTGCGCCCCGTCTTCGACCGACCCACGGGCGCGGTGACGGCCGGCAACAGCGCACAGGTGACGGACGGCGCGGCGCTGCTCCTGCTGGCCTCCGAGGAGGCGGTGGAGCGTTGGGATATGAGCGTGCTCGCGCAGCTCGTCGATGTCCAGTGGGCGGCGCTCGATCCGACCGAGATGGGCCTCGGACCGGTCCATGCCATGGCCCCGCTAATGCGTCGCCCGGGGCTCGCGACCGTCGACATCGACCTCTTCGAGATCAACGAGGCCTTCGCCGCGCAGGTCCTCGCCTGCCAGGAGGCTTGGTCGGATCGCCACTACCGTGAAGAGGTGCTCGGCGACGAGCCGGACCAGCCGATCCCGGACGATGCCCTGAATCCGGAGGGCGGCGCCATCGCCATCGGCCACCCGGTCGGTGCGAGCGGTGCACGTCTGGCCCTGCACCTGGCGCTGTCCATGAAGCGTCGAGGGCTGACCCGGGGCGTTGCGAGTCTTTGTATCGGAGGCGGTCAGGGCGGGGCCCTGCTGCTTCGAGCCGAAGGAGGTGTGCCATGAAGACACTCTGGACGATCGAACAAGACGCCGTGGACGGATTCTGCCGGCTCGGGATCGACGACCCGTCGCACGCCGTCAACCTGCTCTCGATCGCCGCACTCGATGAACTGGACACGCGTCTGGACGAGATCGAAAGCGCACTCGAAACCGGGATCGCGCCGGGACCCCACTCGCATCCGATCACCGGACTCATCATCCATTCGCGCAAACCCAAGGGATTCATCGCCGGCGCGGATGTCGGCGAGTTCGAGAGGCTCACCGATCCGGCAGCGGCCGAGCGCCACATCCGACGGGTCCACGCCCTGCTCGTCCGCATCGAGGACCTGCCGATCCCGACCCTCGCCCTGATACACGGCATCTGTCTCGGCGGCGGCCTAGAGCTGGCGCTCGCCTGTCGCTACCGCATCGCGAGCGACGACCCCGCGACCAAGCTCGGCTTCCCCGAGGTACGACTCGGGATCTTCCCGGGCTACGGCGGCACCTGGCGCGCCATCCGCACGCTGGGTCCCGTCGCGGCCATGCAGGCCATGTTGGCCGGCAAAACCTACTCGGCCCGCCAAGCCCAACGGATGGGTCTGGTCGATCGAGTCCTCCCGCAACGTCAGTTGGAGGCAGGCGCTCGCGATCTGATTCGCGCCGCACCCTTACCGACCCGGGCGAACTTTTCGCAGCGTCTGCCCAATCTTCCGCCGCTGCGCGGTTGGATCGCGCGCCGGATGACCCGCCGAACGGCGGCCAAGGTGAGGCAGGAGCACTACCCTGCCCCCTTCGCCCTGATCGAGCATTGGCGCGCCAACGGCGATAACGCACGGGGTCTGCTCGACGGCGAGGCCCTGCGGGTGCCCGAGCTTCTGC
Organism: Thiocapsa marina 5811; assembly: GCF_000223985.1. GTDB lineage: Bacteria > Pseudomonadota > Gammaproteobacteria > Chromatiales > Chromatiaceae > Thiocapsa > Thiocapsa marina. Next base: position 227,776 of record NZ_AFWV01000001.1, read on the forward strand.
TCGGCGAAACCTCAACCAATCTCAGGCGCGTCTTCCATCTCCAGGAGCGGCTCAAGGCCCTTTCCGATGCCGAGGTCCCGCGTCCGCAACGGGTCCATGTCGTCGGGGCCGGCGTGATGGGTGGCGACATCGCGGCCTGGTGCGCACTCAGCGGTCTGACGGTGACCCTTCAGGACCTCTCGCTCGATCAGATCGGACAGGCCATGAAGCGCGCCCATCGCCTCTTCGAGCAACGCCTGCGCGATCCCCGGCTGGTCCGCACGGCCTGGGATCGCCTGATCCCGGACCCCGACGGCGAGGGGCTACAACGCACCGACCTGGTCATCGAAGCGGTCGCGGAGCAGGCACAGCTCAAGCAACGCCTGTTCGCCGAGATCGAGACACGCGTCCCCGCGCATGCCTTGCTCGCCACCAACACCTCGAGCATTCCGCTCGAACGCATCGGCGAGGGTCTTCGGGATCCGGGGCGCCTCGTCGGTCTGCACTTCTTCAACCCGGTTGCGCGGATGCAGCTCGTCGAGGTCGTCCACGGCGCCTCGACACGACCCGAATCGCTTCAGCGCGGCCTCGCTGCGGTCCGCGCATTCGACCGGCTCCCGCTGCCGGCGCGCAGCAGTCCGGGATTCCTGGTCAACCGCGTCCTCATGCCCTATCTGCTCGAGGCCGTCGACCTGCTCGACGAGGGTGTCTCCATCGCCGCCATCGACAAGGCCGCGGTCGACTACGGGATGCCGATGGGCCCGCTGGCGCTCGCCGATACGGTCGGGCTCGACATCTGTCTAGCCGTCGCCGACACACTCGGACCGGCCTTGACGGCCCCGGAAGAGGCGCCCGAACGGCTGCGCCGGATGGTCGCGGGCGGACGACTCGGGAAAAAGAGCGGACACGGATTCTATCGTTACCCTGACAGGCAGGCCGTGCCCGAGCCCATGCCGCACGATCGGCCGCCCCCTGACCTGACCGAGCGGCTGATCTTCCGCCTGCTCAACGAGTGTGTCGCCTGTCTGCGCGAAGGCGTGGTCGAGGATCCAGACCTGCTCGACGCCGGCGTCGTCTTCGGCACCGGTTTCGCCCCGCATCGCGGCGGCCCGCTTCATGAGATCGCCCAAGGCGGCTGGGAGCGCATGCGCGAGCGCCTCGATGCCCTCCAACGCGACCATGGCCGCCACTTCAGACCGGACCGGGGCTGGCAGTTGTCACCGGCCGGGCTCTATCGAGGAGGACACTGACATGTTGCTGTTCGATCAAACCGCAACGACAGGCGTCTCGACCCACCTGCTGGACCTCATCTCGGCCGAGGAGGCAGGCAGCCTTTGCGGCCTCTTGCTCAAACGTGTGGCGCGCACCCCGGATGCGGTCGCCTACCTTCAGTACGACGACCGCGCGCAAACCTGGATCGAGATCACTTGGCGCGACACCGCCCGGGCGGTCGCACATTGGCAGGCGGCCTTGACGCGCGAAGGTCTCTCGCCCGGCGACCGTGTGGCCCTCATGATGCGCAATCGGCGCGAATGGGTCGCCTTCGATCTCGCGGCGCTCGGTCTGGGCCTGGTCACGGTGCCGCTCTATCCCGACGACCGGGCGGAGGCGGTCCGGCATATCCTCGAAGATGCCGGCGTTCGACTCCTGCTGCTCGAGAGCGTCGAGCAACGTGCTCGGTTGTCCGCCATCGATCCGACGCTCGACGATCTCAAGCGCCTGCTGATTCTCGAACCGGGCGAAGCGGCACTGCCCGAAGGCACGCGGGCAGTCGGCGATTGGCTCGGCGCGGCGCTGACCCCGGCCGATCACCGGCCCGTCGATCGGGTCGACAACCCCGACGCCTTGGCGACCATCGTCTACACCTCCGGCACGACCGGACACCCGAAAGGCGTGATGCTCAGCCACCGCAACATCCTCTGGAACGCCGAGGCATCGCTGAAGCTCATTCCGGCGCGACCCGAGGACCGCTTCCTCTCCTTCCTGCCGCTCTCCCATACGCTCGAGCGCACCGGTGGCTGCGTCCTGCCGATCATGGCCGGCTGCAGCGTCGCCTTTGCGCGGTCGATCCCGCAATTGGCCGAGGATCTGCTGCAGATCCGACCGACCGTCATGATCGCGGTCCCGCGCATCTTCGAGCGCGTCCATGCAAAGCTGCTCGAACGCCTCGAGAGCGAATCCGCGCTCAAGCGCCGGCTGTTCGAGAAGGCGGTGAAGATCGGCTGGAATCGCTTCGAGCACAGCCAAGGCCGGGCGAGCTGGCACCCGGGCCTCTTGGCGGCCCCGCCGCTCGATCACCTGGTGGGCGTGAAGATCCGCGCGCGCTTCGGCGGACGACTGCGGGTTGCCGTCTGCGGCGGCGCACCCCTGGCATCGGATATCGCGCGGGTCTTCATCGCGCTCGGCGTTCCGCTCGTCCAGGGCTACGGACTCACCGAGACCAGTCCCGTCATCAGCGTCAGCCCGCTCGAAGACAATATCCCAGAGAGCGTCGGGCGGCCTCTGCCCGGACTCGAGTACCGGGTCGGCGATCTGGACGAGCTGATCGTGCGCTCGCCCGGCGTCATGTCGGGCTACTGGAAGCAGCCGCAATCCACCGCCGAGGTGCTCGACACCGAGGGTTGGCTCAAGACCGGCGACCAGGTCCGCATCCAGGACGGCCATTTCTTCATCACCGGTCGCATCAAGGACATCCTGGTGCTCGCCAACGGCGAGAAGGTCGCGCCGGCCGACATCGAAATGGCCATCACCGTCGACCCGCTCTTCGAGCAAGTCCTGGTCATCGGCGAGGGACGCCCTTTCCTAAGCGCGCTCGTGGTGCTCGATCCGGATGTCTACACGGAGGTGGCAAAGGCCGAAGGCCTGCCGCCCGAGCCCATGGCCGCCGATGCCGACGGCCGACTGGAGCCCATCCTGCGGGACAGGATCGAAAGCCGGCTGACCGGATTCCCCGGCCATGCCACGATCCGCCGCGTGGTCCTGGCCGCCTGCCCCTGGTCCATCGAGAACGATCGCATGACCCCCACAATGAAGCTCAAACGCGCGAAGATCCTCGCCGATTATCGCGAGGCGCTCACCCGACTCTATGTCGGGCACGAGCATTGATGCAGGGTGGACTTGGATGCGGCGACGCCGGGGTTAAGCAATCGTTCCATAACACGTGATCCATCTTAGCCCCTCTCCCCTCGCGTGAGACGGGTTGGGGAGAGGGGGATACCAATTCTGAGAATCGCCTCAGTGTTCCTCCTTTCGCTCCAACGCCGGCCCGCGGTGCCAGTACCATGCGGTGCGGATGATGGCGTCGAGGCTTGCGTAGGCGGGCACCCAACCCAACTCGCCGCGGATGCGGCTCGCATCCCCGACCAGGCGCGGCGGATCGCCGGCGCGGCGCGCGCCGTATTCGACGGGGACGCTCGAACCCGTGACCCGCTCGGTCGCCGCGATGACCTCGCGCACCGAGAAGCCCTGTCCGTTGCCCAGGTTGTAGACGCGGCTCGGCGCCCCTCCGAGCAATGCGTCGAGGGCCCGAAGATGCGCTTGGGCGAGATCGGCAACATGGATGTAGTCGCGGATGCAGGTCCCGTCGGGCGTGTCGTAATCGGTGCCGTAGACGGTGAGTCCGGGTCCGGTTCCGGCGGCCGCCGCGATGGCGAGCGGGATCAGGTGGGTCTCCGGATCATGGTCCTCGCCGATCTCGGCGTCCGGGTCCGCGCCGGCGGCGTTGAAATAACGCAGCGCGATCGCGCGCAGACCGTGGGCCGTATCGAAGTCCGCAAGCATCCGTTCGACCATGAGCTTGGATGCACCGTAGGGGTTGATCGGGTTCTGCGGGTGGTCTTCGGCAATGCGCTCGCTGCGGGGTACACCGTAGGTGGCGCAGGTGCTCGAAAACACGAACGGGGCGACGCCGTGATCGCGCATCGCCTCGAGCAGCGTCAGGGTCCCGGCAACGTTGTTGCGGTAATATTTGGCGGGGTCCGTGACGGATTCGCCGACGTAGCAAAACGCGGCAAAGTGCATCACCGCAGCGGGCCGATGGCTCTCGAACACCGCATCCAGACGCGCGCGGTCCCGAATGTCGCCCACTTCGAGCGGTCCCCATCGCACCGCCCAACGATGGCCATGCACCAGATTGTCGTAGACGATGGGGCGATAGCCTGCTTCATGAAGAAGCTTGCAGGCGTGGCTTCCGATATAACCTGCTCCGCCTGTGACGAGGATGGGTGTTCCGATGGTATCGTGCATCCGATTCCCTGCAATCTCTAAGACCCTGTAAACGGCATCGAAAACGGTGCCGGGTCGGCCGTGTCCCGACGGGCTAGGAGGGTCGGGCGCCGCACGTGCGTTGCGGAGGCTAGCACGAACCCGTCGCCGACACAGCCGCGTAAAACAACCGAGTCAGCTACCGAATAATGCGCAGAGAATCCAGTACCTCGTTCCACCTTATTTTGCGTGCTCAGCAAAATAAGGTGGAACGAGGTACTAGCATCTCCGTCGTTATCCCGACCCTCGACGAGGCCAAGGACATCGTCTCGCTCCTTGCGACACTAGCGCCCGTCCGCGCGGTCGGCGGCGAGATCCTGGTCGTCGACGGGGACAGTCCGGACGGCACGGCCGGTCTCGCCGCACCCTATGCGGACCAGGTTCTGAGCGCGCCGCGCGGCCGTGCCGTCCAGATGAACGCCGGCGCCGCGGCAGCGCGCGGCGATCTCCTCGTCTTCCTGCACGCGGACACGCGAGCGCCGATCGATACCCTGCTTCGGCTTCCCGATCTGCTCGCACGCAGCGGACGATCCTGGGGCCGCTTCGACGTGCGGATCGAGGGCCGCCATCCACTGCTCCCGCTCGTCGCTTGGAGCATGAACCAACGCTCGCGTCTTACCGGGATCGCCACCGGAGATCAGACGATCTTCGTTGACCGAGCCCTGTTCGAGCAGGTCGGCGGCTATCCCGAGATCGCCTTGATGGAAGACATCGCACTTTCGCGTCGACTCAAACGCCATAGCCCACCGCTGCGTGTGCGCGATCGCGTCGTCACCTCGGGGCGACGCTGGGAGAGCAAGGGTGTCCTTCGCACGATCCTACTGATGTGGCGGTTGCGACTGGCCTATGCACTCGGCGTCCATCCGGACAGGCTTTCGCACGTCTACGGATATCGCTCGCGGCCGGATTGACCCGACCCGATGGCCTCGCCGAACGCGGTTGCTTTCGGCACCGGGACGCGGAATACTCCGACCCGCAATCCGTGCATACCCTGATTAGACCCCAACGGAGGAAACGGCAATGATCGATCGTAAAGTCTACATCGAAAAGATGAAGGCCAAGATGGACGAATGGGATGCGGACATCGAGAAGCTTCAAGCCAAGACCGAGAGCGCCCAGGCCGACATGAAGCTGCAATACCAGGAGCAGATGGAGCGGCTGAAGCAACAGCAGGACGAGGCCCGCGAGATGCTGAGCAAGATGACCGACGCAAGCGAAGCAGCCTGGGAAGACATGCGCAAGGGCATGGAGAGCGCGTGGGAAGCTACAAGCAAGGCATTCATGGACGCCTTCTCGCGCTTCAAGTAGCCGAGAGATCGACTTCGGCGGCCTCGTTCATCCGACCGACCGGAAGCGGCGCCGGCGATCGTCGCGAAGCGGCAACATCCCGGAGTCCCCGGACCCCGGGATCGACGACTTGCAGTCATCCTCTTCCGCCGCTGATTCGGCTGACGGCAGTGAGATCCCTGTCCGGGTCTCCGGGCACGGACCTCGCGGCATCATCGTATTAAAGGTCTGGAACTCCCGCCATCATGAAGACATTCGTCTGTCAGTCTTGCGGTCAGCCGGTCTTCTTCGAAAACACCCGATGCACACGCTGCGGTGCCGTCTTGGGCTTCCTCCCGGATCAGATGCGGCTCTCGGCGCTCGTCGATGCAGGAGACGGGATCTGGACGGCGGCGCCCTCGTCCCCTCCGACCCGCGCCCGACCTCCCGGCTTCTTCGGTCGTCTCTTGCGCACGCGTGCTCCCGCGTCCGAACCCGGTCCGGGTGCGACCCGGCACTACCGCAAATGCCTCAACTACGCCGAGCACGACGTCTGCAATTGGATGGTGCCGGCGGATGACCGCTCCCTTCTCTGTATCGCCTGCGCCCCGAATCGCACCGTGCCCAACCTCGGGCGGCCCGGCAACCTCGAGAAATGGGCACGCATCGAGCGCGGCAAGCGGCGCTTGGCCTACGGACTGCTGCGGCTCGGACTCACGGTCGAAACACGGCAACAGAATCCCGAGCAGGGTCTTGCCTTCGATTTCCTCAGCAGCGAAGACGCGCCACCCGATCAACCGGTCATGACCGGCCACGCCTCGGGGCTCATCACCGTCAATATCGACGAGGCCGACCCTTCACTGCGCGAGCGGACGCGGCTGGATATGGACGAGCAGTATCGCACCCTCATCGGCCACTTCCGCCACGAAATCGGCCACTACTTCTGGGACACACTGATCCTCGACGGCGGGCGGCTGGAGGGCTTTCGCGCCCTGTTCGGGAACGAGCAAACCGATTACGGCGAGGCCCTCCAACGCTATTACGACGCAGGCCCGCCCGCCGACTGGCAGGACCGATTCATCACGCCTTACGCCAGCGCGCACCCTTGGGAAGACTGGGCGGAGACCTGGGCGCACTACATGCACATCGTCGACACCCTTGAAACCGCGGGGCATTTCGGCATCGAGGTCGAATGGCCGCTTCCGGACGGAAGCCGTGCGGTCTCGGATCCCGACTTCGACCCCTACGATCTGAAGGACTTCCAGCCGATGATCGAACACTGGCTGCCCCTCACGTTCGCGATCAACAGCCTGAATCGCAGCATGGGCCAGCAAGACCTTTACCCGTTCGTCCTGCCGCAGCCGGCCATCGACAAGATGGCCTATGTCCACAGGACGATCCGCGCGGCAGCCAAACGGTCCTAGCCGAGCGTGGCCGACCACCGATCACGACGAGCACATCATGCCTTCGACACCCTTTGCATCCAGACCCCATCGATCAACCTCGACCACCCCCGCACTCGCCGGCATCGCGGTGAGTCTTGTGATGTTCGCCGCAAACGGAGCCGCCGTGGATCAGGAACAACGCATCGACGACAATGACCAAGAGGCACTCGCCGTCACCATCTACAACGCCGATCTTGCCCTGGTGAAGGACCGCCGACGTGTCACGCTGAACTCCGCGGAGAACCGGCTCGCATGGCGCAACGTCTCCCAACGGATCCGACCCGAGACCGCCCTGCTCGCCGAGACCTCGGGGGCACTTTCGGTCAACCTGCTCGAGCAAAACTTCGACTTCGATCTGCTCACCCCGGAGAGCCTGCTCCAGAAATATGTCGGGCGCACCGTGCAGGTCATCCGCACCAACGACGCCGGAGAGCAGGAGATCGAGGACGCCATCGTCCTCGCCGCGAATCCGGCGCCGGTCCTGCGCTATGCCGATCGAATCGAGACCACCGTCGTCGGCCATCTGGCCTTCCCGGACGTGCCGGCGGATCTGCGCGATCAGCCCACGCTCGTTCTGCATCTGAATGCCGCGACCGGCGGCGAAGGACTCTTCGAGCTGTCCTACCTGACCGGAGGGCTCGCCTGGAAGGCGGACTATGTCGCCGACCTCTCCGCCGACGGCACGCAGATGGACATCAACGGATGGGTCACCCTGACCAACCAGAGCGGCATCGCCTATCGCGACGCCCAAGTACAGTTGGTGGCAGGCGAGGTCAATCAGGTCGAGGAACAGATGCCCGTGCCCATGATGGCACGCGGCATGGTCATGTCGGCCGACGCGGCGATGCCCGAGGAAGAAAGCCTCGCGGAGTACCATCTCTACACCCTGCCCCGCACCACCGACATCCTCAACAACCAGACCAAGCAGGTTGCGCTGCTGAGCGCACCGCGAGTCCCGGTCATACGCGAGCTCGTCGTAAGCGGTCAGCCCTATGCCTATCAGTCCCGCACCTCGGACGGATGGATCAAGCTGCCGGTCACCGCGAACCTGCGCTTCGAGAACAAGGACGGCAGCCTCGGCATCCCGCTTCCGAAAGGGATCATGCGCGTCTACGCCAAGGACAGCCGAGGCAATGCCCAATTCGTCGGCGAAGACGCCATCGACCATACCCCGAAGAACGAGACCGTCACGCTCAAGCTCGGCGAGAGCTTCGACGTCACCGCACGGCGCCGCCAGACCGAGTTCAAGAAGCTCGCCGGAACCAGCGCCTACGATTACGCCTACGAGACCGCCTTCGAGCTGGAGCTGAAGAACGCCAAAGAAACCCCGGTCACCGTCAAGGTCACGGAGCAGATCCCAGGCGACTGGACCATGCAGAAGGAGAGTCAACCGCACGCCAAAGAGGCATCGAACCTCGCCTCCTGGCGGCTCGAGGTCCCCGCCGAGGGCTCGACCATCCTAAGTTGGCGGGTACAGGTCAGGTTTTGAGATCCAAGGCGCGCCCGGCGATCCATTCCGGACGACTGCAGGGCCGGCGGATCTCACCCGACCGATGCGATCGGTCTGCCGAGGCCGATCCCGTCCAAGAACATCGCATACCGCGCCGGGCGCGGTTTAGATTCAAAGCCCGTCAATGCGGCTTTTCGCCTCCGCTGCAGTGCCTTGTCGGGCGCCGATACACTTCAGGGCATCGCCAAACTGCCGAGCCTTTTCTGTCTTGAATTTGAATTCAATCACCCCGTCCCATTTGTCTCGAAAGACCGACGACTCAAATGAAACCAACAGTATCCCGGAGTCCGGGACATCGAAATACAGCGCTGAAACCCTGGGATCGTCTACGCCAATATTGATCTGGCGTTTCGCGTAAGTGAAACAAAGGATCCGCTTTTTTGTTATCACAAGGCAACCGGAAAAACCCTCCGAGCGACGAATGTAGCGCTTCCCTGGACCCTTAACGTTCTTTGTAACGAGACGACCGCCGATCCCTTCATCACAGACGACAACCCCCTCTTCCTGAAGAACCGGGAGAATTTTTTTGGGTATAGCCCCAAAGCCGAGCAGCCTGTATAGAAAGGTTTTATTCATCCGAGTTCGCCCTGCATCCAATAAGCAGTTCCGGAGAAGTTCGTTCAATAATAGCTGCCATGCGGCCCGGCGCCAATCGCTCGTCGGACGGGTGTCGACGGGCGGACGTAGGCTCAAAGGAGCGCGCGCAAGGCGGCCCTCAGCAGCGGCAGCAGCGCCGCCTTGTCGAGATCGGGGTGGCTGATGGCGCGTCCCGAGAGGCCGTCGAAGAGGGCCATGATGACCTCGATCGAGGCTTCGGCATCGCCGAGCTCCATCCCGCGGGCTTGCCGGGCGGCGCGATGCAGGGCGCAAAGGCGCTCGCGCTTGGCGGCGTCGGCCGCGCGGACGATCTCGGCGACGGCCGGATTGCGGGCGGCCTCGGCGAGCATCTCCATCTCCAGTGCGGCGGTGTCCAGGTCGGTCTTCTCGTTCAGGCCGACCTCGACTCGGTCGATCATCGCCTGAAAGAGGTCGTCTTCGCTCTCGAATTGCAGAACCATCTCGAGCGAGCGTTCCAACTTGCGCTGCACCAAGGCGCCGATGATGGCCTCCTTGCTCTCGAAGAAGTGATAGATGTGGCCCGGACTCATCCCGGCCGCCTTCGAGATCTTCGCGATGCTGGTCCCGTGAAATCCATCGCGCACGAAACAGGCGGCCGCGGCGTCGAGGATCTGTTGACGCCTCGCCTGGCCGCGGTTGGGTTCCTGCTCTCGATCCGACCCCTGCATACTGACTCCTCCGCTGCCTGTTCGCGCCGTTGCACGGGCGCTCTTTGATGAGGGCGCCGAAGACGGCGCCGCAACGACCCGAACCGCGCACGCCGCCTGACACCTTGACCTCGTCGACTCGCCGGTCTAAAGTTCGGTCACGAACTAGAATGAACGTTCACTCTAAATCAGTCAACGGTCGACACCGCACTTCGAGGTATCTCATGGGATCCGCCCGCCGCCAGATCGGCATCGCCCTCGCCTTGCCGATCGGCATCGCACTGCTCCTCGCCGGATGCAATCAGACGCCTGCAGGCAACGCTGCGCCCGCGGCACCCCCGCCGCCCGAGGTCGGGACGGTCACGGTCGTCGCCCGCCCGACCACGCTGACGACCGAGCTCCCCGGCCGCACCGTACCTTATCGGATCGCCGAGGTGCGACCGCGCGTCAGCGGCCTCATCCAGGATCGACTCTTTACGGAAGGCGGCGAGATCAGCGCGGGTCAAGTGCTCTATCAGATCGACCCCGCCGTCTACCAGTCGGCCTACGACAGCGCCGAGGCCGCGCTGGCACGCTCGCAGGCGACCTTGGATCGGGCGCGACTGAAGGCCGATCGCTATGCGCTTCTCGCAAAGTCCAAGGCGGTCAGTCAGGAGGACAACGACGACACCCAGGCGGCGCTCAAGGAGGCCGCTGCCAGTGTCGCCGTCGATCAGGCGGCCTTGGAGCGCGCGCAGATCGACCTCGCCTATAGCCGGGTCGAGTCACCGATCGCCGGGCGGATCGGCCGTTCGACCGTCACTCAAGGTGCGTTGGTGACGGCCAACCAGGCCGAAGCGCTGGCGACCGTGCAGCAGATCGATCCCATTTACGTCGACCTCACCCAATCCAGCACCCAGCTGCTCAAGCTGCGGCGCGCCTTGGCCGACGGTCGCCTGGAGACGCCAGACGGCGAGCAGGCGAAGGTGACGCTTATCTTGGAGGACGGCAGGGTCCACCCGCATGCGGGACGCCTGGAATCCTCCGAGGTCACGGTCGACCAGGGGACCGGCACGGTCACGTTGCGGGCCACCATCCCGAACCCCGAGCAAGAGCTTCTGCCGGGGATGTTCGTCCGCGCCCGGGTGGAGGAAGGCATCCGCCCGGACGCCATCCTGGTTCCGCAACAGGGTGTCCAGCACGATCGTCGCGGCAACCCGATCGCCTTGGTCGTCAACGACGAGGGCACGGTGGAGGAGCGCAAGATCGAGACGACGCGCACCATCGGCGACCGATGGCTGGTGGACGCCGGGCTTGAGCCGGGCGATCGCGTCATCGTCGAGGGCAGCCAAAAGGCGCGACCGGGAACGCAAGTACGGGTGATGGACCTTGGCGGTCAGCCGGGCTTTGCGGCGGTGGATTGAGCCGCCAGCCGCCAGCCGCCAGCCGCCAGCCGCCAGCCGCCAGCCGCCAGCCGCCAGCCGCCAGCCGCCAGCCGCCAGCGGGGAGGCGCCGATCGGTCCCCTAAAGTTCCGAGCGGAACACCAATCGACCAAGCAGCCTCGCAACGCCAGCGACAACCAAGCAAAAGCGACATCGCAAGCTAAAGGCCGGATGCTGAAAGCTGGAGGCTGGAGGCTGGAAGCTGGCAACCCACACTCCCGAACCAAGGACTCCAACCCCATGGCCCGTTTCTTCATCGATCGACCCGTCTTCGCCTGGGTCATCGCGATCGTCATCATGCTGGCCGGGGTGCTGTCGATCCTGACGCTGCCGGTCGCCCAGTATCCGAGCATCGCGCCGCCGGCGATCTCCGTCACCGCCAACTATCCGGGTGCCTCGGCCCAGACGCTGCAGGACTCGGTGACCCAGGTCATCGAGCAGCAGATGAACGGGCTCGACGGGCTGCGGTATATGTCCTCGACGAGCGAGTCGACGGGTGTCGCGACAGTCACTCTGACCTTCGAGAACGGAACGAATCCCGACGTCGCCCAGATGCAGGTCCAGAACAAGCTGCAGACGGCCACGGCGCTCTTGCCGGCCGAGGTGACCCAGCAAGGGCTGCAGGTCGCCAAATCGGTGCGTAACTTCATGATGGTCGTCGCCTTCGTCTCGCGTGACGGGCGGCTCGAGAGCGCGGATATGAGCGACTACATGGCCAGCCTGGTCAAGGATCCGCTCAGTCGCGTGCCCGGTGTCGGGGAGATCACCCTTTTCGGTGCCCAGTATGCGATGCGGATCTGGCTCGACCCGAACCGGCTCAACCAGTTCGGTCTGACGCCGACCGATGTCGCAACCGCCATCAAGGCCGAAAATGCCCAGATCTCGGCCGGTCAGCTCGGCGCTGTTCCGGCCGAGCCCGGCCAGCGGCTCAACGCCACCGTGAACGTGCAGAGCCGGCTCAACACGCCCGAGGCCTTCGGCGCGGTCCGGGTGCGCACCGCGGCCGACGGCTCCACGGTCTACCTGCGCGACGTGGCCCGCATCGAGCTGGGCAGCGAGAGCTACAACACCGCCGCCTTCCACAAGGGCAGCCCGGCCGCCGGCATGGCGATCCGTCTGGCGACCGGTGCCAATGCGCTGGAGACCGCCGCGGCCGTCCGCGCACGGCTCGACGAGCTTGCCCCCTTCTTCCCGGCCGGGGTCGAGGCGGTGTTTCCTTACGACACGACGCCCTTCGTGAAGATCTCCATCGGCGAGGTGATCAAGACCCTGATCGAGGCGGTGATCCTGGTCTTCCTGGTCATGTATCTGTTCCTGCAGAACCTGCGTGCGACCCTGATCCCGACGCTGGCCGTCCCGGTCGTGCTGCTCGGCACCTTCGGCGTGCTGGCGGCCTTCGGCTATTCGATCAATACCCTGACCCTGTTCGCGATGGTGCTGGCGATCGGTCTGCTGGTGGACGACGCCATCGTGGTGGTCGAGAACGTCGAGCGCGTCATGCACGAGGAGGGTCTGCCGCCCAAGGAGGCGACACGCCGCTCCATGGATCAGATCACCGGTGCCCTGATCGGCATCGCGCTGGTGCTCTCCGCCGTGTTCGTGCCCATGGCCTTCTTCGGCGGCTCGACCGGGGTCATCTACCGGCAGTTCTCCATCACCATCGTCTCGGCCATGCTCCTGTCCGTGGTGGTCGCCCTGACCCTGAGCCCGGCCTTGGCGGCGACCTTGCTCAAACCCGGACATCAGGGCGAGCGACGCGGCTTCTTCGGCTGGTTCAACCGCAACTTCAACCGCGGCACGACAGGCTATGTGAGGGGTGTGAAGGGCATTCTGGGACGACGCAAGCTATTCCTCGCGGTCTATCTCATGCTCGTTATCGCCCTGGGTCTGTCCTATGCGCGCCTGCCGACCGCCTTCCTGCCGGACGAGGACCAGGGCATCCTCATCACCCAGGTGATGCTGCCCGCCGGCGCGACACGCGAGCGCACGCTTGAAGTCCTGCGCGAGGTCGAGCGCCACTTCCTCGAAGACGAGTCCGAGGCGGTCCAGGAGCTCATCACCGTGGCCGGCTTCAGCTTCGCCGGACAGGGCCAGAACATGGCGTTCGGGTTCGTGCGCATGAAGGACTGGGACGAGCGCAAACGGCCGGACCTGAAGGTGAAGGCGGTCGCCGGGCGGGCGATGAAGGCCTTCTCGCAGATCCGCGATGCGCAAGTCTTCGCCTTCGTCCCGCCGGCCGTCATCGAGCTCGGCACCGGAACGGGCTGGGACGCCCAGCTTCAGGACCGCGGCGGGATCGGTCACGAGGCCCTGATGGCCGCGCGCGGTCAGTTCCTCGGGATGGCGAACGCCGATCCTGCCCTCGCCGCGGTCCGACCCAACGGACGCGAGGACGAGGCGCAGTTCAAGGTCGAGATCGACCGCACCAAGGCCGGCGCGCTCGGGCTCTCGCTCGCGGACATCAACACCGCGCTCTCCGCGGCCTGGGGCAGTGCCTATGTCGACGACTTCGTCCACGAAGGGCGGGTGAAAAAGGTCTATCTCCAGGCCGACGCGCCCTATCGGATGTTGCCCGAGGACCTGGACGACTGGCATGCCCGCAACGCCGACGGCGAGATGGTCCCCTTCTCCGCCTTCGCCAGCGGAAGCTGGGTCTATGGCTCGCCCCGCTTGGAGCGCTACAACGGGCTGCCCTCCGCGCAGGTGATGGGTCAGGCCGCGCCCGGGGTGAGCTCGGGCGAGGCCATGGACGCGGTCGAGGCGTTGGTCGCCAAGCTCCCGCCGGGGATCGGTCTGGAATGGACCGGGCTGTCGTTCGAGGAGCGCGCCGCCGGTGCCCAGGCGCCCCTGCTCTATGCACTCTCGGCACTGGTGGTCTTCCTGGCGCTCGCCGCACTCTACGAGAGCTGGTCGGTGCCCTTCGCGGTGATCCTGGCGGTGCCGCTCGGGGTCTTGGGTGCCGTGCTCGCCGTCACCTGGCGCGGACTGCCGGCCGACATCTATTTCCAGGTCGGACTGCTCGCGACCATCGGACTCTCGGCGAAGAACGCCATCCTCATCGTGGAATTCGCAAAGACGCTTCAGGAACAAGGCAAGGGGGCCGTCGCCGCGGCCCTGGAGGCGGCACGGATGCGGCTGCGGCCGATCCTCATGACCTCGCTCGCCTTCGGCTTCGGCGTGGTCCCGCTCGCGATCAGCTCGGGTGCGGGCTCGGGGGCGCAGAACGCGATCGGTACGGGTGTGCTCGGAGGTGTCGTCGCCGGGACCTTGCTCAACGTTCTGTTCGTGCCGCTCTTCTTCGTGGCGATCCGATCGCGGCTGGATCGGCGGACGGCTCGGGAGGCGTCGGAGCAGGCGGTCGTAGCAGCGCCGACACCGGCTAGGCCGTAGGTTGTGCCGAGCCGTGCGAGGCACATCAAACCACTTACGCCTCAAGTCTTCGGCAAACCGGCGCAGAACTTTTCGTTGTCGTTGTCGTTGTCGTTGTCGTTGTCGTGTTCGTCCGGAATCCGATTACGATTACGATTACGACAACGACAACGAGCAGGGCTGTCGGCCTCAATGAAAATCCCGGCTGTAGGTCGCTTCGAGCCGGACCTGCAGCAGCGACTGCGGATCCCAAAAGGCGTCCGCGATCAGGTGGGGCACGCTATCTTGTTGCTGGATCCGTCCGGTCACACCGAGCAGGTTCGTGGTCTTGATCAAGCGTGCGTAGCGTTCGAGCACCTGATTCCAGACCACGAGGTTGACGAAACCGGTCTCGTCCTCAAACGTCATGAAGAGCACCCCCGATGCGGTCGCGGGGCGCTGCCGGCAGATCACCAAACCGGCGTAGCGCGTACGCCGACCATGCGGCATCGCCCGCACCTCGGCGGCATCGGGTAGACGCTGCGCTCGCAAGCGCTCGCGCAAGGGCGCCAAGGGATGCCCGAGCGTGCTGTGCAGGCTGGTGCGGTGATCCCAGACGATGGCCTCGAAGGCATCGAGATCGGCGAAGACCGCGGCACGCTCTCGGGATCCCGGATCGAGCGGTGCATCCTCCTCGTGAACGGCCCCTGCGACCTGCCACAGGGCCGAGCGGCGCTGCGGCTCCAAGGCGCTCAAGGCCCCCGACTCGGCCAGGCGCGAGAGCATGCCGGCATTCAGCCCGGTACGCCGCACCAGATCCTCGACGGACGCGAAAGGGCGCTCCGCCCGCGCCGCCGTCAGCCGCTCCCACTGCGCCCGGGCCAAACCCTTCACATAGCGCGCGCCCATGCGCACGGCGTAGCGCCGCGTATCCGCCCCGGCCATTCCGTCGACCCGATCGGTCGAGTGGACAAGCGCCGTAGGGTGGACAAGCGCAGCGCAGTCCACCAACGCCGGCGCGGGGTTCGGTGGACTTCGCTCTCGCTCGTCCACCCTACCGGCCTCCGCTCCCGTCCCGCCTTGTCCCGGCTCCAACGTGCAATCCCACCCGCTCCGCACCGCATCGATCGGACGCACCTCGATGCCGTGGCGCTTGGCGTCCTCGATGATGGTCGCGACCGAGTAGAACCCCATCGGCTGGGCGTTGAGCAAGGCACAGACGAAGACGTCGGGGAACCGGCACTTCATCCAAGCGGTCGCGTAGGCGATCAGGGCGAAGCTGGCCGCATGGCTCTCGGGGAAGCCGTACTCGCCGAAGCCGCGGATCTGCTCGAACACCTGCTCGGCAAAGGCGGCGTCGATACCCTTGGCGATCATGCGCTGGACCAATCGCACATGATGGCGTTCGATCCGACCACTGCATCGCCAGGCGGCCATGTCGCGGCGCAGCTGATCGGCCTCGCCGGGGGTGTAGTCGGCAGCCACCATGGCCAAGCGAATCACCTGCTCCTGGAAGAGCGGCACGCCGAGCGTCTTCTCGAGCACGGGTGCCAGACACGGATGGGGATAGATCACGCGCTCTTGGCCGGCGCGACGGCGCAGATAGGGATGCACCATGCCGCCCGTGATGGGACCGGGACGCACCAGGCTGATCTCGATCACCAGGTCGTAATAGGTGCGCGGCAGCAGACGCGGGAGCATCGCCATCTGGGCACGACTCTCGATCTGGAAGACACCGAGCGTGTCGGCCCGGCGGATCATCTCGAAGGTCGGCGCGTCGTCGGCGGGGATACTCGCCATGGTCTCGTCGCGACCGTAATGGCTGCGCATCAGATCGAAGCCGAGATGCAGCTGATGCAGCGCACCGAGGGCCAGGAGGTCGACCTTGAACAACCCCAGTGCTTCGAGACTGTCCTTGTCCCATTGGATCACCGTCCGGTCGGGCATCGCGGCGTTCTCGATCGGGACAAGGGTCGAGACCGGCTCGTGTCCGAGCAGGAACCCGCCCGGGTGGATCGAGAGGTGGCGGGGCACATCCAGGATCTCGGTCGCGAGCCGGATCAGGTGCCGATGCACCGGCTGCTCGGGATCCAGACCGGACTGACGCAGCACCTCGCCCGAGAGCGCGTCGCCCGCGTGCGCCAGCAGCTTCGACAGACGATCGAGCGAGGTCTCGGAGACACCCAGCACCTTGCCCACGTCGCGCACCGCCGAGCGCACCCGATACCGGATGATGTTGGCGACCATGGCCGCGTGATCCCGGCCGTATTTGGCATAGACGTGCTGGATCACCTCCTCGCGACGCGCGTGCTCGATATCGAGATCGATGTCCGGCGGCTCGGCCCGCTCGCGCGAGAGGAAGCGCTCGAACAGCAAGCCCATGCGCACCGGATCCACGGCGGTGATACCCAGGCAGTAGCAGACGGCGGAGTTGGCCGCCGAGCCGCGGCCCTGGCAGAGGATCCGCTCGCGGCGGCAGAACCGGACGATCTCCCACATGGTCAGGAAGTAACCGCAGTAATCCAGCTCCTCGATCAGCGCCAGCTCCTTCGAAACCTGAGCCGAAACCGCCTCGGGCAAAACAGCGCCGTAACGCTCGTGCGCGCCCTCGAGGGTGAGGCGCCGCAGCCATTGCGAGGAGGTCGAGCCGTCCGGAAGATGCTCCGAGGGATAGCGATACCGCAGCGCATCCAGGTTGAAGCGGCAGCGTTCGGCGATCTCCAGGGTACGGGCGACGGCGCCCGGGTCGTCCTCGAACAGCTTGGCGAAGGCATGGACGCTCTTGAGTGCATGCTCGGCGTTGGGCTTGATTCGGCGCCCGGCCTCGGCAAGCCGGATACCTTGGCGGATGCATGTCAGCACGTCCTGCAGCTCGCGTCGGCTCGGCGCGTGATAGAGCACCTCGTAGCCTGCGACGATCGGCAGCCGATAACGCGCGGCACGCTGTCGCAAGAGCGCCTCACGCCCCGGCTCGTCCGCGCGACGATGACGTGCCGCCAAGGCATAGAGCCGATCGTCGAAGGCCTCGCGCAACTGATGCGCGATGAAGAAGGGATCGGCATCCCCGCAGAGCAGTGCGGACTCCCCGCCCCAGAGCGCGATCAGGTCGCCGGCGTGGGCGTAGACCTCGCGCCAGCCGACCCGGCTCTCTCCCTTGGCGCAACGGCGCCGGCCCAGGGTCAGCAGCCGACAGAGATTGGCGTAGCCGTCGCGGCTTTGCGCCAGCAGGATCAGGGTCGAGCCGTCCTCGATCGAGACCTCGGACCCGGCGATCAGCGGCACGCCGAGCTCGCGCGCCTTCACATGGGCCTCGACCAGACCGTAAACCCCGTCGCGATCCGTCAGGGCCAGACCGGCGAGCCCGAGAACGGCGCAGGTCTCCACCAGCTCCTCGGGGTGGCTCGCCCCTTCGAGAAACGAAAAATGGCTCTTGCACCAGAGCGGGATCATCCTAAACCGCGTCCGGAGCGACACTGCGTCATTTTCATTTTGCGTTTGGCCTTGGAGATGTCCTCGATCTCGGTGAGACGCGGTTTAGAATTTAATATTTTTTAATACCTTAAACCGCGCCAGCTCCGACAGCCGTCGGAGCTGGCGCGGCCAATCCATTCCAATAAATGACGCATACCGCACCGGGCGCGGTTTAGATCCGGCACTTGAACGGCCCCTGGAGAGCGTCCCGCCAGGATCACTCCACCTGACCATGCACGAACCAGCCGCGACGCACCCGATCGTAGAAGACCCACAAGAGCTCGCCTTTACGGGTTTCGGCAAAGTGATACTCCCGGTGCAATGCACGTACCCACCAGCCGCCGGCGACCACATAGGGGCCCCAGACCCGCACCACCGGTCCCTGCTCCAAGCCGTGGAGCATCCAGCCGTCCGGCTCATGGCGTGGGCGCGGCGGCAAGGGGATCGGACGCCTGTAGAGACGACGCACCAGACGGCGCTGCAGACGCGTGCGCGGATGCGCCGGCTCCAGTCGGGACAAGGGCTCCCACGCGAAGCTGTTCTCGGGCAGATGACCCGAGCTCAGCCGCGCCCGCACCACCGACTGCTCGCCGAATGCTGCCCGCACGCGCGCCAAGGCACGATTGGCCGCCTCCAGGTCGCGGCGCGGCCGGACGGCGAGCAGCTCGAGCTGGCGCTGCTCGGGGTTGACGGCACGGACGAGCAGATGCAGCTCCTCGACACCGTCCGGCAGGCGTGCCGCCGACAGACGCAGACGGATCAGCTCCAGGATCTGTCGGGCATCCAGGGTTGGGGCAGCCGGGCGGATGCGCTCCTTGTGCTCGCCCAGACGCTCGAAGCGAAACAGCAGCCGCAGCTCTTCGAGGACCTGACCGCGCCCGGCAAGCTCCTCCAGAAGCGGCGGCAGCCGCGTCTCGATCAGAGCCATCAGGCGCTCGACATCGGTCTCGGGCCGATCGAGGATCAGTCGAGTCGTCACCGGCTCGACCGGGTGCTCGGGCTGCAGCGGGAGATTCAGCTCGCCCGAGGCCATCCGGTGCAGATCGAAGGCGGCCTTCCCGTAGCGCCGACGGATGCCCTCGGACGGCAACCGGAGAAAGGCACCGAGGCTGTGCACGCCGAGCTTGGCGAGCGCGTCTCGTGTGCCGGGCGCGATCGCCAACCGCTCCAGGGGCACCTCCTGCAGAGCAGCCTGCTCCTCGGCCGCATCGTGCAGGACACGCACGCCTTGTCCGGATCTGGCGAGCGCATAGGTCGCGAAGCGGCGAAAGCCGACGACCACGACGGCGCTCAAACCCATCGCCGAGAGTCCCGTCTCGATCCCCGCGGCCCAGGCGTCGAGCGACCCGTAGAGCGGCTCGAGCCCGGACGCATCGAGCCAGAAGACACCGGGCTCTTCCGCGGATGGCTCGACATGCGGGCTTTGCTCGCGCAGCCGGCGGGAGACGGCGAGGACAGCCCGATCGATCTGCGCCTTGGGCACCGGGGCGGCGCGCAGATCCCCGCTCAGCGACAGGGCCGCAGCAAAGGACATGCCCGAGAGGATGCGTGCGGCACGCGCGGACGCATTGACCCACAAGACGATGCCCCGCGGCTGATCGCTGTCGACGACGGCGACCGGATGCCCCCGCCACTCGGGATGCTGCCGCAGCAGGAGTTGAAGCGGGAAGGCCGGCAGATCAAGACAGGCCATCCGGTCCATGACAGAGCTCCGCGTAGGTCCGGCCCGGTCCCTGGCGCTTGTCCTTGAGGACGAGCGTCTCGCAGCGGAACAGCGGCGGCGCACGACCGGTGCGCGTCGCATCGGCGCGCAACGAGATCAGCGAGCCCAGCGACGGACGCTCCCGCCCCTTGCGCGTCAGACACAGGAGCGCCGTCTCGTGCTTCTTCGCGAGCGCGGCGAGGCGTGTCTGCGCGGCCAGCGGGAGGTCGTCGTCGGTGCCCAGATCGAGCACGACAAGACCGAAGGCACCCGAGCGCAACAGCAGGTCGGCCGCCCGCGCGGCCTCGAGCGCACCCTGTGCCCACACGACCGCCAAGGCACTCAGATCGATCCCGACCGCCGCGACATCCGGCGGATAAAAGCCGCTGTCGCGCCCCGTCACCCAGACCACGGGCTCGTCGCACTGCTGAGCCTCGGCCACCAGCCCCATGGCCAGCGTCAGCGCCGCAGTCGCCTCCCCGCCCGAGATCTCGGCAAAGCGACCGCGAAAGGCAGCCAGCCCCCATGAGACGGGCGCCCGGCTCGGCTTGAGCCCGCGTTGAAGATCCGAAAAGGCCGCCTTCATCGAGATGCTCCGATCGTTTGACGTTAGCTGTTAGCTGATGGCTGATAGCTGGAGGCTGGAGGCTGGTGGCCGGCGGCTGAAAGCCCCCTCTCTCAATCGAGATAACGCCGCACCTCGATCACCCGCCCCAGCACCTGGAGCGCATCCGGATCCGGCGTCATGACCTCGTAATCGGGGTTTGCCGGATGCAGCTCGATCCGGTCGCCGCGCCGCCGCAGACGCTTGATCGTCGCCTCCTCGCCCACCAGGGCAACGACGATCGCGCCGTCTTCGACACTGGGCAGACGCCACACGATGACGATGTCGCCGGGCAGGATGCCGGCGTCGCGCATGCTCTCGCCGCGCACACGCAGACCGAACAGCTCCTCGTTCGCGCCGACGCGGTCCGACTGCACCGGGAGATAGCCTTCGAGGTCCTCGACCGCCAACCCGAAGGCGCCGGCCGCGACGCGCCCGAGTAAGGGGACCAAGCGCGGCGGCGCGATCCGGTCTGCGCCGGAGAGGAGCACCGCTGCGTCCGCAAGCCGATAGCCCCGTGCCCGACCCGACTGCTTCTCGAGGCGCCCTTCGGACACCAGCGCCTCGAGATGCGCGCGCGCGGTCTGCACGGAGCGAAAACCGAACGCCTCCTGAACTTCCCGAACGGTCGGCGGTTGGCCGGCCAGGAGCCGTTCGCGCATGAGCTGGAACACCTGCTCGCGCGTCTGTCCGGTCGGTGTTCGCCCCATCACATCACCCTCGCTCGGCCGGGGAATCCCATGAACGCGTTATAGCATACATTTGTATGTTAAACCGCGCCATCGCAGTATGCGATATTTTTGGATGGGATCGGCCCCGGCAGACTTGACGACCGCCGGAGTCGGCGCGGTTTAAATTATTAAAAATATAAATAATTAAACCGCGTCCCCGCTAAGGGCCATGGATGCATCAAACGTCGAGCCTTCCCGAAAGTGAGCATCTCGCTCCGGACGCGGTTTATGAGGATCGAAACGCCTGTCGGTGTCGGATGAGGAAGAGGGCCGGGATGACGAAGAGACTCAGCAAGGGTGCGGTGATCATGCCGCCGACCATGGGTGCCGCGATGCGTCGCATCACCTCGGAACCCACACCGGTACCCAGGATGATCGGCAGCAGACCGGCGAAGATGGTCGCGACGGTCATCGCCTTGGGCCGAATCCGCATGACCGCGCCTTCGATGATCGCGTCGAGCAGGTCGGCTTCGTCCCGGAGCCGGCCCTCCTCGCGCCATTGCTTCACCGCATTGTCGAGATACACCAACATGATGACGCCGAACTCGGCAGCGACCCCGGCCAGCGCGATAAACCCGACGGCAACCGCCACCGACAGGTTGTAGCCGAGCAGATAGATCAGCCAGAAGCCGCCGACCAGCGCAAAAGGCAGCGAGAGCATCACCAGCAGGGCCTCGGCGGTCGAGCGGAAGGTGAGATACAGCAGCAGAAAGATAAGTGCCAGGGCGACCGGCACCACCTGCGTGAGCTTGGCTTGCGCGCGCAGCATGTACTCGTACTGGCCGGACCAGGCGATCGAGTAGCCGGGCGGCAGCGCGACCCGATCGCGCACCACGGCTTGTGCATCGGCGATATAGCGCCCGAGATCGCGCCCGCGGATATCCACGAAGACCCAGCCGTTGAGACGCGCATTCTCGCTGCGCAGCATGTCCGCCCCGTCCACGACGACCACCTCGGCGATCTGCCCGAGCGGGATCTGAGCACCGGTCGGTGTGACGATGGGCAGCTCGCGCAGCTTCTGCAGATCGTCGCGCTGCTCGCGCGGGAAACGCACGCTCACCGGATAGCGCTCCAGCCCCTCCACCGTCCGGGTCACGGTCGCGCCGCCCAAGCCGGCAGCGACGATCCGGTTGATGTCGCCGATGTTCAGACCGACGCGCGCGGCCGCCACCCGATCCGGTCGGATCTCGATGTAACGCCCTTGGGCTGCGCGCTCCGAATAGGCCGAGGCGGTCCCCTCGATCTGCATCAGGGCCTGCTCGACCTCGCCCCCGATACGCTCGATCTCGGCCAGATCCGGACCCGAGATCTTCACGCCGAGCGGGGTCTTGATGCCGGTGGCCAACATGTCGATGCGCGTCTTGATGGGCATCACCCAGGCATTGGCGAGGCCCGGAATGTCGACCAGCGCGTCGAGCTCGGCGATCAGTCCATCCAGGGTCATCCCCTCGCGCCACTCCTCGCGCGGCTTGAACTGGATCAGGGTCTCGATCATGGTCAGCGGGGCCGGATCGGTCGCGGTCTCGGCCCGGCCGACCTTCCCGAAGACACGCTCGACCTCGGGAAGACTCGCGATCAGCCGATCGGTTTGCCGCAACAGCTCGCCGGCCTTGCCGATCGAGATCCCGGGCAGGGTCGTCGGCATGTACATCAGATCGCCCTCGTCGAGCTCGGGCATGAACTCCGATCCGAGCCCCAGATGCCACTCGCCCAGGACCGGCACGCCGCTGAAGGTCGCTTGCCAGGCGCTCGCAAGGTCCGCTTGCCAGCCCTCGATGCGCGCCTCCGCATCCCGATGGGGTCCTTGCTCGACGACGAGACCGACCGCCTGGAGCGGCCATTTCAAGGGCGCCAGCAGACCGCCCACGCCGGCCAGCGGGATCAAGGTGCTGAAGAGGATCAGGACAGACAGGCTGACGACGAGGTAAGGACTGCGCAGCACGCCGTTCAACAACGGCCGGTAGGCCCGGATCAGAAACCGGTTCAGCGGATTGGCATCCTCGCGCGGAATCCGTCCGCGGATCAGATACCCCATGAGCACCGGAACCAAGGTCACGGCGAGCCCCGCGGCGGCGGCCATGGCGTAGGTCTTGGTGAAGGCCAGGGGCGAGAAGAGACGGCCCTCCTGAGACTCGAGCGCAAAGACCGGCAGGAAGCTCACGGTCACGATCAGGAGCGAGAAGAAGAGCGCCGGACCCACCTCGGTCGCGGCCTCGCCGATCACCTCCCAATGCCGCTCGAGGCTCAGATTCGGCCCGGCTCGCTCCAGGTGCTTGTGGGCGTTCTCGATCATGACGATGGCCGCATCCACCATGGTGCCGATCGCGATGGCGATACCGCCGAGCGACATGATGTTGGCGTTGATGCCCTGCGCATTCATGATGATGAAGGCGATCAGAATGCCCAGCGGCAGCGAGACGATGGCCACGAAGGCCGAGCGCAGGTGGAACAGAAAGACCAGACAGACCAAGGCGACGACGATGAGCTCCTCGATCAGCTTGCTCTTGAGGTTGTCCACCGCGGCGAGGATCAGCTCGGAGCGATCGTAGGTCACGAGGATCTCCACGCCCTCGGGTAGCCCGGCCCGGAGGTCGTCGAGCTTCGTCTTGACGGCGGCGATGGTGGCGAGCGCATTCTCGCCATAACGCATCACGATGATGCCGCCGGTGATCTCACCCTCCCCGTCCAGATCCGCGACCGCTCGGCGCATCTCGGGCCCGATCTGCACCCGCGCCAGGTCGCGCAGCAGCACCGGGGTTCCGGCCTCGGTCACATCGACCGGGATGGTCTCGATATCCTCCACGCCGGTGAGATAGCCGCGGGTGCGGATCATGTACTCCGCCTCGCCGCGCTCGATCACCGAGCCGCCGGCCTCCTGATTGGCATCGCGCACCGCATCGGAGACACGCGAGAGCGGGATCCCGAAGGCGCGCAGCTTCTCCGGATCCACCACGATCTGATACTCGCGCACCATGCCGCCGACGGTCGCGACCTCGGCCACGCCGGGCACGCTCTGCAGCTCGAACTTGAGGAACCAGTCCTGCAGGCTGCGCAGTTGAGAGAGGTCGTGCCGGCCGCTGCGATCGACCAGCGCATAACTGAAGACCCAGCCCACCCCGGTCGCGTCCGGTCCGAGCCTCGGCTGCACACCCTCCGGCAGCGAGGCCGCGGCCTGATTGAGATATTCCAGGACACGCGAGCGCGCCCAATAGAGGTCCGTGCCGTCCTCGAAGAGGATGTAGACGAAGCTGTCCCCGAAGAAGCTGTAACCGCGCACGACCCGAGCCCCCGGCACGGCAAGCATGGTCGTCGTGATGGGATAGGTGACCTGCTCCTCGACCACCTGCGGCGATTGCCCCGGGAAGGTCGTGCGCACGATCACCTGCACATCCGAGAGATCCGGGATGGCGTCCAACGGGGTCTGCTTCAGGGCCGCAATGCCCCATGCCGTGAGGAGCACGGCCGAGAGCAGTACGAGGAGACGATTGCGAAGCGACCAGAGGATAACCTGTTTCATCGCGACGTCCTCCCGACGGCGGCCTTCGGGCGATCGAAACGAAAGCGAAGGCTAGTGGTTCGCATGTGCGCCTCCGGGCATCTCGGAGCCGTCCGTCCCCGAGGCGTCACCGGTCGGGAAGCGCATGAAGCTCGCCTGCAGGCTGGATTCGGAGTCGATGAGGAACTGACCGGAGAGGACGATCCGATCGCCCTCCTCGAGCCCCGAGAGGATCTCGACCTCGCCGGCACGCTCCATCCCCGCGACGACGTCGATCGGCTGGAAGCGCCCCTCCTCGACCACCTTGACCACGGTCGCGCGCTCGCCGGTGACGATCATGGCCTCGGCCGGGATCTTGAGCACGTCGCGCTTGGGTCCGCCGTAGATGATGACGTCGGCAAACATGTTGGGCTTGAGCGCCAGATCCGGGTTGTCGAAGACCAACCGTACGCGCAGTGTGCGGGTTTCGGGATCGAGCTCGGGGTAGAGATAGTCGACCCGTCCATCCCAGACCTTTCCGGGGCGCGCCGGAACTCGGATCTCGGCGGTCAGCCCGGGCGCAAGCCAGTCGATCTGGGCCTCGAAGACGTCGACCATGACCCAAACCCGGCTGAGATCGGCAATGGTGAACATCTCCGTCTCGGGCGTGACATACATGCCCTGGCGCGCCTTCAGCCCGGTGACGATGCCCTCGATCGGTGCGCGGATCGGGAGCCTGTTGCGGGGCTCGCGTTGCTTCTCGATCTCCCGGATCACATCCTCCGGGATATCCAGCAGACGCAGCAGATTGCGGGCCTTGTCCGCCTTGACCTGGGACACGCCGCGCGGCTGCGGCTCCAGTGCTTGAAGGAAATCCACCTGTGCGGAGAGCATCGCCGGGGCATAGATCTCGGCCAGGTCCTGACCCTTGGCGACACGCTCGCCCTCGGCGCGCAACGTCAGATCCTCGATCCAACCATCGGCACGCGGATGGATGTGTGCAAGACGCGTCTCGTCGAACTCCACCCGTCCGACCGTGCGGATGTATTTCCAGAGTGTCCCGCGCTCCACCGTTCCGATGCGCATGCCTAGGTTCTGCATCACCGCCGGACGCAGCGCGACCTCCGGATACTTGCCGACCATGGGATCCATCATCTTCTTCACCAGGTCCATGCCGCAGATCGGGCAGCTCCCGGGCTCGTCCCGGACGATCTGGGGATGCATGGGGCACACGTACTTGGGGTCGAGATGCTTGAGCGCGTGCTCCATCGCGGACTCGCCCGAGGCGCCGGCGAGGCGTTCGCTCTCGGCCTGCGTTTCGTCTCCGGTCTCGCCGGAGGTCGGGGTCGGCGGCTGGGCCGCTTCGCAGCCGGCCAAAAGACCGGCGGTGATCAGTGCGGCAAGAAACCCGATCCGGAGCCGTTGCATACGGGCGGGGGATCGTTGTGCTCGATCGAAAATTGACATGTTCGTCGCCTCCGACGTCGAAATGACGGATGCCGCCCGGGAGGGGTATCGAACGGAAGACGGCCGCAAGGGGGTTGCGGTCGACGGAGGACTCGACTCCGGGTCGGCGGAAGATCAGGCGAGGTGATGTCTGGGCGGACGGATGCGCCCTTCGGGGAAAAACCGGTAGAAGTGATCGTCCGATCCAAGCTCGGGAGCGGATAAGGACGGGGGCGGACTTGCGGGGTCAGAAGAGGGCGCGACCTGCAGGGCACCGAGGGCATAGGCCAAGGCGCACTTGGCGCAATCGAAGAGAGAATCGCCGCCGTCTCCGGGCGTGGCTTGCGGATCGCCTTGCGAGAGGGATGTGCCGTGCATGGGACAGCTACCGCCGAGATCGGCGATGTGCTCGCAGGGCAGCGCGACACGCGACCAGGTCTGCGTCTGGAATGCCAAGACGCAGAAGAGGATCAGGACGACGGTGGCGGGATGAGCGCGGCACATAGTCTCAATATGGGCCCGTCACCAGGATCGCGCAAGCGAGATTGCGATCGCCGGTCACATCGCCGATCGGAGTCTTAGAGTAAACAACCCTCGGAGGAAAAACCGTAGGGTGGACAAGCGCAACGCAGTCCACCAGCGCCGACGTCGGACTCGGTGGACTTCGCTCTCGCTCGTCCACCCTACCCCCGCCTCCCGACCCCCGCCTCGAAGGGCCGGCGGAAGAGGACGACTGCAAGTCGTCGATCCCGGGATGTTGCCGCTTCGCGACAATCGGCGGCACCGCTTCCGGCCGATCGTGTGAACAGGATCCGATCGCCTGAACCCGTCGGTTAGAAAAAACCTCGCCTCGGATGCCCGACGCCTGCTGCACTGCAACATTCTACGGTACAATAGTTGCTAAACTTCTAATGGACCTAATAGACCCCATGGTCACATCGATCTTTTCACGCACCCATCGGCAGCAACGCATATGAGCAGTATCGACACCTTCAAGCAGTCCCTGACCCGCGCCCGCGAGTACGGTCTCGAGGAGTTCCTCGAGATCATCAGCGAGATGTCTCAGGTCAGTACGCGCAAGGGCATCATCGATCGGAAAAACAAAGAGCTGATCACCTTGGGCATGGCCCTAACGAAGCAGTGCAGACGCTGCATCGACATCCACACGAAGGAGGCTATCCGGCTGCACGTCATGCCCGGCGAGCTCACGCAGGTCCGCAAGATCGCTCTCTTTCTCAAGGCGAGCCCGCGTGAAGGCGGCGAGATGTGGGACTCCTGGGAGGATTCCTGGCGTGAATACGTCCTCGGGCGCGGACCGATCCAGCATCATGTCCGGGAGCTGATCGCGCTGGGCATCGCGCTCGTGGAGCAGCGCCGCGATCATATCCACCTGCACGCACGTGCCGCGCTCGATTTCGGTGCGCCGCCCGAGGAGATCTTCGAGGTCATGCCGATCGCCCTGCTCATGGACGGCGCACCGGCCTTGTCGCAAATCCCACATCTCGTCGATGCCCTGGACGGCCCTCCGCTGGCGATGAGCGCCTAAACCGCGTCCGGGGCGACGTGCGCCGTTTTCATTGTGCGTTTGGTTTCGGAGATATCCTCGATCCCAGCGACACGCGGTTTAGAATTTAATGTTTTTGATAGGTTACACCGCGCCGACTCCAAAAGTCGTCGGAGCCGGCGCGGCCATTCCACTCCAACAAACAACGCATATCGCACCGGGCGCGGTTGCGCCGCTACCGCATCCGAATCCTCCGCTTTGCGTGAAGTGATCTCATCTCGCGTCATCCACGCCCGGCATTCGGGAGATTCGCTCCTCGACCTCGCGTCCGCGTCCGGTACAGACGTGCTGGGCGAAACCGGCACCGGCCTCGGCATACAGGTTGAAGACCTGGCTGACGCCGGCTGCGCGCAGGATCGCCTCGTCATCGGGAAACTTCGCGATGGCACCGATGGTGCCCGCGAAGCCTTCCTTGATCAGGTGCTCGGCGGCAAAGACGTTTTCCGACACCTGCGGCATCGCGAGCAGCACCAGCTTGATGTGACCGTCGTCCAGATGCAGACGGTGCCAGAAGTCGGCATCCGTGGCGCTGCCCTGGACGACATTGCGTCCCTTTGCTGCATGCTTCGCCACCGCGTCCGGGTCCGCATCGATACCGACCGGCTTGAGTCCCTTGTCCATCGTCAGCGTGTCGTAGGCGCCGGTGCCGACGCGCCCCATCCCGATGATCATGGCGTTGGCGTCCGCGGGATCGATCTCGCGCTCGACCTGGAGACGGACCCTACGCTCTTGGCGTCGCAGCCGGTCGCTGAACAACTCGTAGAGGTCGTGAGAACGCGCGTTGAGCCAGGAGGCGATCACCAAGGACAAGCCGACGGTGATGGCGATGATCGCGAGCCAGTCCGACGACAGCCAGCCGGACTCCTCGGCGATGGCGGCAACGATCAGACCGAACTCGCTGTAGCTCGCAAGCGACAGGCTCCCGAGCAAGGCGGTGCGGGCACGCAGCCGAAAGGCCAACAGGAGCTGCTCGAACAAAAAACCCTTCGCGATCAGAACCAACAGCAGCACCATCACCACAGGCGCCATGTCCATACTCGGCGCCGCGGTCAAGCCGATGCTCAGGAAGAACCCGACCAGGAAGAGATCCTTGAGCCCGAGGAGTGTCTTCGCCAACTCGCCCGACTTGGCATGGGGCGCGATCAGCACCCCGAGCAGCAGGGCCCCCAGATCACCCTTGATATGCAGCAGCTCGAAGAGCTGGGCACCGCCAAGGCCGAAGGTGATCCCGAACAGGAGCAGAAGCTCGCCATGTCCGGCGCGCTCCAGCACCCGGCCAATGACACCGCGCAAGGGGATAAAGGCCAGGAGCAGCAAGGACCAGAGCGTCGGCACCTTGCCCATCGAGAAGGCCAAGAAGAGCACCGCGGCCAGGTCCTGCACGATCAGAATCCCGATCGCGATGGTGCCGTAGAGCGAGCCCATCTCGCCCTTCTCCTCGAGCACCTTGACCGCGAACACGGTGCTCGAGAAGCTCAGCGCAAAGGCCAGGACGATGGCCTCGCGGTGTCCGACCGCGTCCAGATGGGGCAAGCCGAGCGCGCCCAAGGACAGTAAAACGGGGACGACCAGGCCGACGAAGGCAATCATGTGGATTGCGGCGACGCCCCAGACCTGAGGCTCGGCCAGGCTCTTCAACTTCAACTTCAGACCGATGGTGAAGAGCAGAAGGGTCACACCCAGATCGGACAGGGTGTTGACCATCGGGGTCGACTCCGCACCGAAAGCGTGCAGTCCGAAGCCGGCCACCAGATAACCCACGAGCGGCGGCAAACCCATCTGCCGTGCCGCGAGACCGGCCCCGAAGGCGATGGCCAACCAACTGATCGTGTCAATCATCCATCAAGGCTCCACTGAGACCACGGCTCCCGGACCGCCGAAAGGCCTACCATGGGGCAGAGTGGCGGTTGATGGCAACAGTCCACGCAAAACACTTGCCGTCGCTTGCCCGCGGCCTGCCGCCGACCGAACGGCCCTCTCGATCAGTCCACCACGGGCTCCCACCCGTCGCCCGGATCATAGGCATCGATCGACGCGGCGACGCCTCCGGTGTCGTCCCCCAAGTCCCCCTCGTAGACGATGCCCCGTTGGTTGACCTGAAAGCTCATGATGCCGGAGTTTCCGTAGCTCGTCGGCCAAGCGACCAGACCGAATCCTCCGACGAGGCGTCCGTCCTCGAGATAGCTCCGCGCACCTCCGGGCGCAGCGGGTCCTTGGGCCGTCAGGATCCTAAAGTAGTAGCCGTGATAGGGACGCGGCCGCTGCCCTGCCTCGCCGGTCCGGTAGCCCTCGTCGACCGCCTCGCCCACCAGCGGACCCATGGGACTATCGGGCTCGCCCTCGCGCGTAGGCCAATAGAGTCCGTCCCGTTTGCCGTCGGTGCTCCACAAACGCGATGCGTAGACGCCGATGCCGTCGCCGTTCGGGTCGGCGGCGGCATACTCGCGCTGCGCATCGACGAAGGCACGGGCGGTCGCGACGGCGTGCAGCTCGTTGAGTCCGACGCGGCGGTCAAGCAACTCCTCCACACCCGCCCGGGTGTCGAAATACCAGCCTTCGTCGTCCTTGGCCAAGGGGATCGGGAACGGCCAGTCGTTCGGGCCGATCGAGAGGATGGCGCTGTCCTCCGTCTCGTCTTCCAGATCCGCCTCCTCGCGCGCCAATTCCACGAAGCTCCGGCGATCGGCGGCATCCGCGACCGGGTCGCCCGACACCAGTTCGTCGAGGTCGGAGCCGAGCACCGCGTAGAGGGCATCCCGACCCTCTGCTTCGGACGCGTCGATCAAGGCCATCACGGCGGCGTCCGGAGTCTCGAAATGCATCGGGGGTTGGACAGGCACCTCGGCGTCCGACACCTCCGCCGGGGGCGGGGCATCCTCGGCGGCCGAGACGGCGACACACGGCAATGGGGCGATCAAGACGGCCAGCAGCAAAGTGATCTTCTTCATAATCTCCGTTCCGCATCGAGAGGCAAGATACGCTGATCGAGGGGTTCGCTCGTATCTCGCCGGCATGCATGACAACAAAGGTCCCGGCGCAATCAGGCGCACCGCCGTCAGCGCCTTTTGATCCCGCCGGACCGGGCACCGCCGCCTCGGTTGGCTGCCTTGGCCCGACTGGCCCCGCCGCGGTTGCTGGCCGCACGCGCCGCGGCCGGTTTGCCGGCCTTGAAGGCGCTCGCCTTGGGTTTGGAACCCCCTGTCGCGGGACGCTTTGCCAAGGGTTTGGACGCAACTTGGGCCGGGCGCTTCGCCTGCGCGACCGCCGGACGCTTGACGTCGCGGTTGACGGGGCGCTTCTTGGCGGCCGCCGCCTGGACCTTGGGTTTGGTCTTGACCTTGGCCGCCGGCGCCTTCGCCTTGACCGCCGGGGCCTTGGCCTGCACCTTGGCACGCGCCTCGCTCGCGGCCGGGCGTTTATCCTTGAGCTCTGCCACCTTGCCGCTCGCCGCCGCGTCGCGCTTGACTTGATCGAGACCGGGGGCCTTAAGCGGGCGCTCTGCGCCCTTCACGTGTCCGCGTGCCTGGTCCCGACTCACGGGGCCCTCGGTACGTTTGGCGGCAAACCGCTTCTCGGTGGAGGAATCCCGGTAACGCACGCCGCCGCGCCGCTCGGGGTTGTGCTCCCACTTTTTGACCTCGTTGCCGACAATGCCGCGGTTGACGTTGATGTCGCCGCGCTCGACGTTGCGGTCGATATCGATGTTGCGAGTCCGGTCAATGTTAATGTTGGCCGGCTCGCGCCAGCCGTTGTTGTTCCAGTAGGCCGGCCGGCCCCAGTAGCTCGGAGCACCGTAATAGCCTGGACCACCGTAGTAGAGCCGGTCGTTCCAGTCGTCATCGTCGTCCCACATGATCGCGGCGGTGAGGAGACCGCCGGCGACGGCACCCAGGCCGAAATTGACCAAGCTCCCTGTGCCGGTATCGGCCGTGCTCGACGAAGAGGCCTCCGCGGCCTGACCCGCCGCGAAACCGGACTCGTAGCTGGCGGTCGCATCGGCGTAGGCGTCCGGGTAATACGACTGCGCCGGGGGGCTGCTCTCCCCGTAGACCTTCACCGGATCGTAGGTGGGCACGTAGACCACCTCCGGTTCCGCGGGCTGGATGATGATGGTGTCGCCGGCCTTCTCGACACGCTGCTGCGCGTTGTCTTCGAGCGCACCTGCCTCGTCGGCCTCGCCCCGCAAGCGTTGGATGGTATCGGTCACCTCGCCCTGCTGGGCCAGTACCGCATCGCCCAAGTCTTGGGTCCAGTCGAGGTTGTCGCTCATGAACTCGAGCACGCTGGGGAAGAAGACCAGCGCTTTGACGCTGTCGTCCCATGGCTGGTCCTCGACCGCCTGATCGAGGGCCTCGTTCTCGAGATCGTCCTGGTCATCGAGCCAACGCTTCGCCTGCACCACGTCCAGCGGATAGGTGCTGGCCATAAGGATTTGGGCGATCAGGGCATCGGGGTAAAGCGCGATGGGCGCGACGAGCTGCTCGATCTGCTCGGCGGGGAAAGTCTCGTCCGGGGGCGCGGTCGACTCCGCTCCGAGCGCAAACGGCACCGTGACGACGACGCAGACGGCGACAATGATTGGGGCCAGCGATCGGCCGAGACGGTACCCTAGGTTCCGCATGGATGTCCTCGCGATGGTATGCGCTCTCCCGGCGCTTGGTTTGAGATCAAGGCAACGAAAACTCACTTCTCCGGTAACGACGACTCGTGCGCAGGCGCGAACACCTTCGACCAGGCGTCCTTCATGGAGACCAGCACCCAACCATTCCCGGGAGCCAACTCCAGTGCCGTGTCGAGCTTGCCGACATGGCTGTCTCGGTCGTACGCATACTCGCGCTCGGCATCGGTGTGATGGAGGATCAGACCAAGCCGCG
This sequence comes from Thiocapsa marina 5811, assembly GCF_000223985.1. Classification (GTDB taxonomy): domain Bacteria; phylum Pseudomonadota; class Gammaproteobacteria; order Chromatiales; family Chromatiaceae; genus Thiocapsa; species Thiocapsa marina. Next base: position 260,141 of record NZ_AFWV01000001.1, read on the forward strand.
GGCCGGGCGCGCCGGTTGTCCATTGCAGCATCTGGATGTCTCCGTCGGAGTTGCCGAAGGCGAGGATCGGACGGCGCCCGATGTGGCGTTGGATGCCCACCGGCTTGCCTGCCTTGTCGTCGACGAAGGCCACCTCGGGCTCGCGCACGATCACCGGCACGCCCTCGCGCAGCTCGAAGCGGCGGGCGATCTCGGAGCCGATCACCTGCTCCGGCGGTATCCCGTAGACACCCTCGGCCCAGGGACGCATGAAGTCCGCACCGCCGCCGGAAACGATGAAGGTCTTGAAACCGCTCGCGCGCAGATAGGTCAGCAGCTCGAGCATGGGCTCGTAGACCAGCTCGGTGTAGGGCCGATCGAACCTCGGGTGGCGCGCGGCGCCGATCCAGTCCGCCGCGATCATCTCGAACTCATCGGTGGTCATCCCGGCGTGTGTCGCCATGAGCAACTGCATCAGGCCATCCATGCCGGCCTCGCCCAGGGTTTTCATGTCCCCTTCGAGCGCGGCCTTGAAGGGTTGCTCGGTCTTCCACTCCGGGTGCGCCGGGGCCAGCGTCCGGAGCCGGTCCAGGACGAACGCAAACTGGGTGTACATGGGCTGCTCGACCCAGAGGGTGCCGTCGTTGTCGAATACCGCGATACGGCGGGCGGGCGGCACAAACTCCGGCCCCGACGCATCGGTCACGTCGGACACGAATGCGGTAATCGCCTGCTTGGCCGGACCCTCGTTCCAGGAGGGCAGCGGATCGGCGCTGGCCGATGCGACCACGAGCATTGACGCGATCAGTGTATGCAAGCGCATGGAGGGCCTCGTCATGGTTTCGGATCAGTCCCGCGGTCAAGAAGGCGCCGCGGTATTGGCCGCTTGGCCGGCCGGCTGGGCGGCTTATCCCTTGGCGGCGCGCCGTTTGACGCGCAGACGATCGAAGTCATCGAATCTGAACTGCGTCCAGAGCGAAATCCGTCAACGACGATCGGCGACACCTTGTGGAGCATCGCCGTTCGTCGAGAGCGCTCTGCCGAGCCTCAACCGCCGTCGGGGGTCAACGTCTTGAGGACCTTATCCAGGCTGAAGCTCGCGGCCTCTTGGCGTGGCGGAAACGCCTGGAAGGTCTCCAGGAATCGACCGACGTAGGCCTGGGCCGGGACCAGCAGATAGGCGCGCTCGAGCACCCAGTCGTAGTAGGTGTTGGAGGTGATCTCGGCACGCTCGTAGGGATCGCGCCGCAGATTCTCGACCAGCGGCACGCGCAGCGGGATGAAGGGATCCATCCAGACCCTGAGGGTACCCGGCGTTTTCTGTTCCATGAAGAGGATCTTCCAGTCGTCGTACCTGAGTGCCGTCAGATCGCCGTCGTCGGAGAAATAGAAGATCTCGTGGCGGGGGCTCTTGTCCGTCTCGCCCTCGAGCATCGGCAGGATGTCGTAACCATCGAGATGGACCTTGTAGTCGCGCCCGTTCGCCTGATAACCGGTCAACAGCTTGTCCTTGATGTCCGGCGCGCCCGCGATCGCGAGGAAGGTCGGCAGCCAATCCATGTGATGGACGATCTGGTTGTTCCACTGACCTGGCTCGATGCGGCCCGGCCAGCGCACCATGGCGGGTACGCGCCAGCCTCCTTCCCAGTTGGTGTTCTTCTCGCCGCGGAAAGGAGTCGCTGCGGCGTCCGGCCAGGTGTTGTAGTGGGGACCGTTGTCCGTCGAGTAGAAGACGATGGTGTTGTCGGCAATGCCGAGGTCGTCGAGTTTTTGGAGGAATTTGCCGATGTGCCGGTCATGCTCGACCATGCCGTCGGCATATTCGTCCTGACCGGAGATGCCGCGCAATTCGTCCTTCACATGGGTGCGAAAGTGCATCCGGGTGCCGTTCCACCAGACGAACCAAGGCTTGCCGGCCTTGGTCTGCTCCTCGATGTAGGCGAGCGCTCGGTCGGACGTCTCGTCGTCGATCGTCTCCATGCGCTTCTTGGTGAGCGGGCCGGTGTCCTCGATCTTCTGCGTGCCGTCGGGCATGGCCCAGGAATGAATGACCCCGCGCGGACCGAATTTTTTCCTGAATTCGGGATCCTTCGGGTAGTCCTCGTTTTCCGGTTCTTCCTCGGCATTGAGGTGATAGAGGTTGCCGAGGAACTCGTCGAAGCCATGGTTGGTCGGCAAGTGCTCGTCGCGGTCGCCGAGATGGTTCTTGCCGAACTGCCCGGTCGCGTAGCCTTGCGCCTTGAGCAGACCGGCGATGGTCGGATCCTTCTCGCTCATCCCTTCCTTGGCGCCGGGCAGCCCGACCTTCGACAGACCGGTGCGGAAGACGCTTTGACCGGTGATGAAGGAAGACCGGCCCGCGGTGCAGGATTGCTCGCCGTAATAGTCCGTGAAGGTCACGCCCTCGTCGGCAATGCGGTCGATGTTCGGGGTCCGATACCCGACCAGACCATGGGTGTAGGCACTGATGTTGGATTGGCCGATGTCGTCGCCCCAGACGACCAGGATGTTGGGTTTGTCGGCAGCGGGTGATGCCGACGGGGGCGCAGCTGGAGACTGCGCATGCAGGGGCGCCGCCAGCGCCAACGCGAGTAGAGCCGGGACCGCGGTCGCGGCGCATCGGGTCGGTCTCGAAGTCATACGGGATGCTCCTCCAGCGTGGTGGTTATATGTCGTGAAGTCATGCCGATGAATCCACGGGATCCGATGACCGATCGCCGCGGTTTGCACACAATCGCATAAAAAGCATTGCGATTCATCATTGCATCGAATCGGCGCGACGGTGTTTGTGGCGCAGACGCCGCTCAGCCGGCGGTCGGTGTCCCGCCGTCCCGGCGCGCCCTGATCTGCTCCTTCAGCTGCATCAGGATCGGGTCGTCCGGAGCTTGGACGCCGAGTCTCTCGAGCCAGCGCTCGGCGGCATCCGCGCGGTCGAGCTTGACGTTGTATTGGACCAAGGCGATCAGGATGTCGCGATCAGTCGGGGCTTTCCCGTGGGCGGCTTCCAGGACGGAAAGCGCCTCCGAGGTCCGATCGGCACTGTCGAGCGCAACGGCATAGACGTAGGCATAGCGACTGTTCTGCGGGGACAGCTCGGCGGCACGCGCAAGCTCTTCGACGGCCGCATCGAGCCGCTGCGAGCGGACCTGCGCGAGGCCCAGCGCGAAATGCAGGTCTGCGCGCTCGGACATGGTGACGGGCTCGGCGGCGAGCCCGGCCGTCAGCTCCGCCGCGGCCTCGGACTCTCGGCCCAGCGCCCGATAGAGATCGGCCAGATTCACCCGCGCCGGAGTAAACCGCCGATCCAGACTCAGAGCGGTGCGATACGCCTGCTCGGCCACGTGGGTCTCGCCGGCCTCGAACGCCAGCAAGCCGAGATTCAGGTGTGCCTCGGGTCGGTCGGCATTCACCATCTCCGCGATTGCGTACGCCTCCAAGGCGGCACTCAGACGCTCCGCCAGCTCGCCCCCGATCCCTTGCGTCATGACCGGCGCCAGCACGCGCGCGGCCTCCAGTCGCACCGTGAGCGCCGGATCGGACAGCAATGGCCAGGCCAGCTCGACCCGGGTCTGCAGGTCCGCAAGGTCCAGGACGCGCACCGCTTGCGCGCGTACCTGCGCCTGCGGGTCGGCGAGCAGACGTTGCACGGTCATGAGTGCACTCGGATCCGGGTGGTCGCGGAGCCGTTCCAATGCACTGGCGCGGGCAATGGCCGGCTGGTTCGGGTCTGCCGCGAGAGCGAGCAAACGCATGGTCGCATCCGGGGCATCGGTGTCGGCGGCGTGCAGCGCCTCGCCGAAGTGGGGCCCCCGATACGCCGAGTCCGGATACCAGGTCTCCACGGCGGTCGCCGCCCAGGCGGCATCCTTGTCCTGATGACATGCATTGCAGGCATTGGGGGTGCCGAGCTTCAGGGACAGATCCGGCCGCGGCACGCGCAGGCTGTGATCGGCGCGCTCGTCCACGACCATGTAATAGCGCTGGGGCATATGACAGGCCACGCACGCGGCACCGGTCGAGCCGGTTTGGTGGTGATGATGCTCGGGTGAATCATAACGGGCTGGCGTATGGCAGCGGGCACAGACGGCGTTGCCCTCGGCGTGCAGGTCGAGGCTATGGGGCTCGTGGCAGTCGCCGCACACGACCCCCTGATGGTACATCCGGCTCTGGATGAAGGAGCCATAGACGAAGACCTCGTCCTTGATCTGTCCGTCCGGGAAGTAGAGCGCGGGGTCCAGCAAGGCGAGCCGAAAACCCTGGTGCAGGGGGTCTCCGGGGGTCAGCTCATCCTGGATACGCCCGCGCCTGGAGTGACAGCGGGCGCACGTCTCGGTCTGGACATGGGGGCCACCTTGAGGCGATCGGGTCACGGATCGCGCCGGCTTGCCCGTCTCGGGATCGATCTGCCAGACACCGCCGTCGCGATCTTTGAGATCGACCAGTAGACCGCGGCCGGCGGCATCGGTCGCCGCAGCCGTCTCGGCGTTCTCTCCGGCGGCCTTCGCCCTGGCCCATTCGACGTGGCGGGCGCCTGGTCCGTGACAGGCCTCGCAGGCGACGTTGATCTCGGCATAGCGCGTGTCATAGACATGCTGCTCGGCGTCGTAGCGCTTCTGAAGATCCGTCGAATGGCAGTCCGCGCATTGATAGTTCCAGGTCTGGTCCGCGGCGGTCCAATGCAGCGGGTTGTTGTGGTCCATCGGCGCATCGGGGTCGGCGTCGGGATAGAGATGGAACCAGCGCTGGCCGCCCTGCTCCGGCGAGCGCGTGTCCCAGGCCAGGCCGAGCGCTTGGAGCCGGCCGCCCGGAAACTCGATCAGATATTGCTGCAGAGGGGACCAACCGAAGGTGTAGCGGATCGGATAGTCCCGAAGCTCCCCGTCGGGTCCGTCGGTCTGCACGAAGTAGCCGCTATCCCGACGGAAGAAGCGGGACTTGACTCCGTGGGCCTCGATCTCCGCGTCGTCGAAATCCCCGAGCACGGTGTCCGGTGTTGCCTCCGTCATGGCATGGTCGTGGTCGGAACCCTTCCAGAGGTCAAACTCCGCTTGGTGGCACTCCGCGCAGACCGCGGCGCCCATGTAGCCCCGCTGTTCCCGCTCCGGGTCCAGATGCGGATCTGATTCCGTCGTTCGGGATGCAGACTCGACGGGCACATCCGCAGCCTGCGCCGCGGGCATCAGCAATAGGGCGAGACAGAGGGCGCGCAGATCCATGAGGGGAGCTTCTCGGGAGGAAAGAGGATCTGCCGATGGTATACCGACTGCGTTCGAGTTTTCTCCGGGCAAGGCGCGAAATCCCCGTCGAATCGCTCTGCTGACGTCCATTGAGACGTCCGCGGCATGCTCCGCAATTTCCCGTAGCTCAAACGGACGCCTCCAAAAAAGCGTCCAAAAACGTGCGCCTAGCGCATTTGCCGAGCGCGAGCCACCCTTGCATCAGCGACACCGGGTCGCGTCCGGAAAGCCGGCGCCCTTGTCGATCCCCTTGTCGATCGAGATACGGGGGGTCCGCTTCCGAAGGATTCCTGAACATCCGAGAAACCTCGATGAGGAGGCAGCGCCATGGGTGCATTCGAAGACGATCTCTACGACGACTTCGCAGCCGCAGAGGCTGAAGGGGCCGCATTGATGGGCGACGAGCTCGAAGACCTCGGTATGGACGACTTCGAGGACGACTTCGAGGATGACTTTGCCGAGGGCATGGAGGCGGAGGCCTACGACGACGAGTCCTACTTCGACCTCGAGGCGATGGACGACTTCGAGGCGTACGACGAATTCGACGATGGATTCGACGGCTACGAAGACGACTACGAGGACGCCGAGAATGCGCTCGAGGACGTCATGGCCTACGCGCTGGGCGCTGAGGATGCCGACGAATTCTTTGGACGTTTAATCAAAGGGCTGAAGAAGGTCGGCGGGCGCGTGTTCAAGGCCGTGCGCCGTGCGGCCCCCATGGTCGGTAACATCGCCCGCGGCGTGTCCCAAGTGGCCAGCCTGATCCCGCACCCCTACGCCCAGGCCGTCGGTGGCGTTGCCGGTCTGGTTGGCCAAGGCGCCAACCTGGTGCAGCGTCTCCGGGCCGAGGGTGCCAGCGAGGAAGAGGCACTCGACGCCTTCGCCGAATTGGCCGCACGGGATCCGCGAGCCCTGCCGATCGTCGCCGGCCTGACCGCACGCACGGTGCTCAAGTCCAAGGCCGCCCGACTCTCGCCGTCGGCCCGCAAACAGGTCGTTAAACAGATGACCCGTGCCGCGAAGAGCCTCACCAACACACGCGGACCGGCCGCTGTTCGGGCGATGCCAAAGATCGCCAAGAGCGTGAAGCGAACCGCCGCGGCCAAGGCGGCATCTCCGGCAACCGCGGTGAAGGCGGTGCGGCGCACCGCAGCCAAGGTCGCGCGCAGCCCGGCCATGACCCGAAAGCTCGCCCGGCCTTCCCCGGTCGCGCGGCAGCGGATCTCGACCGTGGTGCGTAAGCGAACCGTCCGCCCGCGCACCTACGTCATCCAAGGTCCGGCCCGCATCACCATCAGCGCCGCCTGAGCCGCTCGAACCGGCAGGAGAACCGCCATGTACGATGCTTACGACCTGCTCGAAGCCGATGCCTTCGACGACTGGGATGCCGGTTTGGACTTCGACGTGTTCGACGAGGACGACCTCTTCGAGGATGACGAATTCCTCGGTAGCGCTTGGGGCTGGTTGACCCGACCGGGCTCCGTGCAGCGGCGCGTCGCCCTGAATGCCGCACGCGGTGCGATCCAGGGCACCGGAACGGCAGCCGGAACTGCCATTGGCCTGGGTCTCGGCGGTCCCGGGGGCGCCTTGGCCGGTGGAATTCTCGGCAACACCGTCGGCGGCGGACTATCGGGGCTCCTCCCTGATCAGATGGATCAGTTCGCGGCCCTCGCCGCAGAGGCCGAAGACGAGGCCGAGGCCGAGGCATTCTTGGGCGCACTCGTGCCCTTGGCCGCCCGCCTGATCCCCCAAGCCGGTCAGGCCATCATGCGGGTGGCGCCGCAACTCATCCGGGGACTCGCGGGAACCGCGCAAGCCGTCCATGCCAACCCGGCGGCTCGGCAGCTGCTGCGCACGGCCGGCACGGTGGTACGTAAGACAGGGGCGGATATCGCGCGGCAAGTGGCGCAAGGTCGGCCCGTGACCGGTCAAACCGCGGTCCGGCAACTCGCGCGCAACACCTATCGCACCATGGCCGATCCACGGCAAGTACGACGCGCGGCCGCGCGCGCGGCTCGGCCGACGCGCGGGATGCGTCGCCGTTGCGTGCGTTGGGCTTACCAATAGGGACGCCAGCAACCCGGCCGCTCGAGCGGAGACACGACGATGACCATGCCCGCAACGGTACGACCCTTCCTGCAGGACAAGGTCCGCACGCTGATCGCGAGGGCGCGTCGTCTGTCGAACCTCACGCCCGAGCGGGTCGGGTTACGGGCGCAGGATCGACCCTACGCCCCCTCGGCAGCGCATTTCGCGGCTGCCAATCGGCGGCTGCGCGAGATCGACCGGCAGGTCGCGGCACGCGCGGCGTTCCTGAAACAGCACTGGCGTGCATCCTCGCCTCATCGGGTGCTGGTCTATCTGGCCCTGGTGGAACGCGAGATCGACCGCGCACGGCGTGCATTCGGCATGTTTTTCGAGGTCTTCAGCCAACGCGGATCGGCCTTTGCACCGGCGCTGGCGGCTCATGACGCCATCGCCATGGACTGCTACGCCGCCGTGCGCCGTGCCGCGCCCCTGGTCTTTCGCGGACCCCTGCTGAAACCTCTGACCTATATGGAGCACGGCTACTCGCCCGCGACCACGCGCCGCGGCATCGCACTGTCTCGGCTGCTCGGCGAGCCCAACCCCTTTCCGTTGATCCGCATCCCGTGGGATCGAGACAACCCCTGGCAGGCGGTCTTCCTCCATGAGGTCGCGCACAACCTGCAGGCCGACCTGGGGCTCTGGCAGGAGAACCAGGATGCCGTCGTCCGACGCCTGGCGCGGACCAACGCGCCCGCCCTGGTCGGGAGCATCTACCGGCGCTGGCACAAGGAGATCTTCGCGGACTTGGCCGCCCTCCTCCTCGGCGGACCGGCTGCGGCCTGGGGCATGCTGGACTTCCTCGCCCATCCTGTTCAACGGACGGTGACCTACCAGCCGGGCGGCGCGCATCCGACCGGGTATCTGCGCGCGCTGATCCTTGCCGAGATGTTGGCGCGGATGGGATTCGACGCCGAGGCCGGTCGGGTGCGCGAGGTCTGGAAGACCCTGTATCGGCTCCCGCGCGGCCACCGCATCCCCTCGGCCCTGCTCTCGAGCGCGGACGGCGTGATCCCCGCCGTGGTCGACGAGGTCGCCTTCCAAACCCGGCGCGGGCTGGCGCAGCGGGCGCTGGCGGACGTCATCCTCTTCCGCAGGGAGGACGAGCGCGCCATCCGCGACGGCGCCAAGGCGCTGGCGAACAATCGGATTCCGGCCGATCTGCCGCCGCGTTTCCTGGTCAGCGCCAGCCGCTACGCACTGGGGATGGGCGCCTCGGCCGGCCCGCTCTCCGACCTCGTCATCCGACATCTATCTAGACCGGCCAAGGCCCCGAGCGCCGTCGCACACGACCCACTGCCAATCGCCGCTTGAGCATCGAGGTGAGACCATGAGCCAACAGACCAACACCAGTGCGCTCCCCGCCGAGCGCTCGCAGGCGGCCGTCGCCTTGGACAACCTGATCCGCCGACACCTGCGCGTCAGCGACCCGCGTGACCCGGAGGCCATCTCCAACGCACTGCGCGAGCGGTATGTGGACGAGCAGGCCGCGCTGGATCAAGAAGCGGCCGGGCTGCCGTTCTTCAAGGTGACGCGGATCGAGACCCGCGCTCCGGTCGAAACCTCGACCTCCGTAGAATTGAAGCAGGCCCGGGACGATGTCTCGCGTGACCTCGACGCCTTGGTCGGTCACGCCCTGCTGAAGAATGTCCACCCGGAGCTGCGCGGCTGGGCTCAACACATCCGCCAGTCGGTTGCGGAAGGCGTCAACGCTGCCCGCTTCGCCCTCGATCCCTGGCAGCGTGATCAGGCGATGGCGACACGTCGGCTGTTGGGTGACTACGCCCGGATGGCCCGATTCGTCGGCGCTCTGACCCCGGGAATGGGCCACCAGTATCGCAGTCTTGCCAAGAGCCTCGACGAGGTCGCCAGCGTCATCCTTGTCACGATCGGCGAGACCATTGCCCAAGCGGGTTTCGGTGGCGGTCGTTTTCTGCTCCAGGCCCCGGCGAGCGAATTACAGGCTCGCCGCGACGCCGTCATCAACAGCTTGCGCAACCTCATCGGCAGCCGGCACGCCGTCCTGGAGCAGGACGAGTGGGCCTATGGTCAGCATGCCTTGCGTCAGGTGATGGAATATCTCGACGGCAGCGGGCTCACCGAGCTGCGCCCCTTGTTCCAAGAGAACCATGTCGCGCGCGTGCTGGACGAGCTCGTGCATTGGGCCACGCGCGGCAGCGCCGAGGATCTGCGCGCACTCGGGGCGACAGCCCAGCTGACCTTGGGCCGTTTCCGCCGGCTGATCATGATCACCAAGAATATTCCCGACCCGCCCGCACCGCCCTTCTCGGCCTATCTGGACGCCATCCGTTCCTTTTTGGACGCCTTCAGCAGCGGCGCCGGCTATCGCCTGCTCTATATCGCACGACCCGCGATCGCCCACTACGGGCTCTACGGCATCGGTGGCCCGGACGCGCCGTCGCAACGCATGCTCAAGTTGACCGCGTTGCGGGGACAGCTCGCACAGGCACTCGACTGCTATCTGGGCTGCGAGTGCGGATCCGACCCTGTCCGTTGCCAAGTCTTGCTCGATAAGGTCCTGTACGACGTCGACCGCGCCATCGATCTCTATGTGATGGGAACCGATCCGAAAGGAAAGGGAACGGCGGAACAGCGTGCCGCGTCGTTCGGTTTCGTAATTGACCAGCTCTTGAAGGACACGACTGAATTCGGAAGCATTCATCTACAAGAACAGTCGTATTTCGACTACAACAGCAACGAAGACCAAAAGACCTGTGTTCAACTGAGATGTGTACCGCCGAAATCGGATCTATACAAGGACCTTGCGAATATTCGCAATTGTCTCTGGTGGCACTGCTCGCCAACCGAAGAGAATACGCAGCCAACACCATTCAAAGCATCCGCGCTTCAACTTATGCGCGAAGAGCTGTGTTTACAGCGTGATGCCGAGGCGCAGTGGGAGAACCTGCTGCATACCATGGCCCCGACTTGTTTCAACTGGGGCACCAAGCTAGATAAGTGCACGGTGTCGCCGAGCAACAGCGCGAAGGGTGACATCGAAGATCCCCGCGGACTCTTGGTCCCGACGCAGGACTTAGTTGAGGCGGCAATCTGCGCGATCGAGCAATCGCTCGGCGAATCGCCACCGGTACACTGCGGCGATCTAGAATTTGGATTCCCCGAAACGGTTGCTCACGCGATTGGTGAACTGTCCGGCGCACGCCGCCCCGACGCGACCCGTTACGGAGAGACCTTTGCCGAGCCGGCCGCCAAATATCTGAGAGAAGGTCTTAGATTGACGAAGCGCCAGGTAGGCGCGCAGATCATCCTCGCGATGCCAGACAATATCACCGCCGACGACGAGAATCTGTTAATTGGGAGATTGAAAGCGTTGTTTGGCTTTTCAACTCAGGCCACTAAAGTTCCGGCGCAGCGGTATACGATAGTCGCCGACAATCTTCAACTGCAGAAGGCTCAGGAAATCGTCGAGCAAGCAAATCTCGATATGAAACAAAAGCTCTTCTTTGTTAGCCGAATCCTTGATCGCGAGTCCGATAGTTGTTGCGCCCCGGTCAAGAGTGAGAACCCAGAACAGCAGAAGAAGCCAAGGGCGAGCCAAAGATCGTCGCAACCGTCGTCTGCGTCTCCTGGATCTCCAAAGCAGCAAAACGAGAAATAACTTTGAGAGCGCGCCCTCGCATCCGAGCCTTGCCGCACCATCACGCAGCGGTCCGCAGCCTTAAGAGGTAGGAGACCATGGCCTACGAAAACTACGAAACCATCACCCGCCTCTGGCAGCGCTTCCTGCGTGAGCAGCTCGAGCAGTTGCCGCCGGAGGAACGCAAGAACCTCGAAGGCGAGTTCGAGAAACGCTTCGGCGAGCTCCAGAAAGGGGCGTCCGGCGATTCCAGTCTCGGCTTCGCCGACCTGATCGGCTTCGGTGCGAAGGGTGTTCTTCCCTTCGGGGAACTGCCCTACGCGCATCTGGTGCCGGATTTCGACGAGTCGGTGATCCCGAGCCAGCTCCACGCCGCCGCCGAGCTGTATTTCATCTATCAGCACGAGCGTATGAAGGCATTTCAGGTGGCCGACGTGCTGCGCCAGCTCTTTCAGCTCGGGCGGATGCGGGTGCAGCGCGGGCCGGGTGCGCGGGCGCTCTACATCCTGGAGAAATGGAAGCCGCTGCGCTATGCGTTGCGCGATCGCATGATCGCCTATCGGCGGGTGTTCAACTACGGCAGCGCACCGGCGCCGGCCGGGGCGGTGGTCAACCAGGGCTTCCACCGGCAGCTCGTCGCCTTCATGGCGGCGATGGCTCAGTATTTCCGGGATATGACCGTCGGCGAGGTGATCCGTGGCTCGCAGGACATCGACGACCGACCCTTCGGCAATCTGGCCAGCATTCAGCGGCTCGGCACCGACCTGCGTTTCGCGTTGGACCGCGCGAGCTACGGCAACATCCTGGCGCTGACCCACGAGACGGGCCACTACCTGAGCACCCTGCTCGACCTCTTCGATCAGCCCGACATCAAGAAGGCGTTCGACGCCAACACCAAGTGGGACGTGATCGAGGTCGTCTCGAACCGTCATCTCGGCGGTATGGCGGAGCTCTCGCAGCGCGCCAAGATGGCCGAGAGCGGCCGGCGCATCCTGCAGTGGATCGCGGATCAGGACTTCGAGACGACCGCCGACCCGCTTGTCTTCCGCTCCGAAGCGCGGCCCTTCGGCGCGCACGCCGAGGCCTGGATCGCCGCTTACCGGATGACCGCCGAGGGCCGCGCCTTCCCGGGTGTCGGCAGCGCCATGCGCTCGACCCTGGGGCTGAAGACGCGCAAGCCCTCCCTGGCGCTCGCCTCCTAAGTGCCTGACACCGGAGCTGCGCCATGGGTCCGCTCCCGCCGTTTCAGGTCACGGTCGACACCAAGGGCTGGCTGTGCGTCCTGGATTTGCGGCTTGCCTTGGCGCGCCACGGACCCATGCTGGCGTTGCGCCTCGCCGAGGAGTTGCGGGTCTGTCTGGTCCCCCGGCTGTGGTCGATCCTCGACAACACCACGCACTATCGGCTGCAGCCCCGGGATCTGCTGGCAGACCCCTTCGCGGATGCGCGCACGCCGATGCCGGATCCGGCCTCGCTGGACCAATGGGAGCGGGCACGGCTGGATCTCGGTCTCCCTGTCTTGAGACTCTACTGGGCGGGGGAGCGAATCGACGAGTCCTTCATGCCGAAGGAGGTCGATTCGCAGGTGATCCAACGCTTCGAGCGCTTCGGACTGGATCTGGAGCAGCGTCTGCTCGGGACCGCGCCGGATCTCGAGCCGGCCGTGCCGCTGTTGGGCGGCGCGCTGGATGCGACCGCGCTGGCGGCGGCCATGAGCCGCTACCGCCCATTGATCCTGACCTTGGCCGAGCCGAGCGACGAGGCCCCGGCGCTCTGCCGCTTGCTCGCCGCCTGCGGGATCGACTGCCGCAAGGTCGACTCCGAGCAGTCCCGCCCGCTGCGCCGGCAGTTGACGCCATTGCTCGCGCGCAGCGGTGCTCTGGAGCTCTGCTGGAGCGGTCTCGACCTCGCCGTCGTGCATCTCGTGGCCCCGCGCGCCTTCCTGAGCGAAGCGCTCGACGCGGCGGATCCCGACCTGGAGACCGACCTGGGGTCGTCCTCCGGCGAGGGCGACCGGTTCGACGATGTTTGGCAGGACGCCAGCGCCTTCTGGTATCGACTGCCATGAAACACCCCCCACTTGCACCGCCGTTGCCCTCGACCCGCCGCCGGGCCGGCACGCCGTCGATGAATCTTAAGGAACTGGTCATGGTCGCGGTCGCCGGCGAGATCGTCCCGCCGACCCAGGGCAGCAGCCCCTACCGGATCGGCCGCGACGGGGTGCCGCGCGTGGTGCCGGGGCCGGGCGGGATCGTGATCAGCCACCGCGTCGGGGATCCGTGCGTCGGCCTCGCGGCCGATCACCTCGAGCCGGGCGTCGCGGTCGAGAGCCGCCAGCGCGCCCTCAAGGGGAAGCCGAATGCAGCCAATCTGGCGCTGAACACCTACGCCTGTGTGGGCAACGCGGCGCGCGTGCTGACCGGCCCCTGCACGGATCAGAAGGGCACGGTGACGGGCAAGCACGGCGGCATCGACCACGTCCTGGTCGACTTTCCGGATTCGGTCCTGCGGCGTCTGCGCATCGGCGACCGGATTCAAATCTACTCGCACGGTCTGGGGCTGCGGCTGCCGGAGCATCCCGAGTTGACGCTCTACAACTGCTCCCCGCTGCTGATCCGCCGCTGGGGATTGCGCTCGGCGCCGGACCGGTTGAGGGTGCCGGTCACGCATCTGCTGCCCGCCGGGATCATCGGTTCCGGGATCGGTCGCGACAATAGCTGTCGCGGCGACGGAGACATTCAATTGTCCGATCCGCAGGTGCGCCGACGCTTTCGACTCGATCGCCTTCGCTTCGGCGACCTGGTGGCGATCCGGGGTGCCGACCATCGCTACGGGCGCACCTTGCGGCCCGGCTATACGACGATCGGCGTGGTCGTGCACGGCGACAGTCTCAAGAGCGGGCATGGACCCGGGGTGGTCAGCCTCATCACCGGACCGGCGCGCTCGCTCGAGCCGGTGCACGAGGCGAACGCCAATCTGGCGAGGATTCTCGATCTGCGCAAGGAGGGGCAGATCGGGCGTCGACCGGAGCCGGGGCGCACGATCGGCGCATCGGATCGGCTGGACCGGCTCGCCTCGGCATTGATGTGAACGCTGCTCCGGACGCAACCTGGCCGGACGCCCTTGCCAATCAGGCAGCGGGCGGCTCCACGCGGACCTGTGCTGAATTCGGTCGACCGGAGCCCGCTGGCCCGGGGGCCGATTGAAACCGGCGAACCCACAGACCGGTGCGCCGACTTGCGTCGTCCCCCGGGTACGCCGACTTCAGTCGGCTCTTCGTTCGACCGATCATTGGAGGCAACCATGACACAGAGTCAAGGCACGCAGGCACGACCCGCCGCCCGCAACCAGCGAGAACAGGATTGCGTCGATCTCGACGCCTTGGTGCTTGCCGAGATCGAATCCCTGATCGCTCGCCGCAAGGCCGCCCGCGAGCAGCCGCGGACGCACACGCCCCCGGCGCAAACACCCGCGCCCCGGGCTCGTGACACAACCGCACGGCGCGGCGGGAGGGTCGCCCCGCTTCGCACCCCGTCCGAACCCACATCCGAATGGACCGGAGAGTCTTTCGACGAGGACCCGGAAGCACTGTTCGCGGAGCCGCCACCGAATCCGGAGCAGGAACCCCAGGAGTCTCACCCAAGCCTCTTGAGCCCGGAGGAGGAGGCCTTCATCACCCGGGCGGTCGGCTTCCTGTCCCAGCGTGCGGAGGCCGACATCATCCTGAATCGCATCTGGGAGCAATTGACCGAGTTGGATCCCGAGGGCTACTACGAAGCCCCGCACGAGGGTTCGGATCCGCGACCCGGCGAGGCCCTCGCGAGGTCGGCGGGGAGCGGCGAAGTCGACACCGCCGCGACCGACGGCGCCCCCGAGGACTAAGGGCATGCTCGCGGAGCTGGATGCCTTCACGGCATTGGCCGAATCGGGCGAGCGCGACTATGCGCTGGTCGGCCCCGACGACAACCGGGTTCACGAGACCCGCACGCGGCGCTTTCCCTACAACACCATCTGCCATCTCGGGCGCGACTTCGGCGACGGCCTGTGGCGCGGGTGCAGCGGCGCGTTGATCGGACCGCGCCACGTCCTGACCGCGGCGCACTGCCTCTACAGCCTGAAGCTGCAGCGCCCGCCCGTGCGTGTGCGCGTCGCTCCGGGGCGAGCCGATCGCGACCGGTTCCCGTTCGGCACCCAACTGGCGATCGAGGGCTATGTGCCGCGAGGCTTCATCCAGGCACGCTCGACCTCTGCCCGTCGACCCTACGACTATGGCCTCGTGGTGTTGCCCCGGCCCTTCCCCGGGATCACGCGCTTCCTTCCGTTGCGGGTCTTGACCGATGCACAGTTGAAACGGCTCGAATCGGGTGCGCCCCTGACGGTCGCCGGCTACCCGGCCGATCGCCCGATCGGCAGCCTCTGGTGGCACAGCGAGCGGCTGCGTCGCTTCACCCCGCAGCGCCTGCTCTACACGGTGGATACCTGTCCGGGTCACAGCGGCAGCCCGATTTGGGCAACCCTCGCCGGCGTGCCCGCGGTCGTCGGGATTCATACCTCGGGGATCCTCGACGAGCGTGGTCGCTCCTATGGTTGCGCGAAGGGCACCATCCTGGCGCCGCCCGGTAGATTGAACAGCGGCGTGCGCGTCACCGCGGAGGTCGCCGCGAACCTACGCGATCCCCGGCGAGCCCCGGCGGGCCGATCGCCGATGATCCGGGTGCTCTGACCTCGGGTGCCCGGCTGGATCGTGCGCCATGATTCGCGACCTCGATGCCCCGCGGGGGCCGAACGCCCGCACAATCGCGCACCATCGCATCCCGCCGTATGCGAGCTTGGCGGCCGATTACGACGCGCTCGTCGGGGACGCGCTGTTCCCGGTCATACGCAGGAGCTTCGATGCCTGTGTCCGCCGACTGGGCTTGCGTTTCCGGAGCATCGCCGACATCGGCTGCGGAACCGGGCGCTTTTTGGGCGACCTGCTGCGCCGCTACGACGTGCCCATGATCGGGGTCGACCGCTCACCGCAGATGCTCGAGGTCGCCGCGAGGCGATTGCGGGGCCCGGGGGTGGTGCTCTTGCGGCAGGACATGCGCCGCCTATGTCTACCGTATCCGGTCGACCTCATGACCTGCAACGGCGACACCTTGAATTATTTGGTGACGATGGACGATCTTGTCGCGGCCTTGCGGGCCTGCCGCGAGAACCTCACACCCGGTGGATATCTGCTCGGGGATCTCCTGAGCGGCCGCCCGGCGGCGGAGGCGCACGGATCGGAGGATGTGCTGCTGGCGCCATCCGGTCTGACCAGCCGTTGGCGCGCAACCTGCGGCGGGCCGCCGGGAACGACACGAGTCGAGATTCGTTTCGGTCGGCGCGGGGAGGCACGCGAGGTCCATTTACAGCGGTGGCACAGCCTCGCCGACATCGAGGCGGCAGCTCATCGGGCCGGGCTGCGCCTCGTCTCGGCGGAACCGCTTCTGATGGAGGCAGGCCATCGAAAGCGCGCAGCTTGGCTGAAGATCGCGATCCGTCGGGCCGGTGCGCCGCGACGATTGGACCGCGGCGCGACGACCGCACCGACACGACACTATGGGGGACGTCTCTGAGAGCCCCTCGGGCAGACACTCGGCAACGGCCGTTAGTCGGGACGCGGGCCAGCCAAGCCGGGTTTTGGGACATGCGTCGGCCGCCCTATGCTATTTTCTGCGTACGCTCGAATGCACGATAAGAAGATCTCGTCCCCGGGACGCATGGCGACGTTCAACCTGATCCACGTCAGGACGGAACCCATGTTATGAAGGCAATCGACGAGTTCACCATCGCGGACACCCGATGCCGGGTGGTCCCTGCGGTCGGCACGGACGACGAGGAAGGCGGCGAGCTCCGCGCCCGGGCCTGCTGTGGAACGGAGGCCGCGCAGATCATCGGGAAATGCTCGCTGAATGGCCGCCGCTATCTCATCCTGATCGACGCGCGCGCGTCTCCGCCGGAACCGAAGGACAGGGTCGGGATCCTCGAACGCTTGACCCAGCGCGAGCTTCAGGTCGCCATGCTGGTCAGCAAAGGCTTGGTGAACAAACAGATCGCCGATCGGCTGCACCTGCGCGAGTGTACCGTTTCATCCTACATGCGCCGCATCTTCTTGAAGTTGGGCGTGCGCACGCGCGCGGCGATGGTCGCGCGGGTGATCGCGGAATTGGGGGAATGACCCGTAACGATGCTTGCGCCGCGCCTGCGATGCCGCGAGTCCGCACCAAGTCAGCGCACGACCGACCCGACAAGACCCCGCTCGGCATCAATATCAGGCCATTTCGCCTGCCCTTCGAGCCCGACTGAAGGACCGCACCGCGTCCGAGCCCCGACGATCGCCGGCCAGCGCGGCGCAGCCGGGGGCCAAGGTCAACCCATAGCACAAGACAGCGCCGACGTTTTGTGGGATCGTTGGCACCTGAATCGAACCCGTCGGTCACACTCAGGAACGATGTTTGCTTTCCGGCTACCAGGATGCGCCGCCCGACGGCAGGACACCCACGCCCCGATCCATATTTCGTCTTCCGACCGAGCCTCGCGAGCGCAAGCGCCGCAGGGCGATCGTCCACTTCGAACCCCGACACTTCAGTTAGGAACCCAGCCCCGATGTCGATCCTCGTCGCCATTAACCATAAGACCGAATACCGCTTCGACCGCTCGGTGAACCTTGCACCGCATGTCGTTCGCCTGCGCCCGGCACCGCACTGCCGCACGCCGATCCGTTCCTATTCGCTGAAGGTCGAACCCGCCGAGCATTTCATCAACTGGCAGCAGGACGCCTTCGGCAACTACCTGGCACGGCTGGTCTTTCCCGAGAAGGCCAAGACGCTGACGGTCGAGGTCGACGTGATCGCCGAGATGATCACGATCAACCCGTTCGACTTCTTTCTCGAAGACTACGCCTTCTATTATCCCTTCGAGTACGAGCCCGACCTGCGCAAGGAGCTGGCGCCCTACCTTGAAGTGACGGAGAGCGGACCGCTGCTGACCGAATGGCTCTCGGCCGTGGACCGGACCAAGCGCGAGACGGTCTACTTCCTCGTCGATCTGAACCAGCGTCTCCAGCAGGACATCAACTATGTCATCCGCATGGAGGTCGGGGTGCAGACCTGCGAAGAGACCCTGACCCGGCGTCTGGGCTCCTGCCGCGATACGGCCTGGCTGCTGGTGCAGATCCTGCGCCACCTGGGTCTGGCCGCGCGTTTCGTCTCCGGTTATCTGGTGCAGTTGACGGCGGACGTGAAATCGCTCGACGGACCGTCCGGTCCGGAGGCCGACTTCACCGACCTGCACGCCTGGGCCGAGGTCTATGTGCCGGGTGCCGGCTGGATCGGGCTCGACCCGACCTCCGGTTTATTTGCCGGCGAAGGTCACATCCCGCTCGCCTGCTCCCCGGCACCGCGCAGCGCCGCACCCATCACGGGCGCGACGGACAAGTGCGAGGTCGAGCTCTATTTCCACAACGAGATCACGCGCATCCACGAGGACCCGCGCGTCACCAAGCCCTACACCGACGAGCAGTGGGCCGCGATCGAGTCGCTCGGCCATCAGGTCGATGCCGAGCTCAAGGCCAACGACGTGCGCCTGACCATGGGGGGCGAGCCGACCTTCGTCTCGATCGACGACATGGACGGTGCGGAGTGGAACATCGCCGCTCTCGGCCCGACCAAGAAGATCCTGGCCGAGGACCTGATGCTGCGCCTCAAGCGCCACTTCGCGCCCGGCGGGCTTCTGCACATCGGACAGGGCAAGTGGTACCCGGGCGAGCAGCTGCCGCGCTGGGCGTTGTCCTGTTTCTGGCGCAAGGACGGACAACCGGTCTGGCGCAACCCGGAGCTGTTCGGCCTGGAGAACACACAATACGGCCACGGACCTGCCGAGGCCGAGATCTTCGTGCGCACGCTCGCCCGTCACCTGGGGGTGGATCCGAGCTTCGCGTCGGAGGCCCATGAAGACGTCTTCTATTACCTCTGGAAAGAGGCGCGTCTGCCGGCGAACGTCGACCCGCTCGACAACAAGCTCAAGGATCCCAACGAGCGCAAGCGTCTAACGCGGCTCTTCCAACAGGGTCTGAACCGCGTCGCGGGCTATGTGCTGCCGCTGCGCTGGTGGGGATTCGGTGCCGAGGGGCGCTGGAAGAGCGGGCGCTGGACCTTCCGCGACGGCAACCTCTTCCTGATCCCGGGCGACTCGCCGATGGGCTTCCGCCTGCCCCTGGATGCCCTGCCCTACATCCCCGAGGGCGAGCTGGATACGGTCCCCGAGCGCAACCCCTTCGAGGCGGTCACCCCGCTGCGATCGCCCTTCGACGAGGTGGCGCGCCGTTACAGCCGCGTGGTCGAGCCGGCCCAAGCGCCGCAGACCATCCGTGAGCAGGGCCACCGGCCGCAGGATCTCGCCGCCCGCTACGGGCGCGTGGCGCCGCTGGACGAGTCGCATCAGTCGGTTCACCCGCAGGTCGCGCTCCCGGATGACCTGCATCCGGACCTGATCCGCACCGCGCTCTGCATCGAGCCGCGCGAAGGTCGGCTGTACTGCTTCATGCCGCCGCTGACCCATCTCGAGCATTGGCTGGATCTGGTGCTCTGTCTCGAGGACACGGCCGCCGAGCTCGGGATGCCCATCATCATCGAGGGCTATGAGCCGCCGCGCGACCATCGGCTTCAGAAGCTGGCGGTCACGCCCGATCCCGGCGTCATCGAGGTCAATATCCATCCGTCCGAGAACTGGGACGACATGGTCCGCGACACCCAGATCCTCTACGAAGAGGCACGCCAAGCCCGGCTCGGCACCGAGAAGTTCATGCTCGACGGGCGCCACACGGGCACCGGCGGCGGCAACCACGTCACCCTCGGCGGCCCGACCCCGGCGGACAGCCCGCTCCTGCGCAAACCCGATCTGGTGCAGAGCCTGATCGGCTATTGGCAGCATCACCCGAGCCTGTCCTATCTCTTCTCGGGGATGTTCATCGGCCCGACCAGTCAGGCCCCGCGGGTCGACGAGGCACGCGACGACCGGCTCTACGAGCTCGACATCGCCTTCCAGCAGATGCCGCCCGGCGAGGTGCCGCAGCCTTGGGTTGTCGATCGGGTGCTGCGCAACCTGCTGACCGACGTCACCGGCAACACCCACCGCACCGAGTTCTGCATCGACAAGCTCTACTCGCCCGACAGCGCCTCCGGGCGTCAGGGCTTGGTCGAGTTCCGTGCCTTCGAGATGCCGCCGCACGCCCGCATGAGCCTCGCCCAGATGCTCCTGCTGCGCACCCTGGTCGCGCGCTTCTGGAAGGAACCCTACCGTCGCAAGCCCGTACGCTGGGGCACCGAGCTGCATGATCGTTTCCTGCTGCCCCATTTCGTGCGACAGGACTTCAACGACGTCATCTGCGATCTGCAACGTGCCGGCTATCCCTTCGATCCGGCCTGGTTCGATCCCTTCTTCGAGTTCCGTTTCCCGCACTACGGGGATCTCGTCACCGAGAACGGGATCGACATGGAGCTGCGCGCGGCCATCGAGCCTTGGCATGTCCTGGGCGAGGAGGTTACGGCGCAGGGCACGGCCCGCTTCGTCGACAGCTCGGTGGAGCGGATGCAGGTGAAGGTCAACGGCATGGTCGGCGACCGTCATGTGCTCGTGTGCAACGGCCGGCGTGTCCCGCTTCGCCCGACCGGACGCAAGGCCGAGTTCGTCGCCGGGATCCGCTTCAAGGCATGGAGCCCGCCGTCCGGTCTACACCCGACGATCCCCTCTCACAGCCCGCTGCTGTTCGAGATCGTCGACCTGTGGAACCGCGCAAGCCTGGGTGGCTGCACCTACTATGTCGCCCATCCGGGCGGTCGCAGCGAGAGCAACTTCCCGGTCAACAGCTACGAGGCGGAGAGTCGGCGTATCGCCCGCTTCCGGCTGATGGGACACACGCCAGGGCCGATCGACCCGCCGCCGCACGAGCCGGCGGGGGAGCATCCCTATACGCTGGATCTGCGTTACACGCCGGGGTGTTGAGCTAAACCGCGTCCGGAGTGGACAACAGGGCTGCGTTGAAAGACGCAGCCCTGTGCATGACGAGGGATCCGCGCTGGACGCGGTTTAGAGGTTGTGAGGATCACCAAGTCGTAAAGTCATCGGCACCGCTGTTCCGGCACACGGCAGGCACAATCAGCCAACGCGCGCGATTCGGTTCATCTCGTCGCTCAGTGCATCGCTTGCCTGTTCAAGATCGTATTTGCTCTGCAAAGACATCCAGAATGCCGGGGTCGTGCCGAAGTAGCGACCAAGCCGCAATGCCATATCGGCGCTGATTCCTTGAGCACCGGCGAGAACAGCGTCAAGGCGCCTAGCCGGGATGCGCAGGTCCGCTGCCGCGCGTTCAGGATCGATGCCAAGCTCGTTCAGGAACTCCGACAGGTGCTCGCCGGGGTGAACAGGTGCGATGTCGCGTATGGGCATGGTGGTAAAGGCCTCAGTGATAATCCGTGATCTCGACCTCGACGGCATCGCCGTCGCGCCAGACAAAACAAATCCTCCACTGGTCGTTGATGCGGATGCTCCACTGCCCGGCGCGGTTTCCGACCAACGCCTCGAGACGGTGAGACGGCGGCAGGCGCAGATCGTCCAATGCCGATGCCGCATCGATGCGGTCGAGTCGCATCTTGGCGCGACGCTGGATCTCCGGCGGGAACCGCCGCGAGCGCCGGCCTTGGGCGATCAACTCGGTTTCTTTGCAGCGGAACTCCTTGATCATGCCACGGATTCTCATGCGTCCCCGTGGGCGGCGTCAACTCGGAACCGTCCACGCGAATGACCATACCGTCAGTCTGGATGACGCGGGTTAGATGGCTTAAAGATCACCAACTCGCAAATTCAGTGGATTCGCCGTTCCGGCACACGGCAGGCACAAAGGGATACCGCGCAGGGTCTTCGTTGACGACGCAGCGAAAACGAACACCGCCGTCAGTGCCCTTTGCCTGGAGGTGAAGGCCGATGTCGACACCGCCGGTAAGCTTAGAATCTATGGTGCGCAAGACTAGGTTTCCGCAGCGATTAGGGAGGCAGGGCTTGACCTGCCACTCGATGTCGCTCCACAGGTCACTCTCGAACCCGAAGACATTCTCGAAATCCGCACCGTCTCCATACTGATCGGCGCCGCCTTCATTGCTCCATCCAAAGTCAGCCAACACCGCCGGCATCGAGCCTGTCGACGTATAGTGTTCCACGATTACAGGCTTGGCACCGGACAGCAGCCCAAGGCCCTCCGCAACCCGCGCCCGGACCACATAGTTCTGATACGCCGGCACGGCGAGTGACGCCAAGATCCCGATGATGGCCACGACGATCATCAGCTCGACGAGCGAGAATCCGCCCGCTCGATCATATTCGAGGCGACGCAAACCCTTCCGCTCAGGCCGATGCAAGCGCGACAAAACCTCCATGCTCCGCTGCAGTTCGCGCGGGGGCAAACCGAGGGCTACGAGGGCGCTGACCCGGCATCGGGAAGCCATCTTGAATCTCCATAGTTCCGAAGGACTCGGGCACGATGTACGACGTTCGACACTCGAAATGCAATTCCGGGACCACGCGCAAACACCAACGATGAGCTGGGATGACGCATGTCGAGATCGAACGCGCAGCGCCCTTAAGTAACGCTTTCGGGTGTTGTATCGCAGTTCGGATCGAGAATAGTGTCTCGCCCGCGCCCACGAGGAAGCGCTCGAATCGGCACCTGCGGCGTGACCCGCAGCGCGCCGCACCCGTGCGGCATGGTAATCTTTAGCGGTCACTTTACACCTGAGCGATCGCCCTCGGCGGCGATCATCAGGCGACCTGTTTATCGGAGACCAAGCACCATGTCCACCGCCCCGAGCCGTGCGCTCGAGACCTTTCCCAACCCCCAGCCCGAGCGTGACTACAGCATCCGGATCCAGATCCCGGAGTTCACCTGCCTGTGTCCCAAGACCGGCCAGCCCGACTTTGCCGAGCTGACCTTGGAGTATGTCCCGGAGGCGCGTTGCGTGGAGCTCAAGGCCCTGAAGCTGTACGTCTGGACCTATCGTGACCAAGGTGCCTTTCACGAGGCAGTCACCAACGAGATCCTCGGCGACCTGGTCGCTGCGACCGAGCCGCGCTTCATGCGCCTGACCGCCGCCTTCAATGTCCGCGGAGGCATCTACACGACGGTCGTCGCGGAACATCGCGCCGCCGGTTGGCGTCCCGCGGATCCCGTCCAACTCCCCTGACCTCGGTCGATCTCCGGCGGGCAATTCAAGCCGCGATGAACCCGATCACACGCCCGACATCCGATCGGATTTGGGTCGGCATCGATCTCGGCACGTCCGGGTGTCGCGCGGTGGTGATCGATGAAGCCGGCAGGGAGCTGGCTTCGGCACGTACCCCGCTTGCCGCGCCGCTGAACCCTGCTCCCGGTCAGTACGAGCAGGATCCCGAGCTCTGGTGGAAAGCTGTGCTCGCCGCCCTGACGGAGCTCGCAACCGCACTGCCGGGGCGGGCGCCGGTTTCCATCTGTGTCGATGCGACCTCCGCGACACTTCTGCTGGCAAGAGCGGACGGCAAACCCTGCGGCCCGGCCCTCATGTACAACGACCGCCGCGCCGTAACGGAAGCCGACCTGATCGACCGGGCGGCCCCGACCGAGAGCCCGGCACGCGGCCCGAGCGCGAGCCTCGCCAAGCTCGTCCATCTCAGCGGACGATACCCGCGTGACAGCGCCGCTCTGGCGCTGCACCAAGCGGACTGGATCATCGGGCGCCTGACCGGGCACCCTGGTGTGACCGACTGGAACAACGCCTTGAAGCTGGGTTACGACGCCGAGCGTCTACGCTGGCCGGATTGGGTGTCGGCGATCATCCCGGACGGGATCCGACTGCCGAAGGTCGTCGCGCCCGGTGATCCGATCGGGTCCCTCGACGCAGGGCTCGCGAATCGGCTCGGCTGGCCATCGAGCGTTCAGGTTCTTGCCGGGACTACGGACAGCACGGCCGCAGTGATCGCCGCCGGGGCGCAGGAGCCCGGCGATGCGGTCACCAGCCTCGGGAGCACGCTGGTGCTGAAGATCCTCTCGGAGCGTCCCGTGACGGCATCGGCCTACGGGATCTACAGCCATCGCTTCGGCGACGCATGGCTGGTCGGAGGCGCCTCAAACAGCGGCGGCGCGGTCCTGCGCAGGTCTTTCAGCGACGCCGAGATCGTCTCGCTCAGCCTCGACATCGATCCCGAGCGCCCATCCGGCCTCGACTATTACCCGCTCCTCGGACCCGGCGAGCGCTTCCCGAGGAACGACCCCGACCTGACACCCCGTCTCTCGCCGCGACCGAGCGAGCCGCGGGACTTCCTGCATGGTCTACTGGAAGGCATCGCCCGCATCGAGGCGGAGGGCTACGGCCGGCTTGCCGAGCTGGGCGCACCGCCGCCGCGACGGATCGCAAGCATCGGAGGAGGCGCGATCAATCCGACCTGGACCGCCATGCGCTCGCGTCTGCTGGGCATCCCGGTGACGAGCGCCGCGCATCAGGATGCCGCTTACGGCGCTGCCTTGCTGGCACTGCATCGAAGAGAGCAATGACCGGATCCTTCAGCTCGGATCCGAGGGGGGCCCGAAGAGATACCCTGAGCCCCACTCGACACCCAGCTCGACGAGCCGCTGCAAGGTGTCCTCGTCCTCCACTTGCTTGGCGATAGTCGTGATGCCGAGGTCCTGCGCGGAGTGCTGAATCGTGGCCAGGATGGAGCGCGCGCGCGCGGATTCGCTGGCCAACCGAACGAGATTCGCATCGAGCTGAATAAAACTGACCGGCAGATGGATCAAAAAGCGAAACGACGAGGCCTCTCCCCCGTAGTCGCTCACCGCGATCTTGCATCCCAAATCCAGCAAGGGCGCGAGCGCACGCGCGACCTGCTCCATCTCGGCCGTAATCTGCCGCTCGCTGAGGGTCAGGACGACAGACGGCGCACCGTTCGACGAAGAGGATATGCCGTCGAGCTCGCGCGCCAAGGTCTTCAGGATGTCCGGATGGCGGACGAGGTCTCCCGACAGGTGCACGAAGTCGAACAGGGGCTTTGAAGCCGTGTCGCCGGAGACCTTCAACCGGGCCGCAGTCGCACTCAGGAGCATGCTGTCGATCCGATGCAGCAGGCCCAGTTGCCCGGCGATATCGATGAACGAGGATGCGGCGAGGACCCGACCGTCCGCGGCGACGATGCGGGCCAAAGACTCTTCGGCGACGACACGGCGATCATGCAGATCCACAATCGGCTGAAACGCCGGGAGGATGCGTGCTGTCTGCAGCGCGGACTGCACCAAGACGGCCATCGAGACCGCGTAGACGCCGCTGTCGTGACCGTCGTAACAGATCCGGTTTCGCCCCCCGTTCTTGGCACGATACAGGGCCATATCCGCTCGCGCCAAGACGTCTCTCGGGTCGCCTTCGTCGGAATGACAGGTCGCGAAGCCAATGCTCAGGGTCACGCGAATCTCTTGGCCTTTGATCTCGAGCGGTTGCGCAGCCACACTTTCGCGGATGCGCTCGAGCGCGGTTCGTGCCTGCACCTCGTTCGTTTCGGGCAGCGCGATCACGAATTCTTCGCCACCCCAACGTCCCAGACAGTCGGCTTGCCGCACCTCCCGACGCAGTATCTCCGAAACCCACTTCAACACCTCGTCGCCGACACCGTGACCATAGGCGTCGTTGACGAGCTTGAAGTGATCGAGATCCAAGATCGCCAGACAACAGGGCCGACCCGAACGCAAGCCCTGCACGTGAACCCGCCGAACAGTCTGCCAGACCCCGCGTCGATTCAGCAGGCCCGTCAGCTCGTCGTGATCGACGAGATACTCGAGCTTCAGCTCCGCGACCTTGCGACGCGTCACATCCGTGTGGGTGCCGGCGATCCGCAACGCCCGACCGTCCGAGTCCCGCTCGTAGACGCGCGCCCGGTCCTGGATCCAGACCCAGTGCCCGTCGCGATGGCGCATTCGGTATTCCGCCTCGAAACGATCGCTGTCGCCATGCGTGGCGCGCTCGTACAGACCCTGGACCCGATCCCGGTCATCCGGATGCACCATGTCGATCCACGTCTGCGGATCGACGTCGAGCTCACCCTCCGCATAACCGAGCGTGGACAGATAGCGTGCATCGACCGACATCTGTACCGGCGACAGGGAGGCCGCATACAGACCGATTTCGCCGCCCTCCACGGCAAGCTCGAACTGCCGTGTCGCTGCCGCCAATGCGGCCTCGGCCTCTTTGCGCTCGGTCACGTCCCGACCGACACCGATGATCGCCGAGACCTGTCCGTCGGGATCCAGGACCGCGGTATCGGACCACGCCAGCCACCGCCAGCCGTCAACGGTCAGGGCCCGTTGCTCGATCGTGCAGGTATGCGGGGGCTCCCGAAGTTTCGCCATCGCCTCCGCGGTTGCCGCTCGGTCGTCCTCATGCACCAGCGGCATGAAGGCATGTCCGATCAACTCTTTCTTGGTTCTGCCGAAGGTACGGCAGTAACTCGGGCTGACGAACAGGAAACGACCATCCGGAGCGACCTTGACCACGAGGTCGGTCTGATTCTCGATCAGCAGGCGATAGTCTTCCTCGGGCGTCTCGTCCACGCCCTGCATCAATGTCTGCTCGGCCTTGTCTTGGGTCATGGACCGGATCGCATTGGGATAGGCTCGGGGGCGCGCGTCGGGTGATCGGGCCGCGATCGACCGGAGACGTCCCGCTGCGTGTCGTGTGTGAGCCCGCCGGACGTTTCGAAGGCGATCGCGTCCGGCTCCAGCCAAACGCGAACCGCGCCCGGCACCGAGGCGGGATAACTGAAACGGGAGGTTAGCGCGACGCCGCCGCCAGGTCGAGCCCGAGCATCGGGCAGGCGCCCTAAACCGCGTCCAGAGCGACCTGCGTGATATTCATGTCGTGTCGGGCTCGAGGATGTTCCCGATTTTTTTCGAGACGTAGGTTAAAGTTTAATTTTTTTAATACGTTAAACCGCACCGGCTCCGACGCTCGCCGGAGCCGGCGCGGCCAAGCCACTCCAACAAACGACGCATAGGGTCCCGTGCGCGGCTTAAACCGCGCCCAGCGCGGTATGTGATGTTTTTGAATGATATCGGCCCCGGCGGACTTGACGACCGTCGGAGTCGGCGCGGTTTAAGATATTAAAAAATATTATATTTTAAACCGCGTCCACGCTAAGGGTCGTGGATGCACCAAACGTCGAGTTCACTCGAAAATGCGCATGTCGCTCTGGACGCGGTTTAGGCTCGACGTGAATATTCACACACCCCTACGGCGATCGGCCAAAGTCGGACCCGTCGGGTTCGTTGCGACTCAGCCATGGCATCGAGGGCGGCGGACGCGCGGACTCGGCATCAATCGCGCGGGGCAGCATCCACATAGCGATCGCGGGCCGCCTTGGCGCGCTCGAAGATGGCCAGCAGGCGTTCGCCGTCGGCGCTGCGAATACTCTCGGCGAGATCGGTCATCTCGATCCCGAAGCGCGCCAGCATCGCGCTCAGGGCCTCGCGATTGGCAAGACAGATGTCGCGCCACATCACGGGATTGCTGGAAGCAATCCGGGTGAAGTCCCGGAAACCTCCTGCCGCATAGCGGAAGATCTCGTCGTTCTCGCGCATGCGTGCCAGCGCGTCGACCAGCCCGAAAGCAAGCATATGGGGCAGATGGCTGGTGGCGGCGAGGACCTCGTCGTGATGGGCGACCGACATGCAGGTGACCTCGGCGCCGCAGGTCTCCCACATTGCGGTGACACGTGCGAGTGCATCGCTTTCGGTTTCCGGCAATGGGGTCAGGATCACGCGGCGCTGACGGTAGAGATCGGCAAAGGATGCCTCCACGCCGCTATGCTCCGTACCGGCGATCGGATGACCGGGGACCAGTCGCGGCGGCACCATGCCGAAGACGCCGCTCGCATCCGCAACCACGCTGCCCTTCACGCTACCGCCGTCGGTCACCACTGCATCGGGATCGAGCCGGCCTCGGATTGCCTCGAAAACGCCCCGCATGGCGCCGAGCGGAACCGAGACAAACACCATGTCCGCTCCCGTGACCGCCTCGGCGGGATCCTGCGTGAGCAGGTCCACGACACCGAGATCGCGCGCGCGCTCGAGGTTGGCAAGCCCGCGTCCGCAGCCGATGACCTGCCGCACGGCCCCGGCTTCACGCAGGGCTCGCGCGAGGGATCCGCCGATAAGCCCGACCCCGATGATCGCGAGCCGCTCGATCATGACGCGAGGACGTCCTCGAGTGCGGCGATGCAGCGTGCGTTTTCGGCCTCCAGACCGATGCTGATCCGCAAGTGATCGGGCAAACCGTAGTTGCCGACCGGACGCACGATGACCCCGCGCTTCAACAGCTCGTGATTCACCGGACCGGCCGGGCGGCCGAGGTCGACCGTAATGAAGTTGCCGACCGACGGGATGTACTCGAGCCCCAAACGTTTGAAGGCATCGAGGTACTGCCGCATCCCCGCTCGGTTGAACTCGACCGACGCGCGAACATGCTCGAGATCGCCGATCGCCGCGGCCGCGGCGGCCTGAGCGAAGGCGTTGACGTTGAAAGGCTGACGTACCCGATTGAGCAGATCCGCCACCCGCGGATCGCTGAGTCCGTAACCGACGCGCAGCGCGGCCAGCCCATGGGCCTTGGCGAAGGTCCGGGTCACGATCAGATTCGGAAACTGCTCGAGCCAGTGCGTGGCATCCGGAAAGTCGGGCTCGCCGACGTAATCCGTGTACGCCTCGTCGACCACGACGATGCAGGTCCGCGGCATGGACTCGATGAACGATTTCAGCGGCGCAGCCGCCAACCAGGTCCCGGTCGGATTGTTCGGGTTGGCGATCCAGACGACCCGGGTCTTGTCCGTGACGAGACGGGCCATCGCGTCGAGGTCATTGCCGTAATCGCGCGCCTTGGCGACCCGAGCGGCAGCGCCGACCGCCTGCGTCGAGATGGGATAGACCGCGAAGGCATGTTCGGAAAAGACCGACTCCACACCCGGATACAGGAAGGTCCGGGCGATCAGGTCGAGCACGTCGTTCGATCCGTTCCCGATGGTCACGGCGGTCTGCGGAACACCGTGGTACTCGGCGAGCACGCGCCGCAGCTCGAATCCACCGCCATCGGGATACCGACCGATCTCGCCCATCAGCGCGGCGATCGCCTCGCGCGCACGCGGACCGGGGCCCAACGGATTCTCGTTCGAGGCCAGCTTCACCGAGTCGCGAATACCGAGCTCGCGCTCGAGCTCCGAGACCGGTTTGCCCGGGACGTACGGGGTAAGGCCGGCGATCCCCGGGGCCGTGAGAGGAAGGAAGGGATTGTCTTGGACAGTCATGAGTGGCGATTCAGCTTCAGAGGTTTGATAGTTGGCGTTCCTCGGTCGACGGGTCAACCGAAGGCTCGACGTAGGACGCGGTGTCGATCGACTCCGTGATCGAGACGCCCGTCATACCGATCCGGGATCGACGGCCTTAAACCTAGATCCGGCAGTTGACCGCTTCGCGCTTCATGAAAGGTCCTGACGGCCTTGATGATCACGCTCATCTGACGGCTCACCGGCTGGGTTAAGGGCGCTACGGCCGGATCTAGGTTAAAGCACCGCCAGCGGATAAGATCCGAGCACCTTGAACAAGAGCGATGCCTGCCGGAGGTTCTCCAGCGCAAGCGCAACCTTCGGGTCGTCCCTGTGACCCATGATGTCGATGAAGAAGACATAATCCCAGATGCCGCGGCGGGATGGGCGCGACTCGATGCGGGTCATGCTGATGCCGTGGGCGGCCAGAGGTGTCAGCAGGGTGTGGAGGCCGCCGGCCTGATTGCGGCAGGACAGCAGCAGACTGGTCTTGTCCTGGCCTTGGCCGCTCGGGCGCGAGTCCTGCGGACCGATGACGAGAAAACGGGTGGTATTGCCGGGCTCGTCTTCGATGCGCTCGGCGAGCACCGCGAGTCGGTAGATCTCGGCGGCTTGGAGACCCGCGACGGCCGCGGCATCCTCTTCGGTCGCGGCGGTACGGGCGGCCTCGGCGTTGCTGCCCACGGCGACGCGATCGGCGTTCGGGAGATGTCGATCCAGCCATCCGCGGCACTGCGCCAGAGATTGCTGGTGAGAATAGACGGTGCGGATCGCGCAAAGATCCTCGGTCACGCTCATGAGGTGATGGTGGATCCGCAGACTCACCTCCCCGGTGATCATCA
Organism: Thiocapsa marina 5811; assembly: GCF_000223985.1. Taxonomy (GTDB): domain Bacteria; phylum Pseudomonadota; class Gammaproteobacteria; order Chromatiales; family Chromatiaceae; genus Thiocapsa; species Thiocapsa marina. The sequence continues at coordinate 290,311 of NZ_AFWV01000001.1, forward strand.
GCGGCGAGGTCATGAACATGTCCAGGGTGTGGCTGACCACGCCCTCGGTCGAGTTCTCGACCGGTACGACGCCGAAATCGCAGGAGCCGGCCTCCACCTCGCGGAAGATCTCGCCGATGGTGGCCAGCGCGAAGGTCTTCACCGAGTGGCCGAAGTGCTTGATGGCCGCGGCTTGCGTGAAGGTCCCGGCCGGACCGAGAAAGGCGACGTTGAGCGGGCGCTCGAGGGCCAGACAGGCGGACATGATCTCGCGAAAGAGTCGCGCGACCTCTTCGCCGTCGAGCGGCCCGGGGTTAGCCGCCTTGATGCGACGCAGGACCGCAACCTCGCGCTCGGGCCGATAGAACTGCACTTGACCGCCGTCGGCCGCCGTCTTGATGTGGGCGACCTGTTGGGCGCAACGGGCGCGCTCGCTGATCAGACCCAGCAGCTCCAGATCGATCGCGTCGATCCGATTCCGCACGTCATCCAAGGCGTCGCCCTTTGCGCTCTTGTCCTCCATCAGTCGATCCGTTCCCGAGCCCCGAGACAACGCACCGAGAGGACACCGCCGATGCCGCGTAATTGCTTCGCCGTGTCTTCCGGGCACCGCTGATCGATATCGATCAGTGTCACCGCAACGTTGCCGCGCGAACGATTGAGCATATCGAGGATATTCAGCCCCGCTGCGGCCAGATCGGTCGAGATCTGCCCGACCATGTTGGGCACATTACTGTTGACGATCGCGATTCGGTAGCCGCCGTTGCGCGGGAGATTGATCTCCGGAAAATTCACCGAGTTGGTCACGTTGCCGTCCTCGAGATAGTCGCGGATCTCGTCGGCGACCATCACCGCGCAGTTCTCCTCCGCCTCTTTGGTCGAGGCGCCGAGATGCGGCAACGTGATCACCCGCGGATGGTCCTTCAACAGGTTGCTCGGGAAATCGCAGCAGTAGGCATAGAGGTGGCCCTGATCCAGCGCCGTGACGACCGCGTCGTCGTCGATGATCCCGTCGCGCGAAAAATTCAGCAGGACAGCGCCCTTGCGCAGTGTGCGCAGCCGCTCGGCGTTGATCATGTGCCGAGTATCGGCCGTCAGCGGGACGTGGAAGGTGACGAAATCCGAGCGCGAGAGCAGATCGTCGATGCTCAGCGCCGGCTGCACGTCGCTCTCGAGCTGCCAGGCGCGCTGGACCGTGATGGTCGGGTCATAACCGACGACGCGCATCCCGAGTGAACGTGCCGCGTTGGCGACCTTCACCCCGATCGCGCCGAGTCCGATGACACCCAGCGTACGCCCCGGCAGCTCGAAGCCGACGAACTGCTTCTTCCCCGCCTCGACCGCCTGGTGGATGGACGTATCGTCGCCCTCGAGCTCACGCGCGAAGCGCCAGGCCTGGCCGATATTGCGCGCCGCGATCAACATGCCCGCGATCACCAGCTCCTTGACGGCGTTCGCATTGGCACCGGGTGCATTGAAGACCGCCACGCCGCGCTCGGTCATTGCCTGAACCGGAACATTGTTGGTCCCGGCGCCGGCGCGCCCGATCGCCTGCACGCTCGACGGGATGTCGGCCGCATCCATCTTGGCCGATCGCACCAGGATGGCATCCGGATGGGCGATCTCCGAAGCGACCTCGTAGCGGTCTCGCGGCAACCGGTCGAGCCCGGCGACGGCGATATTATTGAGCGTTTGAATCTTAAACACTGAATCGCGTCCTGAGTAATAAACGGATGTAGAGTGGATGCACGAGCGTCGAGCACGTCAACTGGCCTTTCAGCCGACGCGATTCAGAAAAAAGAAAAAAAGATCATCCTGAACCGCGTCCGCGCCGAGGGCCGAGGTGACATGCAGCGCAAAACCAAAACCCGGACCGCGCATGTCACGCCGATGACGCGGTTCAGCCGTGCTTGCGCTCGAACTCCTGCATGAAACCGACCAGCGCCTCGACCCCGTCCTGCGGCATTGCATTGTAGATGCTGGCGCGCATGCCGCCGACCGAGCGATGGCCCTTGAGCGTCGTCAGGTTGGCGGCCTTGGCCTCCTTGATGAAGGTGTCGTCAAGCTCGGGATTCGCGAGCGTGAAGGGGACGTTCATCCAGGAGCGCGATGCCGGCTCGACCGGGTTCTTGAAGAAGCCCGAGTCATCGATCGTCTTGTAGAGCAGCTCGGCCTTGCGGGCGTTGATCTTGCCCATCGCCTCCAGCCCGCCGATACCCTTCAACCAGTCGAATACCAGCCCGGCGAGATACCAGGCATAGGTCGGCGGGGTGTTGTACATGGAGTCGTTGTCAGCCTGAACCTTATAGTCGAGCATGGTCGGTGTTCCGGAGAGGGTCTGGCCGAGCAGATCCTCGCGGACGATGACGATGGTGAGCCCCGCCGGGCCGATGTTCTTCTGGGCACCGGCGTAGATGAGTCCAAAGCGCGAGACATCGATCGGGCGCGACAGAATGGTCGAGGACATGTCCGCAACCAGGGGCTTGTCGCCGACATCCGGGACGTAAGGAAACTCGACGCCCTCGATCGTCTCGTTGGGGGTGTAATGGACATAGGCGGCATCGTCGCTCAAGGTCAGCTCGTCCTGACGCGGGGCCCGGGTGAAGCGCTCGGCCTCGGTAGTGGCGGCGACGTGGACTTGACCATAGCGGCGCGCCTCGGCAATCGCCTTCTTGGACCAGGAACCGGTGTTCAGATAGTCCGCACTGGCCGCACCGCGCAGCAGATTCATCGGGATCGCAGCAAACTGGGTGGATGCGCCACCCTGAAGGAACAGGACCTTGTAGTTGGTCGGGACCGCCAGAAGCTCGCGCAGATCCGCCTCGGCTTGAGCCGCGATCGACATGAACTCCTTGCCGCGATGGCTCATCTCGGCGACACACATGCCGCTGCCGCGCCACTCGAGCATCTCGTCGCGCGCCCTGCTCAGGACAGGCTCAGGAAGCATTGCGGGGCCTGCGCTGAAGTTGTAAACCCGAGCCATTCTGTGATCTCCGTTAAACCGCGCCCGGCGCGGCATGCGATGTTTTTGGATGGGAGCGGCCCCGCCAGCCTTGACGAGCGTTGGAGCCGGCACGACTTAAGCGATTAAAACATATATCGATTTAAACCACGCCCCCGCTCAGGGTCGTGGATGCGCCGAAAGGCGAGCTCACTCGAAAATCAGCATCTCGTGCCGGACGCGGTTGAGTCTCGACAGAACGTTCGAGATTCAAACCGCGAAGGTGGAACGGGCGCGACGCGATGCAAGTTCCGATCTGTTGCGCCATCATGCCGATGGATCGCGCGGTTGTCGATTTCCCGGGGTCGTGCGTCGGCAGGCGTGGCCGACGGTACGACTCCGTGCCCTTGCGCAAACCGCACGCCGACAACAAGGGCTGCTATCCCTGCGGATCGCTGTCGGGATCCGGCTCGGCGTCCCCGGAGACATCGTCGCCGGTCGGTCCCTCCGGGTCCTGTGCGTCGTCATTCTCGGCGAGATCCCCGGTCCCCTCCTTCTCGCCCTCCAGCGCGACGATCCGCTCGAGATAGACAAGCCGCTCGCCCTCGCCGAGATTGATCAGCTTCACGCCCTGTGCACTGCGTCCGACGACCGGGATCTGATCGATCGGGGTGCGAATCAGGGTTCCGCCCTCGGTGATCAACATGATCTCGTCGTCGGGACGCACCAGCACGGCACCGACCTGCGCGCCGTTGCGCTCGGAGGTGCTGATCCCGATCACGCCCTTGGTGCCGCGACCCTTGGTCGGGAAGTCCTCCACGCGCGTGCGCTTGCCGAAACCGTTCTCGGTCACGCTCAGCACGGTGCCGGGCTCGGCCACCAACAACGAGATGACCTTCTGGCCGGGCGCGAGCTGCACGCCGCGTACGCCATGCGCCGTCCGCCCCATCGCCCGCACCGCGCCCTCGCTGAAACGCACGGCCTTGCCGGCAGAGGTGAAGAGCATGAGGTCCTGCTTGCCGTCGGTGATGGCAACGCCGATAAGATATTCGTCCTCATGCAGGTCGATCGCGATGATGCCGCGCGAGAGTGGCCGCGAGAAGTCCCCGAGGGGTGTCTTCTTGACCGTGCCGGCACTGGTGGCCATAAAGACGAAATAGCCGGACTCGTAGTCGCGCACCGGCAGGACGGCGTTGATACGCTCGCCGGCCTCGAGCGGCAGCAGGTTGACCATTGGCCGACCGCGTGCGCCGCGTCCGGCCTGCGGCAGCTCGTAGACCTTGAGCCAATAGACCCGGCCACGGCTCGAGAAGCAGAGCACGGTGTCGCGCGAATTGGCGACGAAGATGCGGTCGATGAAGTCCTCTTCCTTGAAGGAGGTGGCACTCTTGCCTTTGCCGCCCCGCCGCTGCGCCTGATAGTCGCTGATCGGCTGGGCCTTGACGTAGCCCTGATGCGACATGGTCACCACGACCTCTTCGGGCGCGATCATGTCCTCCAGGGTGAGGTCGGTATGGTCGACCTGGATCTCGGTGCGCCGATCGTCGCCGAACTGATCGCGGATCGCCGTGAGCTCCTCGCGGATCACGTCCATGAGGCGATCGGATTCGGAGAGGATCAACAGGAGGGCAGCGATCTTGTCGAGGATCTCTTTGAACTCGTCGAGGATCTTGTCCTGCTCCAGCCCGGTCAGGCGTTGAAGCTGAAGATCCAGGATCGCCTTGGCTTGACGCTCGCTCAGCCGATATCCCCCGTCGACCAGACCGAAGGCCGCGTCGAGCTCCTCGGGGCGGGTCTGCTCCGCGCCCGCACGCTCGAGCATGCCGGTCACCGAGCCGGGCGCCCAGGTCCGCGCCATCAGTCCCTCGCGCGCCTCGGCCGGGTTGGCCGATGCCTTGATCAGGGCGATGATCTCGTCGATGTTCGCCAACGCGATCGCATAGCCTTCCAAGACGTGGGCGCGGTCGCGGGCCTTGCGCAGCTCGAAGAGTGTGCGGCGCGTCACCACGTCGCGGCGGTGACGGATGAAGTATTCGAGGATCTGCTTGAGGTTTAGCGTGCGCGGCTGGCCGTCGACCAGGGCGACCATGTTGATGCCGAAGACCTGCTGCATCTGGGTGTGCTGGTAGAGGTTGGCCAGCAGCACCTCGGCGTAAGCGTCGCGCTTGAGCTCGATGACGACACGCATCCCGTCCTTGTCGGACTCGTCGCGCAGCCCGTCCTGGGCGATGCCCTCGATCTTCTTTTCCTTCACCAGCTCGGCGATGCGCTCGAGCAGACGCGCCTTGTTGACCTGGTAGGGCAGCTCGGTGACCACGATCGCCTCGCGTCCGCTGCGCTTCTGGACCTCGATCATGGTGCGGGCACGGATGACCGCTCGGCCGCGCCCCGTCCGGTAGGCCTCGCGGATGCCGCGCACGCCGTTGATGAGGGCCGCGGTGGGAAAATCCGGGCCGGGCACCAGCACCATCAGCTCGTCGATCGTGATCGACGGGTTGTCGATGAGCGCCAGGCACGCGTCGATGACCTCGCGCAGGTTGTGCGGCGGGATGTTGGTGGCCATGCCCACGGCGATACCGGAGGAGCCGTTGACCAGCAGATTCGGGAAGCGCGCCGGGAGCACGACCGGCTCATGCTCGGTGTTGTCGTAATTGGGGATGAAGTCGACCGTGTCCTTGTCCAGATCGTCGAGCAGCGCATCGGCGATGCGCGTCATCCGCACCTCCGTGTAGCGCATGGCCGCCGGCGGATCGCCGTCGACCGAGCCGAAGTTGCCCTGCCCGTCCACCAGCAGGTAGCGCATCGAGAAACGCTGCGCCATGCGGACCATGGTGTCGTAGATGGCCGAGTCGCCGTGAGGGTGGTACTTACCCATGACGTCGCCGACCACGCGCGCCGATTTGCGGTAGGCACGGTTCCAGACGTTGCCCTGCTCGCTCATCGAGAAGAGGACACGCCGGTGGACCGGCTTGAGTCCGTCGCGCACATCGGGAAGCGCGCGTCCCACGATCACGCTCATGGCGTAATCGAGATAGGACTGACGCATCTCGTCCTCGAGATTGATCGGAAGGACTTCTCTTGCGAAATCTGCCATGGGCGTGGTGAACCGACGTTGAGGCGTGCCGCGCGGAGCACCGGTGCGGGCCGCGTTAGTGCTGTTTGGTTAGCCGATGAAGTTTACCACGCGGGGACACCCCTTCCCCATCCAAGAAGGCGCATATTTGGTGTATCGTGGCGCCCATGAACAGGAACTTTGCTGATTTTTTGTTTCCGGACGCGCTTATGCGCGGACTGGAGAAAGAGGGTTTCGCGACCCCGACCCAGGTCCAAGCCCAGGTCATCCCGGCCGCGATGGAGGGTCTCGATCTCCTGGTTTCGGCCGCGACGGGCTCCGGGAAAACCGCCGCCTTTCTGCTGCCGATCATGGAGCGCTTGGTCGGCGCGCCACGCCCCGACAGCGGGACGCGCGCCTTGGTGTTGGTGCCGACTCGCGAGCTGGCCCGCCAGATCCATGTGCACTTCACGCGTCTCGGCAGCTACACGCGCCTGAACAACGGCGTGATCACGGGCGGCGATTCAAAGGCGCATCAGATCGCGACCTTGCGCAAGAACCCGGAGATCCTGGTGGCGACGCCGGGGCGCTTGCTGGAGCTTCTGGAAACCGGCGAGGCCGACCTGAGCGACCTGGAAATCCTGGTTCTCGACGAGGCCGACCGGATGCTCGACATGGGCTTCGTCGACGATGTCCTGACGATCATCGCTCGGACCAACCCGGCGCGCCAGTCGATGTTGTTCTCGGCGACCCTGCACCATCGGGGTCTGAGCCGCATCACAGAACGTATGCTCCGCGAGCCGCGCGTGGTGACCGTCAACCCGGTCCGCGAGCAGCATCCGAACATCACGAATCAGGTCCTCCTCAGCGATGGACCGGAGCACAAGCAGCAACAGCTTCTTTGGCTGCTCCGCAACGAGAACTACGAGAAGGCACTGGTCTTCAGCAATACCCGCGACGGGGCAACGGCGCTCGGGAATTATCTGATCGGCGAGGGTCAACGCGCCGCCGTGCTGCACGGAGAGCTGGAGCAACGCGAACGCAATCGCGTCGTCGGGCTCCTGCATAGCGGGCGCGTCAACGTCCTGATCGCCACCGATGTCGCGGCCCGTGGCCTCGACATCCCGGGTGTGGAGCGGGTCATCAATTTCGACCTGCCGCGCAGCGGTGACGACTACCTGCATCGCACCGGACGGACCGGCCGAGCCGGCGAGCAGGGCGTGGCCATCTCGCTGGTCGGGGCCTCCGAATGGAATCGGCTCGAGAGCATCGAGCGGTATCTGAATCTCGGCCTCGAGCGTCGCAGCATCGACGGGCTCAAGGCGTCCTTCAAGGGGCCGACCAAACGCTCGGGGGGGAAGAAGGGGGCGAAGAAGACAGCGACCAAGACCCTCGGCGCGAAGGCCGCCACGCCCAAGCCCAAGGATCGTCTACGCGACCGCAAGAACATCGGCAAACGGCGTCGGCCCAAGGCAGCCTCGGGAAGCGAGGTCGGGGTCGAGGCCGGTCACGCGCCGCTCGGGAAGAGACGGATCGCTCGCACGGAGCCCGAACAAGGCAGCGGGACCAAGTACTGACCCTCGAGAGTGAGTCGGTCTCGGACGCGGGCATCAAACGTCTCCGGCCTCGGAGACCCGCAACGGCACGAGAACTGATCCGAGGTTTCGTGCCGTTGCCTGTATGCCCGCGGCGAGATCCGATTCGCCGACCTCAGGCGGCAACGCCCATCGATTGGTGGATGTGTTTTACAACCAACGGATGCAGCCCGGTCTTCTCGGCGAACCGGCGCAGATAGTCCTGCTCTTGCGGGGTGTCGAGCTCGACCGCAAGCAGTGAGGCCGCATAGACCTCGGCAGCGACCTCGGGGCTCGGAATCTCGGCCACGAAGGCGTCTAGATTCAGCGGCTCACGCAACTCCGTCATCAACCACTCTTGTGCGCCTGCACCCATGCCGGCGGCCTCGACCTTCCCGACGATACGCTGAATCTCCTCGACGCTCACCTGGCCATCCGATTTGGCGATATTGATCATGCCCTTGATGACCAACTGTGCAGTATTCTCCATCGCCTGCTCCTCCGCTGCGGTCCGGGGCGCCCTGAGGCCCAGCGGCAACTCCGCGGACTCGCTCGCGGCAGATGCTCCGGAGGACTGGGCCGCCTGACCCGATTCGGTGAACGCCTTGTAGGCGATCCCGGCCAGCATCGCCAGCGCACCGCCGGTCATCGCGCCTTTCACGGAATCGCCGCCGCCGCCCAAGACCGAGCCCAGCACGGCCCCGAGACCGCCGGCCTGCATCGGATTTTGGGAGGCATTCCCGATCGTTCCCTTGGCCATCTCGAGAAGCTTACCGAGCATATCGCCCCCGCCCCCGCCACCCTGCGCACCGATCGTCCGACCGAGATTCGCCTGCAGGTCTTGAAGCGCAGTCCCCATCCGTCCCGAGCCGGACTGGGTCATGGTGCTCTGAATGAAGCCGCCGAGTAGATCGCCGAAGTTCGCCATATCGTTCTCCGATGCAGATGGATCGAAAGATGGTCCTCGCGCGGGGCGTGCTTCGGGGGTCCAAACGCTCTCGACCGAGTGGTAGCTCGTCGGAAGAGCGCCATCTCCATGGTCCGCGAAGCCCCGAAATGAAGCACGAAGCGGTGGGCTGCAGAACCTCGGACGAGAAGTCCCGAGCGGCTGGACGCTGCCGTGCGGCCTCTCCCGTACACTTCGCTCTCTACCCCCGGCAAGCGGAATCTAGTGCCTCGACGCCACAAAAACCAGAGCTGTCGGCGACGACGCGTCTACTTCTGCACAATTCAAGCAGAACACGGCCGTCGAGCGACGCTTGGAGTCCGCCGCGCGTAGGACGCGATGCCGGGCGCTCCGCTCAGTTCGGACGCGTGAACGGTCCGACGGCGTCACCGGGCGACAGGGCGAGCAGTCGATCCGCGCGGCCTTGATTCACCGCGATTTCCACGAGGCCGAAGGCGTTCTCGTACCAGAACGCCTCGCCCGGCATCACCTCGCAGAAGGTTCTCGCATGAGGTAGTGCACGGTTGCCGACACGTAGTAATTGCGTAGAGCAATGATTCGCCGCATGCAGTCCCGTCATCAGATTGCCGAAACGATCGACATAGACCACTGCGGCCCGTTCGCTCGGCCAGTCGGACCCAACCATCTCGGAAGGGTCGAGCGGCGTCGCCTGAAGGTCTTTTCCGGCAGACAGCCTGGCCGCGGCGGGGGCGAACCAATCACGTCCGTGAAAACTCGCCGACAGCGCGGCTGGGTACCACCCGATGCGCTGTACGGACGCACCCTCCGTGCAGCGCACAAGCGGGGCCAAGAGTCCGTTGTCGGGCGCAATAAACCAGCAGTCCCGAGCCCTTGCCAGAAGCCCGCCGCGCGGACCGCCGACGCCCGGATCCACAACACAAACATAGATTGCGCCGCCGGGCATGTCGCGAATCAACGCCGGCAAGAGATAGGCAGCCAGATCGACCCGGAACGCAGGAAGGTCATGAACGAGATCCACGACCGGAGCCCCGGGCAGGAGACTGCCGAGCCGAGCCCGCATCTGCCCGACATAGATGCCTTCGCCGAAATCCGTGACGAGCACGATGGGTTGGATCGGCCTCGTCATGATTCAACAAAAAAACCGGGCGCAGGCCCGGTTCTGTTTCACAAAGACATCAAGAGGCAAATCAATCCTCGTCGTCTTCCACTGCCACCGCATTCGCCGGGCGATCGACCAGCTCGACGTACGCCATCGGCGCCGCATCACCGGCTCGAAAGCCACACTTGAGGATACGCAGATAGCCGCCGGGCCGCGCCTGATAGCGCGGACCAAGCTCGACGAACAGCTTGCCGACCGCTTCCTTGTCGCGCAGCCGCGCGAACGCGAGGCGCCGGGTATGTACGGAATCGCTCTTTGCCAGCGTGATCAGCGGCTCGGCGACGCGGCGCAGCTCCTTGGCCTTCGGCAGCGTGGTCTTGATCAGCTCATGACGGAACAACGAGGCAGCCATGTTGCGAAACATGGCCTCGCGATGCGAGCCGGTGCGATTGAGGTGCCTTCCGGCATTGCGATGACGCATGGTCCTAATCCCGAATAGTTCTTGAGTCGAATAGCGTTAGCGAATGCCGAGCTCGGCGATATTGTCCGGCGGCCAGTTCTCGAGACGCATCCCGAGCGAAAGCCCACGCGTTGCAAGCACGTCCTTGATCTCGGTCAGCGACTTCTTACCGAGGTTGGGCGTCTTGAGAAGCTCCACCTCGGTACGTTGAATCAAATCGCCGATCAAGTAGATGTTCTCTGCCTTCAAACAGTTCGCCGAGCGAACGGTCAGCTCGAGATCGTCGACCGGGCGAAGGAGAATCGGATCGTACGGCGACTCGTCGCGGGCCTCCAGCACCTGCGTATCGGACGGGCCGGAGCCTTCCAGGGCTACGAAGCTCGACAACTGATCCCGCAAAATCGTCGCAGCGCGTTGGATGGCCTCGCGCGGATCGATTGTGCCGTTGGTCTCCAGGTCGATCACCAGCCGATCCAAATCGGTACGTTGCTCGACACGGGCGGACTGGACCTCGATCGCAACGCGCCGAACGGGGCTGTAGGATGCGTCGAGCGGCAGCTTGCCGATCGGTCGATCCTCCCCCTCTTCGACCTCGCGTTGCGTCGCAGGCTCGTAGCCTCGGCCGCGACGAATCGTCATCGACATGCTCAACTCGCCCTCGGTCATATTCGCGATGACCAGATGGGGGTTGGCAATCTCCGCCGTGTGATCGATCGCGATGTCCGCAGCCGTCACAACACCCGGGCCGGACTTACTGACCGTAAAGGTCGCCTCGTCCTTACCCTTGAGAGAGATGGCAAGCTGCTTGAGGTTGAGCAGGATCTCTAGAACGTCTTCCTGTACGCCGGGGATCGTGGTGTACTCGTGCAAGACGCCCTGGATTTCGACCTCCGTCACCGCCCAGCCATCCATCGAAGACAAGAGAATACGGCGCAGCGCGTTGCCGAGGGTGTGCCCGAAGCCACGCTCGAGCGGCTCCAGGGAGACCCTGGCATGCGTCGTGCTGCCGTCCACCGCCTCGACACGTACGATTCGCGGCTTAAGAAATTCGCCAATAGCGTCAGTCATTCAGTGCCCCTCACGAAGCTCCTTACTTGGAGTACAACTCGACGATCAGCGATTCGTTGATGTCGGCCGGCAGATCCGAACGATCCGGAATGCGCTTGAAGACGCCCTTTAAGCCTTTGGTATCGACATCGACCCAGTCCGGGAAGCCGTATTGCTCGGCAAGTGCCAACGCGTTTTGCACGCGCACCTGCTTCTTCGCGGCCTCTCGGACCTCGACGTGGTCATCGGCGCCAACTTGGTAGGAAGCGATGTTGACGACTCGGCCGTTGACCAAGATCGCCTTGTGGCTGACCAACTGACGTGCCTCGGAGCGCGTAGCACCGAAACCCATCCGGTACACGACATTGTCGAGCCGCCGCTCGAGGAGCTGCAGCAGATTCTCGCCGGTCGCACCCTTCGCTTGGGCAGCCTTCTTGTAATAATTGCGGAACTGACGCTCCATCAGCCCGTAGATCCGGCGAACTTTCTGCTTCTCGCGAAGCTGGACGCCGTAGTCGGAGAGCCGACGCCGACGGTCCGTCGTCTGACCGGGCTGTTTTTCGAGGTTGCACTTCGTGTCCAGCGAACGCGCGCGGCTCTTCAGGGCGAGATCGGTCCCCTCGCGCCGAGCGAGTTTGCAGGTTGGGCCTGTATAACGTGCCATGTCTCTACCTGTTCCTGTATCAGACGCGCCGCTTCTTGGGCGGGCGGCAGCCGTTGTGCGGGATCGGTGTCACGTCGGTAATGCTCGTGATCTTGAATCCGGCGTTGTTGAGTGCACGCACCGCCGATTCACGACCCGGACCGGGCCCCTTCACGTTGACGTCGAGATTGCGCAGCCCGTAATCCTTGACCGCTTGGCCGGCCTTGTCGGCCGCGACCTGTGCGGCGAAGGGCGTGCTTTTGCGCGATCCCCGGAACCCGGAGCCGCCTGCGGTCGCCCAAGACAAGACGTTGCCTTGGCGGTCCGTAATGGTGATGATGGTGTTGTTGAAGGAGGCGTGGACGTGAGCAATCCCATCCGCAACCTGCTTCTTGATCTTTTTCTTGATCGTACGAGTCGGTTTAGCCATTCGAGGTTATCCAGCCCTTTCGCTGCGCCCAAGCGCCCTTATCGTTTGATGGGACGACGCGGACCCTTGCGGGTACGTGCGTTCGTGCGGGTCCGCTGGCCGCGCAACGGCAAGCCTCGACGGTGGCGGATACCGCGGTTGCAGCCGAGATCCATCAAGCGCTTGATGTTCATCGACACTTCGCGGCGCAAGTCACCTTCGACGGAGAACTTGCCGACCTCGTTGCGCAGTTTGTCGACCTCTTCTTCCGTGAGGTTCTGAACCTTGGCATCGCGCGGAACACCGGCGGCGTCGCAGATCACAGCGGCACGCACGCGGCCGATGCCATAAATCGAAGTCAACGCGATTACTGCGTGCTTCTTGTCCGGGATGTTGACGCCGGCGATACGGGCCATAGCTTAGAAACCCCTGAAATCCAAATTGCCAAGCGGGTAAACCGCGTAGTATATCAAACTGTAGCCTTCAATCAAGCCGGAGATCCTAACCCTGGCGTTGCTTGTGGCGCGGGTCCTTGCAGATGACCCGGACAGTACCGTTGCGACGGATAATCTTGCAGTTCCGGCACAACTTCTTAACGGATGCTCTTACTTTCATTTGTTCTCTCCTTCAGACTCGAGCGCCACTCAGCGCAGCATGCCGGCGCCCGGCGACTTTAGGTTTGCCTTCCGCATCAAGCCTTCATACTGATGTGACATCAAGTGGGCTTGAACCTGGGCCATGAAATCCATTACCACCACCACGACGATCAGCAAGGAGGTGCCGCCGAAGTAGAAAGGCACGTTATAGCCGACGATGAGAAACTCGGGCAGCAGGCACACCGCGGTGATGTAGATCGCACCGGCGGCCGTCAACCGCGTCATCACCGTGTCGATGTACCGTGCCGTCTGCTCGCCGGGTCTGATCCCCGGAATGAAAGCCCCGGAGCGCTTCAGATTGTCGGCCGTATCCTTGGCGTTGAAGACCAAGGCGGTATAGAAAAAGCAAAAGAAGATGATCGCGGCTGCATAAAGCAGCACGTAGATCGGCTCCCCGGGCGACAGCTTCGATGTGATATCCGCCAACCAGCGCATATCCTCGCTGCTCCCGAACCACTGACCCAGGGTTCCGGGGAACAGAATGATGCTCGACGCGAAGATCGGAGGAATCACGCCGGCCATATTCAGCTTCAGAGGCAGATGCGTGCTCTGCGCCTGCATCATCTTTCGCCCTTGCTGGCGCCGCGCATAGTTCACCGTGATCCGCCGCTGGCCTCTCTCGACGAAGACCACGAAGGCCGTCACCGCGAGCGCCATGGCAAACAAGGCCAGGACCGCCAGCGAATTCATCTCGCCTGTCCGCGCCAGCTCGAGCGTCCCGCCCAACGCGGCGGGCAGCCCGGCAACGATTCCGGCAAAGATGATCAACGAGATCCCGTTGCCGATGCCGCGCTCGGTGATCTGCTCGCCGAGCCACATGAGGAACATGGTCCCGGTGACCAGAGACACCGTCGCCGTGAAAACGAAGCCCATCCCCGCGTGACTGACCAACGCCGAACCGCCGGCGGTCTGTCCCTGCAGCGCCATCGAAATCCCGACCGCTTGAAAGGTCGCCAAGACGACGGTGCCGTAGCGCGTGTACTGGGTAATCTTCCGACGCCCGGATTCACCTTCCTTCTTCAACTGCTCGAGCTTCGGAACCACGGAGGTCATCAACTGCATGATGATCGACGCCGAGATGTAAGGCATGATCCCCAGTGCAAAGAGACTCGCACGCTCCAAAGCCCCGCCCGAGAACATGTTGAACATGTCCAGGATCGAGCCTTGATTTTGGTCGAACAGGATGGCCAACGCCTCCGGGTTCACACCCGGAACGGGGATGAAGGTCCCGATGCGATAGACCAGGAGGGCACCGACTACGAACAGCAATCGCGCCCGCAGCTCGGTCAGTCGCCCCATCCCGCCGAGCGACTGCCCCATCGATCCGACATTCTTAGCCATCCGATTCGTGCCTTTAAGCTAGTCTTCGATCTTGCCGCCGGCTGCTTCGATCGCGGCACGGGCACCCTTGGTCACGCCCACGCCACGAACCGCGAAGGCCCGTCCGACCTCACCCGAAGCAATAATCTTCGCACTCTTAATCGACTGACTCAGGACACGCGCCTGAACCAGCGAGAGCAGATCGACCGTGTCGCCCTCGACGCGCGACAGCTCGCTCAGGCGAACCTCGGCACGGGTCGCCGCTGTACGCGAGCGGAAACCGACCTTCGGAAGGCGACGCTGCAACGGCATCTGGCCGCCTTCGAAGCCGACCTTGTGGAAACCGCCTTTACGGGATTTCTGTCCCTTGTGACCACGTCCGCAGGTCTTGCCGAGGCCGCTGCCGATACCGCGACCGACCCGCTTCGCGGTGGGACGGCTACCCGGATCGGGCTTGAGATCATTGAGCCGCATCGCGAGACTCCTCCACGATCGAAACCATGTACGACACGGTGTTGACCATGCCGCGTGTGCAGGGAGTGTCCTCGACCTCGACCACATGATTCATGCGACGCAGCCCGAGTCCACGCACGCATGCCTTGTGGTTGGCGAGACGGCCGTGCACGCTCCGCACCAACTTGACCTTCATCATCTTTTTGTCGGCCATCGTCTACCCCAGGATCTCGGCGACCGTCTTGCCGCGCTTTGCGGCAATGGTCTCGGGATCGTTCATGGTCCGCAGTCCCTGAACGGTTGCGCGCACCACGTTGATCGGGTTGTTGGTTCCGATGCACTTAGCCAACACGTTCTGAACGCCGAGGACCTCGAAGACCGCGCGCATGGCGCCGCCGGCGATGATCCCCGTGCCTTCGGATGCCGGCTTCATGAAGACCTTCGCCGCGCCGTGCCGCCCGTTCAGCGGATACTGCAGGGTGTTGCCGTTGAGCTTCACCTCGATCATGTTCTTGCGCGCGTTTTCCATCGCCTTCTGAATCGCGACCGGCACCTCGCGGGCCTTGCCGCGACCGAACCCGACACGCCCTTTACCGTCTCCGACAACCGTCAACGCGGCAAAACCGAATTGACGTCCGCCCTTGACGACCTTGGCGACCCGGTTGACTGCGATCAGCTTCTCGAGGAGATCGTCACCCTCGTTCTTCGGATTGAAGTTCGCCATGCTCGTACCCCTAGAATTTCAGACCGTTCTCACGCGCGGCATCCGCCAGCGCCTTGAGACGGCCGTGATAGCGAAACCCGGAGCGATCGAAGGCTACGGTCTCGACGCCGGCGGTGAGTGCACGCTCGGCGATCGCCTTGCCGACAGTCGCAGCCGCACCGACGTTGCCCTTGTGACCCGGAATGGCCTCGCGCAACGTCGGCTCCACCGTCGAGGCGCTGGCCACGACACGGTTGCCTTCCGGCGCGATGATTTGGGCGTAGATGTGGCGCGGGGTACGGTGTACGCACAAGCGAAACACACCCAGCTCGCGAATCTTCGCCCGTGCCCGCGTCGCACGACGCAGGCGAGCTTGTTTCTTGTCCATTGTTTCTGAGACCCCTATTTCTTCTTGGCTTCCTTACGCAGAACGTCTTCGTCCGCGTAGCGCACGCCTTTGCCCTTGTAGGGCTCCGGCGGCCGGAATCCTCGGATCTCCGAGGCAACCTGACCGACACGTTGTTTGTCGGCACCCATGACGACGACCTCGGTCTGAGTCGGGGTCTCGATCGTGATTCCCGCAGGGATCGGATAGTCGATCGGATGGGAGAAGCCAAGGCTCAGATTGAGCACATCGCCCTTCGCCTGCGCGCGATAACCGACGCCCACCAGCGAGAGCTTGCGCACGAAACCCGTGCTGCAGCCCACCACCATGTTGTTCAGGAGGGCGCGTGTCGTCCCCGCCATGGCCCAGGCATTCTCATGCCCGCCCGCAGGAGCGAACCGCAGCTCCCCATCGACCTGAGTAATGGTCACCGCAGGGTGGACGGTCCACGCCATGGTGCCCTTTGAGCCCTTGACCGTGACGTCCTGGCCCGATACTTCGACCGTCACACCTTTCGGTACGACAATCGGCGCCTTTGCGACTCGTGACATGATCGGATCCTCTTAAGCGACGTAGGCGATGATCTCGCCACCGTGCCCCGCCTCGCGGGCGGCACGGTCGGTCATCAGGCCTTTGGACGTGGAGACGATCGCGATCCCGAGCCCGGCCCATACCTTGGGCAGGTCGTCCTTGCCGCGGTAGATCCGCAGGCCGGGACGCGAGACACGGGTGAGTTGCTCGATCACGGGTTTGCCCCGGAAATACTTGAGCTTGACCACCAACTCGGGTTTGTTGCCATTCGCCTCGACGGTCGCGTCGGCGATATACCCTTCGGCTTTCAGGAGGTTCGCAATCGCGACCTTCTGCTTGGACGAAGGCATCGCGATCGTGATCTTGCCGCGCTGCTGGCCGTTGCGGATACGCGTCAGCATATCCGCAATCGGATCCGACATACTCATGAGCTTCTCCGGGGGTCAGACCACCTCGTCGGTGCGATACCCATCAGGTTTCAAATAACCGGTACGGCCTGGTTGACCGTATCGGTAGGGATCGAACGGTATTCTACCAACTGGCCTTGACGACACCCGGCGCATCGCCGCGCATCACGGCCTCTCGGATCTTGTTGCGCGAGAGCCCGAATTTGCGATAGACGGCATGCGGCCGCCCGCTGATGCGGCAGCGACGCTGCTGACGTGTCGGACTGGCGTCGCGCGGGAGCTGCTGTAGCTTGGCGAGCGCCTCTTCGATCTGCTCGCCGCTTGCGCTGCGGTCATCGATCACCGCCTTCAACGCGGCCCGTTTCGTCGCAAACCGAGCAGCGACCAAGGTGCGCTTGCGATCTCGCGCGATCATGCTTTTCTTCGCCATCGTTTCGGCCTCAGGTGCGGAATGGAAAGTTGAACGCCTCGAGCAGCGCACGCCCTTCCTCGTCCGTCCGCGCCGTCGTCGTGATGGTGATATCCAGACCCCGCAGCGTATCGATCTTGTCGTAATCGATCTCCGGGAAGATGATCTGCTCGCGCACGCCCATCGAATAGTTGCCGCGACCGTCGAACGCCTTTGCGCTCAGTCCACGGAAGTCCCGGATACGCGGGATGGCGACGCTGACCAGACGATCCAGAAACTCGTACATCCGTTCCCGACGCAGCGTCACCTTACAACCGATCGGCCAGCCCTCGCGGATCTTGAAGCCGGCAACGGACTTGCGCGCGAAGGTCACGATCGGCTGCTGGCCGGCGATGAGCCGCAGATCGGCCAAGGCATTGTCCATGACCTTCTTGTCCGCGATCGCCTCGCCCACACCCATGTTGAGGGTGATTTTCTCGATCCGCGGAACCTGCATCACGCTCTTGAAGCCGAAGCGTTCGCGCAGCTGTTCGACGACGCGCTCCTGATACTCTTTCTGTAGTCTGGTCATCTCGTTTCCTTCGGTCAGACGTCGACGACTTCGCCGTCCGACTTGAATACGCGAACCTTTCGGCCGTCTTCGAGAATCTTGAAACCGACTCGATCCGGACCGCCTTTCTGCGGGTTGTAAAGCGCAACGTTCGACACCTGGATCGGCATCACCTTATCGACGATGCCGCCCGGCTCGCCGGCCTGCGGATTCGCCTTCTGGTGCTTCCGGGCGATGTTGATGTTCTCGACGATCACATGATCCTTGTCGAGCACCTTCAGCACCGTGCCTCGTTTGCCCTTGTCTTTACCGGTGATGACCATGACGTCGTCACCTTTCTTGATCTTCTGCATCTCTCCCGTCCCCTCTACAGAACTTCAGGCGCGAGCGAGATGATCTTCATGAACCGCTCGCCGCGGAGCTCGCGCGTCACGGGCCCGAAGATGCGAGTCCCGATCGGTTGGAGCTGATTGTTCAAGAGAACGGCTGCGTTGCCGTCGAAACGCACGGTCGAGCCGTCCGGACGACGCACGCCCTTGCGGGTACGCACCACGACCGCGTTGTAGACGTCGCCTTTTTTGACCTTGCCGCGCGGAATAGCGTCTTTGACGGTGACCTTGATCACATCTCCGATGCCTGCGTAACGCCGATGCGATCCGCCGAGCACCTTGATGCACTGCACCCGCCGCGCGCCGCTGTTGTCGGCGACACTGAGATCGGTCTGCATCTGAATCATTGTTGTTTACCTGAACCTGTTGTGCTGCCCGGATGACCTGCTTTCTCGGCGTCTATCGCTGCGATGTCTGAAGCGAGACGACGAAGAGGGATCTCAACGGGCCTTTTCGATGATCTCGATCAAGCGCCATGTCTTGGTCTTGGACAACGGACGACACTGCTCCACACGAACCAAATCACCCGCAGAGCACGCGTTCTCCTCGTCGTGGGCATGAATCTTGGTCGAACGGCGCATGAACTTGCCGTACAAGGGATGCTTGACCTTGCGCTCGATGAGCACCGTGACGGTCTTGTCCATCGCACTGCTGGTGACGCGCCCGTCGAGTGTCCGATTGTTGATCGGATTGCTGATCGTCTCTTCGGTCATGACATGGCCCTCGCCTTTTGCTCGCCCATAATCGTCTTTACGCGGGCGATCTCCCGACGCACGGCCTTCATTTGCGAGGGCTTCGACAACTGTCCGGTGCCCCTCTGCATCCGCAGGTTGAACTGCTCGCGCAACAGGTTCATCAGCTCTTTCTCGAGCTCTTCGGGGCTGCGTGTTCTTAGCTCGTTCGCCTTCATCACAAGATCATCCGTCTCTCAAAGGTAGTCTGCACGGGGAGCTTGGCCGCGGCCAGCTCGAACGCCTCCCGAGCCAGCTCTTCGGTCACGCCCTCGATCTCGTAGAGGACCCGACCCGGCTGAATGAGAGCCACCCAGTACTCGACGTTGCCTTTACCTTTACCCATGCGCACTTCGAGCGGTTTCTTCGAGACCGGCTTGTCCGGGAACACACGGATCCAGAGTTTTCCGCCGCGTTTGACCTTTCTCGTGATCGCCCGCCGCGCGGCTTCGATCTGGCGCGCCGTCAGCCGACCCCGACCGACCGCCTTCAAGCCAAAGTCGCCGAAGCTCACCTTGTTGCCGCTTTGCGCGAGACCGCGATTGCGGCCTTTGTGCTGTTTGCGGAATTTCGTACGTTTCGGTTGCAGCATGACCTATCCCCTTCTTGCAGACGCCTTCGGCGCCGGTTCCTCGGGGATCTGATCACCGAACACCTCGCCTTTGAAGATCCAAACCTTCACGCCGATCACGCCGTAGGTGGTACGGGCCTCGGCGAAGCCATAGTCGATGTCGGCACGCAGCGTATGCAGCGGGACTCGGCCCTCGCGCGCCCATTCCGTGCGCGCAATCTCGGCCCCGTTCAAGCGGCCGGCGACGTTGACGCGCACGCCCTCCGCCCCGAGTCGCATGGTGTTTTGAATCGCACGCTTCATGGCGCGGCGAAACATGATGCGGCGCTCGAGCTGTTGGGCGATGCCTTCGGCAACCAGCTGCGCATCCAGCTCGGGCTTGCGGATCTCCTCGATGCTGATGTGGACCGGGATCCCCATCATCTTCGAGACACGGGCGCGCAGCTTATCGATATCTTCGCCCTTCTTGCCGATCACCACGCCCGGACGCGCCGTGTGGATGGTGATATGCGCATTCTTCGCGGGGCGGTCGATCTGAATCCGACTCACCGATGCCTTGGCCAATTCCTTGCGAAGGAAGGAGCGCACCTCGATGTCGGTATTGAGGAAATTCGCATAGTCCTTCGACGTTGCGTACCACTTCGAGGTCCAGTCCTTGACGATGCCAAGGCGGATGCCGGTCGGATGAACTTTCTGTCCCATACTGGTCCCCTTAGCCTTCCGCGACGGTCAGCCGGATGTGGCTGGTGCGTTTCATGATTCGATTCGCACGACCCTTGGCACGGGGGCGAATCCGCTTCATGGTCGGCCCCTCGTCCACCTGGATCGACGCGACCTTCAGCTCGTCGATGTCGGCACCTTCGTTGTGCTCGGCATTGGCAACCGCCGACTCCAGAACCTTCTTGATGATCTGCGCACTTTTTTGGGTGCTGAAGGTCAAGGTGTTCAGGGCCTCTTCGACGTCGCGCCCGCGGATCATGTCCGCGATCAGCCGGGCCTTTTGGGCCGAGACCCGTGCATATTTCAATGTTGCTTCGGCTCGCATCCCCATCTCCGGCTAGCGCTTCTTCGCCTTACGGTCGGCGGCATGTCCCCGGTAGGTCCGGGTCAATGCAAACTCGCCGAGCTTGTGGCCGATCATGTTTTCGTTGACGAGCACCGGCACGTGCAGACGCCCGTTGTGGACCGCAATGGTCAACCCAACCATCTCGGGCAGCACCATGGAACGGCGCGACCAAGTCTTGATGGGGCGTTTGCTGTTTTGCGCGACCGCCTCCTCGACCTTCTTGATCAGATGGTGGTCGACAAAGGGTCCTTTTCGAATCGAACGTGGCACTTGCTCAACCTCGCCTTGTTTACTTGCGTCCGCGACGTCGGACGATCATCGCGTCGGTCCGCTTGTTCTTACGCGTCTTGTGACCCTTGGTCGGTACGCCCCAAGGTGTCACCGGGTGGCGCCCGCCGGAGGTCCGGCCCTCGCCGCCGCCGTGCGGATGATCAACCGGGTTCATGACCACCCCGCGGACGGTCGGCCGTACACCCCGCCAGCGCGACGCACCGGCTTTACCGAGCTTGCGCAGAGAGTTTTCGCTGTTGCCGACCTCGCCGATCACCGCGCGACAGTCGACGTGGATCTTGCGCATCTCCCCGGAGCGCAGGCGCAGCGTCGCGCTCTTGCCGTCGCGCGCCACCAACTGGGCCGAGCTCCCCGCAGCACGTGCGATCTGAGCACCCTTCCCGGGACGCATCTCGATGCAATGCACCTGCGTGCCCACCGGGATATTGCGCAGCGGCATGCAGTTGCCGGCGCTGATCGGTGCGCCTTCGCCGGCCTCCACACGCCCGCCGACCACAAGACCCTTCGGCGCGATGATGTAGGCGCGCTCGCCATCGGCATACTTCAAAAGGGCCAAATGTGCGGTCCGGTTCGGATCGTACTCGAGCCGCTCGACAACCGCCGGAACGCCTTCCTTATTGCGCTTGAAGTCGACAAGGCGATAGTGCTGCTTGTGTCCGCCTCCCTGGTGGCGCACGGTGATGCGCCCGAGGTTGTTGCGTCCGCCATGCTTGGCCTTCTTCTCGAGGAGCGGCGCGTAGGGCGCACCCTTATGCAGCTCGGGGGACTGCACCTTGACGACGAAACGCCGCCCGGCCGAAGTCGGTTTGGTCTTTACGATTGCCATCTTGGTCTATCCGCTGCTGTGGGCCGGCCCGCTCAGGCGCCGCCGCCGAAGTCGATATCCTGGCCGGCTTCGAGACGCACATACGCCTTGCGCCAGTCGTTGCGCTTGCCGAGGCGCTGGCCGTGCCGCTTGTTTTTTCCTTTGACGTTAAGGACTTGGACCGCGTCCACCTTGACGTCGAACAGGAGCTCGACGGCGCGCGCGATCTCTCGCTTGGTGGCATCGGTCGCAACACGGAAACCGTATTGACCGGCCAGGTCGGCGGCCCGGGTCGTCTTCTCGGAGACGAGCGGCGCCAACAGGACGTTCATGAGACGCTCGTTGTTCATGCCAACCGCTCCTCCAGGTGCTTCACTGCCGCCTCGGTGGCGAGCACGGTGTCGAACGCAACCATACTGACCGGGTCGACGTCCTGAACGGCGATCACGTCGACCTTCGGGATGTTGCGCGATGCCAAGTAAAGGTTGTCGTCGAGCCCGTCGGTCAGGATGAGCACGTCCGTAAGCTCATGGCGCTTCAGCAGCGCCAGCAAATCCTTGGTCTTCGGGGCCTCCAAACGCAGATCGTCGACGACGACCAAGCGTTCCTGGCGGACCAGCTCCGAAAGGATCGAGCGCACGGCGCCGCGATACATCTTGCGGTTGACCTTCTGGCTGTAGTCCTGCGGCTTCGCGGCGAAGGTCACGCCGCCCGAGCGCCAGATCGGGCTGCGCGAGCTGCCTGCCCGTGCCCGACCGGTGCCTTTCTGACGCCACGGCTTGGCGCCGCCGCCGGAGACCTCGGCACGGGTCTTCTGGGCCCGAGTCCCGGCGCGCGCGCCGGCCATATAGGCGTTCACGACCTGATGAATCAGACCGGGTTTGTAATCGACGCCGAAGACGGTGTCCGCAACCTGCAGACTGGACCCGCCGGCATCGTTTCGTATCGTGAGCTCCATGAGTGCTTAACCCTTGTTCTTGTGCTTCACGGACGGCAACACGACCAGACGACCGCCGGTCGGACCGGGAACGCCGCCGCGCACCAGCAGAAGCTGACGATCGGCGTCGACACGCACGACCTCGAGGTTCTGCGTGCAGCGATTGGCCGCGCCGAGGTGGCCCGCCATTTTCTTGCCCTTGAAGACGCGACCCGGCGATTGGTTCTGCCCGATCGAACCCGGGGCGCGATGCGAGAGCGAGTTGCCGTGCGTCGCATCCTGGCCGGCGAAGTGATGCCGCTTGATCGCACCCGCGAAGCCGCGACCCTTGGTCACGCCGCGCACGTCGACCTTCTGCCCGGGGGCAAAGATGTCGACCGTAATCTCCGATCCGACGGCGAGATCGGCGCCTTCGCCGTTCTCGAGGCGAAACTCGCGCAGGCACTCGCCGGCTTCGACGCCCGCCTTGGAATAGTGGCCGGCCATCGGCTTGGTGACGCGCGAAGCCCTCCGATTCCCGAAGGCGACCTGAATCGCACTGTAGCCGTCAGTCTCGGCAGACTTGACCTGGCTGACCCGGTTCGGCTGCACCTCGATGACGGTGACAGGGATACTGTCTCCGCCTTCGCTGAACAGCCGGGTCATGCCGGCCTTACGCCCAATCAATCCGATCGCCATGGGTTCGTCCTCAGCTCAACTTAATCTGGACGTCGACGCCCGCGGCCAGATCCAATTTCATCAGTGCGTCGACCGTCTTGTCGGTCGGGTCGACGATATCCATCAGGCGCTTGTGCGTGCGCAGCTCGTACTGGTCGCGCGCGTCCTTGTTGACGTGCGGCGAAACCAGAATGGTGAAGCGCTCCTTCTTCGACGGAAGCGGCACCGGACCCCGCACCTGCGCGCCCGTGCGCTTGGCGGTATCGACGATTTCGCGGGCCGATTGATCGATCAAGCGATGGTCAAACGCCTTCAAGCGAATACGGAT
The DNA here is from genome assembly GCF_000223985.1 of Thiocapsa marina 5811. Lineage (GTDB taxonomy): Bacteria > Pseudomonadota > Gammaproteobacteria > Chromatiales > Chromatiaceae > Thiocapsa > Thiocapsa marina. Next base: position 313,632 of record NZ_AFWV01000001.1, read on the forward strand.
TCTCTGGTTATTCATGCCTTTACTCGATGATCTTCGCGACGACGCCGGCACCGACGGTGCGGCCGCCTTCGCGCACTGCAAAGCGCAACCCTTCTTCCATGGCGATCGGCGCAATCAGCTTGATCGTCATCTTCACGTTGTCTCCGGGCATCACCATCTCGATACCCTCGGGCAGCTCGCAGGCGCCGGTCACGTCGGTGGTGCGGAAGTAGAACTGCGGACGGTAGCCGTTGAAGAACGGGGTGTGACGTCCGCCCTCTTCCTTGCTCAGCACGTACACCTCGGCTTCGAAATGGGTGTGCGGGTTGATCGACTTGGGCTTGGCCAACACCTGGCCGCGCTCCACGTCTTCACGCTTGGTGCCGCGCAGCAGCACGCCGACGTTGTCGCCCGCCTGCCCCTGATCGAGCAGCTTGCGGAACATCTCCACACCCGTGCAGGTGGTCTTCACGGTGTCCTTGATGCCGACGATCTCCACCTCTTCGCCGACCTTCACGATGCCGCGCTCGATGCGTCCGGTCACCACGGTGCCGCGACCGGAGATCGAGAAGACGTCCTCGATCGGCATCAGGAACGCACCGTCCACCGCACGCTCGGGCTGCGGGATGTAGCTGTCGAGCGCCTCCATCAGGCGGTCGATCGACTGGGTGCCGATCTCGGAGTCGTCGCCTTCCAGCGCCAGCTTCGCCGAACCGGTCACGATCGGGGTGTCGTCGCCGGGGAAGTCGTAGCTCGAGAGCAGCTCGCGCACTTCCATCTCCACCAGCTCGAGCAGCTCGGCGTCGTCCACCATGTCGGCCTTGTTCAGGTACACCACGATGTAGGGCACGCCGACCTGACGCGACAGCAGGATGTGCTCGCGCGTCTGCGGCATCGGGCCGTCCGCCGCGCTCACCACCAGGATCGCACCGTCCATCTGCGCCGCACCCGTGATCATGTTCTTCACGTAGTCGGCGTGGCCGGGGCAGTCCACGTGGGCGTAGTGACGGTTCTTCGTCTCGTACTCCACGTGCGCCGTGGCGATCGTGATCCCGCGCTCGCGCTCTTCCGGGGCATTGTCGATCTGGTCGTAGGCACGCGCCTCACCGCCGAATTGCTTCGCCTGGTAGGTCGTGATCGCCGCCGTCAAGGTCGTCTTGCCGTGGTCGACGTGACCGATCGTGCCGACGTTCACGTGTGGCTTGCTGCGCTCGAATTTTGCTTTGGACATGAACGGCTCCCCGCATGGTTCAAATCGACAAGTCGCGCCGGACGCTGACGATACGACGATCCAAGACCGACGACTGATTCTCGAAAAACGTAAAGTGGAGCCCATGACCGGAGTCGAACCGGTGACCTCACCCTTACCAAGGGTGTGCTCTACCAACTGAGCTACATGGGCAATCGCAAAGCACACTCAATCAATGGAGCGGGTGATGGGAATCGAACCCACACCATCAGCTTGGAAGGCTGAGGTTCTACCATTGAACTACACCCGCAGGGCTTTCGCACCCGACAAGGACCGTCCCGGCCGAGATCGGCCCCCGAGGCCGCAACCGCCTAGACCTCGCTCTCTGCCGGATCGGAACGCCGGAGGATACCGTCTACGGCCGCCGCAATGCGGCCATGGCGCCGGGCCTCGAAGATACCTTGAACCGCCTTAAATCTGGTGGAGGGGGGAGGATTCGAACCTCCGAAGGCTGAGCCGTCAGATTTACAGTCTGATCCCTTTGACCGCTCGGGAACCCCTCCGTAAAGAGCGACGCAGTATATGGGGGCAAAAGACCAGCGTCAAGCCGATATAGAGGACCCCGGCGACAGGGCGCATCGCGCGGCGGCCCCGAATGACAATCGGGTGCATGCGCCCGGGCCGGGCAGATATACAATAGTCCACCCGGGCGCGGAGCGCGGCGCTGTTCGCCGCGCCCGCGCCCGACAACCCCGATCCCCTTGGATCCGAACGAAAACGCCCGGAGACAAAAAGAATGGACGTTACGATTTTTGGCAGCGGTTACGTTGGACTGGTCACTGGCGTATGCCTTGCGGAGGTCGGCAATCGCGTCCTTTGCATCGATGTCGACCCCGCGAAAATCGCGCTGCTCAACAGCGGAGGCGTGCCCATTTACGAGCCGGGACTCGACGAGCTGATCAAACAGAACCGCGAAGCCGGCCGGCTGACCTTCTCCACCGATCCGGAGGAAGGGGTGCGGCACGGACTTTTCCAATTCATCGCGGTCGGCACACCGCCGGACGAAGACGGCTCGGCCGACCTTCAATACGTCCTCGCAGTCGCACGCAGCATCGGCGAGCACATGGACAGCTACCGCATCCTGGTCAACAAATCGACGGTACCCGTCGGCACTGCGGACAAGGTCGCCGCGGCGGTTCGCGAAGCGCAGTCCGCACGTGACGTTGCGGTGGAATTCGACGTCGTCTCCAATCCCGAGTTCCTGAAGGAGGGCGCGGCGATCGACGACTTCATGCGCCCGGATCGCATCATCGTCGGCACGGACAACCCGCGCACCGGCGAATTGCTGCGTGCGCTCTATGCCCCGTTCAATCGCAACCATGACCGCGTCATGGTGATGGACGTGCGCTCGGCCGAGCTGACCAAATATGCGGCCAACGCCATGCTGGCGACCAAGATCAGCTTCATGAACGAGCTGTCGAACATCGCCGAAGCGGTCGGCGCAGACATCGAAAAGGTCCGCGTCGGCATCGGCTCGGATCCGCGCATCGGCTATCAGTTCATCTACCCCGGCTGCGGCTACGGCGGCTCCTGCTTCCCGAAGGATGTGCGCGCGCTCGAGCGTACCGCGCGCAGCCTAGGATACGACCCGGAGCTGCTGCATGCCGTCGAGGCCGTAAACTTCCGGCAGAAGGACCTCTTGTTCAAAAAGATCTCCGAGTATTTCAAAGGAGATCTCGCGGGCCGAACCATCGCCGTCTGGGGACTTTCGTTCAAACCCAACACCGACGACATGCGCGAGGCATCGAGTCGCGTCTTGATTGAATCACTCTGGGCCGCGGGGGCGAAAGTCCGTGCATTCGACCCTGTCGCCATGCCCGAAACGAACCGCATCTATGGCGAACGCACCGACATGGTCTTGGCCGACGACGCGATGTCGGCGCTCGACGGGGCGGACGCCCTCGCGGTCCTGACCGAGTGGTCGCAGTTCCGAAGCCCCGACTTCCGAACGATCAAGGACAAACTGAAGGCCGGCGTCATCTTCGACGGACGCAATATCTTCGATCCCGGGCAGATCAGCGCCGCGGGCCTGCATTACGTATCAATCGGGAGGGCGCCGGTGCTTGCACGGTAACACCCAGGCGGCGTCTCGCCGCGCCGCCCGGACCTGCGCAGGAACAAATCGCGCGGACCGCCGGGTTGCCGATAGTGCCGCCTGTGAACGGTCGCCCGGTATACCGGGCGACTGTTCGGGGTCGATGTCAGAATCGGTGATTCCAACTGATCTGAATATCCATCTGCTGCATGTAGATCGAACCGGTCTGACCCTGAGTGATGCTGGGGCTCGTGCCGGACACCTCCTCCTCCGGCATATAGGAGAAGGCAAACGCGAACTCATCCGTCTCCGTGACACGGTAAGCCGCGCCAACGGTCAAGTGCCAGCGGATAGTCGCCGGGGTCAGAATATTGAACAGAGCCTGCCGGCCGGGAGCGAATTCGGAGTTGTAGCTCACGCCGCCCAGTAGGGTCAGTTTGTCGTTCGGCTCGTAACGCAATCCGAGCTTGAAGACATCCATGCTATCCCACCCGAAACCGAGCCCATCAGCTCCACCGAGACAGAACGCCGGCTTGGGCGAATCGGTAAAGCAGGGCGACAGATCCTTGTCGCTGGAATTGGCGATCGCCGAAATCTCGTCGTAAAAAATGTGCTGGTAGTCGAAGGCCAGGGTCACATTCGGCTTTACCTTGTAGGCAACCCCGAGATTGAACATGGCCGGAATATCGAACTCCCCACCGTCCGCGAACAATCCTTTGTATTTATCGAACTTGCTCATCCAAGTCTTCGTTCGATAAGACATGCCAAGTGCTAATTGATCGTTAACCTCCCCATACCAGCCGAAATGCAGGCCCGCGCCGTAGGACCAGTCCGTACCATTGTTGCTCACGTCGTCCGGATTCACCGACGCGGCGCGGAAAGGCTCCAAGCCGTTGGCCTTGAAGCTCTGAATCGCGAAGACAGGGGCAACACCGACAGACTGTTTTCCGTTGCCGATCTTGTACGTGTACGGGATCTCAATAAACAACTGTTCAAGGTTGACCCCGGTAGAGGTCGTCGCCGTCAGGTAACCATTGGGATTGGCGTTGTTGCCGTCCGGTGGAGGCGGTACGCTCGCATCCGTTACAGGCATCGGGGGGTTCGTCTGCGTAAAGAGGAGTCCGCCAGGGCTCGCTATGGTGCCGGGCGGCGGCGTCATGCCCGACCCGATCGCCAGTTGATTGGGAGCGGCTGCAAAATTCTCCCAAACCGGGCGATCTTGATAGTCGGAGTTCATTCCTCCGTTGCCGAATACGCTAACACCGATCGTACTTTTTTCATTGATCTCGTAGTTGTAGCCGAAGCTCGGGATCAGGAACCAATCATTGTCGCTCTCGTATCGGCCCGGGGTGATGAAAGGGCCGGAGGGAAACCCCGAGTTGGGGTCGACTGAAATGTCGTTGTTAGCATCGTATCCGCGAGGCGAGGGACTAAAGAACGACACCCCGATATCCATGCTCTTGCCCACGAACGCCATCCCCGCGGGATTGGTCGCCGTGACCATTGTATCCTGAGGCAATGCGGTCGCCACGCCCGCCATGGCCTTGGACTTGGTTCCCCATCCGTGTGAAAAATATCCGTTCGTCGCCAATGCCAATGTCGGCATAGATGCGCAAGCTATGACTGCGACTTTCAGCGGCCAACCGACCTTCGAGACTGTGTGCATACTGCCCTCCCCCTTTGGCGTGCCGAATCCGAGCGGCACGTTTCGTATTGTATTTGTTGCGTTTGGAGCTCGGTGGAAAGTGATCCAAGCCTTCGGCAACAAAGCCTGATCTTCCGACCTTTCGATGCGTTCCGACATTGCTCAAGCGGATACCGGATGCGGGATCCAACCCCGCGCGACGGGATCGCTGTAGAAGGAAAAACCGATCGAAATGTTGCGTGAACACAACATGTATGGAACCTACGAAGATCCAACTGAATCTTCGACCGGGGATTGCGCTTTGTCAATGCTGGATCGGCAACTCGTCACGAAATAACCCGCGAAAATCCTTCGCAGCGCAATCGACGGGCCAGCAAACACCGTGCAGGCCGACAGAGCCTCTTCGCCGGGTTTGCCGAGGTTGGGGAGAAGCGAATGCGGGGCTCGGTCGCGGCGCGATCCGTTGCAGCGCATGCCAATCGCACCGAGAGCGTCGCGAACGGCGATTGACTGCACGCCGCCGGACTTGTCTCGCTAAGGCGCGGAGTGCAAGCGGTTCATCGCCAAATGAAAGTGACCGGCGATCAGTTCCGGCAAGCTGCGCTCGGCGTCGTCCAGCACACTGTTGATCGCCTCGGATTCGTCCTTCGACGGGCGACCCAGAACATAGCCGACGACCTGCGCCTTATGGCCGGGATGCGAGATACCGATCCGCAGACGCCAAAAATCGGCACTTCCAAGCGCCGTGATGGTATCGCGCATCCCGTTGTGGCCGGCATGCCCGCCGCCGCGCTTGAGCTTGACACGCCCGGCGGGGAGATCGAGCTCGTCATAGGCCACCAGGATTTGTTCCGGCGGAATATCGAAATAGCGGGCGACGGCCACGACCGAGCGGCCGCTGTGATTCATGTAGGTCATCGGCTTGAGCAGGCGCAGATCGGAGCCTGCGACGCCGACTCGACAAAGCTGTCCTTGAAATTTCGGCTCGGCTCGGAAGGTCTCGCGAAAATCCGCAGCGATTCGGTCGACGAGCCAAAACCCGACGTTGTGACGTGTCGCCTCGTACTGATCGCCCGGATTACCGAGCCCGACGATCAAACGGATACCGGCGGGCTCGCTCATCGACAACGACCGATCGAAGGCCTGCTATCGCGCGTCGCGGGACGGCCCACACGGAATGTTTGCGCCGAGCATCGAAGGCCGGCAAGCCGGCCCTCGCACATCCGATGATCGTCGTCGGCCCCTCGTTCAGGGCGGCAAATCCGCATGCTCGTCGTTCGCTCAGCGCATCCGCCGATGTCAGGCGCCTTCCTCTTCGCCCTCGCCTTCGGCCTCGTCGCCGCCGCCGCGCGGCCCGTAAATCATGGCCACGGGTTCATCCGAATCCGGCGTATGCGCAAGACTGACACCCTCGGGCATCGGGATATCGGACAGGTGGATGATTTGACCGATCTCCAGATCGCCCATATCCACCGCGATGAACTCGGGAAGATCCTTCGGCAAACAGACGATCTCGAGCTCGGTGATGTTGTGGGACACCTGGCCGCCCATCTTCACGCCCTTGGAGCGTTCCTCGTTGATGAAATGCAGGGGCACACTCATGCGCAGCTTCTCGTCCTGAGTGATGCGTAGAAAGTCCACATGCTGCACGAAAGGCTTCGCGGGATGACGCTGCAGGTCCTTCAAAACGACCTTGACCGAGCGCTCCCCGATCTTCAGGTCAAGGACGTGCGAGTAGAATGCCTCGTGCTCGAGGTGCTTGAGCAGCTCGTTGTGGCCGACCGAGACCATCTCGGGCTCTTGATGACCACCGTAGACGATGGCGGGCACCTGCCCGGTGCGACGCAGGCGGCGGCTCGCACCCGTTCCTGCAAGTGCGCGGGGCTGCGCGTTGATCTCGAAACTGACGCTCATCGGCGTTCTCCGGTTGATGATGACAACAAAAACGCGCCCGATCCCGCGACCAGGACCGTGACGCTGGAATGGATGGATGCTAGTCCACGAACAGCGAGCTGACCGACTCTTCGTTCGAGACCCGCCGCATGGTCTCGGCGAGCAGCTCGCCGATACTCAGCTGCCTGATCTTCGGGCACGCCTTCGCCGCCGGACGCAACGGGATGGTATTGGTGACCACCAGCTCGTCGAGCTGGGAGACCGAGATGTTGTCGACAGCCGGCCCCGAGAGCACCGCGTGGGTGCAATAGGCCACGACCCGACATGCGCCGGCCTCCTTCAGCGCCGCGGCGGCACGACACAGGGTCCCGGCCGTGTCGACCAGGTCGTCGACGATGACGCAGGAGCGATCCCGCACATCGCCGATGATGTTCATGACCTTGGCCTCGTTGGCGCGCGGACGGCGCTTGTCGATGATCGCGAGATCCGCGTCGTCGAGCCGTTTCGCGAGGGCGCGCGCCCGAACCACGCCGCCGACGTCCGGCGACACCACCATGAGATCGTCGTAGCGTTTGCGCCAGACATCACCCAACAAGATCGGCGAGGCATAGACATTGTCGACGGGGATGTCGAAGAAACCCTGGATCTGGTCCGCGTGCAGATCGACCGTCAGAACGCGATCGGCGCCGGACTGACCGATCATCTTCGCAACCAGGCGCGCCGTGATCGGGACGCGCGCGGATCGGGGCCGGCGATCCTGCCGGGCATACCCGAAGTAAGGAATCACTGCCGTGATGCGTTTGGCCGACGCCCAGCGCAAGGCGTCGATCATCACCAGCAGTTCCATCAGGTTGTCGTTCGTCGGAGCACCCGTCGGCTGTACGACGAAGATATCGCGGCCGCGCACGTTCTCCTGGATCTCGGCCATCACCTCGCCGTCGCTGAACTGACCGACGACGGCCTTACCGAGCGGGACACTCAGATAACCGGCAATCTCGACCGAGAGCTCTGGATTGGCATTTCCGGAAAAGACCATCAAATGGCTGGCGGGCACTGGCAACTTCCTGACGTCTCGCTGGAGGGATTGAAACGGAGCCTGAATCAAGACCGACGGCTTATCCGAGGCTCTGCACGGGCAAGCGAGGTCCGGCGCAAGCATCATCGCTGCGGATGCGAAGCAAGCGCTCTCGGACAAGGCTCGCTGTCGACGACTGGTCCGCGACGCACGGCCTCATGTCCATCGCTCCGCTCTCGCGAGGCTCGACAGGGTATGGCTGGGGCGCCAGGATTCGAACCTGGGGATGCCGGGATCAAAACCCGGTGCCTTACCGCTTGGCTACGCCCCAAAAACTGAACTCGACCTCGGAAATCACGCGCGCGCTCGGAATCCGGTCAGGACACTGTGTCCATATGCGCAAGCAGCGGCGAGCGATTCAGCCCACGCGCCACGAAGGGGCGCATCTCCGGAGGGCATTGCTCGAGCGCTCGCAACGCGTCGGCACGGTCTTCGAAGACCGCAAATACACACGCGCCGGTTCCGGTCAACCGCCCCCCGCCCCAGCCCGAGAGCCAATCGAGGGCTGCCGCAACGGGCGCGTATTCCCGTCTCACGACGCTCAAACAATCGTTCACGACGTCGCCGGCAACGAAGTCCGCTAGTGTGGCGGGCGCCGAATCGCGTGTCAACTCGGGATGCATAAACACGTCCCGCGTGGAGACAGAGCATGGCGGAGACAGCACCAGATACCATGGCTCGGGCAACGCAACCGGCACCAGACGTTCGCCGACGCCCTCTCCCCAGGCCGCAAACCCGCGAACGAAGACGGGCACGTCGGCGCCGAGAGGCAGAGCCAGATCCGCGAGGGCGTCCTCGTCGAGACCGGTCGCCCAGAGCCGATTGAGCGCAACCAACGTGGTTGCAGCGTCGGAGCTGCCGCCGCCGAGCCCTCCGCCCATCGGCAGCTGTTTCTCGCAGCGGATGTTCGCCCCGAGTCGACAGCCGGTCGCCTCGCGAAGCCTCAGCGCGGCGCGAACCGTAAGATCATCCTCGGGCGCAACACCGGGCACCTCGGCGAGACGGTTGATCAGCCCGTCCTCGCGCACTTCGAAGCGAAGCCGATCGCAACGATCGATGAATTGAAACACCGTCTGCAGCTCATGATAGCCGTCGGGCCGACGCCCGACGATGCGCAGCATCAAATTGAGCTTGGCGGGCGCAGGCCACGTCGATGCGCCGGACGGCTCGGCCGTGAAGGACCCGCTCATCGGGCCGGCTCGCCGCCGGACGCCCGGTGACGCTCCATCACGTCTTTCAGATAGTCGTGATCCGGATGCTCCTTCGCCGCCGCGTCCCAAACCTCGAGGGCCTCCTCACGGCGATTCATCGCCCACAGCACCTCGCCGAGGTGCGCGGCGATCTCCCCGTCGCTCATCCGCGCGAGCGCGCGCCGCAGATAGTCGACCGCAGTCTCGTAATCGCCGAGCCGGTAATGGATCCATCCCATGCTGTCGAGGATTGCGGGCTCTTCCGGCTTGATGGCATAGGCCTTTTCGATGTAGCCCTTGGCCTCCGCGTAGCGGTCGGTTCGGTCCGCCAAGGTGTAGCCAAGCGCGTTCAGGGCATCGGCATGCTCCGGGTCGATCTCGATGATTCGCCGCAGGTCCTGCTCGGCGAGAGCAATCCGATCGAGCTTGACGGCCGAGAGGGCGCGCGCGTACAGCAGGTTTTCGTCGTCCGGAAAGACCTGTAGGGCGCTGTCGAAGACCGACATCGCCTCGTCGGCCCGACCGACCGACTCGAGGACCTCGGTCTCCACCAGATAGAGGAGCACGGCATTTTCGGGTCCGCGGTCGCGCAACTGCTGGAGAATCTCACGCGCCCGTTGAACGTCGCCGCCCTTCGCGCTCAACAGCGCGGTGCGGATCCGCGCATCGACCGCATTCGCGCCATTCACCTTGGCGTACCACTCCAGAGCGGCTTCGTTGTTCTCGGCACGCTCCTCGACCTGGCCCAGGTAGAAGGCGGCCTCGTCGCGTCGCTCCCCGGTCTCGTAAAGACGGGTGAAGTAGATGCGGGCCGCATCCGTGTCTTCGAGCTGCAACGACAGGACCCCGACGGCAAAGAGGACATCCGGTTCCTTGGGCCGGTTGTCGAGGAGGCGCTGAAAGACATCCCGTGCACCGGAGAACTCTTCCTCCTCGACCAGGAATTGGCCGTACAACATCCGCAGCGCCTGGTCGTCGGGACTGCCGGCGAGATACTCCTCGAGCAACGAGCGCGCCTCCCCCCGCTTGTCCGATGAAATCAACAGCTTGACGAGGAACAACCTCGGCTTGTTCCACTCAGGGCGCAGCTCGAGCGCACGGCGCGCGGCGGCATCGGCGATCTCGAGCCGAGACGCGCTCGCGGCCACCATCGCGAGCGACTGCTGCGCATGCGCGCTGTCGGGGAACTGCTCCGCCAGCGCCTGCATCAGCCCGACACGGGCCTCGGAGGTGGGCGCGCGCGAGATGATGGCCGCGGCATGGCCGAACGCCGCGTCCGGATCCTCGGGAGAGAGCTGCACGAGACGCATCAAGTGCAGGAGCGCGCCGTCGTAGTCGTTCGCCTTGATGCGCGAGAAGGCGCCGACTTGATGTGCGCCGGCGGCTTGCGGATCGAGCTCCAACCATCGCTGCAGGCCCTGCTCGGTTGCCGCGTCGTTGTTCGAGTTGAGGGCCGCACGCACGGCCAGCTCGGCCAAGCGGGGATCCTGCGTCAGAGTCGCAGCCTCCATGTAGGCGGCGAACGCGGAGTCCATGTCGCCGCGACGTGCGGCGATCTCGGCCACCAAAACGGTGTAGACCTGATCGGCCGTCAGACCGTCCGGGACCACCGATGCGCCGGCCTGCGAGGGTTCGGCCGACACCTCGGGGGTGGCCGGGGCGGTGGCCGGGGCGGCGGCAGGGGGTTGCGGAGAGATCGGCACCGGACTCGGCACCGAACCGGTCGCGGGAGCCGGGGCCTGCGCAAACGCCCCGGTGAACGTGAGCACCGAAACAACAAAGCAACCGCCGACAGCGGAGAACAAGAACGAGCGTGGCATGTAATGTGATCCGGCAAGAGCCAATCGGACGAGGATTGTGATCGTGAGAGCCCAGTATAACGAAGCAGTTCCGTCCGCCCACACTCGAAAAACCACAAGATCGACGTCGATGGGTTTTCATCGACCCTGGAAAGTCGGACAATCGCGAGGATCACCACCTGACATCCTCAGAACTATGAAGCTGCTTGTTCTCGGACTCAATCACAAGACGGCGCCGGTCGATGTCCGCGAGCGGCTCGCCTTCGGCCCCGACATCATCGTCGGCGCCTTGCGCGACCTCATCAATTGCGACGGTATCGCCGAGGGTGTCGTGCTCTCCACCTGCAACCGCACCGAGATCTACTGTGCGGTGCAGGATTGCTCCGAGGAGGCGGCACGGCACTGGTTGAGCCGCTTCCACGGCGTCGAGCACGAGCGCGTGGGGCCGTTTCTCTACGCCCACATCGGGCGCGACGCCGTCACCCACCTGCTGCGTGTCTGCAGCGGGCTCGACTCGATGGTCCTGGGCGAGCCGCAGATCCTGGGTCAGGTGAAGAACGCTTACCAGACCGCGACCGACTGCACCGCCACCGGGAAGCTGCTCGGACGTCTTTTCCAGCATGCCTTCTCGGTCGCCAAGACCGTCCGCACCGAGACCGCGATCGGCAGCAGCCCGGTCTCGGTCGCCTTCGCCGCGGTGAATCTCGCGCGCCAGATCTTCAGCGACCTCTCCCAGCAGACAGCGCTCTTGATCGGCGCCGGCGAGACCATCGAGCTGGCCGCCCGCCACCTGCATCGCGCCGGCATCGGCCGCATCATCGTCGCGAACCGCACCGTCGAGCGCGCTCATGAGCTGGCCGCACAGTTCGACGGATTCGCGATCGCCCTGACCGAGATCGGCAATCACCTGGCCGAGGGCGACATCGTCATCGCATCCACCGCCAGCCCCTTGCCCGTGCTCGGCAAGGGCACCGTGGAGCGCGCGCTCAAGAAGCGCAAGCATCGCCCGATGTTTATGGTCGACATCGCCGTGCCGCGCGACATCGAGCCCGAGGTCCGAGAGCTCAGCGACGTCTATCTGTACACGGTCGACGATCTTCAAGACGTGATCGACGAAAGCCTGCGCTCGCGCCAAGCCGCCGCCTCGCAAGCCGAGGACATCATCGCCTTCCACGCCGACGAGTTCATGGCCTGGCTGCGTTCGCTCGATGCCGCCGGCCTCATCCAGGATTATCGCCAACGCGCCGAGGAGCTGCGCGACGATGTCCTTGCACGTGCCCAGCGCCAGCTCGACGCCGGCAAGCCGCCGGCCGAGGTCCTCAACTACCTCGCCCACACCCTGACCAACAAGCTGCTGCATGCGCCCAGCTCGCGTCTGCGCCAAGCCGCCCGCGAGGGCGAGGCCGAGATCCTGGTGGCGGCCAACGAGCTCTTCCAGCTCGACCCCAGCCGAGCCGTCTCCACGCAATGAATCCATCGATCCGGGGCAAGCTGGAGCGTCTCTCGGAGCGCTTCGGCGAGGTTGTCGCCTTGCTGGCGGAATCCGAGACCCAGTCCGATCAGAATCGCTTCCGCGAATTGAGTCGGGAATACGCCCAGCTCGAGCCCCTCATCGCGGCCTACAACCGCTATCGCGAAGCGGAGCTCGACGTGGCTGCTGCCGAGGAGATGCTCGCCGATCCGGAGATGGCCGCGCTTGCACGCGAGGAGATGGCCGACGCCAACGACCGACGCGAGCAGCTCGAGCCCGAGGTCTATCGCCTACTCGTCCCGCCGGATCCCGACGATCAGCGCAACGTCTTTCTCGAGGTCCGTGCCGGCACCGGCGGCGCCGAGGCCGCGCTCTTCGCCGGCGATTTGCTGCGGATGTATCTGCGCTATGCCGAGCTGATGCGCTGGCAGGTCGAGCCCATCGGCGAGAGCCCCGGCGAGCTCGGCGGGTACAAGGAGGTCATCGTGCGCATCATCGGCAACGGCGTTTTCTCGCGCCTTAAATTCGAGCCGGGCGCGCACCGGGTGCAGCGTGTCCCCGAGACCGAGTCACAGGGCCGCGTCCACACCTCCGCCTGTACCGTGGCGGTCATGCCCGAGGCGGACGCGATCGACGCCATCGCGATCAATCCCAGCGAGCTGCGTGTCGACACCTATCGCTCCTCGGGTGCGGGCGGACAGCATGTGAACAAGACCGACTCGGCGATCCGCATCACCCATCTGCCCTCCGGGATCGTCGTGGAGTGCCAGGAGGAACGCTCCCAGCACAAGAACCGGGCGAAGGCCATGTCGTTGCTCCAGGCCAAGCTGCTCGCCGGCGCACGCGAGACCCAGGCCTCCGAGCAGGCGCAGTCGCGCAAGCTCCAGGTCGGCAGCGGCGATCGCTCCGAGCGGATCCGAACCTACAACTTCCCGCAGAACCGACTGACCGACCACCGCATCAACCTGACCCTCTACAAGCTCGACGAGATCATGACGGGCCAGCTCGATCAGGTGATCGACCCGCTGCTTCAGGAGTATCAGGCCGAGGAGCTGACCGCGATGATGCATGGCTGAGACCGGCTCCGACACGGCCGCAGTGGAGCCGGTCGCCTCGAACGCACCCTGCTCGGAAAGCCTTGTCTCGGAGCCGGCGGCAAGACCCGGCAATACAAAGCTCTCGGTCGAGCACCGCATCGACACCCTGCTGCGCGAGGCAACATCCGCGCTCGCAGCCATCCCCGAAGGCACGCCTCGATTGGAGGCCGAGCTGCTCCTGAGCGAAGCGACAGGCTGGTCGCGGACCCGTCTCTTCGCGTGGCCGGACCACCCCGTCGCATCCGACGCCCATGCACGCTTCCACGCACTCCTCGCCCGCCGTTTGGCCGGCGAGCCTATCGCCTACATCCGCGGTCGCCAGGCGTTCTGGAGCCTGGAGCTCCATGTCACGCCCGCGACCCTGATCCCGCGCCCGGAGACCGAGCTCCTGGTCGAAACGGCGCTCGAGACCCTGCTCGCCGAAGCACCGCTGCGCATCGCCGACCTCGGCACCGGCAGCGGCGCCATCGCCGCCGCCTTGGCCACCGAGCGGCCCGTATGGCACCTCCTCGCAACGGATCGCTCGCCCGCCGCGCTCGAGGTCGCCCGCGAGAACCTCGTCCGGCTCGGTCTGCGTAACGCGACCCTGCTCAGGGCACACTGGTCGGAGGCATTCGCGCCCGCCAGCCTGGATGCCGTCGTGAGCAACCCGCCCTACGTCGCCGCCGACGACCCGCATCTCGCCCGCGGCGATCTCCGATACGAGCCACGCGAGGCCCTCACCCCCGGCGGCGACGGCTTGGACGCCTATCGGGCGATCGCGACCGACGCACGCCGCTGCCTGCGACAGGGCGGCTGGTTGATCCTCGAGCACGGCTATGACCAAGGCCGCGATGTCCGCCGAATCCTGATCGATACCGGTCTGAAGGCGCCGACCACCCGAAGCGATCTCGCCGGCCACGATCGCGTGACCCTCGCTCAGGCCTGAGTCCTGCCGCCGTCCGCAAGGCCCCGGCCTCCAGCGATCGGTTAGAGGTATGGGTAGCCGTTTTCCGGACGTTGCTCATAAGGCCGGTGGACGAGCGAGAGCGAAGTCCACCGAGTTTCGCGCGGGCGCTGGTGGACTGCGCTTCACGAGTCCACCCTCGGCTAAGGCGTTTGTCCGACGGCCGGCCACCCTTTTCCCGACCCCTTGACTCAGACTCTCTCCGTCAGTATATTATAATTAAATTATTTTATGATGGAGCAAAGCTCATGAAATCATCATCGATACTCCTGATCGCGACACTCGTTGGCTCGTCCGCCGCGATCGCCGATACACGGCCTCTCTCCGTCGGCCTCGACGCCGGCCTCGAGCGCGAACGCAGTTTCGCGACACAGGCCGGTCACGACTGGTACCAGCAGCAGCGCCGGATCGCGGCCGAGCTGATGGCCGAGCATATGCTGGCACGGCTGCACCAGGCGTCGGACGAGGTCGCGGCGGATGCCTGCATCCAGGGCGACGCCTCGCCGAGCGGTCGGTTCGCGAGCGCCGAGCTGGAGCAGATCGCCCACGCCTTGGCGGATCCGCGTGTGATCGAGCTCTTGGAGACCAGCGCCTACTATGCCGCGGTCGTCGAGGGACGCGTGCCGGTCACGAACTGACCACGTCGCATCTTCGGCAAGAAGAGGCCGGACCGCTTTGCGGCGATCCGGCCTCTTTCAAATGTGCGGCGACTGCGCGCCCCTCACGGGCGTTCGAGCGTCGTGCGAATCCACTCCTCCGCCTTCTCGGTGACGGCCTTCGGGGTCGCGCCCGCGCAATCGATGGGCTCTCCGACCACAACGCGGATCGTGCCGGGGAAGCGCCACAGCGACCGCGCCGGCCAGCAGTCACCGGCGTTGTGGGCAACCGGAACGACCCGTCGCCCGGCACGACAGGCCAACATGGCACCTCCGGCGTTGAATCGAGCCACCTGACCGGGCGGTTGACGGGTGCCCTCGGGGTAGATGACGACACTGATCCCCTGATCGAGCCGCTCCTGTCCCACCCGCAAGATGGTCTTCAATGCCTGCCCCGGCTGGCCTCGGTCGATTGCGATCGGCCGCAGCAGGACGAGCGCCCAACCGAAGAAAGGCACCCACAGCAGCTCGCGCTTGAGCACCGTCGCCTGAGGGGTGAGAAGCAACTGAAGGTAGAAGGTCTCCCACTGACTTTGGTGATTGGCCAAGACCACCACCGGCTCCCCCCGAGGGAGATTCTCGAGCCCGCTGACCTCGATCTCGACACCGTTGATCCGGCGCAGCAACCGCATGGTCGCTTGCGTCCAGAGGTTGACGAACCGGTAGCGCTGCTCGAAGGTCTGAAAGGGAGCCACGGCGACGGATACGAGGCTGTGAACGATCCCCATCAGGTTGTAGAGAACGAAGAAGAGGATACTGCGCAGCCGGATACCGAGGCCGATCGGACGCGAGACGCGAGCGCCTCGGCCGGATGAGTGCGATCGCTCGGAACTCGGCCCCTGCCGGAGAGCGATATCTGCGTCGGGAAGGTCTCTTTCGGTCATGTGCTGTCCCATGACGGGTTACCCTGGTCCGGCAGGATTCTGCTTTGAGAATTGCGATGCCGCGATTAGCATAAGGATACCATGCACATCTCAGACGCCGACCGCATCAAGTCCCGCGAGATCCCCTTCCAGGAGATCCATCCGGATCCGCATCAGGCGGCGACCGCCGCACGGTTCCTGAAGGATGTGGACGGCATCCTCGACACCGAACCCGTCGCACCGATCCTTCTCAGGGTCAGGTACGACGTGCTCGTCACCCGTCTTCAAGAGATCGAAGAGGCGCTGACCGAGCTGGGCCTCCACATCGACAACCGGCTGATTTTCCGTGTCAAACGCGCACTCTACTACTACACGGAAGACACCTTCCGCGCAAACTGCGGCTGTCCGAACGGCGAGAGCAACTGCACCAAGAAGGTCTTCGCCAAGCGCTACGAGCTGATCGAGCACGGATGTCGGGACGATCGGCCGGAGCATTGGCGGCGGTATTTATAGCCTCCAGCCTCCAGCCTCCAGCATGTGGACCGCGGCCAGCACCCCGATATCCGCCCTCGAGCGAGTTGCACCTGATGCGAGCGAGCTGATCGCTCGGCAGCCTGTCACCGAAGCCAGGCCCGTCGGCGGTATGCTCCGAGCAATGACCAGCCGGGTGCCGGGAGCCGGAGGCTCCGCGTGACCGACGCCGAGCTTCTGCGCTACAGCCGCCAGATCCTGCTGCCCGATTTCGGGATCGAGGGTCAGGAGCGGCTGCGGGCTTCCAGCGTCCTGGTGGTCGGGCTCGGCGGACTGGGCTCGCCCGTCGCCATGTATCTCGCCGCGGCCGGTGTCGGGCGGCTCGTGCTGGCGGATTTCGACGCGGTGGACCTGTCCAACCTCCAGCGACAGATCATCCACACCACCGCGCAGATCGGACGGCCGAAAGCCGAGTCGGCACGCAGCGCGCTCGCCGCCCTTAACCCGGATGTGGAGCTGGTCATCGTTAAACGCAGCCTCGTCGACGAGACGCTGCCGGACATCGTCTCCGACGTCGACCTGGTGCTCGACTGCTGCGACAACTTCCCGACACGCTTTGCCGTCAACGCGGCCTGCGTGGCTGCCGGTGTTCCGCTGGTGAGCGGCGCGGCGATCCGTCTCGAGGGTCAGGTCACAGCCTTCTCCGGCCGACCCGGCGGACCCTGCTACCAGTGTCTCTATCCGCAGGACGGCGGCATCGAAGAAACCTGCTCCGCCAACGGCGTGCTCGCCCCCGTCGTCGGTATTATCGGGAGCATTCAGGCGACCGAGGCGATCAAGATCCTGACCGCGGTGGGCGACCCCCTGTTCGGGCGTCTCCTGCTGCTCGATGCAGCCCTCATGCAATGGCGCAGCCTGCGCTTGCCGTCCGATCCGCAGTGCCCGATTTGTTCCGTCAAGTGCGCCTGAGGAGTTGCCGATGATGCATCCTTCGATGCAGGAATCGGCACCGAAACCGCGTCCCCGCGAAGGGTCATGGACGCATCAAGCCTCGCGCTCACGCGAGCGCGAGCATCTCGCTCTGGACGCGGGTTAAGGTACGGACAGGCGTGCGCCGCTCAGGCAGCCCGAGACCGGCGGAACATCCGAGAACCTCGGTACGCGTCTTCACGGTTCGACGCACCCGATCCTTATAACCAAGCAGTCGAACAGGTCACCCGTCTCATGCGCTTCGATATCAGCCCCGATCAAATCAAAAAGGCCAACATCCCCCACGAGCTGTTTCTGACCAACCTGATCGCCAACCACATCCTGCTCGCGGTCGCGATGGGCGGATTGGCCGGGAGCTTTCCCTGGGTGATGGCCATCATCCCGGCGATCTCCTTCAGCATCCTCGGCTTCACGCTTTGGCGCGCCAAGCGCGGCATCGGCCGCGACGCCTGGTATGTCATGTGTCACTGGCAGGTCTGCGCGAAACGCAGCCGGATCTTTCTGGCGATGCTCAGCCTGCTGCTGACCGCGGTCGTGCTCGGGTGGGTCGGATACACTTACGGAGGGATGATGAAGGAGGCGGTGTGGGCGCTGGTGATCGGCGTCGGTATCCTCCCGGTGATGGCCACCGTGCTCGTCTTGATCATCGTGGAGTCCGATGCCCTGTATCACGCCAACCAGGCCAAGCTGCCGGATTGGGTCGTCGCGCGCTTCCCGAACGCGGAGGCACGGGTGCTCGAGGACGAGCCGCATCTCACCCATCCCGCACCCTGAGCGGCGCGGACGACGCAGAACACTCGCCGCGGATCAGACCACGCCGGCAAAGGCGTAATCGAGCACGATCCCGACGAAGATCGCCATGCCGAAGTAGTTGTTGTTCAGGAAGGCCTTGAAACACGGCGCCGGAGCCCGCTCTCGAATCAGCACCTGTTGATAGAGCGCGAGCCCGGACGCGACCGCCAGAGCGCCGAAGAAGAAAAGCCCGCGTTCGGCGATGAGCCCGATCCAGGCCAACAGGCCCAGCATCAGTACCTGCAGCAGCCCGATGACCAGACGATCCCGCTCGCCGAAGAGGATCGCGGTCGACTTGATCCCGATCTTCAGATCGTCGTCGCGATCGACCATCGCGTACTGGGTGTCGTAGATCAGTGCCCAGATCAGGGTCGCGACAAACAACATCCAAGCGTACCCGGGGATGCCGCCGGTCACGGCCGTGAAGGCCATCGGGATCGCCCACCCGAAGGCCGCACCGAGAAACAACTGGGGCACGTGGGTGAAGCGCTTCATGAAGGGATAGATCAGGGTCAGCAGGGCCGCGACCACCGACAGGGCCACCGTCTGCCAGTTCATGAAAAGCACCAGCCCGAACGCGACGAGAGACAGGATCACGAAGATCGCCACCGCCTCGTGCGGCGAGACCGCCCCGGTCGCCAAAGGCCGTTCGCGGGTGCGCGCAACATGCCCGTCGAAATCCCGGTCGGCGAAATCGTTGATCGCGCATCCGGCGGAGCGCATCAACACGACCCCGAGCACGAAGACCGTGACCACCTGCCAAGGCGGCTGACCGTCACCGGCCAGCCATAAGGCCCAAAGCGCCGGCCACATCAGAAGAAAGATGCCGATCGGCCGGTGCAGACGCACCAGCAACAGGTAGGCATGCAGACGCTCGCGCCAGGACGGCGAACGCCGGCTGCCGGTCTTGACCTCGGGAAAGCTCATATCGCCAATCGTCATCCGGACTGATGTGAAGAACGGTCATCCTAGATCCGGCAGTTGACCGCTTCGTGCCGCATGCAAGGGCTTAACGTCGCTGAGGATTCTGGTCATCCGACGCCTCACCCGCCGGGCCATGGTCGCTACGGCCGGATCTAGGATAATCGCGCCGGATTATCGCACAGGCACAGACGCGAGAAGACGCGCGGTTTAGAATCCGTCCGTCGTGATGCCGCGCAGTCCGGTTCGCCGGCGGTCCACCACCGTGATCAATCCCCCCAACCCGAACACGAGGGATCCATCCCGTGCGCTACTCAACGATCCTGCTCTTGGGCGTGGCTGCGCTCTTGCCCGTACCCGGTGCGACACGCGCCGCGGAGACGACCGGCGCGGTGCGTCTCTTCACCATTCCGGGCGACGCGCAGCTGTTTGTCGACGGCGAGCGCAAAGGCACCTCGCCGAGCACGGCGCAAGAGACCTTCCTGATCCATCTGCCCCCGGGCGAGTACCGCATCGAGGCCCGTCGAGACGGTTTCGACCCCGCCGAGGAAGATGTCTTCGTCGCCGCCGGGACCGAGCAGACCCTGCAGCTCAGCCTCGCCCCGGAGATCGCCATGGTCTCGATCCCCGCCGGCTGCTTCCTGATGGGCAGTCCGCCCGACGAGCCCGAGCGCGACGCCGACGAGGGCCCGCAGCACGAGGTCTGCGTCCCCGCTTTCGAGATCGGTCAGCGCGAAGTCACCTTCGCCGATTGGGACGCCTGCGTCCTTGATCAGGGCTGCACCGAGCATCCATCCGACGAGGGCTGGGGCCGCGGCGATCGCCCCGTGATCAACGTCTCTTGGGACGACATCCAAGAATACCTGCGCTGGCTGAATCGCCTGACCGGCAAGGGCTACCGACTGCCCACCGAGGCGGAATGGGAATACGCCGCACGCGCGGGCACGACAACGCCCTTCAGCACCGGCGCCTGCATCACGACCGATCAGGCGAACTACGACGGCACCTTCGAATACGCCGGCTGCGGTCGTCCCACCGACGTCAATCTGGGCCGCACGGCGCCGACCGGCAGCTATCCAGCCAACCCCTGGGGTCTGCTCGACATGCACGGCAACGTCAACGAGCTGACTCAAGACTGCTGGAACGGCGGATTCGAAGGCGCGCCCGCCGACGGAAGCGCCTGGCTCGACGGGGATTGCACGAAACGGGTCATGCGCAGCGGCTCCTGGTACGGCTATGCCGGCTATATGCGCTCGGCGTACCGGTGCCGCGTCGCTCCCGGCTTCAACCATCGCAGCATCGGATTCCGCATCGCGCGTTCGCCGAGCTCCTGACGGCGACCCGAAACCCGTCTCCCGGACACGAAGCTGCACCCTGTCGTCCTTGCGCTCGAGGACGACATCGCCCGGCAGCGTGGCGGATGCGGTGGCGCCCCCACCCGATCAGCCCCAACCCCGCACGCGTGGCGGTTAAGCGCCCGCGCCAAGGACGGTTGATCCGGTGAGCCCGTTTGCCCCGAAGCGCTCGCCCGTGGTGCTATAGACACAACCTGTAGCTCTGAATCGGATCATTCCAGTGACGTCGGACCAACCGAACGAGAAGGCGGATGTCGTCCGCACCCAGATCGATCTCCTGCGCGAAGCCGTGACGCGTGACAAGCTCAAGCGGACCCGCCGCCTGCTCAAGGCGATGCACCCTGCAAAGATCGCAAGCCTCTTCGAGACGCTGACGCCGGAGCAGCGGGTCATCGCCTGGCATCAGATCGACGAACGGGCCGAGCCGAAGGTGCTGGCCTATCTTCCGGCACGGCTGCGTGCCCGACTCCTGCGAGATCTCGATGCCGAGACGCGGCCGAGCATCGATCTGCCGGCGGACGCCGCGCCCGCCGAGGACGCGGGTCCGGATGACGAGCCGCAAACCCAGCTGCGGGAGGTGCTCGACGCCCTCGCCGAGCACAAGCTCAAGCGCATCGCTCGACTGTTTCGAAAGTTGCATCCGGCGCGCATCGCCGGTCTGCTAGAGTCTTTACCGGCCGCGGAGCGAGCGACGGCCTGGGACATGGTCGACAACGACCGCACCGGAAAGGTGTTGCGCCATCTCCAAGAGGAGGTGCGTCGGCGACTCGCCGCCGAGATGGATCTGGATGATCTGGTCGACGCCGCACGCACCCTCGAGCCCGACGATCTGGTCGATCTCATCCAGGACCTACCCGCGTCGACCGGGCGGCAGATCCTCCAGACCCTGAGCCAACGCGAACGCGAGCGGCTCGAGTCGATGCTGTCCTATCCCGAAGACAGCGCCGGCGGGCTCATGAACATGGACCAGATCGCGGTGCGGGCCAACATCAAGATCGGCACCTTGCTGCGCTATCTGCGTCTGTTCGAGGACCTGCCCCCGAACACGGACAAGATCTTCGTGGTCGACCGCAAGAACATCTATCAGGGGATCCTGAGGGTGCGTCGTGTCCTCACCGCACTGCCCGAGGCGTCGGTCGCCGACCTGATGGAAACGGACTTCGAGCCGGTCCCGGTCGACCAGCCAAGCGGCACGGTCGCCCACCGCTTCGAAGAGCAGGACTTGGTCTCCGCACCCGTGATCGACGAGCATGGCGTTTTACTCGGGCGCATCACCATCGACGATGTGGTCGACGTCATCCGCGAGCAGGCCGAGCACTCGATGATGGGCATGGCCGGACTGAACGAAGAGACCGACATGTTCGCCCCCGTGTGGGCCAGCAGCCGGCGGCGCGCGGTCTGGCTCGGCATCAATCTGGTCACAGCCTTCCTCGCCGCTTGGGTGATCGGAAGGTTCGAGGCCACCTTGGAGCAGGTGGTCGCGCTCGCCGTGCTGATGCCCATCGTCGCCAGCATGGGCGGCATCGCCGGCAGTCAGACCTTGACGCTCGTCATCCGCGGCCTCGCAACCGGGCAGCTCGGCAGCGGGAACACCCGCATCCTCTTGCTGAAGGAGGCCGGCATCGGCTTGCTGAACGGGTTACTCTGGGCCGTGGTCGTGGCGGCCCTGGCGATCCTCTGGTTCGGCAACTGGGCCATCGGCGGCATCATCGGCGTCGCCATTCTTCTGAATCTAATGTGCGCGGCCCTATCCGGCGTCGCCATCCCGCTGCTGATGCGCCGCCTCGGCATCGACCCGGCGCTCGCGGGCGGCGTGGTGCTCACCACGGTGACCGATATCGTCGGCTTCTTCGCCTTTCTGGGGCTTGCAACCTTGATTCTCATTTAACCTCAAAGCCTGTCGGACTTATCCGAGATGATGGCGCACCCCCCGGGGCGACTGGCGCCGCCCACAAGAGACTCCTGCCCGATAAGCCGCTTTCGCGCGATCGGGTTTCCGGTCCCGCCCGATCGATGAGGACCGACCCCTCGATCGGGTCGAGGGTCGAGACTTCGTCGTGACCGCCTATCGGGATCACGACGCGTAACGACTCGCTCTCCCGCTCCGGACATCGCCCGACAGCCCGTTCAGTGACCGCTGAGAACGTCGAAATACCCCTTCAACACCAGCCCTGCCAAGATCAGTCCGATGATGATCATCCAGCCGGTGACCTTGCGCCCGGCCCGGCGAGCCCGTTCGGTCGGCGGCTTGATCAGGAATTTCTCCAGCTCGCCGCTCGCCTCGAGTCGCTCGTACTCGAGCGCATGCTCGTGCTTGAACTCCTCGAGCGGCACGGCGCCGGTCGCCATGACGATGTCCATCGGCCACTTCTCGGGGCGGAAATGGACGTTGAAATAATGCACAGTGAAGAGGAAGACCGCGGCGAGGATCGCCTCCTCGGCATGCACGATGGTCGCGATGTTGAACACCCAGCCCGGCAGGAAGGACGCCGTCACGGTCGGGAACCAGAGCATCAAACCGCTCAAACCGATGATCATCATGCCCCAGAAGGGCGCCCAGTAATCGAACTTCTCCCAATAGGACCAGCGGTCGAACTTGGGCCGCGGGGCCATCCCCAGGAACCATTTGAACATGGCACCGATATCGCGGATGTCCTGCCAATTGGGCACCATCGAGGTCGGACCGAACCACCGGAAGCCCTTGCCGGCCCGCACGATGTTGATGATCACGACGATCAGATGACCGAAGAAGACGGTTGCGAAGGTCACAGCCGCGACACGGTGGATCACTGCGGCGACCTTGGGACCGCCGAGCAGATTCATCACGTACTGCGCCCATGCCTGCTCGGCGAAGAGCACCGCCGTGCCGGTGAGCACCAGGACCATGACGGCAATCGCCAGCACGCCGTGGGCGAGCCGCCAGCCTCCCCCGAAGCGTCTGAAATAGACCTGCGGCGGGTTGTCCGGGTCGGGACGATACCCTTTGCCCTCGCGGCGCTCGCGCCATTCGCGATAGATCCACAACAGCATGTGGGTCCAGAAGAAGAGGAAGACCGCGACGATCAGGAATTCCATGAACCGCGCGGCGATCCACATCTCCGGGTAGTTCTCGAAGTCGTTGGCGTCGCCGTGTGCGTGAAAGCCGAGGAACCCCTCCGGCGCGTCCTCGTGGCACTGGCGGCAGGTCTCCAATCGATTGTTCGGATGCACCTTCGACGCCGGGTCATCGACATCCATGATCCCGTGGCTGCCGTGGCAGTCATAGCACTTCGCGGTGTGCGTATAGCCGAGACGCACCACCTGACCGTGATAGGACTTCTCGTAGGTCTCGACCTGCTTTTGATGGCAGCTCCCGCAGTTCTCGGTGATGGCGAGCTTGACCTTGGTCTGTTCGGGTGAGTCGATGTTGTGCGGGGTATGGCAGTCCGAGCAGATCGCGGAGCCGGCGTTCTGTTTCTCGATGACGGCGGTGCCGTGGACGGACGTCGCGTACGTCTCCTTCTGCTCCTCGTGACAGCGACCGCAGACCTCGTGGATTCGGCCGCGATGCTCGGCGCGTGCCGCGCTCCCCACGGTCCCGATGTTGTGGCCGTCGTGACAGTCGTAGCAGGTCGCGTTGGTCTTGGACTGATCCAGCAGATTGGGCCGCGCATGCACCGAGGCCATGTAGCCGTCGATCTGAGACAGCACCACGTCGAGCCGCCGATACTCGGGATCCGTGCTGCCGTATTGAAGCTCGGCCGACTTGAGATGACAGGCGATACAGCCGATGCTCTTGGGCAACGGCGTCTCGTGAATCGCCTTCTTGACCGTGTTGTGGCAGCCCACGCAGGGTTGCTTGCCGTGCACGCTGTGCTCGAAGCGCTCGCGATCGACAAAGATGTCGATCACGGTGCCGTCGTCGCGCTCCGAGGTCTTCTCGTCCTCGTCGTTGTGGCACTTCAGGCAGCGCGCGTTGGGGATCGACGGAAGATCCAGCGCCTCGGCGAGGGTCGGGGGCTTTTCGGCCGGCGGCGAATCCGACCCGCCGTTGTCGTCGCTCGCAGCCCCGGCGCGTCCGGCCGAGAGCAACAGGCCGAGCACAAGCACGATGGAGAACCAAATGTGACGGTTGCGCGATCTAGGGGACATCGATGTCCTCGCCGAAACAGGTTGAGATCAAGTGACCGCGATGCGTGAAAACGCTGCGGTCCTCCTGCTGCGGGGCGCGGTGCTGCATTGGCCCGGTCGATGCCGCCGGGATCAGGAATCGACAGGCGCGTTTATACCACCGCCCGCGCCGCTCCGACAGAGGCGCATGCCTTGATTCATGAGGCAGACACCAGGTTCGGCGGCAGCCGTCGAGCCCCTGCACGCTTCTCGATCCGGTCACATTCCCGGCGCGATTCGCGGCCAATCAAGCGCCACTCGCCGGGCGCTGCACTGTACAATCGCACCCACCGCGAGTTGCATCGTGCGGCCGTTCGAGGCCGCGACTCAGGGAGCGCCATGATCGATCGCAATGCCGTCGCCGTGCCGAAGGATCGACCGTTTCGGACGTGTCTTGCTCGCGATCCGGTATCGGATAACCCTCCCTATCGCCTTTTCCCGAATCCGCCGCCACGTCTCCTCGACGAGGATGCCGGCGCATACCCCCCGTGCCCCGAGGAGAGACCTCGCCCCATGACAACGCCCCACGCACCTAAACCCTCTCGGCTTGCCGCCTCGTTGGCCGGCAGCCTGTTGGCCCTCGCGCTCGGAGCACCGGCCTTGGCCGAGAAGGCACCGGCCGGGGACAAGACCCCTCCCCCGCCGGCGGTCGTCGTCGCCGCGGTGGAGTCCCGGCTCGTCGACCACCAGGGGCGATTCATCGGGACGATCCAGGCCATCCAGCAGGTCAATGTGCAAGCCCGCGTGGAGGGCTTTCTGGATCAGGTCGCGTTCGATCAAGGCTTTATGGTGAAGGCGGGGCAACTTCTGTATCAGATCGACCAGGCACCCTTCCAAGCCAAGCTGGACGCGGCAAAGGCCCAGCTGGCCTCGGCGGTCGCGGACTCGGCCAGTGCAAAGGCAGACCTGCTGGACGCCCAGGCGCAGTTCGAGCGCTTCGCCGCCCTGGTCAAGAAAGGCGATACCTCCCAGGCCCAGTTCGACCGATCCCGGGCGCAGCGCGACATGGCGCAGGCGAACGTGGACAAGGCCCAAGCCGCCGAGCTTCAGGCAAAAGCCGACATCCAAACCGCCCAGATCAACCTCGGCTACACGACCATTACCAGCCCGATCCAGGGGCGCATCGGGGCGACCAACTACACCGTCGGCAATCTGGTCGGACCGAGCAGCAAGACCCTCTCGACCGTCGTTCAGCTCGATCCGATCCGTGCCGTCTTCTCCATCCCGAGCGCGGACTTCGTGCGCGTGACGGAGCAGGCCGGCAAGCCCGGTGCAAGCCTCCAGGACTACGTGCCCGAGCTGCTCCTTCCGACCGGCGCGACCTATGCCGAGAAGGGCCGGCTCGCCTTCGTCGACAACCAAGTCAATGCCAGCACGGGTTCGGTCGCGATCTATGCGGATTTCCCCAACCCGAACGGGGTGCTGCTCCCCGGACAGTTCATCACGGCGATCATCCACACCGCCGAGCAGAAGCGCCAACCGGTGATTCCGGCCGGTGCGGTCATCCAGACCAAGGACGGGCAACAGGTCTATGTCGTCGGCAAGGACAACCGTGTCGCCCTGCGCACCATCAAGACAAGCGGCCAGGTCGGTACCGACTTCGCCGTCAGCGCAGGATTAAAGGAGGGCGAGATCGTCGTCGTCTCCGGCATCCAGAAGATCAAACCCGGAATGGTGGTGACGCCGACGCAAGCCGACGCGACCGGTGCAAAGGCCACAGGAGCGAACGCAACGACGCCTGCCGCAGCGGCAAGCGATAAGACCGCGGAGCCCACCGACCCACCGAGCAAGAGCGGATCGGCACCGGCTCAGCCGCCGGCTGCAGGCGAGACTAGCGAGCCCGAGCACGAGGGGGCAGACGATAGCGCCGCCGATCGCGCCACACCGGCAACGGAGCGCTGAGCATGATCTCCAAGGTCTTCGTCGATCGGCCGCGCCTCGCGGCGGTGGTCTCCACCGTCATCGTGGTGGCCGGACTCCTGGCGATGTTCAGCATCCCGGTGTCGCAGTATCCGGACATCGTCCCGCCCGTGGTTCAGGTCACGGCCAGCTACCCGGGTGCGGATGCTCAGACGATCGCCGACACGGTCGGCAGTCCGATCGAGCAGCAGGTCAACGGGGTCGAGGGCATGATCTACATGTCGTCGACCGCCTCCTCGGCCGGCACCTACAACCTCACGGTCACCTTCGAGGTCGGAACCGACCCGAATATCGCCCAGGTCAACACCCAAAACCGGGTCACCCAAGCCCTCGCGCAATTGCCGCAGGAGGTGCAGTCGCTCGGCGTCACGGTCCAGGCCGAATCGACCAACCTGCTCCTCGTCGTCAGCGTCTTCTCCCCGGACGGCAGCAAAGACCCGATCTTCCTGTCCAATTTCACCACCATCAATGTCCTGAACGAGATTTCCCGGCTGCCCGGCGTGGGCCAAGCCAGTCTCTTCGGGCCGCTCAAGTACTCGATGCGGATCTGGCTCCAGCCCGAGAAGATGTCGGCGCTCGGGATCACCCCGGGCGACGTGATCAACGCCATCGAGTCGCAGAATCTCCAGGCCGCACTCGGACAGATCGGCGGTCCCCCCATCGGCGCGGATCAGGTCCTCCAGTACGCCATCGTCACCGAAGGCCAATTGGTGCAGCCGAGCGAGTTCGAGCAGATCGTGGTGCGCACCGGGGCCGACGGGGCCATCGTTCGGATCCAGGACATCGCCGAGGTCGAGCTCGGCGCACAAGCCTATACCCAGATTTCCTACCTCAACGGAAAGCCGGCCGCGGCCATCGGCATCTACCAGTCGCCGCAGGCCAACGCGCTGGACGTCGCCGAATCGGTCCAAGCCGAATTGGAGACGCTCAAGTCCCGGTTCCCCGCCGGGGTCGAGGCCGAGGTCATCTATGACTCGACGCTCTTCGTGAAGGCATCGATCGAGGAGATCATCTTTACCCTCGGGATCACCTCGGTCATCGTGCTGCTGGTCGTGTTCATCTTCCTGCAGGATCTGCGTGCGACCATCGTCCCCGCGCTGACCATTCCGGTGTCCCTGATCGGCGTCTTCGTCGTGTTGATCGCGCTGGGATTCTCGGCCAACACCATCAGCCTCTTCGCGGTCGTCTTGGCGATCGGCCTGGTCGTGGACGACGCGATCGTGGTGGTCGAGAACGTTCAGCGCATCATGTTGGAGGAGGGACTGGACCGGCGGGCCGCCAGCCTCAAGGCCATGCAGCAAGTGACCGGGCCGATCATCTCCACCACGCTCGTGCTCTTCGCCATCTTCGCGCCGGTCGCCTTCCTGCCCGGCATCACGGGGGAGATGTTCCGTCAGTTCGCCGTGACCATCTCGGCGGCAGTGGCCATCTCCGCGCTGAACGCCTTGACCCTCTCGCCGGTGCTCTGCTCGCTGTTCCTGCGCAAGCCCAAAGAGGCCAAGCGCGGACCCTTCGCCTGGTTCAACACGGGCTTCGACAAGACCCGCGACGGCTACGTGAGCATCGTGCGCATCTTCGCCCGGCGCTCGGCGATCGCGGGTCTGCTCATCGTCCTCATCGGCGGCGCGGCGGTGCTGATCCTCGGCCGCCTGCCCACCGGCTTCATCCCCAACGAGGACCAAGGCGCCCTCTTCGTCGATGTCAGCCTGCCGAGCGGCTCCGCCCTGCCGCGCACCACGGATGTCCTGAAACAGGTCCAGGCGATCGCCTCGAGCACCCCCGGCGTCGCCAACGTCATGACCGTCTCGGGCTACAGCATGCTGACCGGCTCGGCATCCTCCAACAGCGGACTCGGGGTCATCGTTCTCGACCCATGGGACGAGCGCAAAACCCCGGAGCTGAGCATCAAAGGCCTGCTCGGCCGACTCCAAGCACAAATGAGCGCAATACCGGAGGCCACGGTCTTTCTCTTCCCGCCGCCGCCCATCCCGGGACTCGGCTCGGCCAGCGGCTTCGCCATGCAGCTAGAGGCCCTGGGCGGTCAGTCCCCGCTGGAGCTGACCCAGGTCCTCCAGGGTCTCATCGCCACGGCGATGGAAGACCCCCGCATCGGCAGGGCCTATTCCTCCTTCAGCGCCGATGTCCCGCAGCTCTTCCTGGAGCTCGACCGAACCAAGGCGCAGTACATGGACGTCCCGGTCTCAGATGTCTTCGAGACACTGCAAGCGACCTTCGGCAGCACCTATGTCAACAACTTTACCTATCAGGGGCAGACCTACCAGGTCAATGTCCAGGCCGACCAGAACGCCCGCATGACGGTCGACGACTTGTCGGGAACCTATGTCCGCTCCAACAACGGCGATATGGTCCCCATCGGCACCCTGGCGACAATCCGGGATGACTTGGGCGCGGATCTCGTCTTCCGCTACAACGAGTTCCTCACCGCCATGATCAACGGCACCCCCGCGCCCGGATATTCGGCCGGCGATGCCATGGCCGCCATGCAGGAGGCCGCCAAGAAGGCCCTGCCGGACGGCTACACCTTCGAATGGACCGCACTGTCGTTGCAGGAGTCGCAGCAGAGCGCGAGCTCGGAGATCGCCGTCTTCGGCTTGGCCGTCCTCTTCGGTTACCTGTTCCTCGTCGCCTTGTACGAAAGCTGGTCCATCCCATTCGCCGTCTTGACCTCGGTGACGGTCGCCATTCTGGGTGCGGGCGTCACGCTCTGGCTCGCCAAGCTCGACAACGACCTCTACACCCAAATCGGTCTGGTCCTGCTGATCGGGCTCGCCGCCAAGAACGCCATCCTGATCGTGGAGTTCGCCAAAGAGCAGCGCGAGGCCGGCAAAAGCCTACTGGATGCGGCCCTGATTGCCGCGCACATGCGCTTTCGCGCCGTGCTCATGACCGCCCTGGCCTTCATCATCGGCCTCATGCCCTTGGTGCTCGCGACCGGCGCAGGCGCCAACGCCCGCATCCACCTGGGCTCCACCGTGCTCGGCGGCATGCTCTTCGCGGTGATCTTCGGCATCCTGCTCATCCCCGCGCTCTACGTCATGTTCCAGTGGCTCGGCGAAAAGGGGGGAGCTTGGATCAAGCCCAAGCCGGAGGACGCGGACGACGATGCAGGCGCGCAGCCGACGGCCGAGGCCACGAAGGGGGGCGGATAGGCTGTCGCCCCGTCGCCGGCTGATCCACCGTCGGCGACGGGCTCAAGTCAAGGCGGGCGCGTCACGATTGTCGGGAGGATTCCGGATCGAAGGAGGTGAACTGCCGGATCCAGTGCAGCACGGCAGATGTGTCGAGACCGTTCGTTGTCGTTGTCGTCATCGACCATCGATGCGATGACGACAACGAAAATGATCTCGGACGGTGTCGGAATCTCTGCACCGCTCCACTAGGATGCCACACTTGTTCAAGTTCCTGAACAGGTTTAATGCCATGAAAGTCATCACCTACTCCCATGCGCGCAACGCCCTGAAATCCGTCCTGGATGATGTCGTTCGAGATGCCGACGTGACCATTATCAGCCGTCGAGATGCCGAAGGCGATGCCGTGGTGATGTCCCTCGACCACTACAAGAGCCTGGTGGAGACCCTGCATCTTCTCTCGACACCCGCCAATGCCGACGCCCTGGCCCGCGCGATTCGGCAGGATCAGGCGGACGAGGCCCAGCCGCGAACCTTGCTCGACGCGCACGGCGGTTGAGCGTGCGCGGGATCCGACGGCCATCCCCTCAATCGTGGATTCGGCCCGTAGCTGAATGTCCTTACTCATCAGGCCGGACCCTAAGATCGCCCCCGTCATGCTGCCGCAGCGCCAACACTAGCTGCCGCCCCGACGGCGTCAGCCGATACCCCTGCTTGGGGCTCTTCGGTGTCTCCGGACGCGTCAGCTCAAGCCATCCACCGGCAAGCGCTGGGTGCAGATAGTCGTAGAGAAACGTCGGCCGATGCGACAGCCCCGTAAGCGCCATCAACGCCTTGGCCGAGTAGTCGCCCTCACCCATCCGCGCCAACAGGTTCAGAACTTGTTCGCCAGCTTGTTCGGTGCCTTGTTCGGTAGCTTGTTCGGTCGAGGACATCAATGCCTCCCGAATCACCCCCAGCATGAACTCGACGAAGAGGGTCGACGCACCCTCGGCGTTGCTCTCGGCCAGCGCTCGGTAGTAATCCTGTTGATGCGCATGAATGATGCTCTCCACCGGCAAATCGGCGAGCAAAGGGTTCCACCGGCTCAAGATCAGGGTCTGCCATAAGCGGCCCAGCCGTCCGTTACCGTCTTCGAACGGGTGGATAAACTCAAACTCGTAGTGAAAGACACAACTCGCGATGAGCGGATGGACCTCGGCCCTGCCCAGCCAAGCGAACAGGTCCCCCATCAAGATCGCCACGCGATCGGCCGGCGGTGCCATGTGAACAACATGATCGCCCGACATGACGCCAACGCCCCCATGTCGATACGCGCCCGGACGCTCCACCAAACCCGTCATCAGAAGGGCATGAGCCGCAAGCAGATCCTCCTCGCTGGCCGGATTCCACGCCGGAAAATGCTCGTAGGCCAGGAGCGCATTCCTGACCTCTTGGATCTCGCTAGGCGGCGCAATCACCGGCTTGCCTTCCAGGATCGCGGTGATCTGCTGCTCACTCAGGGTGTTGCCCTCGATCGCCAATGACCCATGAATGGTCCGGATCCGGTTGACGCGCCGCAGACGCAGAGCACCCGCCGACTCGGCCGCCACGGCGGAGCGCCCCAGATGCTCGGCGATCTCGGCAACATCAGCGACGATGCCCGGGGTAATCACGAAAGGCGGCGAGTAGGTTTTGGTCATGGATTGCGGCGAGTACCCGCTTGGTATCTTGATCGAGTCAGAAAGCGTACGCGTTATGAAAGGCAAAGCGCAGCGTGCCCATCCTACGAACCCGGTGCCAGCCGGACGGGCAGACCCTATCGACGCCGATGCCCCACCCGGCAACTCGCGCCGGCTTGTGCCCACCCCTCAGCTTCGACATCGCACCAACCGACGATTGCCACGATCGAGGAGATTGAAGCCGCTGATATAGAGTCGTAGGTGCTATCCCGCCGAGGAACAACCACCCGTGTAGGGGCGACTTCAGTCGCCCCTACAAGACTAGCAGCCATACGCACTCTGGATGCGTCATCCCGGAAATCGCCCCAAGCCGCGGGTCGCCTATGGCTCTTGGTTCCGTTACCGCGAGGTTCATACGCCAACGTTGCCGGTTGCTACGAACCCGGCTCAAAGCAGCCCGCCGATGCGCCCCGCCACCGCCTCCCAATCGACAACCGGCGTGAGATGGCACCAACTCAGACGCACACAGCCATTCGCCTCGTCGTCACTCATCCCCATCGCCTTCAGCACATGGCTTGGTGAGTAGCTGCTCGACGTGCAGGCCGATCCGTTGGAGATCGCGACCAGGTCCTTCAAAGCCACCATCAGCGCCTCGGAATCCAACCCCGGGAAGGCCAAATTCAAGACATGATCCATCACCAGGGACTGATCACCCGTCAGGCGCGGGCCGAGCGGCATGAGCGCATCCAAAGCCTGCCGGCGGATATCCCGACAGATCGCATGCCGCCGCGCGCAATCCCGGACCGAAATCTCGGCCGCAGCCCCCAAGGCCGCGATCAGCGCAACCGGCAAGGTACCCGGTCGCAATCCCCGCTCCTGACCACCCCCGACCATCAAGGGCTGAAGCGGTATCCGCTCGTAGCCCCGGCGCCGGGCAACCAAGGCGCCGATGCCCTTCGGTGCATAGAGCTTGTGACCACTGATCGAGATCAGATCGATCCGCGGATTGCGCAGCGGCTCAAGATCCTTGCCGAAACCCTGAGCCGCATCGACGTGGAAGTACGCCGGATGGTCCGCGAGCCTCTCGGCAATCGCATCCAACGGCTGCCGAACCCCGGTCTCGTTGTTCGTCTGCATCACGGACACCAGAGCGGTCTCCGGGCGCAGCGCCACGCGGATCGCCTCCGGATCCACCGCGCCGCTTGAATCGACCGCAACCCGCGTGACCGAGAACCCGGACCGCTCCAGCAGATCGCAGGGCTCCAGCACCGCCTTGTGCTCGATTCGGGTCGTGATGACATGACTCCGCCCGGCATTCGCCTCCGCACGCAACCCGAGAATCGCGAGGTTGTTGCTCTCCGTCGCACCGCTGGTGAAGACCACCTCGTCGCGCTTCGCGCCAACCACCGCAGCGACCTGATCACGCGCTCGCTGCACCGCTTGCTTGGCCCGCGCGCCGAATTCATGGGTCCGACTGCCCTCGTTGCCGAAGTCTTCATCCAAGTAGCAGAGCAGGGTTTTTCGAACTTCGGGCGCAAGCGGAGTGGTGGCGTTGCAGTCCAGGTAGACGGGCATGGGTGACTCCCGGCGGAAACTCTTTGTTGACAGCTCATTTAGGATCAGAGAGCATTTGTTTGTCAAACATTTCACAACAAACATACTTTCCCGCATAAGACGCGGCTTGGCCGTTAACCTCGCTCATCAACCTGTCGAGCCGACCATGGATACAGCGCCCACCCTCACGTTCCCGGTGATTCGCGGTCTCGAAGCGGGCCGCGAGTACTTCGTCGCCATGTGGACGCTCCGCATGCTGCGCCGTATCTCCGTCTTTCACGAAGACGATCTGCCGCCCGAGATGCGTTCCCGACGTACTCTGAATCCTGCGCGAGTCCCGGAGATCTCGGAATACATCCTCGACAATCCCGACGATTATGTCCTTTCAGCGATCACGGTCTCGATCGATTCCGATCTGAGCTTCGATCCTCTCCCCGGTGAAAGCAGGCTCGGCATCCTCCGCGTCCCGATGGATGCACGCTTCGTCATGAACGACGGCCATCACCGCCGGGCAGCCATCATCGAGGTGCTCAAACAGCGGCCCGAGCTGGCGCAGGAAACCATTGCCGTCATGTTCTTCCGAGACACCGGGCTTGAGCGCTGCCGGCAAATGTTCTCGGATCTCAACCGCCACGCCATCCGCCCAAGCCGTTCCCTGGGTCTGCTATACGAGCAACGGGATGACAAGGCGCGCCTTGCCAAGCTGGTCGTGATGGAATCCGAGATCTTCCGGAACATCATGGACATGCAGAAGACCTCGCTCGCGAAACGCTCGCGGAAGCTCTTCACGCTGTCCGCCCTCCATAACGCCTGCGCGGACTTCATGACGGGAATGACCACAGGCAACCTCGCCGACGATGCAGCCTTGGCACGCGGGTTCTGGGAGGCGGTCGCGCTGGAGATGCCGACCTGGATCCAAGTCAAGGAAGGAAACCTGTCCGCGGGCGAGGTCCGAGAGGGTTTCGTCCACGCACACGGGATCACCCTGCAAGCTTTGGGACGGTCCGGGAACGCCTTGCTGCAAAGCCAGCCCGACGACTGGAGAGACCATCTCGTCGCCTTGAGGCGGATCGACTGGTCGCGCAGCAACACAGAGCTCTGGGACGGGCGTGCGCTCGTCGGCGGCAAGGTCGTCAGGGGGAATATCAACCTTGTATTGACCACGAACGTGATCAAGCAGGTCTTGGGGTTACCGCTGGACGCCGAGGAGCAGAACGTCGAGAACACTCACCGGGCTGCTCGCGAGCCGGTCGGTTGTATGCCGAAATGACAACAAGTGATGTCGACCAATCCAAGCTTCGAGACGACATGAGCGCGCCTGAACCACCGACCCGGACCGACATCCCCGGGGACCGGATCCAACCCGCCGCGGGCGCCAAACCCAGACGCTCGGCCTTCGACGCCCTCGGGTTCCGCGCGACCATTACTCAACTCCGAGACGAAATTTGCGCCCTCTATACCGCGGACAACGTCCCGTGGATCGTTGGCTACTCCGGCGGCAAGGACTCGACCGCGACCCTTCAGCTCATCTGGACCGCGATCGCCGAGCTACCGGCCGAGCGTCGCCATAAGACCGTCTATGTCATCTCCACCGACACGTTGGTCGAGAACCCCATCGTCTCGGCCTGGGTCGGCAACTCCGTCAAACGCATGCGCGCTGCCACCGATGAACAAGGTATGCCGCTCCAAGCCCGCATGCTGACGCCGAAGCTGCAAGATCGCTTCTGGGTCAACCTGATCGGCCGGGGCTATCCGGCACCACGGCACAAATTCCGCTGGTGTACCGAACGGCTCAAGATCGCGCCGTCGAACGACTTCATCCAAAGCGTCGTCTCGGCCAACGGCTCGACTATCATCGCGCTCGGCGTCCGTAAGGCCGAAAGCGCCCGCCGCGCCGCCACCATGCGCAAGCACGAGAAGGGGCGCGAGCGTGACCGCCTCAGCCCCAATGCGTCCCTTCCAGGGTCTTTGATTTATTCGCCGATCGAGGACTGGAGCAACGACGACGTCTGGTTCTACCTGATGCAGACCCCCAACCCGTGGGGCCATGACAACCGAGACCTGCTCGGCATGTATGCTGGCGCCTCGGCCGACGGCGAGTGCCCGCTGGTGGTCGACAATTCCACCCCGAGCTGCGGGGATTCCCGCTTCGGCTGTTGGGTCTGCACGCTGGTCGAGCAAGACAGATCCATGGCCGCGATGATCCGCAACGACGACGAAAAAGACTGGATGATGCCGCTCTTGGACCTGCGCAATGCGCTCGATTTTCGCAATGGACCGAAAGATGCCAAGGGTCGAAGCCAAACCGACCGGCACCTGCGCGACTTCCGCCGCATGAGCGGCGCCGTCCAGCTCATGAAAGACGGCCGGATCATCCCCGGCCCTTACACCCAAGAGGCGCGCGGCGCCTGGTTGAAGAAGCTCCTCGCGGCTCAAACCCATATTCGCCGGCGGGGTCCGGCGTCCGTCCGCGACATCGAGCTGATCGGCCTGGAGGACCTCCAAGAGATTCGCCGCATCTGGGTCATCGAGAAGCATGAGCTTGAAGACACCCTGCCCTCGCTCTATCGCGAGGCCACCGGCGAGCCCTACCCGGGCCGTCCCCTGGACGATAACCTCATGATCGGTGCAAAAGAGATGGACGATCTGCGCGCCCTGTGCGGCGACGACCGCCTGCATTACGAGATGACGCGCGACCTTTTGAGTCTCACACGCCAGCAGCGCAATACTGCTCGGCGCGCCGGTCTCAACAAGCGAATCGAACAGCTGATTCGGCGCAGCTTCTATGATGACCCCGACGACGCGATAGACCGCGTCCAGCGGCTTGGTGCGAAGCGAAAGGGCCTCACAGCAGAACAAGCGGAAGCGGGTCCGGATCAGCGGAGGTCGGTAGCCGCAGAAGCGACACCGGATCCGGCCTCGTCCGATACGCCCACCATGCCGAAGAGGGACGGGCTGTAATCGTGCGAAACCTGATCGATAATGAATCGGCTGAAGTGTCCAAGGTCCTTAAGCGATCGACGTCTCGGCAATCAACGCCGACCCAATCGGCAGAGAAGCTCACCACATTTATCGAGTTCTCGGCGATCCGGGGCACGCAGGCCGGCCGGCCCCAATACGCAGTGATCTGGCCGGTCGGGATGCTGATCCGTTTGAGCGCCGAATCACTCTCGCGGATGTCACGACGTCCGTCTGAGCCCATCGACGCACGCCTCGTAGATGATCTCGCCGAGCGTTGTGAAACCGAGCCGGAACGGGTGTTCAACCAACCGATCCTGCTCGGCGTTCTCGGGAGACTGGCGTTCCTTCCAACAGAATCGGCCCCGGACATGGGCGTACTCAGGCTCGATCCGGCCGCCCGGGTCGAGATCTTGGACGGATTTCACCGTCTCGCTGCGATCAAGCAGGCTGGCATATCAGAAGATCAGCTCGCCGATCTCAGCGCCGCAATTCTAATCAGCCCGATCCGGGACCTTTATGATCTGGCAAAGCGCCGCCGCGCGTTGACCAACTGCGCGGGCTCTGCAAAAACCGGAGAGGCGAGCCCGCTGGAGCGCAGAGTGCAGAGCGAGCAGATTGCTAACGAGAGTGTTGCACTCTCGCCTTTTCTCAAGAAGGCTGTCGACCTCAGCCAGCCGACCATCGCGCTGCGCTCGCGGAGACTCTTTACGTTCAAAACCTATGCACGCGCCTGCCGTCCGTTCTTCGACGCCCGAAGAGAGCACACAATCCCGATAACCGCCGAGCAACTGGCTGGCTACTGGCAATCTCTCGCGGACACGCTCCCGGATTGGCAAGGTTTTACGACTCGCCGGATCGGCGGGGGCGAGGTACGAGAAAAGACCGTCCTGGCCAACGCCGGCCTGCTCCGCGCACTGGGACGCCTCGGCGCCCGAGTCCTGGTCGAGCCGCCCGCGCAGCAACCGAAGTTGATCGCCCGGCTCGCCGGCGTCGATTGGCGACGCGACAGCCCGGCATGGCAAGGAACCCTCGTCGCCGACGGTAAGATCCGAACAGGCAGCGAAATCGAGGACGGGGTCTACCTGCACTTGCTCAAGGTATGCCGACTTGGCGCTGACGGCTGATACACCGATTAACCAGAAGGTCAGGCTGCGTTTCATCGGAAACGGGTCCAAAACCACCCCCCGGGAACGGCGCTCCGAAATCAAAGCAGGATCCCTACCGGCAAACTCGCGTCACTCATGGACCTAACGACGGGGAGCGAGCGTAACGAACAACTTGAAGACAGGCCCTATGGACAACCGCAAAACCTGGCTTAACCGACTCGCCAACCTCAACGTCGCCCGGACGGAGCGACGCGGGCTTGCTCCGCATAAACCCCTGATGCTCCTCACGATCATGGACATGATCGAGGACGGCATCATCGCAACCCGGTGGATCGCATACTCGCCCGAGCTGTTCTTCCGTTTCAGCTGCTACTGGGACGTCGTCTACCACCGTCAGCTCAACCGACCCGACATGCGTTTGCCCTTCCACGCACTCGGCGGACCCAGGGACCGGATCTGGGAGCGTTTTACCGACGAGCGACAGCAGTCGAGAGCGAGGGAAACCACCCGCCTCTGCCACATGGACGAATCCTTTTGGAACGCCCTTCAGGATCCGGACTTCCGCCGAGCCGCCCGCATCCAGCTGGTCGCAACATACTTCGAGCCCGGTGAGCAAATCGCACTCTGCGAGCAACTCGGCATTCCGGAGCCGACCACGGAGGCGATCGCCATCATCAAGCAAGACGCCGCCGAATATAGGAAAACTCTAGCCAAGGGTAGAGACTCGAAATTCCGAATCTCGGTACTGACCGGCTACCAGTTCACCTGTGCGCTGACCGGCTACCGGCTGTGTACCACGAAGGAATACCTGGTCGAGGCCGCACACATCCACCAACACGCCGACAGCGGAGACGACGACCCGCGGAACGGCCTCGCGCTGACGCCGGATGCACACTGGATGTTTGATCGCGGACTCTGGACAGTCGATTTCCAAGAGGGTAATTACCTTGTGCGGGTCGCGCATGGTCAATTCGAAGAGGCGTCACCACTCGGCCGAAATCTCGTCGAGCACCACGGCGAAAGACTCTACCTTCCTGGCACCCGCGGTCTGCGACCCGATCCCAAGAGGCTGGCTTGGCATCGAAAGAGCGTGTTTGTGGGTTCCGGGGATTAACCATCGTCAGACCGCACCAATCGCTGAGGCAACTTGAACCGACTCCCGCCGGAATCGATGAACCCCGACACCTTGTCGGTTCTGTCTACATTACGTCGATTGCCGACACAAAACCCTTGAGGAAATTACCCAACGCGAAGATTGGTGGGCCATAGGAAATACGGCCCAAACTTCTTTGAAAACCTAAACTCTCCTCCCGCACCTTTACCTTTTTCGGTCAGCTTGAAATGCTCTCCATCTCGCTCAAGCAGACCCGCATTGAGCAGTTTGTCATTCAGGTCTCCTGTCCGAAGCCCAAGTGCCTTGGCAAGCCGAGAGGTGGTCAGCTTTTCAAACGGGCTGTCTTCCGCGGACTCGACTGCCTGCTCGTGAATTTCGTCTTTGGGCTGCTCCACCTTTTCGGCAGAGAGCCGAACCTCGTCGCTGACCCGGATCAGACGCTGAGCCTCCTCGTAGGCTTCCCGATAGAGCTCGGACTCTTCGTCGCGATCCACAAGGACGCCCATCTCATTGTTGTTCACCTGGCTGAAGTCGTAAAGGTTCATCGACGTGATAATGGCGGAACGCTCGTTCAAGTAGCACTTGGCATGCAGGTTCTGACAGAAACTTGTACGAACAAATGCCAAGGAACGGAGCCAATTGATCTCGTGGGGTGCCAGCTCGCTCTTGCCATAAACGATCCGCACGTCGATCTTCATGCGGTCTTTGTCGGCCAGTAACTCACGGATACGGTCGTTGAATTTGAGGAACGGGCTGATGATGATAAGGCGCTCCCGAGCGGCCTTGATCAACTCTTCCAGAAAGTAGTTCGTCGCACTGGTGTTGAGAAATTTCGCCATTGGTGAATCCTTGTCCGGCTGCGAATACTGATGAGGAATTCGTGATTGGATGACCGTTGGGGCACCAACGGTGGGCAGATTATCTCCCATTACGGCACGGTGGTCTGCAAAGTCGTCGGAGTTTCATGACGACGGCCGCCGACCGTCGGGCATGACGCACCGTGCGGTCGGACGGGGCCGTGACGACGGCAGAGCACAGCGGTTTCGAGGCAGGGGACAAAAACCTCATGCCCCATGCGCTCGGCCGGGCACGGTCGCCGCGTAGTCATCGGCGGGCGGCGCCGACCCGACGGCCGGGGAGTCGACTGCAAGTCGACGATCCCGGGGTTGGGAGGCCAACTGCGCTAGGACACGCTTCGTAAACACGGGTTCGGCGCCTTACACTCGCCCCATGCGCCACCCCATTGATCCCAAAGTCGACTGCGTCTTCAAGGCCCTGCTCGGCTCGGAGGACAACCGCGCCCTGTTGATCCACTTTCTCAACGCCGTGCTGGTCGACGATCTGCCCGCTCCGATCACCGAGGTCGAGATCCTGAATCCCTACGACGAGCGCGAGACCTTTTTCGATAATTTGCGGCTGCACAGGTCGAAACCGAGTGTGAACGTTGGCTAAAATTCTCCAAGGAAGCTGCCCTCGCCGAGGTCGAACGTCTCAAAACGCTGCTGAAACAGAAGGATGTTTAGCGTTCAACCTCGACGCCAGGCTTTCGTTCCGCACGGCTGACGAGGTCGAGGCCCGCGACGCCGCGCGGCGTGTGTTCGTGACCCGAGCCGTCGCGGCACGTGGCGCAGAGCGCCACGGGGCATGCGTGACACCGCGGAGCGGGTGCCACGAGCTCACTTCGACATCAGGTCCACATGGGGCATGGCGGTGATTCCGTCCCGAGCACACGGGACGCCAACGGAGCGCGGCGTTGGCGGGCGGCGAGGATCGCGTCTCTCAAGACCGAGCCATCGCCGGATCGGCGCGCTGCCACCACGCGGGTAGATCTGCGATCGAGTCGATCACGCCGTCCGGGCGGATCTCCGTGTCGAGATCCGCGGCGCGGAACTTGCCGGTGCGCACCAACAGGGTCTTGAGTCCGGCGGCCTGCGCGCCGGCGATGTCGCTGCGGATATCGTCGCCGATCATGAGTGTGTCGGCGGCGGGGCTCCGCAGGGCGGTCAGCGCCGCCTCGAAGAAGGGTCGCGCAGGCTTGCCCAGCACGATCGGCTCGACGCCCGTGGCATGCTCGAGGGCCGCGACAAAGGGCGCGGTGTCCAGACGCAGACCGTCCGGCGCGCTCCAGTAGCGCGTCATGCCGAGCGCGATCAGAAGCGGCCTGGGCTCGGCCATCAGGAGACGGAAGGCGCAATTGAGCGTCGCGTAGTCCCAACCCGCGCCCAGGTCGCCGAGGATCACCGCCTCGGCACCCTCCTCGGCGTCCGGCGGAAGCGGTATCACGCCGGCGAAGTCGGCCCGAGTGGCCGGGTTCACGAACAGCGCCACCCGCGAGATGCCGCGCTCGGCGAGCCACGCGCGCGCCGCCAAAGGCGGGGTGAGGATCTCGTCCGCCTCCACGGCGATGCCGAGCCGCGCGAGCTTGTCCACGATAGCCGCACGGGGTCGAGAGGTGGTATTGGTCACGTACAGGTGCGGAATCGCGCGGCGTCGGACCCAGGCAATGGCCTGATCGGCCTTCTGAATCGGCTCATCGCCCTGATACAAGACACCATCGAGATCGATCAGAATCGCGTTCATCGAAACGGCCTCCTCGAACAAGCTTGTCGATGAATCTATGGCTTCGGGGGACGCGTTTTACACCCCGGACGCGGTCGATCATGATTCGGTCGGTCTGAAGTCTCGGCTACGGCGCGAGAGAAGGCCCTTTGGCCAGTTCCTATCGATGCGAACAAATTTGGTCATTCACGGGTCGAAGCCGATCACGAACCTTGGCCAACGGTCCCCGCGAGCCCCGGCGTCGAGCCGGCGTCTCGCCTGTCACTGGAGGAGCATGCGATGTCAGAAAAACCTGTCGCCGTCGTCACCGGCGCCAATCGCGGTCTGGGACTCGAGACCAGCCGTCGGCTGGCGGCTTTGGGCTACAGGGTCATCGTGACCGCCCGGCGCGAGGCGGAAGGCCGCGCCGCCGCCCGGGCTCTGGCGGATGCCGGTCACGATGTCCGCTTCCAGCCCCTGGAGGTGACCGACGAGACGTCGATTCAGGCCCTGGTCGAGACCGTTCGCGGGATCGGCCGGCTGGATGTCTTGGTCAACAACGCCGGAATCGTCCCCGACCCCAAGCCCGGAACAGAGGAGGCCAGTGTCTTTCGGGCAGACCTGGAGACGGTGCGCCGAGGTATGGAGACCAACGCACTGGCGCCGTTGCGGCTCTGCCAGGTGTTGATCCCCTTGATGGAAGGCCGAGGTCGCGTGGTCAATGTCTCGTCCGGCATGGGCCAGCTCGACGAGATGAACGGCTGCTGTCCGGGCTATCGGCTCTCCAAGGTCTCGCTCAATGCGCTCACTCGGATCTTCGCCGACGAGTTGCGGGAGACCGGAATCAAGGTCAACGCGGTCTGTCCGGGCTGGGTCCGTACGAACCTGGGCGGCGAACGGGCACCCTTGTCGGTCGAGGAAGGCGCGGAGGGCATCGTCTGGGCGGCGACGCTCCCGGATGACGGGCCGAGCGGCGGCTTTTTCCGACATGGAGAGCCGATCCCCTGGTAGCTCGAGCTCGATGTCCGGGGTGGTCGGCGACCCGAGCAGTCGACAATACCGCGAACGGCACGGCTCGCGTTTGCCTCGAGAGACGGGAGGCGCGGGCTGATCCGAGGCGAGCAACCGACCAAACGACCGTCCCGAGCAGGATCTTGCAGCCGTCCACATATCGTTTTATGGTCGCGCCATGAGCTCAAGCGTTGCACTCTATGAAGCCCTCACCACGGCACCCGACGACCGCACCCGTGCGCGCGTCATCGCCGAGGCGTTCGAGCGTCTGGAGGAACGTTACCCGCACCTTCCAGACTTGGCCACCCAAGGCCATGTCCGCGAGGCCGAGCTGCGGCTGCAGAAAGAGATCGAGCAGGTCAGAGCCGATCTGCGCGCCACCGAGCTTCGGCTGCAAGGTGAGATCGAACAAGTCCGTGCCGAGCTGAAGATCGACATCGAACACCTCCGCGCCGAGCTCAAGGCCGACATCGAGCAGATCCGTGCCGACCTGCATGCCACGGAGCTGCGGCTGCAGAAGGAGATCGCACACGTGAAGCTGGATCTGCTCAAATGGCTGGTCCCGCTGATGTTCGCCCAAGTGGCCGCCATTGCCGCACTGGTGAAGCTCCTTTAAGGCCTTGCAGGAAACGCCTTCCCTAGTGCGCAGCACAGGGCGGCACCTTGCCCTGCTCCAGGCCGAGCGCGATGGCGAGATACCGAAACTGTAGGTCCAACCCGCCCTGTTCGTTGCTCAGGGTGTTGTCCATGCCCTCGCGCACCTCTTGTGACAGGGACCATCCCAGAGGCGGCTCCACGTATCGGTTTGCCACTGCCGCAACCGTCTCGGCGTCGACGGCTCCGAGCGCGGCGAGCCTCGCCCGAAGCACGGCGGCGAGCGGGACCTCGATGACGGTTCCTCCCAGTCCCTCGACCAGATCCGCCGCGATGACTTCGGCCAGTTCTCCGCGCGCCGAACGTGTCTCCAGCAAGGCCTCCACGGGCGCCGTGACTTCACTGACGGTGGCGTTGAAGCCACCACCGCTCGGGAACCGGTCGACACTGCCGTCGCGCCGACAGAGATTCGGTGCGGTCGGGTCGTTGTCGACTCCGAAGATCGGTCTGCGCGCCACTAGAAGAGCAACAGCGCGAGACCCATCCCGAGGTAGAGCCACCCGAGCAAGGTCTCGCTGCTCGGCACCGCGGAGCCGATCCGCAGAAAGGTCCAGCCGATCGCGAGCGGCACCAGACTGCCGACGACGCGCGGCCACCAGCGTCGCCCGAAGGCCGCGTACTTGGGATCCAGCGGGTAGCCGGGATACTCCACGCCGAGCGTGAGCCGGGAGGTGTACCAGAGCGACAGGGAGCCGACCAGCGTGCCGATGAGGAACAAGAGGTTCCAAAGGAAACCAAGATCGGCGAGCGCGAAACCGCGCTCGGCGGAGATGCGCAGCAGATCCTGCCCCTGGGAGGTGAACGCAAACAGGATTACCAGAACGGCGGTCCCGCCCACGTTGTAGGCGATCAGCCAGGGCACCCGCAGCAGCGAGTCCCAGATGAACTTGCGCACCGGCGAATCCCAGTAAAACCTGACCCGCCGCACCAGCCTGCCGTCGTTCGTTCCCGGAGTGCTCATGGCTGTCCTCCAGCGCATCATGGACACGCATGGTGGGTTTAAACCGCGGCGGACAGCGGCCACCCCGAAGGCCCTCGGGACGAGGGCTCATCGCAACGGCACGGACGCCGCGCAAGCCTGTATACACAGCAAGTATAGAGTACGCCTGACGAGGAGCCAGGCCCCCTGACCCTACTGAAACCGATCATCCGATCGGTGGTCGGAGACCGCCGAGGCGACGTTCTCGAACCATCCGCTGCGCACCTCTTTCGGCGTGTCGAATGCCGGCACATAGGGCTTGATGTCCAGGAGCGGGGTTCCGTCGAGAATATCCACGTTTGTGATGTACAGCAGACCGCTCTCGATCTTGTCCAGTTGTACGATGGACAAGCCGATCGAATTCGGGCGCTTGGGTGCTCGGGTCGCGAACAGTCCGCGCGGCTCTCGATCCAAAAACGGCACGGGTTGAAGATCGAATCCGCGGCTATGGTGAAAGTGATAGAGCAGGATCAGGTGCGAGAAGCCGTCGAGATCCTTCAGACCCTCCCGAAACGCCTCGAGCACCTCGATCGTCCCCTGGACACCAAGCGCACCGGTCGGCTGGATCGGCATGTCCGTGGGCTTGGCAAAGGGGGAATGGATGGTGCCGATCGGGCTGTACTCGATGTTCATAGGGCCTAAACCGCGTCCGGAGTGCTATACGTAACGTTCATTTCGTGTCGGGCTCAAGGTTGTTTCCGATCGCTGTCGCGACGCGGGTTAGGTGACGATAACCCCTCGCTTGGTCAGCTCACGGCGGGTGTCTGGTGGATGAAGGTCGGGTCGGTCAACTGCCGCAAGACGAAATCCGCCACATCGGCCCGACTGATGCGTCCACCCTTGATCGAACGGTCGCGTCCGAAGCGGTAGGCGCCGGTGCGTGGACCATCGGTCAACCCGCCCGGGCGCACGATGGTCCAGTCCAGGCCGCTCGCCTTGATGAGCCGTTCTTGCTCTTCCTTCGCCATCATGATCGGTTTCAGGGTCAGATCCATGATGACGCGAAACGCCCAATTGATCTGCTCGCGACTGTCTCCGACGCCGAGCGAGGTCACGGCGATCAGCCGACGCACGCCGGTGTCGCGCATCGCATCCAGGATCACGCGCGTGCCGAGCGCCTCGATCGGCTCGCGGCTCCCGTGCGAGCCCAGCACACAGATCACGGCGTCGGCACCTTGAACGCAGCGGGTCGTCGCAGTCTGATCCAGGACATCCCCCACGACCAAGGTCAACCCTGTCCGCTCCGCGAGCTTCGATGGATCGCGCACCAGAGCGGAGACGGCGTATCCCTGCGCGAGTGCCTGATCCAGAACCTGGCGCCCGGTTCCACCGGTTGCGCCGAAAAGAGCGATATGCATTGGATGCTCCTCGTGAAAGCCGGCGGCCGTTCCGGTCTCGGA
Source organism: Thiocapsa marina 5811 (assembly GCF_000223985.1). Classification (GTDB taxonomy): domain Bacteria; phylum Pseudomonadota; class Gammaproteobacteria; order Chromatiales; family Chromatiaceae; genus Thiocapsa; species Thiocapsa marina. The sequence continues at coordinate 358,255 of NZ_AFWV01000001.1, forward strand.
TTAAGCGTCAGGTTACACCCCGCAGCCAGGCCGCACCACGCACGCCAGTCCGACGGTGCTCGCCTTCGCGGCGTCTGCGCGGACCTGACGGAGATCCGGCGGCACCCCGAACACGGGGTGACCGGGAGAGGCTCACGCCGCGGCGATACGCCAGGCGGGATCGTACTCGACCCGCGATCATCCCCTCGTACCCGACCGGCCCGGCTCGAACGACTCTTCCGTCCAATCGACCCCGGTCAGCAGCACCGAGAGCATCCGCGCACGCTCGGCGCACGACAGATAGAGATTCGTCACCAACCCTGACCGATAGGCAGGGTTCGGGAAAAAGGCCTGGAACGCGAGTACCTCATCCTGATAGCCGAAGCTACCGAACCCGTAGCCCATCGGGGTTTCGCTTAGGGCGCGGGCGTTCAGCTCGAGCGCCAGTCGTCGACCCTCCGCGTCCGATGAGACCGAAACGGGGAACCGTTGCCGTAGCGCCAGGCCGTGGCCGTACCAGGGGTGGGTCTGATCCGTGGCGAGCTCGCAACGCGAGGAGCCGCGTTTGCCGTGGGGAAACTCCGCCGTGAAGCCGGTCGCGTCCCCGGATCCAGTCATGGCCGGGGACTGATCCAGATAGGTCTCGGCGAACCCTTCGAGCTCCTCGCCCGGCCAGCGCGACGGCGCCCGGCCCTCGGCATCGAGCCGCAGCAGGGCCTCGGCGATCAGCGCACTCGGCTGGGCGCGCGCTCCTTGCTCGGGATGCGCGCTCTGCGCGGACACCGCGCCAACCGCCTCGGCGATGGCAGAGGCGCCCCGATCGGCATCACGGATCTGAAGCATGGCGGCCAGGCCGATCAGTCGACGCATCCAGCCGTCGATATCGGCGTACACCCGCACCAACGTGCAAAGATCCAGGGTGCGGCGGGCCGGATCGTAGACCGGGCCGGCCATCCCGGCCGTGCGCAGCGCGACCGCCTGCAGCACCTGCAGGACCTCCTCGTCGAGATGCAGCTCGCGCAGCAGCTCGGTGCGCACCAACACAAGATCGGCCGACGCGCCGCCCGGCCCGGTGTCCCGGCCGATGACCTCCAGCGTCTGCGCCTGCCGGTGCGGCCACCAGCGGAAACCGCGCGCGGTCTCCTCCGACCAGGCATCCTCGACCTGGAACAGCTCGGTGCGCAGCCAATCCAGCGTGTTCCCTCCAACGCTCATTGCGATACTTCCCTCGTTTAAGTCCCGGTCGATCCCGCCCGACGCTCCGCTCGGCCCGATCAGGATCCGGCGGCCGACTCCTCCAACACCACGTCGAAGAGCTCCAGTACCGGATGACCGGCATAGGTCCCCTGAGGCGCCTTCGCCTGTGCATGGGCCTTGTGGAACGCCTCGGACTCGCGCCACGCATCGAAGTGGCCGCGCGAGGCCCAGGTCGTGTGGGATGCGTACAACGTGGTCTCCTCGTCCTCCGGCCCCTTGAGGAGTCGAAAGGTCACGAACCCCGGCACCTGTGCGAGCCGGGACTGGCGCTCCCGCCAGAGGCGCTCGAAATCCGCCTCGAAACCCCGGTTGATGCGAAAGCGATTCATGGCGATGAACATCGATCTGGTACCCCGCGCTGTGGCTGTAAGGAACGGTTCAAAGACAAGTAAAAACAACGCGACGAGAGGCACCGGTACCCGTTCCCTAACGCTGCCGACGAAGACCCTTCGCCGACCCTCCTCCGGGCCTGCTCATTGCGGCCGGCACAACACCGGGCGGAGGAAAAACTGCCGACATCGGGCGTCGACTGACAATAGGCACGGCCCTGGGCAATCTTCCAAACGTCCTCGGCGGGCTCGTCACCCCGGTTGAGCACGGCAAGACCTCCGTCTTCGCGCCGGCGACAGGTGGCGGTCACCTGTTCCAGACCGCGTTCGACGCGGTGATCCAGACGGGCGATCTCATGCCGGTTGCCGAGGTCGCGCTCGGCGTCGAAGCCCGCACGGGCTCGATACCCTCCGGCACCCCTGTGCGGCCGATAGTCAGCAGGATCGGGAGCATGAGAAGGAGCAAGGGCGGCGACGGGCGAGGATTCATCGCGGGTATACCGGGTCGGGTGACTGTCGGTGTCGTTCGCACGTCCGTCGCGGCATCATACCTCGCTCGGAGGCCGGTCGCTCGATACGTTTTTGGGTCCATGCCGGGGAATCATGATTCCTTCTTCTACAGCCGAAAGAGCAGGCTTATTTCCAACACCGGCTCGCCACACCCTGGCAACATAGGTGCCGGCAGTTGGTTGCCAACCCTGTGGAATAAACTCATACCTCCAATCCGGATGCCCTTCTTCATGCAACTGCACATGGTAATGATTGTCCATATCCCAGCGAGTGATAGTGATAGAAGCAATTCCTTTTGAAGGAGTATCCGAGTCATAGGCGGATATTGCCGAAACGATATTGGGGCCAGCCTGCTTTTCGGAGAATCCTACAACAGCAAGGAAGATGGAAAACATAAGCGGTATCGGATTCCAAAGAAGCACCGAGGCAATGACACCAAGAGCAGCCCCGAGCAAGAACCACTTAGGCATTCGAGCCGCAAGCCTTATGGTTGGCCGCAAATTCTCGATTTGTTGTTCGACCGAGAGCCTTTCCATTCGGGTGGCCTGTCAGTTGATTCGACAAAGTGTCGGCCAAGCGGGATCGGCAGGGCCCGCTGACCCGAGTCGGGACGGATTCCGCCTAGCCGGCGCTTGGGCCTCGCTCGTAAGACCGACCACCCAAAACATCAGTCGCTCGTGACACCCGCTCTGCGGTGTCACGCATGCCCCTGGCGCTCTGCGCCACGTGCCGCGATGGCCGAAGTGACGAGCAAGGCCGGCGCTTGAGCGCCTTTCGGATTCGGCGAAACGCGTACGGGGTCCATACACGACATCCACCCGGTGCGCGCCGGCAGAGGGTCGGCGTTCAAATAAACCTCGCTGATCTTGGCGCTATTCCGCTCAATCGACTGAATCGTTACTAAGAACCCTCGCCGCCGCGACCGCTGCCTGACCCAAGGAGAGACCACCGTCGTTCGCCGGTACCTGTCGCTGCAACAGCACCCGGAGACCGTCCGCCTCGAGCCTGCGCGCGACGGATTCGAGGAGTAGCCGGTTCTGGAAGACGCCGCCCGAGAGTGCGACGGTCGAGATCTCGTGACGTCTCGCTAGATCCCGGGCTAGTGTTCCGAGTGCCGTCGCGAGTCCGACGTGGAAGGCGGCGGCGATCTCCTCGGGCGGACGGCCGCGGGAGATGTCTGCGAGCAGGGCGTCCCAGAGCGGTGCCGGATCCAAGATCTCGCCGGTCGGCACGATCGAGCGGGCGAACGGATAGCCGTCGCCGTCGCCGACCCGGTCCATGGCGACAGCGGCCAACGACTCCAGTGCGATGGCCGCTTGACCTTCGTAGGTCAGCACCTCGCCGCCGACATCCAGTGCCGCGGCGACTGCATCGAAGAGCCGCCCGGCCGAGCTCGAGAGCGGCGCGTTGAGTCCGCGCGCGATCAAGGTCTTCAGGATCCCGAGCGGTTTGGCGTCGAGCCGCTCGATCGGCTCGAGCCCGGCGAAGCGCGCGCGCCACGCCGCCCAACCGCCCGCGCTCTCCAGGTGCGCATAGAGGTTGCGCCAGGGCTCCAGGATCGCGCGTGTCCCGCCGGGCATGGCCACCGGTTTGAGATGAGCGACCCGTTGGAAATCCAGGTAGTCGCCGAGGAGAAACTCGCCGCCCCAGAGTGTGCCGTCGCTGCCGTAGCCGAGTCCGTCGAGCAGGATGCCGAGAACCGGACCGGCATCCAAGGGCCAGCCGTTGTCGGCCAACGTCGAGGCGAGATGGGCATGGTGATGCTGCACCCCGATCAGCGGCACGCCGTCGCGCGCGGCACGGTCGCGCCCGATCAGGCTGGAGCGATAATCCGGGTGCAGATCGACGACGAGCGCCTCGGGGACGACCTGGAAGAGGTCGAGATAGAGGGCGAGGGTCCGCTCGTATTCGCGCGCCGTCTTGGCGTCCTCCAGGTCGCCGAGGTGTTGGGAGAGGATCGCCTGAGCGTCGCGGATCAGACAGAAGGTGTTCTTGAGCTCGCCCCCGAGCGCGAGCAGCGGCGGTGCGGCCTCGAAGCCGGGCGGCAAGGCCAAGGGTGCTGGGGCATAGCCGCGTGCACGCCGCAGCAGACGCGCCTCCCCCGCCATCACCCGAACCACCGAGTCGTCGACCCGATTGAGGATCGCCCGGTCATGCAGCAGCAGGATATCGGCGAGCTGGCCGAGTCGTCCGAGCGCATCGGCGTTGTCGATACACTGCGGCTCTTCGCTCAGATTGCCGCTCGTCATCACCAAGGGCCGATCCCAGTCCGCCAAGAGCAGATGGTGGATCGGACTGTAGGGCAGCATGACCCCCAAGGTCGTCTGACCCGGCGCGACATCCGGCGCCAAGGGCCACGGCGGCGCACCGCGACAACGTAGGATGGGTGGAGCGCAGCGAAACCCATCCTCCAGGCCCGGATGGCCCGATTCGAGATCCGGTAGAGCGCAGCGAAACCCATCAGGCGCAACCGCATCATCCGCCGATGTCTCGACCCGATCCGTCCCGCCCGAATCGAGCCGATCCAAGAGCAGGATCGGCGCGGCCGGAGCCGAGAGCAGCGCCGCATCCTGCCCCGTCACTCGACAATAACCCCGGATCACCTCCAGGTCGCGCGCCATGAGCGCGAGCGGCTTGGCATACCGCCGCTTGCGCCGACGCAGCTCGGCAACCGCATCCGGGTTTGTCGCATCGCACGCGAGATGAAAGCCGCCGATCCCCTTGATGGCCAGGATCCGCCCATCGGCCAGGAACCGGCTCGCCGCGGCGATGGCATCCTCGACACCGAGCACCACCGGATCGAGGGGCTGCCCCGCGGCGTCCTGAAGCCAGACCCCGGGGCCACAGACAGGACACGCATTGGGTTGCGCATGGAAGCGTCGGTCAGCCGGATCCTTGTACTCGGCCGCGCAGTCCGGGCACATGGGAAACGCGGACATGCTGGTCCGGGCACGGTCGTAGGGGATGCCGGCGACGATGCTCAGACGCGGCCCGCAGTGCGTGCAGTTGGTGAAGGGATAGCGATGGCGCCGATCGGCGGGATCCCTGATCTCGGCGACGCAGGCCGCGCAGGTCGCGGCATCGGCGACGATCCCGGTGTGCACGGCGGTCGCCGCGCTCTCCAGGATGACGAAGTCTTGCTGCTGCGCGAGGTCCGCCAACCCCTGCGGATCCGCGATCGGGCGCCGCTCGACCGAATCGATGCGGGCCAGCGGCGGGCATTCCTCGTACAGACGCTTCAGAAACCCGCTCACGCCGGCATCGTCCCCGGCGGCGCTGCCGCGGACCCGAATCAGCACGCCCTCGCCGTCGTTGCGCACATCGCCGCGCAGGCCGCAGGCGCGGGCCAGTCGCCACACGGTGGGGCGAAAGCCCACGCCCTGAACCAAACCGCGGACCCGAATCGACTCGGCGGTCACGCTATTTGAGTCCGATCCTTTCGATCCCATCGCGCGCCGGGCCGGCCGAACAGGCGCGGTTGCGCCCGCAGCGCTCGGTCAAGAGCAGGGGCAGCGGATCGTCCGGCGCAAGGTCTCGACAGCGCCCGAAGGTGCGCGTGGCCTGGTCGTCGTCGCCGGCCCGGTAGAGGCGAAGCCCGTCGGACAATGCCTCCCGGGTTCGCAGCTTCTGCTCCCGCAGGGGCTCGGGATCTGCATCGAAGACCTCGTAAAGACGCACCGGGGCCTCGCGACCGGCCACGGTGACGAGATCGATCTCCCGGATCAGGTAGCGCTCGGGATCGTCGAGCGACGCATAGGTGTTGCCCCCGATCAGCAGACCCAATCCGTAGTGTTTGGTCAGGCCCTCGATGCGGGCGGCCAGGTTGACGGTGTCGCCGACCACGCCGCATTTGAGGCGGTTGGCGGCGCCGATGGTGCCGAAGATCATCTCGCCGGTGGCGATGCCCACACCGATGCGGATCGGCGACTGGCCCTGCAGATCCGGGGTCCGTGCCCAGTCCCCGAGACTGCGCAACATGGCGATGCCGGCACGTATGGACGCATCGGCGCCGCGATCGAACACCGCCATGATGGCGTCGCCGACATAGTTGTCGATGAATCCGCCCTCGGCCAGAACCGCAGGCTCCATCCGCGAGAGATAGGTGTTGATGAACTGGATGGCGTCCACGGGCGCCATGCCCTCGAGGAGCGAGGTGAAGCCGCGGATATCCGAGAAGAGGATGGATGCCTTGGTCAGGACGTGGTCGCCCAGCTTGATATCTCCGATGGACGGACGTCCCAGGGTTTCGAGGAACTGGTGCGGGACGAAGCGGGCGTGGGCGAAGGTCAGCTCGGCTTGGCGCTCCAACGAGCTGCGCAGCGAGTCGTAGAGACGGGCGTTCTCGATGGAGACGGCCGCTTGTGCCCCCAAGGTCTCCACCGTGACGCACCGATCCGCCGAGAAGGCCCCGCGCACGCCGGCATTCTCGAGATAGACCATCCCGACCACGTCGCCCTTCGACAAAAGCGGAACGCAGAGAATCGACAAGGCAGCGTGCGCACGGATGTGCGGATCGGATCGAAAGGTCGGATCCGCACAGGCGTCGTCCATCACCACCCGCTCCCGGGCGCGCCGAACAAAGCTCACCAACCCGGTCGGTATCCCGTGAAGGTCGACCGCCGAACCGTCGGGCAGGAGCCGCACTTCGCCATTGGCATCGCCCACGGCCGCGACCTGTAAGCGGTTCTCGACATCGAGCAGCAAGACGCCGCGGGTCGCACCGGCGTTGATCACCATGGCACGCATGACCTCGGTCACCACGTCGTTGAGCGAGACCTTGCGGGCCAGTGCCGCGGCGGCACGGATGAGGGTTGCGCTGTCGACGATCTGTCCGTGACCGCTGCTGCTCGTGCCCGTCTCGGTCAGGTCGGTCAGCACGCCGGTGCGCGGCTGGACCAGATCGGCGTAGCGCTCGGTCAGAACCTTGGACCAGGCGTTCGCACCCCAGACATCGAAGGCATCGACGGCATCACAGAGATAACCCGCCGCCGCCGTGCGGGCTCCTCGACCAAGATAGAAGCGCGCCGCCCGCTCCAGAAACAAGCCGACATCCTGCAGGGCGCCGGCCCGCCGAGCCGCCGCCACGGCTGCGTCGAAGAGCTCCATCGCGCGGGTCGATCGACCGTCGGCCGCGGCCAACTCGGCCCGCAACAGCAATGCCCGATGGGCGAAGTTGTCGGGGCCGTAGCGGGCCCAGCGCTCGAGCCGACGCGTGAGCCGCCACGCGCGGGTCCGCCGTATCACCGATGTTGCAGCGCCGTCGCTCCCACCCAGCTCGATCAGCGCCAGGGCCTCGTAGAACTGGTAGAAGGGCTCGAACGCCATCGAGACAATGCCGTTCAGATTCGCCCGCATGCCGTGTGCCCGCGCGAGTACCTCGCGAAAATCTTCGCGCATCAGGGCATCGAGCATCCGATACTTGTGGAAATAGGCGAGCGAGGTGGCGTCACGCTGCTCCGTCCAAACGGCGAAGCTCTCGTCTTCGCTCTCCCGCTCGTCGTCGGAGCGATCCGCCACATCCTCCAGACCCCGCATGCGCGCGATGCTGAAACCCGCCATCCGCATGATCCGCCGCGTCTTTTCGTGGCGCGCGCCACCCTCCGCGGCCTGATGACTCTCGAGATAATCCGACACCTTCGCCAGCGGCAGCCCCCCCATGAAGGCGTAGGAGGCATGTCCGTAATGATGGTAGCCGTGATGCTCCAGGTCACCGGCGCTGATCGCCTTCTCGGCCCCTTCCAGAAAGATCGGAAGGGTCTCGACCAAGGGGGCCGACCAGTGCTGGATGAAGCCCGCATAGATCATGAGAATACGGCCTTCGAGATCGCGTGCATCCAGGTCGACGGCGAGCTGCCGTGCCAGATCACCGTAGGCCAGGCCACGCACGGGATCCGCCAAGACGGCGCAATGGAGCATGCCGTAGAGGACATAGGCGTAGGCGGACTCAGGCGCATTGCCGTAGCGAACCGACATCTGAACCATGCGCAGCGCGATCAAAGGCAGCAGATTGGGCGCGCTGAAATAGGCCGGCGGCGCCAGCAGGACCATGATCTGCATGGCGGCAAGCTTACGCGGATCCTGCATCCGAGGCCCCTCCGCCAGGTCAAGAGTGGTGCGGCCCGCGAGACGCAGCTTGGCGCTTGCAAGCTCCGCCAGGACCCGAAGCAGATGCACCCGACGGGGCAGCTTCTCGCCGAGCAGCGCCAGCGCACGCAGACCGACATCGAGCGCCCTGCCGTAGGCCATCCGGGAGGTATGCAGCAAGACCATCAGCCCCAGCACCCGGACCTGGTCCAGCGCCGGGCGCCCGCGGCCGAGCAGGCCCTCGGCGATCTCCTCGGCGAGGTCGGTGCGATCCTGCAGATAGGCCGCCTGTGCCTTTTCAAGCGCGATCTCGAACGCGAGGTCAGGCTCGCGCAGCCAGGCGTCCTCACCCAGCATGGCATCGGCAACGTCCAGATACTGCAGGGCCGCGTCGTAGGCGATGGCGGATTTGGTCAAGCGCGCCGCCTGAAGAGCCAGATCGCGCAGACGCCGGCGCCCGTCGTGATCAAGCCGGCGCTGCCCCGCGATCAGATGGTCAGTGATCTCGGTCAGGCGGCCCACCGCGGCGGGGTCCGGGATCTTCTCGAGCAGCAGGGCACCGATGCGCGCATGGATCTGCTCGCGCAGATCACGCGACAAGAGATCGTGAGCCGCCTGCTGGACCCGGTCGTGTTGAAAACGGTAGCGTCGGAGCAATCCCCGATCGCCGACCTCGTCGTCCGCGCTCAGCAGGATATCGGCCGCGAGTGCCGGGGCGAGCAGCCGCACGATCTCGCTCGGATCGCGCTCGGCGGCCAAGCCCAGGATCTCTGTCTCGAACAGATTGCCGTGGCAGGCCGCGATCTGGACCATCTCGCGGGTCGGCGCGGGCAGCTCCAGGATGCGCTCGATGACCAGATCGGCAACGTTGTCGGTGATCTGCTCCAGATCCACCGCGGCGAGATCCCACTGCCAACGCCAGGTCGCCGAATCGTAGAGGAGCAAACCCTTGCGCTGCAGCGCCCGCAGGAACTGCTGCACGAAGAAGGGATTGCCGCCGGTCTTGGCGACCACCCGAGCCGCCAGACCCTCAACCTCGGCCGGCGGGTGTCCCAAGGCATCGGCCAAGAGCTCGGACACCGCGGCATGCCCGAGCGGCCCCACCTCGATCGCGGGAGGAAGCCCGAGCTTCTCCTCCAGGCTGGCGAACAGCGCGGCGACCGGGTGCCCGGCCCCGATCTCGTTGTCTCTGTAGGCGGTCAGGATCGTCAGATGACGGATCTCGGTGTCGGTCAGGAGCAGCTCGATCAGCGAGCGCGAGGCGCTGTCGGACCACTGAAGGTCATCGATGAAGATCACCAGCGGCGAATCCGCACGCGCCAAGGCGCCCACGAACCGGCGAAACACCAAAGACATGCGGATCTGAGCCTCGTTCAGACCCAGCTTGGCCACCGGCGGCTGAGGGCCGAGCAGGGTCTCGTATCCGGGCAGGAGGTCGAGCACCACGCGGGCGTTCGGGCTGAGCGCATCGAGCAGATGGGCACGCCAGGCATCGACCTGCTCGCTCGTCCCCGCCAGAAGACTGCGCAACAGGGCGTTGAAGGCCTGGACGAAGGGCGCGTAGGGGCGAGCCCGCTCGGTCTGGTCGAACTTGCCTTGAATGAAATGACCGCCGGCGGCGGCGATCGGCGCCACCAGCCGCTCGACCAGCGCGGACTTGCCGATGCCTGACTGGCCGGCGATGCGCAATAGGTTACCGCCGCGCTGGCTCTGGTCGGGGCCCGCCATGAGCCCGGTCAACCGCTCGATCATCGCCTCGCGGCCGTAGAGCCGATCCGGGATACGCAACATGCTCGGCACCGGAACAACGCCGTCGTCCGCACGCTCGACGGCATTGATGAAGTCCGTGGCCGTCTGGAAACGATCCTCCGGGTTCTTGCGGATCAGCCTCATCACCGCGTCCGAGAATGTGAGCGGGATGGCGTCGCAGAGATCGCGGGGGGCCGGCGGGATCTCGGTCAGATGCCGGTGGATCAGGGTCGCGGGGTCCGGGTCGGCGAAGGGAACCCGCCCGGTCAGCAGCTCGTAGAGGAGGATGCCGAAGGCGTAGAGGTCCGCGCGCCAATCGACCTGACGGTTCATGCGGCCGGACTGCTCGGGCGCCATATAGGCCAGCGTGCCCTTCGCCGCGAAGGCGCCGGCGGGCTCCTCGGCGAGGTCGGTGGCCCGAATCGCCAGGCAGTAGTCGATCAGCCGGACCCTGTTGAAGCCTTCGTCGACGATCAGGTTCGACGGCTTGATATCGCGATGCACGATGCCTTGGACCTGGTGAAGGTCGGCCAAGATGCGCGCGAGCTCCACAGCGATACGCGCGACGGTCTCGGGCGGCAGCGGCAAGGTCGTCACCGTATCCAGAGAACGATCGCCTTGATCGTCGGATACCAGCATAGGCCCGTTATCGGTCCTGATCAGGGCGCGTGCCGCGATCTGACCGGGGTGGGTCAGTCCGCGCGTAATGGCGTACTCGTTCTCCAGGCGTGCGATGGCGTCCGGCGTCCAGCGCCGCCCGCTCACCGTCTTGCAGATGACCGCTTGTCCGTCGGCGAGACGGCCTCGATAGACGGTGAAGGTTTGGCCACGGCGAATCGGATCCAGTAATGTCGGTGGAGCCGCTCGAGCGAGGATGGCCGGCTGGATCATGTCACGATACTTTGAGGGACCTGTTTCGGATCCAGATAGGTGTAGGGAACATCGCGGCTGCGGTTGCGCCCCTCGATCTCGAGGCTCAACGCGTGCAGGTCGCGCCGAAAACGTGTGACGATCGGCAGCACCGACTGGGTCCCGGCGAAAAAGGCCGGAGCATAGCGCCCGATCGGCATCTCGGTCCGCCTCGAGAGCAAGCGGACCATGAGGATCTGCGTGGATGCGGTGCGCAGATCGGGCAGCGCACGCTCGAGGTCCCTCTCGCTCCAGCTCAGATCCTTATCCCGCGGCGGCGGCCGATAAAGCGCACCCGGGACGTTCGGAATGAAGCCGAAACAGTCGTACTGGCCATTGTTCACGGCCGCATGGCCCGCGGTGGCCGTGTAGACGATCCGAGTCAAAAACCCGCTCAGCTCGTCGCGGCTGCGAAAACCCGCGTCGCGGCCCGGCATATCCGGGATGTTGCCGCCCCGCGGATCGCGAATCTCGGCGTGGAAGGCCTGCAGCTCGTCGTCATTCACGACATCGTCGTCGCTCGCGTAGAAGTGCGCGACCATCGCGGCGACATAGCCGCGGACAATCGTCCACAGTTTAAGGGCATCGTCGCGCCAGGGATAGTCGGGCAATGCCTCGACATCGTCCACGCCGCGCGCCTTCAGATCGAGCGGGACATCCTGCCCGTCCAGGATCGGGTGATCCCGCCAGGCCCGCGCCATCAGCTCGAAGGCCCCTTTCGAGCCGACGGCCATCGTGGAATCGATGGGACCGCCCGGCGCCAGCAGCTGGGTGCGTGCCGAGGTATTGACCGCCATGGTGTAGGCCAAATGGGGCGTCAGGAGCTTGTTGACGGGGTGCGCATCAGGGAGGGTGCGACGCATGGCGACCTTGAAGAGCTCCACGATCAGATGCGTGCTCAGAAGATGCTCCACCACCTCATGGACTTGGGCGTCGGCGGATTGCGTGAAGGTCTTCACCGCCAGCCAGAGCCCCGGATCGTCCTTCGGGGTAAAGATCGGCCCCGCCTCGGGACGCTGGAAGAGCTGGATGGCAACGGGCATCAATCGTCCCTCGCCGTTGACGTAAAACAGTGCAATGGGATGCGCAAGATACCGGCCGGGCTTGACCGAGATGCCTTCGAGCACCGCGTAGTTGCACCAATAGAGCCGCTTCTTCTCGATCGCCGAGGCCAGTGTCTCGTCCGCGTCGAGCAGGCCGGCGAGGGTCGCATCGGTGACCGGAAAGTTGGCGGGGATCTCGGTGAAGCGGCGAAGCATGCGCGGATTGACACCCGCCACCCGCTGGCGGGCAAACTCCGCATCCTCGCGCCAACGCGCCATCGTCGGCGGCTTGTCGCGAAAGCCCCAGAGCAGAAACCGATAGATGTCGAGACCGTTGCGCTTGGCGAGCCAGTTCTCGATCCGGCTCAACGCCAAGGCCAGGTAGGAGACCCCGACGATCCGGTAGATGCGGCCCTGGATATAGCGGCTATAGCGGTCGGCTTTCGGCAGCTCGCGCACGAAAGGCGGCAGTGGGACCGGAACGGTCTTGCGATCCTCGGGCTCGGGCTCGTAGATCTTGAAGACCCGGCGATACCAGGGCGGCGGCTCCCAGGGGGGCCGCTCGCCGGTCGGCTCGACCTGGATATAGCCGTGCAGGTATTGATAGACGCCGCGTGCCTTCTCGAGCTGCTCCCTGCGCTCTTCGCGCCGCTCGGGCGTGTCGTGTTGCGGGAGACAGGGCCGCCTGTAGACATCGTCGGAGACGACGGACGAGACGGTCTCGTCGGCGTAGGCATCGGCAGGCTCGCTGCGCTCGTCGGGGATCCGCGGCGGCTGGCCGCGCAGGCGATACATCAAGAGCCGCGCACGTCGCGGCCACCACCCGGCCAAACGCAGATAGTCGATGGACGGACCGTCTCTGAAGCACCGGGCGGGGATGGTCTGCAACACCGTCTGCGGCAGGTGACGCAGGCTGAACAGGCATTCGTTGCCCTCGGTGTCCTCGAGCGCCTCGGTGATGGTCACCTCGGCGAGATCCCGCCAAGGACAGTCGTCTTCGTTCCAGGGATAGAGCGAGGAGAGCTCGTAGTCCCGATCATCCGAATCGCGCCACTCGAGGAGCTGGATCTGGAACCGGTAACGCACATGTTGCTTGTCGAGACGCCTTCGATACGCGTCCTTGAGGTAATTTCGCCCTCGCCGCTCGTTCGGTTGCGCCTCTTGGAACCAAGGCGTCTGCAGATCGCCCTCGTCCGGGATCCCGTCCCGCTCCGGCGTCTCGTCCCAGGGGATCAGTCGAAACTTCGCATAGCGTTCGACCGCGTCTTCGGCGATGAAGCGCAAGGGGATTTGAGAATAGTAATAGAGGTTTGCAAAGCTCGACGGATCGCGACGCAAGGCATCGCGCACGTTCATGTAGCAGCGTGGATGTCGCTTGAAATAGCCGATCAAATGGGCGCGTCCTCCACGAATACGCGCAAGCGTAAACTGGAAAAACGTATCCATATTCCAGAACGGCGTGCTGTTGCCGTTGTTCATCAGCATGTCGAAGGGACTCTCGACGGCCTCGTCCGCAAACTTCACCGAGGCGCCGCGCACCACCAGAGCGGCATCGTCGAGGAAACTCACGGAGGCATGCCGAAGCCGACACGGAAACACCTTGCCCGGCGTGAAGAATCCGTTGGGCGGCAGATCCACATCCGCGAGGATCCTCGCCTGCCCCCGAACCACGAGCCCGTTCTCATGGCTCATACGCTGGCGGGTGACGATGGAGTTGAGCGTAATGAGGGTGATGATGATGGGCCGCAGCAGGACCATGAAGAACCGACTGCGCAGAAAACGCTCCCAGTACAGAAATCCATAATCACGGATAGCGTCGATCATGTCATCCCCCGGTGTCGTTTGGCCGAATCATGGTCGTGCTCGCCAGAGTCCGATGCTCCCGATTCCGAGATGTCCGCTTCAACGCTCGCCGGGATGAAAGCCTCTATCGAGGATGCCGTCGCGCACATCGGGTCGGGAAGTGCCGCGCAGACGGCGACCCGAGAACGGCGACGCCTCGGCAAGGTCTCGGGCGCTCACCAGCGCTCCGGCAGTTTGCGGTGAATGACGACGCGCTTGCCTTCGAGCGCGATGTAGCCGCCGGCCTTCAGATCCTTGAGGATTCGGCTGATCATCTCGCGGGAGGCGCCGACCAGTGCGGCGAGATCGCGTTGGGTGAGCGAGTCGGTGATGAGGCGACCGTTCTCCTCGACGGCGCGCCCCTGGAGCGTATCCGCAAGACGGCTGTAGACATCGCGTAGGGCGAGGCGCTCGACCTCCTCGGTCAGCTTTCTCACCCGTGCGGCCAGCGCACCGATCAGATGCAGCGCAACGCCGGGGCGCGAGATCAGAAATGCCTGAAACGCCGCCTTCGGAATGACGAGGAAACGCGACGGCGTGACGGTCATCACGGATGCCGAGCGCGTGGAATCCTCGATCAGGGCGAGCTCGCCGAGATAATCCCCTGGACCGAGCTCGTTGAGCACGATCTCCTTGCCGTTGTCGTCGGCGGAGAAGACCTTCACCCGGCCCGAGAGCAAGACATAGAGGGCGCTGGCCTCGTCGCCCTTCTGCATCACCACCGTGTTGGCGCGATAGGTCCGCATTGCGGCCTGATCGATGAGGTCGCCGATACGATCGATCCCGAGCTCCGCAAATAGCGGGATCTGCAACAGAATGTCGCGTGTTTCTTGGTTCATCATCGCTCTTTCCTGCATTCGGCCCGACAGTGCCTCGACAACGGATCGCCGCAGACGATTGAAATTCGGCTCGAAGAAGCCGGAGACCAAGAATCCCCCGGATTGTTGATCCAGAAAGGCCAGCTTCTCCGCCGGACCGACATCACGCCCTCCATTCTCTCGGACCAGACGCTGTTGACACAACATGCCGTAATCGTCGGTCAAGGCGACCGAGGGCAGCAAATCGGCCTCCGCAAGCACCACCGCCTCCACGGCCAGATCCGGGTCGGTCGCGAGACGTCGCAGCAGACTCGCCTCGCCCGCCCCGTCCGGCGGAGCCTCGGGCGGCGGGCCCGCAAGATGTAGGAAACGAAAACAGGAACGCGCATAGGGCACACCCGCCCTCACCTCGGTGGCAAGGACGATCGCGCCGATTCGCTCGATCTCCTCGGGCGCAACGCCGGCTCGCGCGAGAAAAGGCCCCGCCGCGGCAATCGCTAAACGCTCCAAGCGGAAGGACTCACCGTCATTGGTGGTGCCGTCGTGACGAAAATCATGCACGAGCGCGGCGACCACGACCCGCGCCAAACGCTCGCCCGAAAGACCTGCCTGCTGCCCGAGGAACAGACTGCAGAGAACGACCTCGCAGATGTGCTGGCTGTTGTGATACGCATTGTGCACTTGTCCCGCAACCCCGCGATCGATCTCGGCGGCGATGCAGGCACCGGCCGTGACCAATGGGTCACGCGGATCGAGCCCAAGCCTGGCTCCAACGGCCTCGAAGACCTCGGTAGTCGGCCGATCGAGCGCGTCGACCGCCCGAAAACAGGCCACGATCTGATCCGCGACGACGCCGGGCGAGGCCGACGGCGGCAAGACGAAGGGCGCTTTCGAGACGTCGGGAAAGAGGGCCTTCGTCGCACCGGGCGCCGTCACGCCCGAGGGCTCCGCGGCGAAACGCGATCGGACCGAGCCGCACCTCGGCGCGGCGCGATTCGATCGGACCGTATGGTGCGCCCGCAGGTCGAACCGATCGCCGGAGTCGTAAACACCAGACGTATCCTTAAGGGTCTCCGAACAAGCATCGTTGCCTCCGAACGAAGCGCAAACAGCGAAACAGCGATCAGATCAATCCGACCTCGCCGCATTCTAGCCACGACAGATCGCGACCGCGAGCCCGAATAACATTATTTAATCAATGGAATAAGGCGCCGAAGTGCATTCCGCGGCGCCCTTCATCGACAGTGCAAGTCGGCGATTTCGGCAGGCGACGAGCCCAGGCGAGAATCGCTATGATGGCGCCCGAGCCGTCCAACTCCATCGCCGGATGAACCCCATGCCCATCACCGATCCTTGTCGTCGAAAGCGGTTGCCCGCGTCCGTGCTCCTGCTGGTCGCAACAAACCTGATCGGCCTATCCTCGAGCGCTTTGGCCGGCGGGTTCTACGTCCCGATGAAGGGGGCCGCCGCGACCGGTTCGGCAAATGTCGGCCTCGCCTCGGCGGCACGCGACGGCAGCACGCTTTTTTACAACCCGGCCGGCATGACGCAGCTCGGCGGCCTCTTCGTCGACATCGGCGTGGATGCGATCAATGCCGACATCGCCGTCGATAACCGCGGCTCTCAGGCCCGCACGCTCGGCAGCGCAGGCCAAGACGCTCTCTATGCCGGAGCTCGAGGCCACGGCGAGGGTTGGATTCCGGTGCCCAATCTCTTTCTCGGGACGCCGATCATGGATGGGCGGATCTGGGTCGGACTCGCCGTCACCTCGCCGTTCGGGCTTGCATTGGATTACGGCCCGGACTGGTTCGGTCGATACGACTCCTACGACAACAGCATCAAGACCCTCGACATCGCCCCGACGCTCGCCTATCGGATCAACGACGCTTGGTCCATCGGGGGCGGCATCGACGTTCAGTATGCGGATGCGGAGCTGATCAGCGCCCTGCCCGACCCGCTTAACCCCGGCGGACCGACCCCCGGCTCGGACGGACGCTCCAAGCTGACCGGCGACGGATGGGATACCGGATTCAACATCGGCCTGCTCTATCAGCCGAGCGAGCAAACCCGCGTCGGGCTGCATTATCGATCCGGTATGCACCACACCCTGAAGGGCAGCGCCGAGGTCTCCGGCCTGCACGGGCCCTTGGCCGCGGCGAATGGACGCTTCAACACACGGACCGGGCTCGACCTGCCCGACATTTTGACCCTCAGCCTCACCCGGGCCGTGACCCCGCGCCTGACGCTGGCCGGCGAGGTGCAGTGGTTCGGCTGGGATGCGTTCGACGAGATCCGGGTCAGGTTCGCGAACGGCAGTCCCGATCTGGTCCGTCCCCAAGGCTTCGAGAACACCTACACGGTCGGCCTGGCCGCCGAGTACGCACTCCACGCGCGCTGGACGCTGCGCGGCGGCATCCAATACGACGAATCTCCGACCACCGATTTATTGCGCAACACCAGCATTCCGGACAGCGATCTGCTGTGGCTCGGTGTCGGTGCAAGCTACCGCGTCTCCGAGCAACTCCGCCTGGATGTCGGCTATGCGTACGGTCGCTTCGCGCGTGCGGACATCGATCTGACACTGCCCTTCTATGCCGGATCGCCGCTCGAGAGCAGCGTCGAGGTTCGCGGTGAAACGGACAGTCACGTGGATGTGCTGTCCCTTTCGGTGAGCTACCGCTTCGGGGGTTGAATCGCGTCCTGCCGGGCATTCGGTGGTCTCGGGTCGATCGGGCCTTGGCCCCGACTTCGAGCGCCGTGCCTGCCGCGATTCAACCCGGAGATCACCGAACCCCGCGCCTGCGGTAAACGTCCGCGGGGGCGTGGCGCCCCTAGCGGGGTCGCTCAGCTCGACGGCCCACTTCTCGTCCCGCGCCGGGTCCAGTCACCGGAGTCCGCGACCGGGACACCGCGCGTACTCTCCGGGCTGCCGCGCATACCCCGTCTCGGTCCCTCGTTGGATGTTCCGGCGGTCGCGGACTGCCGGGGCCCGCCGACCGGCCTCACGCCACGTCTGGTCCAACCCTCTGCCGAACCGACGGACGTCGTCGCGGCAGAGACCGGCTCGCGCGATCCGACCCCGGTATCGAAGACCGCGACGGTTGCTGCAATGCCCGTGGCGGCGGCGACGAGAACGGCGACAAGTGGCATGGACATGATGGTAGCCTCCGGTGAATGCTTCTTCTGGTATCCCCGATAAGCCGGGGAGGTTCGAGGCACTTGGCCTCGGGAACCAGATTAGACGCCCGCCCCCGCCGGAACACGTGCGCAAGACAGACCGAAAGTGTGTGGAATTCACCGAGGCAAAAGGCCTGCCGCGCCTCGGACGACGACGGGCTATACCGACGTCGACTCTCTATCCTATCCTCGGGCTCCAACCCACGAGGAATCGCCGTATGGCCCGCAAGAAGCTGCTCAGAAAGCGTCCGCATCGCAAGATCGGGGCACCGCCAGGGACACTGGTGCATGTCGGAGAGCCGAGTCAGGAGCCCATTACCTTCGATGTCGTGGCTTACGATGCCGAGCACTTCTCCGAGGTGACCTTCGGCATCGGGGAGGTCGAGCGCTGCTGCGGATTCGGCAAGACGCGGACCGTCTCCTGGATCAACATCAACGGGATCCATGAGGTCGCACACATCAAGACCATGGGTGACTGTTTCGGCCTTCACCCTTTGGTTCTCGAAGACATCCTCAACAGCGATCACAGGCCGAAGCTCGACGACTACGACGACTACCTGTTTCTGGTGCTGAAGATTCCGTTTTACGAGAAGGAGGGAGGATTCCGGGTCGAGCAGGTAAGTCTGATCCTTGGACCCAATTTCGTCCTTTCATTCCAAGAAAAGAGCGGTGCGGTCTTCAAGGGAATACGCGATCGATTGAGAAGCGGAAAGGTTCGTGGGCGCGCGATGGGAGCGGATTATCTGGCTTATGCGCTGATCGATGTCGTGGTCGACCGCTACTTCACGGCGTTGGAGAACATCGGCGACGACATCGAGGAGCTCGAGCAGGCGCTATTCGCGTCCCCGGACACCGACACATTGGAGTCGATCCATAACTTCAAGCATGAAATGATTCAGCTCCGCAAGTCCGTCTGGCCGCTACGCGAGCTGATCGGCAGTCTACAACGCGGGGATTCGAAGCTGGTCGGAGAGACCACACGGGTCTTCCTGCGGGATGTCTACGATCACACGATCCAAGTGGTCGAAACGGTGGAGACCTTTCGCGACATCATCTCCGGGATGCTCGATCTCTATCTATCGGGCATCAGCTATCGCACGAACGAAGTCATGAAGGTCTTGACCATCACGGCGACCATCTTCATCCCCTTGACTTTCTTGGCCGGCATCTACGGCATGAACTTCGAGTATATGCCGGAGCTCAAGTGGCACTGGGGCTATTTCGGCCTCTTGGGGCTGATGCTGATCCTGGCCGTGGGAATGCTGGTGTTCTTCCGCATCAAACGTTGGTTCTAAACCGCGTCCGGAGCGAGATGCTCGCGTTCGGGTAAGCTCGAGGTTTGATGCATCCATCGCCCTTAGCGGGGACGCGGTTTAAGAGTTTTATACTTTCTAAATCTTAAACCACGGCTCGGCACCGCGGATCCAGAAGCGATCGGGGCGACTTGAGTCGCCCCCGATTCAGCCCGGTTGCCGAGGCGAGTCTCCCGTCAGGAGATGCTCTGATAGTAGAGATTCTGCGGATGCTTGGCCTCGGCGAAGAAA
Source organism: Thiocapsa marina 5811 (assembly GCF_000223985.1). Lineage (GTDB taxonomy): Bacteria > Pseudomonadota > Gammaproteobacteria > Chromatiales > Chromatiaceae > Thiocapsa > Thiocapsa marina. Next base: position 377,496 of record NZ_AFWV01000001.1, read on the forward strand.
TACCAGCGCTCGGCGATGAGCCCGAGATACTGGACCACGAAGGCAAGGATCGGGAGGGTTGTCGATTCGATCGCGTAGGCGGCAACGATCAAGAGGATCGGAATCGGAAAGACCAGGACCAGGAAGGTATTGCGAATGAACCGCACGGTCGCCGGACTGCGTCCGTGAAAGAACTCGCGCGTATTGAAGCTGCCGCCCATCGCGCCTTGCGCCTTTTGGACGACAGCGGTGTGGCGCACGCCGATGGCGGTCTGCACGCTGCTCTTGTGCTTGAGCCGGGCGTTGCGCATGAGATGGGCGCCGCGAGAGACGAATGCAGCCAAGGTCAGTACGACCGCCCAAGTACCGAAGAAAGGCACCAGGGGATTGCCGATGTAGGCCGAGTAGGCAGCGGCCAGCATGAACCCGGAAGCCAGGCCCAAGAGCGTGAAGTTGGCGACTGTAAAGGTCGAATGCCATTCCTCGAGGAATTTGACGCTTGCGTAGATCATTGCCGTGGAGACGAAGAGCGCGAAGGAGGCGATCGTCCCGAGCAGCCCCACGAGCAGGGTAGCGTCCACGCCGAGCGACTCGCCGATGCGGAACCAGGGCTGTGTCCAGTGCATCAAGTGCGCAACACTGTAGGCGAATACCAGTGCCATCAGGATCGGCAGAATGATGACCTCGCGCGACAACCAAGAGGTTCTCCACATGGCGGCGGAGCGCCAAGCCCGTTCCGGACGGCCGAGGTGGAAGAAGGATGCACCGAGGCCGATCACCAGCAGAAGGAGTGCGACCAGGCTTCCGATCGCGTAGAACTGATCCTCTTGCGTCGGGAGAAATCGGGCGAGTGCATAGAGTTGACCGGTAAACATGGCCAGAAACAGACCCTGACCGGCGCCGAGCAGCGTGGTCAGAAAGATGACGGAGAATGCGGGGTGCATGGGTGGATGCCTTTGTCCTGTAACCAATGTCCTGTAACGAATGTCGCGTCGGCGAGTCGGATTCATCCGGATCGGCTCGAAGCGCGAAGACGGGTGTCGTTGTGCTCGATCCCTCTTGCGCGCTTGGATCCGCGGGCATCCCTACCAGGCCACGTCGTCCAAGGTCTCCTCACCCGTGTAGGTGGTGAGATCCTCTTTGCGTAATGGGTTGTCGACACGTGTCAGCTCTTCCGGACTGATGTACATCCGGTTCTTCTGACGCGGCAGGTAATGATTAGCCGGCTTGGTGCCCCATTCGGGCATCAACTGATAACCGCCGCGCTCGCGGATCGCCACCGAGACCTCCGAGTCCGGGTCGTGGACGTCGCCGTAGAGACGCGCACTGGTCGGACAGGCCAGAACACAGGCCGGCTGACGATCCCGATCGGACAGGGTGGCATCGGTGATGCGGTCGATGCAGAGGGTGCATTTCTTCATCACCTTCTCTTGCTCGTCCAACTCGCGCGCACCGTAGGGACAGGCCCACGAGCAGTATTTGCAGCCGATGCACTTGTCGTAATCGACCAGCACGACGCCGTTGTCGGCCCGTTTGTGCGAGGCACCGGTGGGGCAGACCGGGACGCAGGGAGGCTCCTCGCAATGCAGGCAGCTTTTGGGGAAATGGACCGTTTCGGTATTCGGGAAGACACCGACCTCGAAGGTCTGCACCCGATTGAAGAAGGTGCCCGTCGGACTGCCGTCATAGGGGTTTTGGTCCACCATCGGGCCTGCCCAGCCGGAGGTGTTCCACTCCTTGCAGGACGTCACGCAGGCATGGCAACCGACGCACACATTCAGGTCGATGACCAGGGCGAGTTGAGTCATGTGTAAATCTCTCCGTTGTCGGCCGTCAGCCGCGGGGTCGGATGTCGGCTTGCGAGCCGACGATGCATCTCATCGCCGGGCCCGAACCAACCGCTGAGGGCCGAAGCTACTTCTTCCCGAACACGCCAGCCATATAGGCCTGCCACTTGCCACGCTGCTTCTCCTGTCCGGGCAGTCGCGGCATGGCATCGAACTGGGGCGAAGTCACCCGCGGCTCGTCCGGACCGGCCTTGTAGACGCGGACCCGGACATCGAACCAAGCGGCCTGACCCGTCACCGGATCCGAGTTGGAGAGATGCTCGCCTGCCGGGCTCGGCGGAAGCTCCTCGGCGATCAGGTGGTTGAGCAGGAAGCCCTTGCGCGATTCGTCCGCGTTGCTCCCGAGCCCCCAAGCGCCGTTGGCCTTGCCGATCGCGTTCCAGGTCCAGACCGTGCCGGGCTCGACCGCCTCGGAGAAGCGACACATGCAGCGAACCTTGCTCAGCGTCGACTCGACCCAAATCCAGTCACCGTCGGCGAAGCCGTGCTTCTTGCCGACGAGCGGGTTGACGAAGAGATAGTTGTGGCTGTGGATCTGACGCAGCCAGGCGTTCTGGCTATCCCAGCTGTGGTACATGGCCATCGGACGCTGGGTGAGCGCGTTCAAGGGGTAGCGCAGGGTGTCGACCAGTTGGTCTTCCAGCGGGCGATGGAAGAACGGCAAGGGATCGAAGTAGGTCTCGACGCGCTCGCGCAAGCGATCCGGCGGCTGGCGTCCGGGCCACTTGCCCTGCGCGGCCAGTCGGAACTTCTGCAGGACCTCGGAATAGAGATGGATGGTGATGGGCTCGGCATACCGGACCATGCCGTGGGCGCGCGCCCAGTGCAGATAGCCCTTGTTCCAGTTGCGCATGTACTGGTAGCTGGGCGGCAGCTCGTGATGGAAGACGCAGCCGTTCTTGGCGTACATCTCCCACTGCTTCGGGTTGGGCTCGCCCTTGAGCACCTGATCGCCGTCCTTGCCGCGCCAGCCGGCCAGAAAGCCGATGCCGGAGCCCGGGGATGTCTCGTAGTTGACGATGAAGTCGGGATAGTCACGGAACTTGCGTTCCCCTTCCGCGGTGACGAAGGCCGGCAGCTTCAGGCGCGATCCCAGCTCGATGATGACGTCCTGGAAGGGCTTGCACTCGCCTTTCGGCGGCAGCACCGGGATGCGCACCGCATCGACCGGGCCGTCGAACTCGGAGATCGGGCGGTCGAGCATTGAGAGCGCATCGTGGCGCTCCAGATAGCTGGTATCGGGCAGCACCAGGTCGGCGAAGGCGACGGTCTCGGAGGAGAAGGTGTCGCAGACGACGATGAAGGGGATCTTGTATTTCCCCTCGACATCCTTGTCCACCAGCATCTTGCGCGTCTCGCTGGTGTTCATCGAGGAGTTCCACGCCATGTTGGCCATGAAGAGGAACAGGGTATCGATCGGATAGGGATCGCCGCGCCAGGCGTTGGTGATGACGTTGTGCATCAGGCCGTGGACCGAGAGCGGATACTCCCAGGAGAAGGCCTTGTCGATGCGCACCGGTCCGCCTTCGGCGTCGACGAACAGATCCTCGGGCTTGGCGGGCCAGCCGAGCGGCATGCCGTCGAGCGGCGTGTTGGGCTGAACGGCCTCGGGTCCGTGCGGCGGCTTGGCACAGGGCGGGATCGGGCGCGGGAAAGGCGCCTTGTGGCGGAAACCGCCGGGCCGGTCGATGGTGCCGAGCAGGGTCATGAGCACGCCGAGCGCGCGGATGGTTTGAAACCCGTTGGAATGGGCCGCCATCCCGCGCATGGCATGGAAAGCGACCGGGTTGCCGGTCACCGAGGGGTGCTCGACGTCCCAGCAGTCGGTCCAGGGAATCGGCAGCTCGATCTTCTGATCGCGCGCGGTGACGCCCATCTCGTGCGCGAGACGCCGGATGGTGTCGGCCGGAATACCGGTGATCTCGGCGGCCCACTCGGGCGTACAAGGTTCCAGCCGCTCCTTGAGGAGCTGGAACGCCGGCTTGACCGGGATCCCGTCGTCCATGTCGAGCTTGTAGCTGCCCATCAGACGCGGATCGGCACCCGGGGTGTGGGTGCTGATGGGGCCGTCGATGTTGCGGTCCCACCAGAGTTTGTTCTCCGGATCGAAGCAGCCCTCCTCCACATGCATCTCGGCGCGATAGAAGAGGCCGTGATCGTCGCGCGACGGATCGTCGATGACCAGCTCGGCGGAGTTCGTGTAGCGCACCAGGAAATCGCGATCGAAGAGACCCTGCTTGAGGATCTCGTGCGAGATGGCCATCAGCAAGGCACCGTCGGTGCCCGGCTTGATCGGCACCCACTCGTCGGCGATCGCCGAGTAGCCGGTACGGATCGGGTTGACCGAGATGAAGCGCCCGCCGCGTCGTTTGAACTCGGAGATGGCGATCTTCAGCGGGTTGGAATGGTGATCCTCGGCGGTGCCGATCATCACGAAGAGTTTGGCGCGATCCAGATCCGGTCCGCCGAACTCCCAGAAGGAGCCGCCGATGGTATAGATCATGCCCGCGGCCATGTTGACCGAGCAGAAGCCGCCGTGTGCGGCATAGTTCGGGGTGCCGAACTGTTTGGCGAAGAGACCCGTGAGGGCCTGCATCTGATCTCGACCGGTGAAGAGTGCGAACTTTTTCGGATCCTCCGCACGCAGGCGCCCGAGGCGCTCCTCCAGCATCGCGAAGGCTTCATCCCAGGAGATCGTCTCGAACTCGGAGGCACCCCGCTCCGCTCCCGCCTTGCGGCGCAGCGGCTTGGTGATGCGCCCCGGCGAGTACTGCTTCATGATCCCGGAGCTGCCCTTGGCGCAGATCACCCCTTTGTTCAGCGGATGATTCGGATTGCCGTCGATATAGCGGACCTCGCCGTCGCGCATGTGGACTCGGATGCCGCAACGGCATGCACACATGTAGCAGGTGGTTTCCTTGACCTCGACTCGCCCGACCGTGCTGTCGGAGTGAGCAATGGGATCCTGCATGTGAGCACCTTTATGCGAGGTAATGAGCCAGACGATTACCGCATTCTAATATTGCGGATGTCTATGTTTCAAACTTGATGCCAGCCCGGGAAATGGGTGACCAAGGGGGACCGAGCGCACAAGCGCCCCGTGAGCGGACCGGCTGTCGACGTGATGAGGAGGCGATCGTGCGTAAAGGCGTGCGGCGGGAGAGACCCCGCTTCGTATCGGCCGAACGAACGGTCGCATCTCCGGCGCTTGCGCCCCGAAGATGCGGATCTTGACGAGCGCCGGAGCCCGACGCGTGCGGCGTCGCGGACTAGGCCGCTTCAGCCAGGGTCGCCGGGAGCCACGAGGCCAAACGCTCGCGCTCTTGGGCGACGTCGATCGCGAAGAAGTGATTCAGCACCTCCAGCGCCTCGTCGAGGTCCTCGCACGGCCACTCGTTGGTGATACTGCGGAAGGTCCAGTCCTCGACGTGGAAGCAGCAATGACCGCCGTTGGCCGCGCCCTCGGCGTCGTAACGGAGCTTGAATCCGGTGTAGGTCCTGGGATCCCATTTGTAGCGGATCGTGTTTTCGGTTTGCTCGAACATGTTTTTCTCAGTGGAATCTGTTGCTTGGATGCCGATCATCCCGTTGGGGAACGTCGGTTGAGCTGCCCGCTCGGCAACGAGAGGAAACATGTCGACAACATGCCGTTTCCTTTTCGTCACACACCGCATCTCATGACTGAAGTTTAGTACCAAAATACAACAAACGACAACCTACCAAGCGCATTTTTTTCGCTAAACCGATCACATGCCGTCAAAAATCCGTCGCGCTGCTCGACGCATTTTTCAAGGAACCGCGAAACAACTGTTGTCGCGATGCGACGCCGAGACAATCAAATACCCCGCGATCGCGCCCCCGTTCGTGTGTCGGTGGCGCAAAACCATCGCATAGCGCGCCGGGCGCGGTTTAACCGCGGGATCGACGCCAACTCAGTGCAAGCGGGTCGTCGGGATCCACATGCGACATGAACGGAAGTCTGCGGTCGTTGTTGGTGATCTGATAGATGAGCCCCATCCAGTTGCCGAGCACGCCCTCGCCGCTGTCGTGCCAGGTATTGTCGAGCCTGTCGACGATGTGCTTCTCGGGGAAAGCCGGCAGGTCGCGCCCCTGATCGAGCGCGTCGAGGATGCGCTCGCGGTGCTCGTCCAAGATGGCGCGTGACTGGACGCCGAAATAGTTCTCGGGAAAAGGCGGGTACTGATCGCGCTCTCCGGCCGCGAAACGGTTGACCTCGCGCTTGTACTCCTTGAGCAGCGAGATGATGTCGTACTCGGGGTGGCCTTGAAAGAAGACCTGACGGAAGCCGTCCGGACTGACCGCGAGATGCACCCCGGCCTCCTCGCTCTCGGCCAGGATGTGTAGACCGGCCGCCTCGAACTGGTCGCGACCGATCGCGTTGAACCGCGAATGCGGCACGTCGAATCGCGTATTCACACTGCTCACCAAGGGGTGGCTGCGGTCGATGACGCGATGCACATAGACACCCCAGCGCTTCTCGCCGAGCGGACGGCGCCGCTGGCCGTAACGAAACTCCAGCACTGCATGCGTCGCCAAGCACGAGCAGAGGGTCGAGCTGACGTTGTGATGTGCCCAGTCGACCACCTCGATCAACGGCTCCCAGAAGGTCTGACTCGCCAGGTCCGGGCCCATGACGTTGGCCCCGGTGATCACCAGGGCATCCAGACCCTCGGCACGGATCTTCTCGAACGGCTCGTAGTAGCGCTCGACGTACTCGCGGGTGATGGGGCCACGGTCGAGCGCGTCGAGCGTGAAGGGGTGGACATAGAACTGCGCGATCTGATTGCTCTGACCGATCAGTCGGAAGAACTGCCGCTCGGTGGCGGCAAGCGCGGCATCCGGCATCATGTTCAGCAGGCCGATATGCAGCTCGCGGATGTCCTGCTGAATCGCATGATCGGGCTCGAGGATCTTGTGGCCCTCTTCGCGCAGACGCTGGAAGGTTGGCAGGTCATTGTGGGCGACGATCGGCATGGGGTCGGTCCTGTCGTTCGGGTTACTGCAACGGCGGGTTATTTCAACTGGGGATCGAAGACCGGCGTCTCGGCCTGTCCGATCGCCGATTCGATCAACTGCAGGAAATCCTGCTCGTCGCGCACGCGCGCGACATCCTCGGACGAGACCGTATAGCCGTATGGACGCGCGATCGCCTCGTAACGGGGCACCCGCGAATGGAACAGACGCGGGAAGACCCAGCGCGTGAAGTCGTCCGGATCCACCTCCGCGACATAATCCAGACCATGAACCGACAGATAGTCCTTGAGTGCTGCACGCAGGAACTCGGGGCGATAGTAGAGCGGCTTCGGATCGGCCTGTGCGCGCTGGATGAGCTTGATCTCGTCCGCCTCCGGGACCCGGATGTAGAGGATCAGGCTGTGCTTGGCGAGCAGATCGATGACCCGCGGCTCGTCGAGCTCGCAGAGGCTCCCCCCGACATCGTTGATGAGATGCGGATAGCTGTAGATCTCTTGGGCCTTCCGCACGAAATCGGGCACATCCATCATCGCCGCGATCTCCGCCTCGCGATAAAGGGCCTGCCGACGGTTGAACTCCCCGAGCGGAAGCCCTCCGCGCTCGGGATTCCCGAGCTTGCCGACGAAGCTGAGGACCGGCCCCAAATCCGTGACCTTGATGTTGTTGTGGATGGCGATCCAGTCCCGACGCAGCAGGTCGCGCAGGAAGGGATCGCGCATCGCGTGCGCCTTGATCAGGTCCAGGATGTGCTCGTTGAGATACCGCGTCCCGATCCGATAGTCCCCGGAGTAGTGGAACCAATCGTTGCGGCGCAACATCTCGGAGAGATAGGTCTTGCCCACCCCCGACATCCCGAGCAGCGTGATGCACTTGTGCTTCCAGCTGCGGAATTCATCGACCTTGAACTTCATTGGATTGAACCGCGCTCTAAGTGACAACCGATGTTTGGTGGGAAACGACCGCTTGAGGAGACCGAGAAAAGCCTGCCCGACGCGGTTCAATGATCAGATATCCAAAGCGTTGAACAGCGCATTTCGCAATGACGGTGGATTTGTGCGGAGCCGCGCCGACCGTGAAACACCCGTGTGATGAGGAACACGCGATCGAGCAAACCCGGACCGATCGATGATGGTAGTGCAGGACGCGGACGGCGACAAACGCGCCGTTCGGCGTTGGTCCGTAGGTCGGGCCGAGCGGGAGCGATTCCCGACACCCACCGGTCGGTCTGGCTGCGCATGCACGGCCTCGCGCCCGCCGGATCAGCGCCGCGCCTCGAGCGCCTCCCAGCGCGCGTAGGTGGTCTCGAGCTCGGACTCCAATGCCTCCAGACGCGCCTTGACCGCCGCGACCTCGTCGCCTGCACTCTGATAGAGGGCCGGATCGGCCAGGCGTTCGTGCAGCTCGGCCTGCGCGGCCTCCAATGCCTCGATTCGCGCCGGCAGCTCGGCAAGCTCGCGGGTCTCTTTGAAGCTCAGCTTCTCGCCCTTGGGCGCAGTTTTGGACCGAGCCGAACCGCTTGCGGGAGGCGACACCGGCGTTTCGGTATCCGCCGGCTTTGCCTTGAACTCCCCGGATCGGCGCGGATCACGTTGACGTACCCAGTCCTCGTATCCGCCGACATATTCGCGGACCCGGCCTTCGCCCTCGAAGACCAGTGTGCTGGTGGCAACGTTGTCGAGCAGTGCCCGATCGTGAGAGACCAGCAAGAGGGTGCCTTTGAACTCGACCAGCAGGTCCTCCAGCAACTCGAGGGTCTCGGTATCCAAGTCGTTGGTCGGCTCGTCGAGCACCAGCAAATTGGCCGGTCGGGTGAAGAGCTTGGCCAGCAGCAGGCGATTGCGTTCCCCGCCGGACAGCGCTTTGACCGGCTGGCGCGCGCGCTCGGGTGTAAAGAGAAAGTCCTTCAGATAGGACAGGACGTGACGGCTCTGGCCGTCGACCTCGATCTTGTCGCTGCCGCCCGCGACGTTGTCCTGGACGCTCCTGTCCAGTTCGAGCTGGGCGCGCAGTTGATCGAAATAGGCCACCTGCAGATTGGTCCCGCGCCGAATCGTCCCGCGTTGGGGCTCCAGATCGCCGAGCAGCAGCTTCAGCAACGTACTCTTGCCGGCGCCGTTCGGGCCGATGATGCCGATCTTGTCGCCGCGCAGGATCAGCGTGCTGAAATCGCGGATCACCGGGGTGTCGCCCCAAGCGAAGCCGATCTCCTCGGCCTCGACCACCAGCTTGCCGGAACGATCCGCCTCGCTCAGGCGCAGACGCGCCGTGCCTTGCAGCTCGCGCCGCTCGAGCCGTTCGCGACGCATGGATTCGAGCGCGCGCACACGGCCTTCGTTGCGGGTACGCCGCGCCTTGATGCCTTGGCGGATCCAGACCTCCTCCTCGGCGAGCTTGCGGTCGAACTGCGCCGCGGCTTGGGCCTCGGCATGCAGACGCTCCTCGCGGCGACGCAGGTAATTGGCGTAGTCGCCGGGCCAGTCGGTGATCCGCCCGCGATCGAGCTCCAGGATCCGGGTCGCAACCCGCTGCAGGAAGCGCCGATCATGGGTGACGAAGAGCAAGGAGCCCGGAAAGTCGATCAGAAAGTCTTCGAGCCAATCGATCGCATCGATGTCCAGATGGTTGGTCGGCTCGTCGAGCAACAGCAGATCGGGCTCGGTCACCAAGGCGCGGGCAAGCAAGACGCGACGTTGCAGACCGCCCGAGAGCGCTGCGAAACGGGCCTCGGCATCGAGCCCCAGCCGCGAGATGACGCGCTCGGTGCGCTGCTCGATCGCCCAGCCGCCGCCGTCCTCCAAGTGCTGCTGGACCCGTGCCAGACGGGTCAGATCCTCCTCGCTCGGGTCCGTACCCAAGCCATGGGAGAGCTTGAAGTAGTCGCTCAGAAGGACCCCGAGATCGCCCAGACCCGCGGAGACGACCTCGAAGACGCTCCCATCCTCCCCGCGCGGGATCTCCTGCGTCAGGCGCGCCACCTTGAGCCCGGCAGCGGCGCGGAGCTGACCCGAGTCGGCCTGGACCTCCCCGTCGATGATCCGCAGCAAGGTCGACTTGCCGGCGCCGTTGCGGCCGATCAGACAGATCCGCTCGCCTCGCTCGATGTTGAAGGAGACGTCCTCCAAGAGCGGCGGCAAGCCGTAGGAGAGGGCGACGGAGTCGAGGCTGAGCAGGGTCATCGGTCGTACCGTGTGGAATGAGAGAGGAAGCAAATCCGAGCACGAACGTGCAACAGCACCTGTCTCGGGTCTCGAGTGTCGGGCCAATCAAGGTAGAGAGGGCGAGGACAGGACGCAACCCCGCCCGGGAAATGATCTCCCCGAGCCGATCGGCTACACTGGGCCATCAGGCACCGCCGTGCCAGGACATGACGAGAGTCAGACGACCCCCAATGGTTAAAAGTGTCACGCTGCGAGATGCCTGGTCGGGCGAGGCCGATTGTCTCAACTGCTCGCTCCGCACCACCGTCCTGTTCGCAGGTCTAGCCGAGGCGGATTTCGAGCGGATCCACGATCCGATCGACCAATTCACCCTCAAGCCCGGTACCAGTCTCTACCGCACCGGTGATCCGGCGGACCACATGTTCACCGTGCGCTCCGGCGTCCTGAAATTGGTTCAGTATCTCCCGGACGGCAGTCAGCGCATCGTGCGGATCGCCCGGACCACGGATGTCCTGGGTCTCGAGGCCATGCTCGAGGGCGGCACCTACCAGCACGACGCCGTCGCGCTGCAACCAACCGAGGTCTGCCGCTTCCCCGCCCGATTGGTCCGCGATCTGGGCTGCAACAATCCGGACCTGCACCGCGAGCTGATCGCGCGTTGGCAACGTGCCTTGAACGAGGCCGACGCCTGGCTGACCGAGCTCTCCACTGGGTCCGCCCGGCAGCGCATCGCGCGGCTCTTGCTGCGCTTGGTCCGCGATCGCGAGAGCAGCGCCTGCCAATTGTTCAGCCGCGAGGACATGGGTGCGATGCTCGGCATCACCACCGAGACCGCCAGCCGCACCATCGCCGAGTTCAAACGCCAGAGCCTTCTAGTCGAGACCAACCCCAACCGCTTTCTGCTCGACATCCCCAACCTCAAGCGCATCGCGGAGGGTTGAAACGCGTCCGGTGCGATATGCGCTGTTCTCTGTGATGATCGGCATCGCGCACACCCGAGAGCGCCGCGGAGACGCGTTTCAAGAAACTAATTGATTTTATTATCCTGAACCGCGTCCCCACCGACACCTCCGACGCGCTCCACCGCCTTCATCCACGACCGAGATCCGCACACACCCCAGACGCGGTTCAGCGGGGTTGACCGATTTCAATGCCCCGAGCACCCCTCACACCCAATGATGCCGCATTCCGCGGTGCCGCGCCGCCGCTTGACCGAGGCCGGGAGGGCAGATCATGAAACAGACCCTGTTGCAGGAGACCTTTCCGGTCTACGTACTGGAGATCGACCGCGAGGAAACCCCGTTCGACTCGGTCGATGCGGTCTGCGGCTATTTCAGGGCCTGCATCGAGGCCCATCCCTCGGCCGTCTTCATCGCCGAATTCGACCATTTTCGACACACCCGATCGCTTCCGGACGGGCGTATCGACAAAGACATCCGCGCCGCCAAGAATCTGGTGTTTTGTTTCGGCATCACCCTGCCGAACCCGCAGGCACTCGCGATGCGACCCCGGTCGATCGGTATCGCCGAGACCGACGACGGCTTCGTGATCACCTTCATCGAACTGCCGATGCCGGTGGCCAACGCCGCGATGGAGGACTGGGCAATGCGCCTGCGTCAAAGAGAGCCGGCACCGGCGTGAGTCCAGCCGCTGCGCACCCGATCACGCACGACTTACGAGATCCGAAATCCATGACCAATCGAAGCGTCTTCGCCGTCTTGAACACGGGGAAATCCATGCGTATCGCCGTCACCAGCCAGAACTTTCGAACCATCACCGGACACGCCGGCAAAAGCCGTCGCTTCATCGTCTACGAGGCGGACAGCGACGGCCGTCCGAAGGAGGTCGAGCGGCTCGATCTGCCGATGGAGTTGTCCCTGCATGAGTATCACGGCGAGGATCACCCGCTGTTCGAGCTCGCTCTGAACGGGATCGTGACGCAGGGCGCCGGGAACGGGTTTCTGCAACGCATGGCCCGCCACGGGATTCAGGTCTACACCACCAGCGCGACCGACCCGTTACAGGCCGTGTCCGCCATCCTCGCAGGCCAACCGCTGCCCGCGGCAGCTCCACACACCCATGACCACGGGACCGACAAAGGCGAGCACCGCCACGGTTGACGCCGATCATCCTTAGCGCCGAAGAATCGCACCCCTGAAGCAAGCATTGACGCTGCCCGATCACAGGTTGCGATTCGTCATTTCCGATATCGCCTTTGCGGCATAACCTGATTCACCTTCCACCGGCGGGCTAGCCTGATCCGGACCGTCGGCGATCTCCGCGATCGCCGACACCCTGCCCGGCACCCGACAGCCCTCCTTACCGCCCCTGATCTCCAAACTCGGGAAGATCGCCATGCTTGACAGCACCATGATCGAGCTCTCGCGGTGGCAATTCGCCATGACCGCGATGTACCACTTCCTCTTCGTACCCCTCACACTCGGCCTCGCCTGGATCCTGGTGATCATGGAGAGCGTCTATGTCATGACCGGACGCGAGATCTACCGGGACATGACCAAGTTCTGGGGCAAGCTCTTCGGCATCAACTTCGCGTTGGGCGTGACCACCGGGCTCACCATGGAGTTCCAATTCGGGACCAACTGGGCCTACTACAGTCACTATGTCGGCGACGTCTTCGGCGCGCCGCTCGCCATCGAGGGCCTGATGGCCTTCTTCCTGGAATCGACCTTCATCGGTCTGTTTTTCCTCGGCTGGGAGCGACTCTCCAAACGCCAGCATCTGACCGTCACCTTCCTGATGGCGCTGGCGTCGAACCTCTCGGCGCTCTGGATCCTGGTTGCCAACGGCTGGATGCAGAACCCGGTCGGTGCGGAGTTCAGTTACGAGACCATGCGCATGGAGATGACCAACTTCATGGATGTCATCGTCAATCCGGTCGCGCAGGTCAAGTTCGTGCACACGGTGGCCGCGGGCTACGTGACCGCATCCATGTTCGTCCTCGGCATCAGCTCCTGGTACATGCTCAAGGGACGGGATCTGGCCTTCGCCAAGCGTTCCTTCTCGGTCGCCATCGGATTCGGTTTGGCAGGGATCCTCTCGGTCATCCTGCTCGGCGACGAGTCCGGCTACGAGGTCGGCGACGTGCAGAAGGTGAAGCTCGCGGCGATCGAGGCCGAGTGGCATTCCGAGCCCGCACCCGCAGGCTTTACGATCATCGGCTTCCCGAGCAACGAGGACGAGGAAACCCATGGGGCGGTCAAGATCCCCTGGCTCCTGGGCTTGATCGCCACGCGCTCGCTTGATACCGAGGTGAAGGGGCTGAAGGATCTGATGCGTGATCACGAGATCAGGATCCGCAGCGGCATGATCGCCTACGACTATCTGCAACGCCTGCGCGGGGATCAGGACACGCCGGAGAACCGCGCGGTCTTCGATGATCACAAGGACGATCTCGGCTACGGGCTCCTGCTCAAGCGCTACACGGACGACCCGAGCCAGGCCACCGAGGAGCAGATCCGCATGGCGGTCAAGGACTCGATCCCCGAGGTCGCGCCGCTCTTCTGGAGCTTCCGCGTGATGGTCGCGGCCGGATTCTGGATGCTGGGCTTGATGATCCTTGGCTTCTACTTCAATACCAAGCGCGTCATTCAGGAGAAACGCTGGCTGCTGCGGCTGTTCCTGTGGAGCATCCCGGTGCCCTGGATCGCGGCGGAGACAGGCTGGTTCGTAGCCGAGTTCGGCCGTCAGCCATGGGCGATCGGCGAGGTTCTGCCCACCAGCATCGCCGCATCGAGCCTGGCGCCGAGCGACCTCATCATCAGCCTCTCGGCCTTTATCCTTTTCTACACGGTGCTCCTGATCATCGAGATGTATCTGATGTTCAAGTTCGGCCGACAGGGGCCGAGCTCGCTGCACACGGGCCGTTATCACCATGAGGAGGCGGCCACGGCATCCCGTTCAAACATCGCGGGCGGCCCGGCACCCGTGCTCGCACCGCAGAAACGGCAAGACTAGGGGACCGATCATGATCATCGACTACGAAGTCCTGAAATTCATCTGGTGGGTGCTGGTCGGCGTGCTCCTGATCGGCTTCGCCGTGACCGACGGTATGGACATGGGCGTCGGCGCGCTCTTGCCCTTTTTGGGCAAGACCGACGACGAACGACGCGTCATCATCAACACCATCGGCCCGCACTGGGACGGCAACCAGGTCTGGCTGATCACGGCCGGCGGCGCCATCTTCGCCGCTTGGCCGATCGTCTATGCGACCGCCTTCTCGGGGTTTTACTTCGCGATGTTGCTTGCGCTCTTCGGGCTCTTCTTCCGGCCGGTCGGCTTCGACTACCGCAGCAAGATCGCCGATCCGCGCTGGCGCAATGCATGGGATTGGGGTCTCTTCATCGGCGGTGTGGTTCCGGCGTTGGTGTTCGGCGTCGCCTTCGGCAATCTGCTGCTGGGCGTTCCCTTCCATCTCGACGATATGCTGAGATCCTTCTACACGGGCAGCTTCTTCGGCCTCTTTCATCCGTTCGCGCTGTTGGCCGGCATCCTCAGCGTCACCATGCTGACCATGCACGGTGCGGTCTGGCTTCAGATTCGGGCGGCGGAGCCGATCGCGTCACGCGCAAAGGCAGCAGCCCGGATCTTCGCACTCATCAGCATCGCCGTGTTCGCGCTCGCCGGGGTCTGGCTGATCATCGGCGTGGACGGCTTCAAGGTGGTCTCCATGCCGGCGCTCGACGCCACGCCCAACCCGCTGACCAAAGAGGTCGTCGCGGACTCCTGGGCCTGGCTGGCCAACTACGCCAACCATCCCTGGACGTTGGTCTTCCCTGTGCTCGGCTTCGCGGGACTCTGGGCGACGATGAAGCTCGCCGCCGCCGATCGTCCGGGTTGGGGTTTGGTGAGTGGCAGTCTGGCGATCACCGGCATCATCATGACCGCCGGGGTGAGTCTCTTCCCCTTCATCCTGCCGTCGCGGACCGATCCGAACAGCAGTCTGATCGTTTGGGACGCCGTCTCCAGCCATCTGACGCTGACGGTCATGTTCTGGGCGGCGGTCATCTTCATCCCGCTGATCCTGGCCTACACCACTTGGACCTATACCAAGATGTGGCGGCGGGTGACGGTGGAGGAGATCCGCGAGCAGGAGCATCTGGCGTACTGAGACACCAGGGACGCGGGTCGGCTTCACGCAGCCCGCGCCCCCCCTCGAGCAACGAGAGCGATCAACGAGAGGCTGACCTCAATGTGGTATTTCGCCTGGATCCTGGGTGTGCTGTTGGCACTCGCCTTCGGCATCATCAACGTCATGTGGTACGAATCCGAGGAGTGTTTCAGACACACCGGAGATGCGCGACCCGACAACTAATGCAGCACCGCGGAAGGCTCGACTCCGCCTCCCGGGCACGCCGACTTCAATCGGCACCCGGGGAGGCGGAGCTCGGTCCGCCGTGGACTCGAGCGCGAAGTGCCTTTGACATCGCGCGGCGTTGCACCGGCCCTCGGCATGCCGGCCACGGCGGGCGACATGCCGTTGCAGCTGCGAGCACCGAACAGCACCGAACAGCACCGAATGCGGGCCTTATCGGCTGATCGAACCGCGACCGAACCGCCCTTGGGCCGGCTGACTACGCCGCGCCCGATCCATCTGCATCTGAAGGCGCTGGCTCTGTTGTTGCGCCTCCAACTCCATCAACTGCCCCTGCATGCGGATCTGACCGGCCCGAAGGTCCGGCGCATCTAGCCCGCCACGCGGCACCCGCCGATCCTCGCGACGGGCCGAGTCGAGGACGCGATTTTGCTGCTGAAGAAGCTCGCGGTAACGGATAGCCTCGTTCCACTCGATCGACTGCTGCCGCGCCGCGTCGGGGGAAGACCGCGGGCCGAACTGCTGTCTCGCCGCTCGTTGATCCTGCTGTAATCGCAGCCAACCGGCCGCGGCCCGCTGCGACTGGATCCCCTGCGCGCGCATCGCTTCCGTCTCGGCAGCGACAGGCATGGCCACCCCGAGTGTTGCGATGACGACAAAGAGAAAGGCCGTTTGTCGCAGACATCGCACCGATGCGGTGCGGAGGGGGCATTGAACCGTCTGAAACCTGTGCATCGCTCGGCTCCCATCGTGGACGTCACCGACCCGCATGTTCGCAAACTATTGTTTTAATTAAAGAACAGCTCTTGGCGGAAAATTGGCATCGGTTCTGCATTAAGTCGGTTAAGACGACGCTTCCGTTCTTCGGTTTCGTTCTCTGACCTCCTCAGTGGTGATTCGCCCCGCGTCAGCGGGGTTTTTTTTTATCTAAACCGCGCCGAGCGCGGTATGTGATGTTTTTGGATGGGATCGGCCTCGGCAGACTCGACGATTGTCGGAGCCGGCGCGGTTTAAAGTTCTAAAAAATCTAAGATTCTAAACCGCGTCTCCACGAGGTTCGGAAAAATCCCTAATCCCGACACAACGTGAAAATGACGCATGTCGCTCTGGACGCGGTTTAGACTATCCGGACGAAAAATCGCCTTTGGCTGCCGTTTTCGTTGTTTCCGGGGCATACCGGATTCGCCCCTTGGCAAACCCAACAGCCGGAGCCGAAATGACCCAGCACGAGCACTTGATGGACAGGCATCCCGGTCCTAGAGTTCAGTCAGGCTGAGGGCCTTGGAGTGGCATCCCGACATGGGCTGGCGGTGGTAAGGCGAGAGACCGGCGATTGTGTTGTTGCGGGCGTGACCGCCATTGACCCGTGGATCGCCAAGGCGCCGCAGCCGTCACCCACTTTGCGGTCGCAACGCCAACACAAACGGCCAGTCCCGAGAGCATCGTCAGCGACTGCCACGGGTCGCGAACGGACCCGTCCGCCGCCTCTCAGGCTGTGTTGCAATGCGACAAAAAGGAGCTCAGCAGTTGCTCTTGCAACCGAATCACCACCATAACCCATTCCCCTTTTTTTGTGTGGATTCCGCATTTTCCGAAGACCAGTGCGCTGTACTCGAAGGCCTATTTCTTCAAACCAATGATTGGCAGCATCGAGATGGTGAGTTTTACCGGTGCTCTCTTTGCGACACGACCAAGCATATTCCGGCATCGTTTCAAGCCAAAATACTCGCAAGAATGCGAGAGATTACCCGTTTGCCACTCGATAGTCGTATTGCAGTCACGGCTCAACGCATGCTGCCTGGACACGTTATCGGCATACATAGCGACCGACCACTCTTGGGCTACGAGGCTGTACGACTGGTCGTCCAAATTAATAAAAACTGGCAACCTGAGCATGGCGGTGTTTTGGAATTATTCTCATCGCCGGACAGCAAAGCCGTCTTCAGAGTTAATCCTGAATACAACAAGGCTTTTGGCTTTCCACTTCACGCGGATTCGTACCATGGAGTGACCGAGGTGAGCCAGCCGCGCCAAACAGTGGTCTTCAATTTCTGGCATATAGCGAACACACCCGAACTGGCTGCATACGTTCAAGCCTTGTTTGCCAACCTTCATTTCTCGGAGTTACCGGCGGCACTCAACCCGATTGCCTCGGCGGCAGAATCCACTCTTCCCGAAGATACGACATTTCGTGCAGGCACAGCGGCGATTGCACTCCATCGCTTGGGCTACGACGAGGCAACCATTGTGACCGGGTACCGGCACAGCGCCGGGCTTGCTTTCTGTGATACCGGCGACGCAGAAACCGATGCAGCCGTGCTCCTGGCGGACTGGATGGCTTACTTGCATCGAGATTCGTTTAATCTGGTACGCTGGAATATCTTGCGGAATAAGCTCCATGGAATAGAAACGGCGCCGCGCCTGCTGTCCGCATGGCAGCTTTGCCTGCCGAAATGGAGAGAGTCACAATAAGCCGTATAGGAATCCGGCCTCTGCCCCCCTTACCGCTGCGCTCGATGATTACTCTGCGAGAGAGCTCCACGTCATTGGTGCTCTGCCGACCGCATGCTCTCCAACGACGATGGCCTACACCAGATCACCGATGGAGAGCGTGACTATTTGATCAGCCTGACACGAAACGCGCGTCCCTTCAATTTGCCCACGGACAGTTTCTTCAATGCCGCCGCCACGCACTCCCGGCTGACCGCCACATAGGCCCAATGGTCCGCGATCTGGATTCTTCCCACGTGCTCACCGCGAAGACCACCCGGCCCCGTCAAAGCGCCCAGGATATCCCCGGGGCGAATCTTTTGCTTCTTTCCGGCATCGATCTGAACGGTCTCCATCGGCGGCACCATCGGACGCTGCTTTAGAATGTCGAGTGACGGCAATAACTCACTGTCCACGATAGGATCCACGGGGGTATCCAATGAGGCGACGCGATGCGCCTCCCCTTCATCGTAGAGAGAAAAGGCGGCCCCCGTGCTGCCGGCACGCCCGGTACGACCAACGCGATGGATATGCACCTCCGCATCCTGTGCAATCCGGTAGTTGATCACGGCATCGAGTGAATCGATGTCCAAGCCACGGGCCGCCACATCGGTGGCCACCAGCACCGAGACGCTCTTATTGGAGAACCGCACCAGAACCTCATCGCGATCCCTTTGCTCCAGGTCACCGTGCAGCGCCAGGACGCTAAAACCACTGTCCCGTAACCCCTGAGCCACTTGTCGCGTGTCGACCTTGGTATTGCAAAACACCAGGGTCGACACCGGTTGGTGCTGCAACAGCAAAAGGCATAAGGCTCGCTGCCGCTGTTGCTCGTCGGTCACGCGATAGAAGTGCTGGGCGATACTGCGATTGTCGTGGGTAGACGCCACTTGGGCCATGACCGGTTCAGTCATGATACGCCGGGCGATGGCTTGGATCCGACTGGGGTAGGTGGCGCTAAACAGCAGTGTTTGGCGTCTCGTCGGTATCCGATCGATGATCGCATCCAGCGCCTTCTCAAAGCCCATCTCAAGCATCCGATCCGCCTCGTCGAGCACCAGCATGGTCACATCATCCAACCGCAGTGTGCCGCGCTCCAGGTGATCCGCGATACGGCCGGGGGTTCCCACAACGATATGGGCGCCGTGCTCCAGCGAGACGACCTGAGGGCCAACGGCGACCCCGCCGCAGAGTGTCAGCACCTTGATGTTGTGCCTTCGGCGCCCGAGGGCACGGATCTCCTTGGCCACCTGATCGGCGAGCTCACGGGTGGGACAGAGTACGAGAGACTGCACACGAAAGCATCCGACATCGAGCCGCTCCAATAGACCGAGCCCGAACGCAGCGGTCTTCCCCGAACCGGTCTTGCCTTGTGCGATGACATCCCGCCCCGACAGGATATCCGGACAACTCAGTGCCTGGATGGGGGTCATGGTGTCATAGCCGAGCGAGGACAGATTCTCCAGCAGATCCGGGTTGAGGTTGAGAGAGGTGAATGACGTATTGGTCAAGAGGGGTGTCCCTCTGTGGCGCTGGAGTCGTCCTGTTGAGTGCGACCATCGCGGTACTCCAACTGGACGCCGCCGAGAAAGTTTCGCAGAATTTGATCTTTGCATTGGCGGTAGTGCTGATGGTCCGGCTTGCGAAAGAATGCACTCAACTCATGCTTGCTGATGCGCAGATTGCTTGCGGCCAAGAGACGCAGGATATCGTCCGCCTTCAGATCCAAAGCGATCTTGAGTTTTCTAAAGATGATGTTGTTGTTTAATGATTGCTCCGGCTCGGGCTGTTCGCTGTCTTTCTTGCCCCGTCGATCATTGATCAAGCCGTTGAGGAAAATCGCCAATTGTTGATCGCTACATTCCTCGAACTCTGGATCGTCGTCTTTTTTCAACCAATTGCTGACTTGCGAACGGGTCACCCGACTGTCCGCTGCGGAAAATATCGCTATCATCTTGAGATCATCGAAATCGAATGCGTATCGAAGACGGCGCAGGACGTCGTTGTTGGTCATATAGGGACTCGATGGTTAAATGGTTAAATGGATAGAGGGCGGAGATGAACCAGGCCATACCATCATCCACAACTCGTTGCAGAGGACCGTGCTCACTCGGAGGCACGACGCAAGAACAGGAAAAGGTCTTTCGCCGAAAAACGCCGTTGAATAGGGCCTATCCGGATGAAAAATCGCTTTCGGCTCCCATCTCATGCGCTTCGGGGCCTGCCGGAGTTACCCCTTGGCAAGCCCGACAGCCGGAGCCGACATGACACAGACCCACCCCATCGATACCGCCTTTCTGCAACGGCTCAGAACCCTGCTCGGTCATCGTTGCGAGCAGGACGGGCAGGTCTGGCGCCTGATCGACATTCTCCCCGGCGAGGGGCTCGCGGTGCTCGAGTCGGATCTCGCCCGCCCCCCGATCCAGATGGACCAATACGGCCGCGCCAGCCATCGCGCGAACGCGATCCTGCAGGTCCGAATCCTCGACCCGGAGTCGGGTGAGCTGAGCATCGAGATGCAAGACCTCCTGGAATGCCTTCGGTCGACGCTTCGGGCCTGAGTCACGGCCAAAAAGCCCGGTCGAACCGCAAAGGCGCAAAGATTGCCAAGAGCGTCGCATCGAGAATTTCACGTCTAAACCGCGTCGACGCCAACGCCGATCCGTGCGAAAAGGCACCGACTACAGCCACGCCAACCGCCGGGCAGAGGACGCGGTTTAGGCCAGATGCAACTCGGCCTTGGCCAGATCCGCGGCCGTATCCACGCCCGGCCCTGGCTCGGACGCGGCGACGGCGACATGGATGCGCTCGCCGTGCCAGAGCACGCGCAGTTGCTCGAGCGACTCCGCCACCTCCAGTGGCGAAGGCGCCCAAGCCAGATAGCGTTTGAGGAAGCCGACGCGGTAGGCGTAGAGCCCGATGTGGCGGAGAAAGGCAACCGATGTCGGCAGCTCGGCGCGATCGGCGAGAAACTCGTCGCGGTGCCAGGGCATCGGGGCACGCGAGAAATAGAGCGCGTAGCCCTTTGCGTCCGTGACCACCTTCACGACGTGCGGATCGAAGAGGATCGCGCGATCCGAGATCGGCGCAGCCAACGTGGACATGCCCAGATCGGCGATGCCCGCCAGGTCGCTCGCGACCTGATCCAACAAGGCCGCCGGCATCGCCGGCTCGTCGCCCTGCAGGTTGACCACCACCACGTCGTCGCCCCAGCCGCGCAGACCGATCACCTCGCTGATGCGCTCGGACCCGCTGCGGTGCTCGCTGCCTGTCATCACCACGTCGGCACCGAAGCCGTGACAGACATCGGCGATTCGCCGATCGTCGGTCGCAACCAGGATCTCCGCGGCGCGACTCTCGCGCGCACGCTCCACAACGTGCTGAATCATCGGCTTGCCGGCGATCGACAAGAGCGGCTTGCCGGGCAAGCGCGTAGAGCCGTAGCGCGCGGGAATGACGACCTTGAATCCGACGGAGTCCTCGGACATCTCTCGATCAGACATGGGTCTGTGCCTCCAGCTTACGAAAGAATGCCTCGACGAAGGCCTTGTCCAGCTCGGCCTCCACGGGCAGAAACCAGTGATCCTCGCCCGCAAAGGACTTGCACTTCACGGCGTCCTTCTCGGTCATGAGCACCGCGCAGGGCGGCCAAGCCGCGAGATCGGACGGTGCAAAGGGATAGTGATCCGGGTAGGCGCGGCCCTCGACCTCGAGACCCAGACCGCGCAGCATGGCGAAGAAGCGCTCGGGGTTGCCGATCGCGGCGACCGCAAAGACCGGCCGCCCGAGGAAGTCCGCGATCGGTGCGGAGATGCTTGGATTACGGAGATTGACCGCCTCGCCCGGAACCAGACGCATCCGGTACCCGCCGTCCTTGTCGATACCCGAGCCGTCGCCGTTGGTCAGCACGAGATCAACCGTATCCAGTCGCCCGCGCGGCTCGCGCAACGGCCCGGCGGGCAGACAACGGCCGTTGCCCAAACCGCGCGCGCCGTCGACGAGAGCGATCTCGATGTCTCGCGCCAACCGATAGTGTTGGAGCCCGTCGTCGGCGAGCAGGATGTCTACGTCGCCCCGAGCCAGTGCGAGCGCGCCTGCCGCGACGCGATCCGGTCCGGCGACGACAGGACAGCCGCTGCGCCGGGCCAGCAGCACCGGCTCGTCCCCGAAATCGGCGGGCTCGCCGTCCGGAGGTACCCGGCGCGGCGCAGCGGATCCGCGCCCGCCGCGCCGTGAACCATAGCCCCTCGTGATGATCGCGGGACGCCGACCGCGCGCCCGCAGGAGCCCCGCGAGTGCCAGAACTGCCGGGGTCTTGCCGGTCCCGCCGACGGTGAGATTGCCGACCACCACCACGGGCACCGGCAGGCGCCGGCTCGCGAGCCAGCCCTTGCGATAACCCAGGCGGCGCAGCTGGATCACCAGGCAATAGAGCCAGGAGAGCGGTGCGAGGACGAGGCCGAGCGGGTGACGGCCGTACCAGATCGCATTCGGGTCCACTACTTGCGCCCCCAACCCCTCACGGGTGTGCCGCGGCGCGCGAGGCTCGACGCAGCGCCGAGCGAGTCGTGCGGCCCGACGTCGGCACAACCGAAACCGCGTCCGGAGCGGCATGCGTCGTCTTCGTTTTGCATTTGGCTTTGGAGATGTCCTCGATCGCGTTGAGACGCGGTTTAAAATTTACTATTTTTTAGGATCTTAAACCGCGCCGACTCAAACGCTCGTCACGTCTGCAGAGGCCGATCCCATCCAAAAACATCGCATACCGAGCCGGGCGCGGTTTAAGACGCGGCCGGGGACTCGCCGGCATCGTGGAATTGGAGACGATGCAGCCGGGCGTAATAGCCGTCATGCGCCAGCAACTCAAGGTGGGTGCCCTGCTCGACGACGCGTCCGTTGTCCATCACCAGGATGCGGTCGGCGTTCTCGATGGTGGAGAGACGATGGGCGATCATCAGGGTCGTTCGGTTCGCCATCAACTCCTGCAGGGCGGCCTGGATATGGCGCTCGGACTCGGTGTCGAGCGCCGAGGTCGCCTCGTCCAGGATCAGGATCGGGGCGTCTTTGAGCATGGCACGGGCGATCGCGAGACGCTGGCGCTGCCCGCCCGAGAGCATGACCCCGCGATCGCCGATCCGCGTCTCGAAGCCCTCGGGCATCGCCTGGATAAAGTCGAGCGCGTGCGCATTCACGGCAATCCGCTCGAGCGTCTCCCGGGTCGGCGCAACGGCCTGACCATAGGCGATGTTGTTGGCGATGGTGTCGTTGAAGAGCACCACGTCTTGACTCACCAGCGAGATCTGGGCACGCAGACTCGCCAAGGTCAGCTCGTAAATCGGAATGCCGTCGATCAGGATCTCGCCAGCGGTCGCGTCGTAGAAGCGCGGCAGCAGGCTCGCGACCGTGCTCTTGCCGCTGCCCGAGCGCCCGACCAGCGCGATCCGCTCGCCCGGCGCGATCAGCAGATCGAGATCCCGGATTGCCGGCGGCTTGTCGGGCGAGTAGACATGGGTCACGCCGCGGTACTCGACGCGCCCCTCGGCACGCTCCAGGGCCTGCCGTCCCCGATCCCGCTCCTCCTCCGCATCCAGCAGCTCGAACAGGCTCTGGGCGGCGATGATGCCGCGCTGCAGATGGGCATTCACCGAGGTCAGACGCTTCACCGGCGGCAGGAGCAGGCCCATGGCGACCACGAAGGACATGAAGGTGCCGACCGAGATGTCTTCCTTGAGCCCCTGCATGGTCGAGAGATAGACGATCACGGCGATCGCCACGGCCGAGATCAACTGAACCAGCGGCACGCTCGCCGCCTCGGTCGCGATCATCTTCATCTGCAGCGAGCGGGTCTTCTCGTTGATGGCGCTGAAGCGTCGCGCCTCGAGCGGTTGGCCGCCGAACGCCTTGACCACCCGATGGGCCTCGATCGCCTCCTGCGCGACCTGGGTCAGCGCACCGACGCGGTCCTGGATGCGGCGGCTGTGGCGGCGAAAACGTTTGGTCGCGTACTTGACCGCGCCGGCCATGAGCGGGCCGATCACCAAGAAGATCGCCGACAAGGCCGCGTTCAGGTAGAGCATGTAGGCCATCAGACCGATGACGGTGAAGCCGTCGCGCACCAGTGTCGTAATCGCAGAGGTGGCGGCGGTGGCCACGTTCTCCACGTTGTAGGTCAGCTTCGCGAGGATGTGTCCCGAGCCCTGGTTGTCGTAATAGCGCGTCGGGGCGCGCAGCAGGTGCTCGAACATCTTTTGACGCAGATCGGCCACCACGCGTCGCCCGACCCAGCTCAGACAATAGTTGTTGACGAAGCCGGCGATCCCGCGAAAGACGAAGAGCACCACCAGCACGAACGGCATAAGGCGCACGATCTCCTCGTTGCGGTCCACGAAGCTACCGTCGATCAGCGGCTGCATCATGGCCGCGAAGAGCGGCTCGGTCGCCGCGAAGGCGATCATGGCGACGATCGAGACGCTGAACATGCGCCAGTAGGGTTTGACGTAGCCGAGCAGCCGTCGGTAGATCGGACCGGCCTCGACCTCGGAGCGGGACGCGTCATCGGTCATTCGGCGATCTCCCCTGCGGATGGCTGCACGGGCTGCGGGAAGGACGGCGGGGCGGATTGCCCGAACGCGGTTCGCGCCGGTTCGGCATCGTCGTCTCGGACGCGGGTCGCCGCGAAGGCGATCTGCACCAAACCCGCCTGACTGGCCGCGTCGAGCGCCGTCATCACCGCCTGATGCGGCGTCTGTGCATCGGCCTGGATCAGCACGGGTAAAGGCTCGTCCTCCCCGAGGCGTTCCTTCAAGGCATCGACCAAGGTCTCGGTCGTGCCATCGAGCACGGCCCGATCGTCGACATTGAAGGACCCGGTCCGATCGATCACGAGCCGGATCATCTCGGGCTCTTCGGCCGGAATCTCCTCGCCTTGCGCCTCGGGCAGCTGCACGCGCAGCCGCGCCTCGTCCTTGAAGGTGGTGGAGACCATAAAGAAGATCAGCAGCAGAAAGACCACATCGATCAGCGGGGTGAGGTTGATGTCGGCCGGTTCGCGACGGTGCGGACGCAGATTCACGCGGAGACCTCGCCGGCCTCGCGCTCGCCCTTCATCACCTCCACGAGCCGCAGCGAATGCTCCTCCATGTCGAGTGCGAGCCGTGCAACCTTGTTGTCGAAGAAACGATGAAACATCAGCGCCGGGATGGCGACCGACAGTCCGGCCGCGGTCGTGATCAGCGCTGTGGAGATCCCGCCGGCGAGCACGGCGGCATTGCCGACACCGGCGTCCATGATGACGCCGAAGACGTCGATCATGCCGAGAACCGTTCCCAGCAGACCCAAGAGAGGGGCCACCGAGGCGATCGTCCCCAGACTGTTGAGAAAGCGCTCCAGCTCGGCCACCACCTGCCGGCCGGTGTCCTCGATCGCCTCCTTCATGATCTCGCGCGAGTGGTTGCGGTTGATGAGTCCGGCCGCGAGCAAGCGCCCGAGCGGTGAACCGGTGCGGATCTCCTCGATCCGCGCGTCGGTCAGCTCGCCCCGACGGTGCCACTCCCAGATCCGGGTGACCAGATTCGCCGGCATGATCCTCGAGCGGCGCAGCGTCCAGCCACGCTCGATGACGACCGCGGTGGCGATGATCGAGCAGGCGACGATCGGCACCATCAACCAACCGCCGGCATACATCACGTCAAGCAAGAGGGAAGCTCCTTATTTAAACCGGCCGCATCGCGGCACGCACGGCGTTGCACGGACGCAATGGTACTCCCTCGACCCGCATCGGCAACCTGCCGCGGTGCAGCGAGGCCGGTCCGCCTTGCCCGAGCGGTCGCGCCATCCCTGCCCTCGGCCCTGTTTACCCCGCGTGAGTATGGTAGCCTTCCGCCGCATTGCCGAGGTGCGCACGCCGGCCTCGGCCGTACACCGGACCCGGCGACTGACGGGCTCGGGGGAATAGTCATCATCGAGGGGGAACACCGATGGGATGGACACTGCTTGGCCTGATCCTGCTGGCCGCGATTCTTGTCGTCGTCATCTACAACCGCCTGATTGCCGGACGCAATCGCTACAAGAACGCCTTCGCTCAGATCGACGTGCAGCTCACGCGCCGCTATGACCTCATCCCGAACCTGGTGAAGGTCGCCGAGCGCTACATGACCCATGAGCGCGACACCCTCGAGGCCGTCATCCAGGCCCGCAACCAAGCCGTCGGCAGCCTCAAGCAGGTCGCGGCCGATCCGGGCGACACTGCCGCGGTGGCAATGCTGGCGCAAGCCGAGATGGGCGTGGCCGGCGCGCTGGGCAAGCTGTTCGCGCTCGCCGAGGCCTACCCGGACCTCAAAGCCAATCAAAACATGATGCAGCTCTCCGAGGAGCTGGTCAGCACCGAGAACCGGGTCGCCTTTGCACGCCAGGCCTTCAACGACGCCGTCATGGGCTACAACAACCTGCGCGAGGTCTTCCCGAACAACCTGATCGCAGGCCAATTCGGATTCACGCCCGCACAGCTGCTGGAGATCGATGCGCCGGAGAAACGCGAGGCCGTCCC
The DNA here is from genome assembly GCF_000223985.1 of Thiocapsa marina 5811. Lineage (GTDB taxonomy): Bacteria > Pseudomonadota > Gammaproteobacteria > Chromatiales > Chromatiaceae > Thiocapsa > Thiocapsa marina. Next base: position 403,842 of record NZ_AFWV01000001.1, read on the forward strand.
AGTCGCCTTCTAAACCGCGCTCGAGCGTGTATGGAAGGGTTGCGGTCGGGAACGACCTCGCCGCGACCCATGACCACGGCAGAGCGCGGTTTAGAATATTTTATTATTTTTTATATACTTAAACTGCGTCCGCTCCAACGCCGGCAGATGTCATCCAAGACCACACCCAAGCGAAAACCCCACATGAACACTAGGGACGCAGTTTAATTGGACTTCTTCGCGCATCAGGACCGGGCCCGGCGGCGCACGCATCTCCTCGTCGTCCTGTTCGCCCTCGCCGTGATCAGCATCGTTGCGGTCGTCGACCTGGTCGCGCTTGCGTTCCTGGGACTCGGCTCGGATCCGCAGGGGGTCATGCTCACCCCGGTGCTCTCCGGGGCCGCCGTGCGCGAAAGCCTCCCGCTGCTCATCTGGGTCTCCGTGCTGACCGCGGGTGCGATCGGGCTCGCCAGCCTGTTCCGCATCCTCACGCTGCGCAACGGCGGCGGTGCGGTCGCGCGCGGGGTCGGCGGGGTCATGGTCAACGCGGATACGACGGATCCGCAGCTACAGCGCTTGCGCAACGTGGTCGAGGAGATGGCCATCGCCGCCGGCGTGCCGGTGCCTCAGATCTACGTGCTCGAGCAGGAGGACGGCATCAACGCCTTCGCTGCGGGTTATTCGCCGGCCGATGCAGCGATCGCGGTCACCCGGGGTGCACTGCGGACACTGAGCCGATCCGAGTTGCAGGGCGTCGTCGCGCATGAGTTCTCGCACATCCTCAACGGCGACATGCGGCTCAATATCCGGCTGATCGGGATCCTGTTCGGGATCCTCGTGCTCGCCATCATCGGCCGACTCATGCTCTCGGTGCGACATGGCCGGGCCAGCAAGCAGACGGGCGCGATCCTCATGATCGGGCTCGCTCTGGTCGCGACCGGCTATATCGGACTCTTCTTCGGCCGGCTGATCCGGGCTGCCGTGTCGCGCCAGCGCGAGTTTCTGGCCGATGCGTCGGCCGTTCAGTTCACCCGCGAGCCGGAGGGGATCGCGGGCGCACTGAAGAAGATCGGCTCCGCGCCGGCCGGATCGGCGCTCGCATCCGACAGCGAGGAGATCGGGCATATGCTCTTCGCCGCGGGTCTGACGCGCCGGCTTCTAGCCACTCATCCGCCGATCGCCGATCGCATTCGTGCGATCGAGCCCGGCTTCGACCCCGCGGAGCTCGAGACGATGCACGTCATGCAGTCCGCGGCTGCGCCGAGCGAGGTCGGCGTCGTCGCCTCGATGGCCGAGCCCCGCCCGGCCGTCGAAGCTCGGCCGAGCGCCTCGAGCCTCGATGCCGATCGTATCGTGGAAGCGATCGGTCGGCCCGATACGGCACGGATCCAGGTGGCGGCTCGACTGACCCGGGCGATCCCGGAGCCACTCGCACGCGCCGCCCGCTCGACCGAGTGGGTGATGACGGTCGTCTGTTATCTTCTGATCGACCCGGACCCCGAGATCCGCGAGCGCCAGCTCTTGATGGTCGCCGAGACGCTCGGCAGCGAAGGCGAGCGCCAGGCGAGCACCCTCCTCTCCGCGGTACCGAGCCTCGCCGCGGATCTGCGCATCCCGCTGCTCGAGATCGCCTTCCCGTCCCTGCGCCGTCGTCCGCAGGCCGAGCTGACGCGACTGACGGCGCTGCTCGAGCGGTTGATCCATGCCGACGGACGCATCGATGTCTTCGAGTATGTGCTTGCACGCCTGCTCGCGCAGCAGATCCAGGACACCATCACCCCCGCCGATGCGCGCAGCGCCGGCACTGCCCGACTCTCCGACTGCGAGAACGAGGTCCGCGATCTGTTGGTCATCCTGGCGGTGCACGGCAACCCGGACCAACGCGCCGCGCGGACCGCATTCGCCGCAGGTCTGGCATCGCTCGGGATGCGTCCGCGCGAATTGGCCCGGATCGGACCGGACGACTGGCCGGATCGCCTCGACCATGCGCTCGCCCGGCTCGATCGACTGCGCATGGACGACAAGCAGCGTCTGCTCCGTGCGTTGATCGCAACGCTGAAACACGCCGGGATCAGCCGGACGGAGATCGAGCTGTTGCGCGCCGTCGTCGCGGCGCTGCATGTCCCTCTGCCGGTGTTGGACTGATGACGCGCCCCGAGATTCGGCGTGTGCCGAGCGCGGCGGCGCTCGCCGCCGCCCGCACACCCACCGAGCTGCTCGCCGGACTCTACTCGAATCGTGGCCTGAAGAGCGCGGAAGAGGCCGCACCCGGACTCTCTGCGCTCCACCCGGCAAGCGCGCTGCGCGGGATCGATCGAGCGGTCGATCTGCTGGTGCACACCATCCGCGGCGGCGGCCATCTGCTGATCGTCTCGGACTACGACGCCGACGGTGCGACCGGCGGCGCCTTGGCGGTCCGGGGCCTGCGTAGCCTGGGTGCTGCGCAGGTCTCCTACCTGATCCCGAGCCGGTTCGCGTTCGGCTACGGCCTGAGTCCGGCAGTGGTGGACGCCGCCGCTCCGCGCCGGCCGGATCTGCTGATCACGGTCGACAACGGCATCGCCAGTCTCGCCGGGGTCGCGCGCGCGGCGGAGCTGGGCATCCCGGTCCTGGTGACGGATCACCATTTGCCCGGCGAGCGGCTTCCGGATGCCGCGGCGATCCTCAACCCCAATCAGCCGGGCTGCAACTTCCCGAGCAAGCACCTGGCCGGCGTCGGTGTCGTCTTCTATCTCCTGGTCGCCGCGCGTACCCGTCTGCGCGCGCAGGGCTGGTTCGGTGCCGGACGACCCGAGCCCAACCTGGCCGATCTGCTGGATCTGGTCGCACTCGGCACGGTCGCGGACGTGGTGACCCTGGACCGCAACAACCGGATCCTGGTCGAGCAGGGACTCAGACGCATCCGCGCCGGGCGATGCAGCCCTGGCGTGCGCGCATTGCTGACGATCGGCGGCCGGGATCCGAGCCGTGCGACCGCGACCGATCTGGCCTTCTGCGCCGCGCCCCGACTCAACGCCGCCGGTCGGATCGAGGACATGTCGGTGGGCGTCGACTGTCTGCTGACCGATGACCCGCAGGTCGCCGCGGACCTTGCTGCGCGTCTCGATGCCCTGAACCGCCGACGCCGCGAGATCGAAGCCGAGATGAAGGACGCCGCCGAGTCCTCGCTTGCGGGGCTCTGTCTGGACGGTGCCGCACTGCCGCCCGGACTCTGTCTGTTCGGCGAGGATTGGCACCAGGGCGTTTCGGGGATCGTCGCGGCACGGATCCGCGAGCGGTATCATCGCCCCGTGATCGCCTTTGCGAACGGCGGAGACGGATTTCTGCGGGGCTCGGCGCGATCGGTCGAAGGGGTCCATGTCCGAGACCTGATCGCGCTGGTGGATCGGCAGGATCCGGGCTTGATCGAGCGCTTCGGCGGACATGCAATGGCGGCCGGTCTGAGCATCCGACCGGAGTCTTTACCCCGGTTTCGCGAGGCCTTTGCGGAGGCCGTGCGCACCGTCGTCGGCGACCGACCGCCGCAGCCACAGATCGCATCCGACGGTGCGCTGCCGCAGCGTCTCATGACCTTGGAGACGGCAGAGACCCTGCGCGTGGCCGGCCCCTGGGGGAAGGGCTTCCCGGAGCCCTGTTTCGACGGGACCTTCGATGTCTTGAGCGCACGTCTGGTGGGAGAGCGCCATCTCAAGCTCCGTCTTGCCGGACCCGCGGCCGAGGGCGCGCCGATCGAGGCCATCGGCTTCAACCTCGGCGAGCAGATCTCGGAGGCCGGCGGCACCGTGAGGCTCGCGTACCGATTGGACGTCAACGACTACCGAGGCAACCGCTCGGCACAATTGATCCTCGAGCATCTGGAGCCGACCGCATGAAGGATCTTAAACCGCGCCCCGTGTGGTATGCGATGTTTTCGGACGGGATCAGCCCCGGTCGTTTTGACGACCGCTGGAGCCGGCGCGGTTTAAGAGATTAAAAAATAGATTATTTTAAACCGCGTTCACGTTGAGGGTCGTGGATGCAACAAACGTCGCGCTCACTCGAAAGTGCGCATCTCGCTCTGGACGCGGTTTAAATCGCAAAGGCGCAAACAGCGCACAGGTTTTGTTTGACGTGATCACGCCGGCCGCCCGGTCGGGGTCCGACGCTCTTCTGTGGCACGACGCGAACCACATCGCGGCGTGCCGGTGCGGTTCGCAGGCTCACCGCACCCTACGCGGCTTATTTTTGGATTTCGCGATGAACGCTACGATCGACGACGAAGACGGGTACGAGGACGAAGAGCGCGGCCCGAGCAAGAGCCAGCTCAAGCGCGAGAAGCTGGCCCTGCAGGCATTGGCCGAGCGTATGGCCGGGATGCCTCGGGCCGAGCTGGAGCGCCTGAACCTCAGCGCAGCAACCTGGGCGGCCTTGGACGAGACGCCTCGGATCAAGGATATCCGCGCCCGCGGTCGCCACTGGAAACGCATCGCCAACCTGCTGGAGCGCGAGGACATGGCCGCCGTGCACGCCTTGGTCGACCAGGCCGAGGACCGCGAGCGCAAGGCGGCGGCGCATCTGCATGCGTTGGAGCGCTGGCGCGAGCGCCTCATCGCCGACGACGAGGGCGCGCTGAGCGAGTTCATCGACGCATGCCCGGAGGTCGACCGCCAGCAGCTGCGCACCCTGATCCGCGCCGCGCAGCGCGACCAGGAGCGCGGCCGGCCCGATGCACCGCGCAAGCTGTTCCGCTTCCTGCGCGATAGCCTGGAGTCCAGCACGGAAATGTAGGATGGGTTTCGCTGCGCTCGACCTGGACCGGAACCGAGATGTCGGAGCGGAGAGGATGGGTTTCGCTGCGCTCTACCCATCCTACGCATTGCTTGGTTTTTTGGCTCCGAATTTGCTGCCTGTGATCATTTGGAACTCACATGAATACCGCGATTGAACCGGCACCTGTGGCGGCGAGCTCGACCGGACAGCCGAGGGTAGACCATCCCTCGCTCTCCGTGGTCATCCCCATGTATCAGGAGATCGACAACGTCGAGCCCATGCTGAAACGCGTCCACGAAGGACTTGCGCAGTATCGCGGCGCTTGGGAGCTGATCTGTGTCGACGACGGCAGCCGCGACGGCACGGGGGAGCGTCTGCGCACGGTCGGCGAGCGTTACGGCGCGCATGTACGGGTGATCCGACTCAGGCGCAACTTCGGCCAGACCGCGGCCATGCAGGCCGGATTCGACGCCGCCCGCGGCGAGCTGATCGCGACCCTCGACGGCGATCTGCAGAACGACCCGGCCGACATCCCGCGCATGGTCGAGGAGCTGCTCGCACGCAACCTGGATCTCCTGCAGGGCTGGCGTCGTCAACGCCAGGACGCGTTCGTCATGCGCAAGCTGCCCTCGAAGATCGCCAATGCACTGATCGGCAAGGTGACCGGCGTTGCCTTGCACGACTACGGCTGTAGTCTCAAGGTCTATCGCGCCGAGGTGATCAAGGAGGTCACCCTGCTCGGGGAGATGCACCGCTTCATCCCGGTCTGGGTGGCCGGCGTCACCGCGCCGGAGCGTATCGGCGAGACCGAGGTCGCCCATCAGGCGCGCCGGTTCGGGACATCCAAATACGGGATCTCGCGCACCTTCCGGGTGCTGCTCGACCTCTTGTCGGCCTTCTTCTTTCTGCGGTTCGGATCGCGGCCGGGACACTTCTTCGGCTCGATCGGGATCCTCTTCGGCGTGGTCGGGAGCATCCTGATGGCCGAGATGCTCTGGGTGAAGTTCGGGCTCGGACAGCACATCGGGACACGGCCGATGCTCTTCGTGGCCATCCTCTTCCTGGTCGTCTCGATCCAGTTTCTGACCACCGGGGTGCTCGCCGAGCTGATGATGCGCACCTTCTACGCCTCCGGCGAGCACACACACCATCGGATTCGCTGGCAGTCCGATCCGGCGCACGCAGACTGGAGACACTCGACATGACCCCGACACTCGCCGATCGCAGCCAACGCGCAGTGCTCGGGCGCATCCTGACCTCGCCTTGGCTGCTCGTCGCGATCGTGCTCCTGAGCTTCTACTGGCAGTTAGGCGCGGTACCGCTCTACGATCTGGACGAGGGCGCCTTTACCGAGGCCACCCGAGAGATGCTGGCGAGCGGCAACTTCATCACCCCCCACAAGGACGGGGAGCCCCGCTACGACAAACCGGTGCTCATCTACTGGTTGCAGGCGGCCTCGACGCAGGCATTCGGATTCAACGAGCTGGCGTTGCGTCTACCCTCGGCGATCGCCGCAACCCTCTGGGTGCTCGCGGTCTGGGGCTTCGTGCGCGAGCGCCTGGACCGCGAGAGCGCGGTCGTCGCCGGACTGGTGATGGCCTTGAGCCTCCAGGTCTCGATCATCGCCAAGGGGGCGGTCGCCGATGCGGTGCTCAACCTCTTCATCGCGCTCGCCTTCTTCGAGATCTATCGCTATTACCTCGACCCGGACCCCGCAACCAACCGCCGCTTCGTGCTGCGCGCCTTCCTCTGGATGGGACTCGGCTTCCTGACCAAAGGCCCGGTGGCGGTCTTCTTTCCGGTGGTGGTCAGTCTTCTGTTCTTCGGGTCGCAACGCGCGCTGGGGCGCTGGGCGCAGGCAGCCTTCTCGTCCAAGGGTTGGCTGGTCTTCGTTGCGGTCGCCCTGCCCTGGTATCTCGCGGTCTATCTCGACGACGGGCCCGGATTCTTCCGCAGCTTCTTCCTGGAGCACAACGCCGGGCGCTTCGGCGATGCCATGCACGGCCACGCCGGGTTTCCGGGCTACTACCTGGTGATGCTGCCGATCATCCTGCTGCCCTTTACCGGCTGGTTTCTGCGGCTCTTGCCGGGGCTGCGCGCCGCCTGGTCGGATCCGCTCGAGCGCTTCCTCTGGATCTGGTTCGGCACGGTGTTCGTCTTCTTCTCCTTCTCCGGGACCAAGCTGCCGCACTACCTGCTCTACGGGGCTACGCCGGTCTTTATCCTGATGGCCAAGCATCGCGATCTACTGAAAGGCCGCTGGCTCGCCTTCGCGGCACCGCTGGTCTTCCTCGGCCTCCTGGTTGCGCTGCCCGGGGTTGTCGGCCTGGCCGAATCCCAAGCGGACCGGGCACATGAGGTCGCCATGTTCCAAGAGGCCCGCGGGCTCCTGGGGTTCGACTATCGGCTCGCCATGCTCGCCGGGCTGGCCGCGATGATCGGTCTGCTCCTGTGGTCGCGCCCGCCCCTTTGGCAACGGCTGGTCCTGGCCGGAGTGATCCAAACGCTGGTGGTCTACGGCGTCCTGGTCCCGCGGGTCTTCGAGGTGATGCAGGCACCGGTCAAGGAGGCGGGTCTGCTGGCGCGCGAGCTGGACCTCCCGACCGTGGCCTATCGCACCTCCATGCCGAGCTTCAGTGTCTATCGCGATGCCGTCACACCGAATCGGCCTCCGCTGCCCGGCGAGCTGGTCTTCCTGCGTGTCGACAAGCTCGACGCCCTGGCTGCTGATGTCCCGGGCCTGCAGCAAGACCTCGTCTATCGGCGAGGTCCGGTCGCGCTGGTGCGCATGGGTCGGGTTCAACCCTGACGACGTCGATGCATACCGATTTCATCGCATTCTGGAAACAGTCCATGCGCGAGGGTTTGGATGCGGGGGCCGCTCGAACCCCGCTCACCTCGCCGAGCGGTGCGGCCTGGTTGTCGGGGTGGGCCAGGGTCTGCCTGATCGTCGGCCTGACGCTCTATCTCGGCGTCGGATACGACGCCGGCTTCATCCGGATCAACGCCGCGGCATCGGCCTATCCGGACTGGGTCTGGCAGTGTCTGACGGTCTTGGGCGACGAGCGTGTGGCCTTCGCCTTGGCGCTCCTCTTCGCGCTGCGCTACCCGAGGATCCTCTGGGCGCTGATACTCGCCGCTTTGATCGCGGCCGCCTATAGCCGAGGATTCAAGGCGTTGTTCGACGCGACGCGTCCGCCGGGCGTGCTTTCGGCCGATGCCTTCAACCTCATCGGGCCGAGCCACACCCGCGCAAGCTTTCCGTCCGGTCACAGCGTGACGGCTGCGGTCTTTTTCGGGGTCTTGGTGTACTACGCACGCTGGACGGCATTGCGGGCGCTGTTCCTGGCGCTGGCCGTGCTGGCCGGGTTGAGCCGGGTCGCAGTGGGCGTGCACTGGCCGGTCGATGTGGCTGCCGGTTTGTTCGGCGGAGCACTCGCGGCCTGGCTCGGTGCGGTGCTTGCAGCCCGGTGGCCGGGACCGGCAACAAATCTATGGGTTCATGTCGCCGTCGTGAGCTTGGCGGTGATCCTGGCGGTCACGCTGCTTTTCGACGATGCGGGTTACCGCGCGGCGGCAACGCCCTTGGTCGTGCTCGGCGCTGTGGCGTTGGGGGTTGCGGGGATGCAGTATCTACTTCGACCCTGGCTCGGATATCGACAAGGCCCACGAAGCCCCGCGCAGCGCTGATCTGAGTGGTAGGGCGGACAAGCCCGTGGCGTCGGCGCGGGGTATGGTGGACTGCGCTGCGCTTGTCCACCCTACATCCGCGTCCACCCTGCAGGCTTGGCCAACCTACCGGCCGAACCCGAAGAAAGGCCGACCCGACAAACGAAGGATCAAAATTCGCCGGTCGCGCCGGCGGTAATGATGTCGAGCATCTGGCCGTTGATCCCGAGTGCCAGTGCCTGGAGCTCGGGCGGCAAATCATAGGCGCTGATCAGCATATCCAGGTTGAGCATCTGCAACCAGATCCGGCCGTCGTTGTCCTCGACCAGCGCGATACTGCACGGCATGTAGGCCGCGAAGATGGTGTTGAATCGCGCCATCTTGACCGCGTCTTCCGGATTGCAGAACTGGAAGATCTCCAGACGCATCGACTCGATGCCGCGATTTCCGACCTCTTGACCGACGTTCAGATGCGCAACCAAGCGCATATTGAGCTCGACCGCCTTCGAGAGCATGGCCTCGCCCGCCGCGTCGGCCGAGACACCGGGCGCAAGCCCGATCTTGAGCACCGTGTGCTCGACATCCGAGACGCGGATCTCGGGGGCAGCATTCTCGGCGGCCATCAGCGGCAAAGACGTCAGGAGGGCGAGTGCAACGACAAGGCTCAGGTGTTTCATTCTTGTATCCTCGAGATTTTCTTATGGGGTATCCGACGCGGGACTCAGTTCTTGTCGTCGCTCTTGTCATCGATGGTCGTCACGAAGCCGATGATATCGAGGATGTCCTGGTCGTTGTAGTCCACGAAGGTCTCGTCCTCCGGGTCGTTGGCATGCATCCGCTTGCCGGCCTTGAACTTTTCGATCTGCCGGAAGAGATAGCCATCGTATTGGCCGGCGAGCTTGGGACTCTCCTTGCGCTTGTTCCCTTCCGCCGAGCGTCCGTGGCAGGTCTTGCAGTCGCTCTTGTAGATATCCTCGCCGTTCTCGACATCCGCACCTTCCGGCGTCGGGACATCGAGCGGATGGACGGCGTCAAGGTCGATGCTCGCGATATAGGCGGATAGGCTGGCAAGATCATTGTCCGACAAGGTGCGCAGACCGCCGACCACGGTCATGGCCGCATGCTCGCGCGTGCCGTCGCGGTAGTCGGTCAGACTCTTCATCAGATAATAGTCGGGAAGACCCGCCAAGCGCGGGTACTTGCCGCCCAAGATGCCCTGCGAGTATTGGCCGTGGCAGAGCGCGCACTGGCGATGCAGGCGCTGCCCGTGATCCAAATCCGGCTCGAGATCGGTATCGGACGTGCTGGCGAAGACCGAAGGGGTGACGGCCAAGGTGCCCGAGAACGCGAGTGAGAACGCCAGCGCACGCAGAAAGGGAGAGCTCATACTCCAAACTCCAGGTGGATGATTGTTATCGTGAGCGGCTACGATAGGAGATCGGCCGCATAGGTGCAACCCATTCAGGATCTTGGGTTTTCTTGCCGATAGAACCCCTTCTTTCGGTAGGGTCGGAACCGGTCCGGCAGCGCCCGACGCGAGCGCCGGCGCGCTCCACGGCTCAGGAATCGGCCGAGGGTAGACTCCTGGTCCGCGGATCGGCATCCGGCTGCCCGATGCCGTCTCCCGCACGACTGCCGAGCAGGCTGGTTGCGATCTCTTCCGCCGCACGGCGCCCGGAATGCAATGCCCAGTGGATCGAGGGTGCCGATCGATACTCGCCGCAGGTCCAGAGCCAATCGGATTGGCGCAGCCGCACCGCACCCGGATAGACGACAGGCGGCGCCTGAACAGGCAAGGCACGCGGAATCCGATAGACCGCCAAGCGTGTCCAGGCCAGGGCCTGATCGCCGAACCAGCCGATCAGCTCCCGACGCAAATCGGTCTCGAGCGCATCCGGATTGTGCTCCGCACCGTGCACGTTGACCGCGATGAGGCTCTCGCCGCGCGGGGCATAATGATCCGAAAGATTGCTCGGACAAAGCAGGCTGTTGATCCGACCTCGCCCCTCGCCGTTGACCACGAGATACGGCCCCTCGATCGGCGGCGCGCTCGCCGCGAAATACGCGCAGGTGGTTCCCCGGCCAGCCATCGCGGCGCTGTGCGATCGACCCAGGAGACGCGCCGTTTCGCTGCCTTCGGTCGCCAGCACGATGGAGCCGGCGCGCAGCCGCTCGCCCGTGTCGAGCACGACCTGCTGATCCAAGATGCGCTCGACACGTGCGCCGGTTCGAATGGAGTCACGCGGCAGCTGCTGCGCAAGCTGTGCCGGAAGCTCGCCCATACCGCGCGCCGGCAACGCCGTGTCGCCCAGCGCGAAGGCGCGAAACACGAATTCGAAGGCGCGCGAGGAGACGCCCAGTCCAGGCTCGAAGAAGACGCCGCTGAAGAACGGCTTGAAGAAGCGCTCGATCATGCGGGCCGAGAAACCCAGCTCGCGCAGCAAGGTCAACGCCTCGCACTCCGGACGCGCATAGAGCGCTTGGAGATCGCCCGCCAGGGCGCGGCGACGCAGCATGAGGAGTCTTAGCTTATCGCCGAGGCTTCCGACCGGCGAGACCAGCATTTCGGGCAGACGTGTCGGCCGGCGCCAGATATCGCTGACGCGATGCAGCTGCCCCTGCGTGCGCACGAGCGCCCCCGGATAGAAGGGACGCAGCTCCAGACGCGCGTAGTCGAAGAAGCGCTGCGCCTCCGGATACCAGGTCTGCAAGACCTGAAAACCCCGATCCAGGAGGAAGCCGTCGCGTCGATCGGTGCGTACACGCCCGCCGGGGGCATCGGACGCCTCGAGCAGCAAGGGCTCGAATCCCTGCTCGCGAAGGGTGACGGCACAGGCCAGTCCGGAGAGACCGGCACCGATGATGATCACGTCTTTGCTCATGGTTGAACCGCGTTCGGAGTGCTGTGGATCCTGTTCATTTTAGCGTCGCCTTTGCCCGACCCGCATCGACGGCGGGAACGCGGTTCAACACGATTTCCGAAAGATTTCACCCAGGGAGTCAGTGCTCACGAGAGGAAGCACGACTTCCGCCGGCGGCTCCCCTCTGTCGGCTGCGCTCACCCGCGAGCGCTCTCTCCCGTCGCCAACCCGTCACGAAGCGCCGCCGCCTGCCGGCGAATCGCGCCGAGACGCTCGGAATCCATCCGCGCGAGATTCCGCCATTGCAACGCGGTGCGCGGGTGATTGGCGAACCGGTCCCGGTGCCGATCGAGAAAATCCCAATAAAGCGTCGTGAACGGACAGGCCGTCTCGCCGACGGACTCCTTCGGATCATAACGGCAGTGCCGACAATAGTTGCTCATCCGATTGATGTATTGGCCGGTCGCGACATAGGGCTTGGAGGCCAACAGACCGCCGTCGGCGAACTGGCTCATCCCGATCACGTTGGGCGCCTCGACCCATTCGACTGCATCGACGAACATCGCCAGGTACCAGGCATGGACCTCGCGCGGCTCCACCCCGATCAGCAGCGCGAAGAGTCCGGTCACCATGAGGCGCTGAATGTGGTGGCCGTAACCCTGCTCGAGCACCTGCGCGATCGACGCCCCGAGACAAGCGTAGTCGGTCTTTCCGGTCCAGTAGAACGACGGCAGCGGGCGGTGAGCCTCCAGGACGTTCAAGTCCAGGTAGGCCGGCCCTTCGCGCCAATAGATCCCGCGCACGTACTCACGCCATCCGAGGATCTGTCGAACGAAACCTTCGACCGACGCGAGCGGCGCTTGGTTCGCCTCCAAGGCCGCGTTCGCGGCATCGATCGCCGCGCGCGGGTCAAGCAGCTTGAGATTCAGGGCAGCGGAGATTCGCGCGTGATAGAGATAGGGCTCGCCGGTCCACATGGCGTCTTGCCAAGGTCCAAACGCGGCAAGCCGGTTGCGGATGAATTCGTCGAGCGCCTCCCGGGCTTGGACCGCAGTCACCGGCCAGTCGAAGCGCTCCAAGCTGCCCGGAGCATTCGCGAAGCGCCGCTCGACCAGCGGGATCAGGCCCCGCGTCACGGCGTCCGGCGGAAAGCCGATCGGCTCGGGTACCATGCCCGGGCCCTGCCGACCGAACGACTTGCGGTTCTCTTGATCCAGGTTCCACTGCCCGCCGACGGGCTGCGCGGCTCCCTCCGGGCCCTCCATCAGGATGCCTTCTCGCTTACGAAGGTGACGGTAGAAGTGCTCCAAGCGGAGCCCTTTGCGGCCGGCTGCCCAGCGATCGAAGTCCGCACGGGAGCAGATGAAGTGGTCATCCGGGCGAATCTCGAGCGGCACTGCGCCTGCCTCGGCGACACCCTGCAGGGCCGCGAGGACACGATGCTCCCCCGGCTCGGTCAGGATCAAGCGTTCCGGGCGCAGGATCCGAATCGCCTCGGCCAGACCCACTGCGAGCGACGGATCGGCCTCTGCATCCAGCGCCCGGTAGTGGACGCGGATCCCCTCGGCCTCCAAGGCATCGCGGAAGTGCCGCATCGCGGAAAGAAACAACAGGATACGCGCCTTGTGCGAGGGCACATGGGTCGACTCATCCACCGCCTCGCACATCCAGACGCGATCGCGTGCCGGATCCAGGTCACGCAACGCCGCAGCTCCGGCATCGAGCTGATCACCGAGAACGAGCACCAGATGTCGACAGGTTGGATGATTCATCGTTCCTCGGGGATTTCCCGGCCTGAGCACCTTCAAGACGAATCGGCGATCTGCCGCCGAAAGAGCGCCCGGACCGTGGCGATGTCGTCGGCCTGATCCGCGTTCTTGTCCGGACGATGGCGCCTCACCCGCGCGAAGCGCAAGGCCAGCCCGCCCGGATAGCGAGGGCTCGACTGAAGCTCGTTGAAGGCGATCTCGACGACCAGCTCGGGCCGCACATGCACCACCTGACCCTCCCGCGCCACCGCGAGCGCGCTCAGGTGCTCGGTCTGCCAGTTCAGCATCGCATCGGTCAGACCCTTGAAGGTCTTGCCCAGCATCATGAAACCGCCCGCCGGGTCGCGTGCGCCCAGATGCAGATTGCTCAGCCAACGGCTGCGACGCCCGCTGCCCCATTCCGCGGCCAGAACCACCAGATCGAGCGTGTGGGTCGGCTTGATCTTGAGCCACTGCCGACCGCGCGCACCGGCCGCATAGGGCGCGTCGGGATCCTTGGCCATGATGCCCTCGTGACCCGCGGCCAGTGCGCGCTCCAAAAAGACGCGGGCCTCGGCGGCATCGCTCGGCCGCAGCCGCGGGATCAGTGCGCGCTCCGGAAGGACTTCGGCGAGTGCACCGAAACGCTCCCGCGCCGGCGCGTCGATCAAGAGGGTGCCGTCGCATTGGATGCAATCGAAGAAGAAGGCGCTCAGCGGCAGCTCGGCACGCAGACGCGCGATGTCGAGCCGCCGACCGAAGCGGCGCATGCTGGTCTGAAACGGATGCGGCCGCCCGTCAGCACGCAACGCCAGCACCTCGCCGTCGAGCACCAGGTCGGCGACGGGAAGCGGCGCGATGAGCTCGGGGATCTCGGGCACGGCCGCAGTCACCTCATGGCCCTGCCGGCTGTAGACCCTGACCTCCTCGCCACGCTTGTGGACCTGAACACGGGCACCGTCGAGCTTGAACTCAAGGTCGGGCGCGGGGAGACAGGCCAGCGCGTCGTCGAGATCCTCCGCGGGTTGCGCGAGCATCGGCAAGATCGGTCGAAAGAGCTCCAGACCGATCGCCCGCAAACCCGCCGCCCCGGTGTCGAACGCGGTGCGGGTGACGCGCGCCGGATCGCCGCTCAGCATCAGGGCACGCCGCACCAGCTCGGGATCCAGCCCGGCGGCCCGGGCGACCGCTTCCATCACCAGACCCTCGACCGCCCCTTGCCGCAGCTCGCCGAGCATCAGACGGCCAAGAAATCCCTGTTCGTCGCGGGTCGCCTGCTCGAACAGCCCGTGCAGTAGCACCCGACGCTGTGTCTGCGCGCCGACACCCTTGACGGCGAGCAGTGCTGCGAACGTCCGATCCAGGTCGTCGAGGGTCAAGCGGCCCTGCTCGACCGGAACCAGACCGCGAAGCGCATCCACCTGCGCCGGACCCACCCCGACGCGGCCTTGCGGAATCGCTCCGGCGAGATAGCTCGCGGCAAGCTCGGTCTCGTGGCCGTCCAGCCGACCGAGCAGATCCGCAATCAGCCCGATCTTGTCGCGACGCGACGAGCGGGCAGCCACCTCGCCCGAGAGTCGGACCAGCGTTTCGAGCGTGCTCATAGAGGTATCCATCGGCATCCGGCTCGTCGATGCAATGGGTTCCGATCCCCGAATTCCGGATCGCCCGAGGCTGAACCGCGCCCCGAGCGAGAGGCTCAATTTCGAGTGAGCTCGGCGTTTGGTACATCCACGACGCTTCGCAGGGACGCAGTTTGAACCGATTGATCTCCTAAACCGCGCCGAGCGCGGTATGCAATGTTTCCGGATGGGATCGGCCCGGCGGATTTGACGGCCGCTGGAGACGCCGCGGTTTAAGGCATTAAATGTATTCTATTATTTTAAACCGCGTCCCCGCTGAGGATCGTGGATGCACCAAGCGTCGAGCTCACTCGAAATTGAGCCTCTCGCTCTGGACGCGGTTTAACATCCTAAACTGCGCAGACTCAAACGCTCGTCAAGTCCGCGAGGGCCGATCCCATCCAGAAACATCGCGGACCGCACCGGGCGCAGTTTAATGGTACTGCTCCGTCGTGTACTGACCGGGCGCGTGCCGCTTGTGACGAGCCAGACCGCGCTCTTCGAGGATGACCTTCACGTCCTTGATCATGGCCGAGTTCCCGCAGAGCATCACATGGCTGCTCCGAGGGTCGATGGTCGCTCCGACGTGCGCCTCCAAGCTGCCTGCCGTCAAGAGGTCGGTGATCCGCCCGGAGAGCGCACCCGGGACCGACTCGCGACTGACCGCCGGCACGAACCTGAACCGATCGCCATGTCGCTGGGCGATCGCGGCGAGGGTCTCCCCGTAGCTCAGATCCGTCGCCTGCCGTACCCCGTGGACCAGTACGACGCGCCGAAACAGATCCCAAGGCTCCGGCGAGCGCAGGATCGAGAGATAGACACCGAGCGCGGTACCGGTTGCGAGCAGCCAGAGCGTCTCCGCGGACTCGACCGTCTCGAGCGTAAAGATCCCCCCCGGTTTCTCCGACAGCCAGACCTCGTCGCCGGGATTCAGATCGGACAGACGCGGCGTCAGCGGGCCTTCCGGAACCTCGTTGAAATAGATCTCCACAGGACGCTCCTGCGGCGGATTGACCAGCGAATAGGGCCGCCCCACACGATCGCCCTCGATATCCAAGGCGACCTTGATGTACTGCCCTGCCTTGAAGTCGGCGACCGGACCTTCGAACTGCATGCTGTAGAGTCCGTCCGTCCAGGCATGCTTGCCCGTCACCTTCGCTTTCACCCAGTCGCTCATAACCGATCCTGCTCCTCGTTAGATCCCAAAAAATCCCGACGTCGTGATCGTGCGGGCGGTGTCGCCGTTGCCTGACCGGCCTTCGCCACGACATCCCGCGATAATGCTTGCAGTTTGGTGCCCACCACCCGTTTTCAAATCATCGTCATCGGACATCTCCCGTCGTTGGCGCAGGGCAACGCGTCGCCTCCCCGCCAAAGACGGGATTGTATTCGGCATTTTGCGCATTACCTCGCGGAGGACGACGCATGGCCGAGACCGCAGAGACTTGTCCCCATGATGAAAACCACACTATTTGCTTTAGGAATTGCCGTCATGAGCACCACAGCAAACGCCGCCGCTCCACCCTGCTCGCCCTTGCTCGATATCGAGGTCCGCCGACTCGCAGGCGACGAGGTCGTCAACCTCTGTGAGGCCTATCGGGGCAAGGTACTTCTTATCGTCAATACCGCAAGCAAATGCGGCTTCACCTCCCAGTACGAGGGGCTCGAAGCCCTCTACGACAGGTACAAGGATCGGGGGCTCGTGGTCCTCGGCTTCCCCTCCAACGACTTCGCGAACCAGGAGCCGGGAAACGAGGACGAGATCGCGACTTTCTGCCGCCTGACCTACGCGGTCGAATTCCCGATGTTCGAGAAGGTCGGCGTCAAGAAAGGGGCAGCATCCCCGCTCTTCGAGCGATTGGCCGGCGCCGGTGCGCCCTACCCGAAGTGGAACTTCTACAAGTACCTGATCGATCGCGACGGCAAGCTCGTTGACCACTATGTCAGCTTCACCAAGCCGGATGACCGCAAGGTCGTCAAGGCGATCGAAAAGCTGCTCTGACCGACCCGCGGCGCAAACCGGGGACCGCCGCTTGCCGGCCTGGCCGCGAACGGTTCGTCTCGACGATGATTCCGATACGCCCTATCGATTGGTACGCCGACACTGGCCCGTCTACAGTTAGATCGAGACACTCGGGTTCTCCGAAAAGCAGCGAAGATCCCGTGCGTGCCGGGCACGAAGGATCGTCGAGCGCGAAGAAGGATGCAGTTGTCGACCGGATCGGTTTGTCGAACCCGCCGGGCTCGTCCCGCGCTAGAGACGCGACCGGTGCAGCACCCGAGGGGGGCGAGGCGGCCTCGACGCGCTCGCACTACGGATACCACCGATTCAGGGGAGGTTAACGCATGGCGACGTCAATCAGCCGGGAGGGGAGTCTCGAAGCCCCGACCCGTCACCCGCTCGACTGGCAAAGCGCTGATTTCTATGATCAGGCTTCGCTCGACAAGGAGCTGGAGCGCGTCTTCGACATCTGTCACGGCTGCCGCCGCTGCGTCAGTCTTTGCCAATCCTTCCCGACGCTGTTCGATTTGGTGGACGAGTCCGAGTCGATGGAGGTCGACGGCGTCGCCAAGGACGACTACTGGAAGGTGGTCGACCACTGTTATCTCTGCGATCTGTGCTACATGACCAAGTGTCCCTACGTGCCGCCGCACGAGTGGAACCTGGATTTTCCGCACCTAATGCTCCGAGCGAAGGCCGTGAAGTATCGGCAAGGCAACGTGAAGAGGCGCGATCGCATCTTGACCAGCACGGACACCGTCGGCTCGCTCGCCGGGATTCCGGTCGTCAACGGCTTGGTCAACGCGGTCAACGCGAGCTCGCTCGGACGTCAGGCACTCCAGGCCGTGCTCGGTGTCCACAAGGACGCACGCGTGCCGCCCTATGTGAGCGATACGCTGCGCAAGACCGAGAAGGCACGCATCGGACGCTCCGCCACGGGCGAGGCGGCCGGTCCGACCACCGGCAAGGTCGCGCTCTTCACGACCTGTTACGGCAACTACAACGAGCCCGGCGTGAACGCCGACTTGATCGCGGTCTTCGAGCACTCGGGCATCCCGGTCACGCTCCCCGAGAAGGAGCAATGCTGCGGCATGCCCAAACTCGAGCTCGGCGACCTGGAGGCCGTCAAGGCCGCGAAAGACGCCAATATCCCGATGCTCAAGCGTCTCGTCGACGACGGCTGGGACATCGTCGCCATGATCCCGTCGTGCGTGCTCATGTTCAAACAGGAGCTACCGCTGATGTTCCCGGAGGACGCGGACGTGCAGTCTGTCAAGGCTCACATCTTCGATCCGTTCGAATATCTGATGCTCCGCCACAAACACGGCAAGCTCAACACGGACTTCAAGAAACCGCTGGGCAACGTCATCTATCAAGCGTCCTGCCATCAGCGTGTGCAGAACATCGGGCAGAAGACCCGTGAGGTCCTGGCACTCGTGCCGGACACGACAGTGGAGATCATCGAGCGTTGCTCGGGCCACGACGGCACCTACGCGGTCAAGGAGGAGTATTACGCCTCCGCGATGAAGATCGTGCGCCCGGTCGCGGGCCGCGTGGAGAAGGCGGCACCGGATCACTTCGGCAGCGACTGTCCGATGGCCGGCGCCCACATCGCGCATGCACTGGGCAAGGACGGCGAGCAACAGCATCCGCTGAGCCTGTTGCGGCTGGCCTACGGGCTCTGAACCGCGCTGAACCGCGTTCGGCGAGACCATGAAGCCCGGCGATTCGACTCGGTCTTCGTGGGCCAGGCATGCATCGGTGGCGACGCGGTTCAGAATGGGAAAGGGCTCTTGTTCATTCGGGCGGCCGAAGGCGACACCGGAGATCGTCGCGAAGCGGCGACACCCCGGGATCGACGACTTGCAGTCGTCCTCTTCGGCTGGCCTGACGGCCAGCGGGGTCGAGCGCAACTCGACCACCCCGGCATCCGCCCTGAACGCGGGTTGGGCGGGCGCATGAAGGAGGCGGAAAAGGCGTCGGATGGCAGGTACTCGCGACCTGCGGCGCTTTGTGGCTCGAGCGTTCGGACTCGGGTTCGCCGCAAAAGCGGCGGCATCGACATCTCAATCGGTTTGGAGACGACTATGCATCTGACACGAGACGACCTTTACAGCCTCGAGAAGTACGCCGAGGTTCGCAGTGATTTCCGGGCCCGCGTGATGGCCCACAAGAAGCATCGTCAGGTCGCGATCGGCGCGCATGCCACGCTCTACTTCGAAGATCGCCTGACCATGCAGTACCAGATCCAAGAAATGCTGCGAGCCGAGCGCATCTTCGAGTCCGCGGGGATTCAAGACGAGCTCGACGCCTACAACCCGCTGATCCCGGACGGCAGCAATTGGAAGGCGACCTTCATGATCGAGTACGAGGACGTCGACGAACGGCGCGATGCCCTGACACGGCTGCGCGGTATCGAGGATCGGGTGTGGGTCCAGGTCGCCGATTTCGATCGCGTCTATGCGATCGCCGACGAGGACATGGAGCGCGAGGACGCGACCAAGACGTCGTCCGTGCACTTCCTGCGCTTCGAGCTGTCGGCGCCGATGGCCGCGGCGATGAAACAGGGCGCAAAGCTCGCGCTCGGCACCGATCACCCGGAGTACGGCTATCAGGTCGAGGCAGCACCGGAGATCCGTGACTCGCTCGCCCGCGACCTCGCCGACTGAATGAAACGCCCCCCGCCCCGCGCCCTGCTGCTCGACATGGATGGTCTCCTATTCCACGGAGACCGGCCCCTGCCGGGCGCGCGGCGGCTGCTTGACCGGCTGCATTCGACACCGCATGCGTTCGTCACCAACAACCCGATTCGCACACCCGAGCAGGTGGCCGACGCCTTCGCCGCGATGGGTCTCCCGCGACCGAAGCCGCAGCGGATCATCACCTCCGCCTTGGCCACCGCACGCTGGCTGAGCCATGTTCGGCCAGGCTTCCGTTATTTCGCTGTCGGTGCCGGCGGGTTGGACGCGGCCCTTCGCTCGGTCGGAACGCCGGACGCCGAGTGTGCCGACGTGGTCGTCGTGGGCGAGGGCCCGGGGCTGGATTTCGAGCAGCTCACCGTCGGCATCAATCTCATCCTGAGCCGTGGGGCCCGCCTAGTCGCCACGAATCCGGACACCGCCGTCGACGGCATGCGCGACGGTCGTCATGTCGTGCTCCCGGGCGGCGGCGCCCTGGTCGCACCCTTTGCGGCGGCAACCGGGGTGACGCCCACCGTCGTGGGCAAACCCGAGCCCCTGCTCTACGAGATGTCGCTCGAAATCCTCGGCTGCACGCCGGCCGCTTGCATGATGGTCGGCGATCGTCCGGATACAGACATCGCAGGTGCCGAGCGGATCGGCATGTGGACCGCACTCGTACGCACCGGTCGGTTTGCACCGGGTCGTCCCTGGATGGAAGGCATGCCGCCGCCGGATTACGATTTGAACAGCCTGGACGCCCTGATCGACGCCTTGGACCGAGATGTCCCGGGGCTGCTCGCCTGATCCGACCCCTAAACCCGACGCGGACGAGCCCGGATGTCTAAGGCGCCGTCAACCGCGCGTCGCCGATGATGTCGGCATGTCGCTGCTGCGCTCCCGTGAGGGTGTTGCGAATCGTCACGTCACCCTTACCCATGCCCCGGGTACAGACATGTGCCCTGACACTCGACTCCGCGGCCAGCGTCGCCGACACCACGACCTCTCGGCAGATGTTGTCGACGACCTCGATCATGCGTTCATCGAAGCCGGGGTTTACGATTTCGACCGTGATCGGCTGGCCCAATCCATCCGCATTCGACATCGGAGCGACCGCCAGGAAGACCAGACCCATCAGGGCAGTGCGAGGGTGCATGGCGCGTCTCGTCGTTGTTTCGAGTCATGAAATCATAACGCCTTCACCCTATTGCCGAACGCCTTCAATCGTTGAAACGTCCGTACAGCCAACTGTAGGCGAGATGCTTCACGCGAAACTGTACGAAGGCATGCCCGCCCTCGGTGTCGATCACATAGCGCTCGACCGCCGCGGTCGCGACGGACGGGATCGTCGCGGCAACGGCGAGACACCAGATCGCGATCGGCAACATTTTGATATTGATTGCTTTCATCCACATTCCCTCGAATCGGCCATGGGCCCTGATAGACGCGGGTTGCCGCGCCCGAGCATCCGCAGCAGCGAGCGGTTGCGATCGATCAGACGATGCTTGAACCCGGCAAGCGAGAGAGCTCCGGCCGAAACGATCAACGAGCGCCCGGCTCACGCCGGGCGCTCGATCCGGGCCGAATACGATACCGATGTCGGCAAAGACGCGCTCGATTCGGCGCGTCGACGCCCCGCAATCAGTCGCGCGCCTGCTCGAGGGCCGCGATTCGCTTCTCGAGCGGCGGATGACTTGAGAACAGTGCCTTCAGACCTTCACCGATATTCCCCGAGATGCCGAAGGCCGCAAATTCACCCGCCGGCAGATCGTGCGGCTGATGGACGCGCTGCAAGGCCCGCAGCGCATTGGCCATCTGGGTGCGGCTGCTCAGACGCGCGCCGCCTTCGTCGGCCCGGAACTCGCGATAACGCGAGAACCACATCACGATCATGCTGGCCAGGAAGGAAAGCAGGATCTCGGCAACGATCGAGACGACGAAGTAGGCGATGCCGTGGCCTTCCTCGTTCTTGAAGACGACCCGGTCGACCGTGTGGCCGATGATCCGCGCCAGGAACACCACGAAGGTGTTGACCACACCCTGGATCAACGCCAGCGTCACCATGTCGCCGTTCGCGACGTGACTGATCTCGTGACCCACGACCGCCTCGACCTCGTCCTTGGTCATGTGCTGCAAGAGCCCCGTGCTGACGGCCACCAAGGCATCGTTGCGATTCCAGCCCGTGGCAAAGGCGTTGGGCTCGGGTGAGTCGAAGATGCCGACCTCCGGCATCTTGATGCCCGCCGCTTGAGACTGACGCGCCACCGTCTCCATCAACCAGCGCTCGAACGGGGTGGAGGGCTGCTCGATAATCTGCACGCCCATCCCGCGCTTGGCCATCATCTTCGAGAGGAACAGCGAGATCAGCGATCCGCTGAAGCCGATGATGGCCGACATGATCAAGAGCGCGTTCATGTCGAGCCCGCCGCTCTCGAGCAGCAGCCCGTCGATCCCCAGCAACCGGAAGACCACGCTGATGACGACGAGAATCGCCGCGTTGGTCGCGAGAAACAATAAGATCCGCATCATAGATTTAGGCTCCTTGAGGATGGATTTCGAAAGCGGGCATACGATGCACCGGCGGCGCGCCCCGCACAAGCGCCGATGCGGGCTCATGCCGAGTTGCTCAGCATATTGGGTCGCGCCGTCCGCAACAAAGCATGAAAACCGGTCTGGACAAACGAAAAGTCCGCCGGTAATATTCCGCGTCTCGACGACATCGGGGCCATAGCTCAGCTGGGAGAGCGCAACACTGGCAGTGTTGAGGTCGGCGGTTCGATCCCGCCTGGCTCCACCAATCAATCGATAAGGATCCGACACCGTGATTTCCGTCGGATTTTTGAGAACGGTCACCGTCCCCATCGTCTAGTGGCCTAGGACACCGCCCTTTCACGGCGGTAACCGGGGTTCGAACCCCCGTGGGGACGCCAATAAAAACAAAGGGTTAGCTCAGGCTAACCCTTTTTCTTTGTCTGCCGGGTAACAGACGGGTAAATCGAGTTTCGCGAACTGGATTCGCTACTTGGCATCCAGAATATCGAAGAGTCCAACCGAGTCCTTCCTCCCTCCATCAGCCGCAGGTGTTGTGACATCCCGCCGACTGCAGCATTGACGTAAGCGTCATGCTGGGCCATGAGCAGCTCGAAGGTCCGCTGATGAATGCCCTCGCTCCCAAGCCGGGGCCGTTCAGAATACCGGGCTCCCATCCCAAGCGTTGCCGAATGGTATCCGCCCGTTGCGCCGTACGATCATCTTGACTTTCGCGCTGACAGTCGCAGCCAAGACGCCAGCAATGCCGACAGGAGAAGATACCGACGCGACTGATGTAGAGATTCGCCATCCGGCGTCCGCAACCCTCGAACAACGAGCAGAATCGACGGCTGATCGCACCGGGCGATAGCGCGTGCGGCACGCCGACGATGCGGCCCTCGCCGACCACCCGATGGCGGATCCGATCTTTGACCGCCTACCGCGGCGAGCCCTCCGCCCCCCCGAGCATCCCCGTTCGACGCAGTGGATTGCGCTTTCGGCGCGGCATAGCGTTCGGGGACGCCGACCGCCTCCGGATCGCGTTTCAGCAGGCCGCTCGCTTCGGCCTCTGCATCGGGGAGATTTGCGGCGGGCTCGGTTACGGATAGCCGTTTCGACACCACGTCGCCGAGCGACACCACTTTCCGGAGTCGCACTTCAATTACAAAACGGCTGGCCGGCATGCGTGAGATTCCGTGCCCTCGCGACTCGTGGCCCTCCCGTGCAACATCGAAGCGTTCGTCGGGCGGGATGTCTTTGGCGCGGGTGGAGGGCCACGTATGCCAGGCGCCGTTCCATTTGCACCGGTGTCGGATCCCCGAACCGGTGGCATCACGCCTCCGGAGGTAGACGCGTTACGCACCCCGGCCAGGGGTCTCACGTCCCCGGAGGTAGAGGCGTCATACCCCCGGAGGTAAGGGCGTCATACCTCCGGACCAGGGGCGTCATGCCCACGGACTAGAGGCGTCACGCCCCCGGAAGTAGGGGCGTCATGCCCCCCGAACCGTCATATGAACCGTCATTCAACCGTCAGTGAACCGACGTCGTCGGCGCGCGCCCCCCCGCTTGTCGAATGACAACTCGAAACGCAGACTCGATCCGGTGCGCCGGATTCCGCCCGACCGGGGACCCGGCGTACGGGTCCTCACCCGGACCGCCACGCAGGGCACCGCTCGCGGCCGGGTCGACGCACGGGTCGACGAGCTGGTCGCCTCCCGGTCCGAAAACGAGGCACACCGCACGCGTCGGGACGCCACCGTCATCCAGCGCCTGCAGACGCTGCGGCACGCGGCAAAGACCCCGACTCGGCCGGTCGGCACCCGCCACCTGCACAACGAACGCACCACCCTCCCCGGATCCACCGCGCACGGGATCGTCGGGGCAGTCCGGACCCGGGCATTCCGCGACCGGCCGGCATTCCGCCCTGCCCTGTCGGGCGCTTAATCCCCTCGAGCACAGGTTATCCACACGACCGACCACAGGGATTGTGCACAAAAACCCCGTCGGCGCCTTGACGACCTCTTCGCTGTGCCGTCTGCGCAGCGGCCGACACACCTGCGAGTAAAGCCGCGTTTTCGAGCGCTTAGCGCCGTCGCCGTCACGCCCGTCGGCCGGCACTCTGTCCGCACCTTCACGGACAGGGCAGCGGCATGCGACAGAAGCTCGATTCACCCTTCGACGAGACGCCCGGGCGTATTGCCCGACACCTCGGTGCCTCGCTGGCCGCCCTCGGGTTGGCGGCGGCGTCGCTGGCGAACCCCGGGATGGCCGAACCGTTGCCGAGCACGTCGATCGCGCGCATGGCGCAGCTGCCGTCCGGCGGCCTGCAGGCGGTGGAGACCACCGACGGGGAGCTGCTGTTCTTCTCCGAGAACGGACGCTACGTGCTGCGCGGCAGTGCCGTGGATCTCTGGCACGGGGCCAAGCTCACGGCGTTCGATCAGACCCAACACCTCGCCGGGCGGATCGATCTCGCACGACTGAAGCTCGACGTGGCCGATCTGGGGGCGATCGACGTCGGCGAAGGCCCCGAGGTGGTGGTCTTCGTCGATCCCTTCTGCCCCCATTGCACCGCGCTCTACGCCGATCTGGCGCCGTTGCGCGCGACCTATCGCTTCCGGCTGGTCCCGATTCCGGTCCTGGGCGAGTCCTCGCAGCGCGCCGTGCTCGCGCTGGCGTGCCTGTCCGGATCCGCTCCCGAGCAGGCGCGCGACGCGCTGCTCGGCGGGCAGACCGCAGACCTCCCGGAGCCCGCGGCGGGATGCGGCGAAGCCGTTGCCCAACGCACCCTGATCGCGGCCCAAATCCTCGGGATTCGCGGCACGCCCTTCCTGATCGCGCCGGACGGGCGCCTGCATCAAGGTCGCCCCGCCGACCTGGCAGCCTGGCTCGCCGCGGTCGAGGAGCGCGGCGAATGATCCATGCCACACCCCTGCTGCTGTGCGCAGCCCTGCTCGGGGGTTGCGCCTCGGGCAACCCCGAATACGCCTGTCCCGGCTATCCGGGCAAACCGCTCTGTCTGCCGCCGAGTGCCGTCTACAGCCTCAGCGACGGGGCCGGGCCACCGCCCGCGTCGGTCGCACGCGCCCTGCCGATCGAAACCGAAAGCGGGTTTGCAGCCGGGTCCGGTTGGGCGTGGACCACACGCCTGCGCGATTAGGAGACCGCCATGACCTCACGCCTCACGCTGCCGCTCATGCTCTCGGCGCTCGCCGCCCTGAACGGCTGCGCCACCCGAGCACCCGTCCCGGAATCGGTGGCGGCTCAAGACCAACGCCCCGCCGAGTATCAACCCAAACGCGCCGCCGCCTCGGCGATGCAGGCCTGGATCGCCCCTTGGGAGGATGCGACCGGCGATCTGTATCCGCCCTCCACGGTGTACATCGAGGTGCTGCGCGAGCACTGGCACTACGACGGCGAACCGCACGGGGGTTTGACCGTACTGCGACCCTTGCAGGTGCAGCCGCGATCGGCCGCGCCGGGCGGTCAGCCGGTCCTGCCCCCGGATGCGGTTCCGACGGATCCGGCACACGCACCCGCGCACCTGCCGCGGGCGGACAAGCGCGGCGCCTGAACACCGTGGTCCGGTGCAGACCGGACGATCGGCCCACCCGAACCCGCGCGGCGCGGGTTCCTCAACCCTTCGGAGAAGCGTTTCATGTTGTCCCCGCCCCCGTTGTCCGGTCGCGACCGCCGGACCCTGCTGTTCGCGGGCCTCGCCGCGACCCTGGTTGTTTTGGCGATCTCCGCCACCGCCTCGGCCGGTACCACCGGCACCGAGTTCTCGGCCCTCTACACCCTGCTCACCGGTTGGATGACCGGCTTTCTGGGCCGCGTGGTGGCCGTGATCTTCATCATCATCGGCGTCATCGCCGGTGCCGCACGCCAGTCGATCATGGGCTTCGTCCTGGGCATCGCCGCCGGCGTGGGCATGTTCCTGGCCCCGGCGATCGTCGACGGCGTCGTCACCGCCACCCTGCCCGTCCTCTGATCGGATCGTTCCGATCGCCCGGACCCCGACCATCGGGTCCATTGCCGGGTCCCGACCACGGGACCCATTTTCCACGCGAGGTCTTCATGGTCGGATTCCACTGGCGCGCCATCGCCGGCGTGGCCCTCGTCATGGCAATTGCGGTCGCGCATGCCGACGCTGCCCCGCGGCTTCCCGAATCCCTGATCGGCGTGTTGCCCGGTGTCGGCGATCTCGTCGTCTATCCGCGTTCGGGCGAGGTCCACGTCTGCCGGCGCATGCCCTTACTCGCCTCGGCGGGCTGCACGAGCGCGCTGCAGGTCATCGACGGCGCGCTCGCCCATCGCGACGCCTGGCTCGCGGGCACCGCCGATCTTCTTTATCCAACGGATCCGGACATCGCGGTGCTCGATCGTGCGATCGCCCTCGCCTCGGACGGCGCGGACGGTCTCTTCGTGGTCGCCTACCGGATGGCACGGCACCACGCCGACGGCGTTGCGTCCCGGTCACAGGAGCTGGTGATCACGCGCTGCGGCGTAGCCCCCGGTTCCCACGCCGAGGCGACCCCCGGCGCCTCGGCGCTCTGCAGCGAGGCGGAATATTCCGTTGAACCGACCGGCGAAGCGCAGACGACAGGCGCGCATGCACACAACAGTGCCGGTCGCCTCGCCGTCGCCACGACCGCCCATGGCCTGGCCGTCCTGCTCCCCGACGGTGGCGCGCTCTTCACGGCCGACGCGGTCGACCCGCTCGCCTGGAGCGCGGCGCACATCCGACGTCACCCGCAGCCGATGTTCGCGTCGGCCTCGGACACCGAAGCGGGTCTGGACGCGCGCGGAGCCGTCTTCCGGCTTCATCCGTCCGCCATCGCCGATGCGCTAATCGTCACGCGCGAAGTCGCCGCCGTCGACGGCGCGACCCTGGTGTCGCTCGGCTCCCTGCCTGCCGACCCGAGCAACCGCACTCCGATGGTCCGACTCGCGGAGACCCGCCTGTTCGACAGTGCTCACGGGGCACGGCCATGAGCCGCTCCCGCAGCGCCTCGGTCCAGGTGCGCTCGCCCTCCGGCAAACCCCTGAGCGACTGTGCCCGCCGCCGCGCCCGGGAGATGGTCCGCCGCGGCCGCGCGACCTGGATCTCGACCTCACCCCCGATCATCCGCCTGACCGAGCAGCCCTCATGACGACACCGCGCCGTTTTACCGGCTCGCGCGCCAACGCGCTCTTCCCGACCCTGGCCTACGACCCGGACAGCCATCTGTTTCTGCTCGACGATCAGTCGCTCGCCTTCGGCTATCTGTGCGAGCCCCTCTCCGCCGCCGATCAGTCCAACGCCGACCGGCTGCTGGTGCTCGGCAATCTCGACTGGCCGCCCGAGACGCTGCTGCAGGTCGCGCTCTGGACCTCGCCGGATATCGAGGAGACGGTCGCGCGCATGGAAGGGCTGCGCATCGAGACCGCCACCGCGCTGTTGCGCGAATCCACGCGCCGCACCGCCGCCTATCTGCGCGCCGGCAGCAGCGCTCCGGTCTCGCCGTCGAGCGATCTGCGTCTGCGCGAGCTGCAGGTGTTGGTCACGGCCAAGCTGCCGCTGGCCGCCCCGCAGCCGAGCGCGCACGAGCTGCGCGATGCCCGCGAGCTGCAGGCGACCGCCCTGCAGGTGCTGGTCACCGCCGGGATGCGCCCGACGAGCCTCACCGCCGACCGCCACGTGCGGATCATGACGACCCTGCTCAACTGGGGGCCGCAGGCGGGGTGGCGCGACCGCATCACGCCCGAGTGCGATGCCCGGCGTCCGGTCCGCGATCAGTATCTGGACTACGACGTCGGCATCGACGTCGACGCCAAGGGCATCACGCTCGGGGAGCAACGCATCCAGACCTTCTCGGTCAAACGCTTTCCCGACCGGGCCGGCTTCGGGCTGGCCGCGCGCTTCCTCGGAGATCCCTTCTCGGGCTCGCGCGGGGTGCGCCACACTGCGCTGATCACCCTGAACCTGCATTTCCCGGATGCCGAGGCGACGCGGGTGAATCTCACCTCGCGCGCCCAATGGGCGGCCCATCAGGTGAGCGGCAATCTGTCGCACTACATGCCGCGTCTGGCCCATAACAAGCGCGATTTCGACGCCTTGTTCGCCCGTCTGGATCATGGCGACCGCCCGCTCCAGGCCTATCTGGGGATCGTGCTCTTCACCGCCCCGGAGGAGGCTGCCGGGGCGGCCTCGAACCTGCGCACCTATTGGCGCGAGCTCGGCTTTCAGGTCTTGACCGACCGCTTCTTCGTGCTGCCGCTGTTTCTCAACTGTCTGCCGTTCGGGGCCGATCGCGGGGCGATCCGCACCAGCTTTCGCTACCGCACCCTCTCCGCCGCCCACGCCGTCGCGCTCATGCCGGTCTTCGGCGACTGGAAGGGCACCGGCACCCCGGTGCTGAACCTGATCGGGCGCACCGGTCAGCTCGTGGATCTGAGCCTCTTCGACTCGGCGACCAACTACAACGCCGTGATCGCCGCCTCCTCGGGCTCGGGCAAGTCGTTCCTCGCCAACGAGCTGCTCTCGACCAACCTGAGTGTCGGCGGGCGCTGCTGGGTGATCGACGTCGGGCGCAGCTACGCCAACCTCTGCGCGTCCCTCGGCGGGCAGTTCGTCGCCTTCACCGCCGATTCGGACATCGTGCTGAATCCCTTCGAGCTGCTTCGCACCTGGGAGGAGGACGCCGACGTGATCGCCGCCATGGTCACGGCGATGGCCGCCCCGACCGAGCCGCTCGGCGACTACCGCACCGCCGGGCTCAAACGCGCCCTGCGCGAGCTGTGGGACACCCACGGCACGACGATGACCGTGGATCTGATCGCCGCGGCCATGCTCGCCTGCGCCGACGAGCGCCTGCAGGACGTCGGCGTGCAGTTGCATCCCTTCACCTCGCGCGGGGAATACGGACGCTGGTTCCACGGGCGCAACACCATGGACTTCAGCGCGGATCTGGTGGTGCTCGAGCTCGAAGAGCTCAAAGGACGTAAACACCTCCAGCAGGTCATCCTGCTGCAGCTGATCTTCCAGATCCAGCAGGCGATGTACCTGGGCGAGCGCGCACGCCAGAAGCTGGTGCTGATCGACGAGGCCTGGGATCTGCTCACCCAGGGGGATGTCGCGACCTTCATCGAGCACGGCTACCGGCGCTTTCGCAAGTACAACGGGGCCGCGATCACCGTCACCCAGTCCCTCGCCGACCTCTACGCCAACCCCACCGGGCGGGCGATCGCCGACAACAGCGCCCACACCCTCCTGCTCGCCCAGCCCGGTCACGCCATCGATCGTCTCAAGGCCGATCACCGTCTGCCGATGACCGCCGCGGGGGCGGAGATGCTCAAGACCGTGCATACGGTCCCCGGTGCCTACTCCGAGATCATGACCCTCACCGACAGCGGCGCGGGGATCGGCCGGCTGATGGTCGACCCCTTCCGGCAACTCCTCTACTCCACCAAGCCCGCGGACGTGGCGGCGATCCGGCGTCTGCGCGAGCGCGGGATGAGCGTCGAGCAGGCGATCAACCGGTTGCTGGCGGGGGCCGAGACGGAGGCGTCCGATGCTGCCTGAGACCACCGTCCCCGAGATTCGGCACCCGGAAACCCGGGTTCCCGCGGATCGCCGTGCAGGTTCCATCCTGTTGTTCGCGGCGATCCTGCCGGCGGCACTCGCCGGCGGTTACCTCGGTGCCGAGATCACGGCCCGGCCGCTGCGCGAGGCCATCGCCACCCGCCCGCCGGTGCTGATCATCGATGTCGCGGCCGCCCTTGACGGGATCGCGCCGGAGGACGTCGGCGAGGCGATCGCGGACCTCAGGACAACCGCCGTGCGTCTCGCCGACGGTGGCGTTCTGGTGTTGGACGCCCAGGCCGTGCTCGCCGCGCCGGAGGATGTCTATGTCCGGCCGCGGGATGTGCCGTCGAGGGGGCAGCCGTGAGCGCAGACACCCACATCGCCGCCTCGCCCGCAGCCCGCCTGGCGCGCACCATCCGGCACGGTCTGCCGGCGCTGCTCGTCGTCCTGGCCTCGATGCTGTATTTCGGGACGCGCTTTCGCATCGCGATCGACGATCAGGTCGACAAGTGCTTGCCGCCCTACACCGTTTTTCTGGTGGATCGCCACGACAGCGCGATCGCGCGCGACGGCCTCTACGCCTTCCCCGCCGGCGAGCGCATGGCGCCGTTCTTCCCGATGCAGATGCAGGTCATCAAGCGGGTCGTCGGATTGCCCGGAGAAACGGTCTCGGTCACTGAACAGACCACGCGGGTGGACGGGCGAACGGTCGGCGAAGGACTGGATCTGGCCGGCACGCTCGGCACGCCCGCAGCGACGTTCGTCCGCGAGGTCGTGGTCCCCGCCGATGCGCTCTGGATCATGGGTGCCACCCGCGACAGCTTCGACTCGCGCTACTGGGGGCCGCTGCCCCGTCATCAGATTATCGGGCGGGCCTATGCGGTGTTCTGACCTTCGCTACCCTGCTCTGCTTGGCGCGTTGCTCCAGATCGCAACGGCGGCCTCCGTCCAGGCGAGCGAGCGCGCCGACCTGCGGGCACTGCGCGATCAGGCCGGTGCCATCCAAGAGGCGGTCTCCGGCACGCCACTCCCGGACTGGCTCCGGCCGGGCTCCGAGACCTCGGCGCGCGCGGGCGAGGTGCTCGGCGTGGCCGAACGCGAACGAATGCAGCGACTGACCACCGCGCAAAAGCCCGCCGTCCCAGGTCCGGACGCAACCCCAACGCAGACGATCACGCTCCTGGTCTCGCGCGCCTTGGGCGCGGCTGCCCTGCGCGACATCTTCGCCACGGCCGCCCGACCCGACGTGCGAGTGGTCTTTCGGGGTGTGGCCGAAGGCGAACCGCTGATGGATTTCATGCGCGCGATCCATGCCGAGCTTGAGGGCCTCGATCCGCTGCCCACGGTTGAACTCGACCCGACACCCTTTCGCGAGGCCTGCGCCGAGGCCGTCCCGCTGATGATCCTGTCCGGACCCGACGGGGAGATCGCGCGGGTCGCCGGCCTGTCGGATCCGGCCTGGCTGCAGGCGCAGGTGGCGGCCGGCCGGACCGGGGATCTGGGCGTGCGCGGACCGGTCGAGACGATCTCCGAACCGGACATGCTCGAGGAGATCGCGCGTCGGATCGCCGCGCTGGATCTCACGGCACTGCGCGAGCATGCGCTCGCGCGCTATTGGACACGCGCGGCCTTCGAACATCTGCCGGCCGCGCGGGAGGCTCGCACGCGGGTGATCGATCCCGTGATCGAGGCCAAGGCCGATATCGCCCTGCCGGACGGCACCGTCCTGGTGCGGGCCGGCGAGCGGCTCAACCCGCTCGATCGCCTGGCCTTCGGGCTGCGTCTGGTGGTGTTCGATCCGACCGAAGCAGCCCAGGTCCGCACGGCCCATCGTCTGGGCGAGAGCGCCGGGACGTTGCGGACGGTCTATCTGGCGACCCGTTTGGATCGCGAGGCCGGCTGGGAGGGCTTTCGCGCGATCGAGGATGCCCTGGAGGAGACGGTCTATCTGCTCACCCCCGACGTGCGCGAACGCTTCGCCCTGGAGCGCGTGCCGGCGAGCGTCGAGGCCGCCGGTCGTGTCTTCCTGGTGCGCGAGCATCCCCCGGAGGAACCCCGATGAAGGCACCCACCCTGCCCCGCCTCGTCGGCCCTGCTCTGCTCCTCGCGGCCCTTCTGACGGCACCCCTCGGCGTGGCCGATGCCGCCGATCCCGCCTGCCCGGACGCCGAGTTGTTCTCGGGCAAACTGATCACCGACATCTGCTGGGCCTGTCTGTTTCCGATCCGCATCGCCGGCATGCCCCTGTTCGGAGGAACCGCACCGGCGGGTGCGGCCTCGGCTCCGTTCTGCGCCTGCAACGACGGCCTCGGCGTGCCGCATCCGGGCTTCACCGTCGGGATGTGGGAGCCCGCACGGCTGATCGAGCTGGTCCATGCGCCGCGCTGCGCGCCGGCCTTGGGCGGGATCCGCCTGCCGCTCGGCAGTCGCCGGCTGCTCGGCACCGCGGGACAAGCGGAATACGACGCAAGCGATACGTCCTTCTACAACTTCCACTGGTACGCCTTCCCGCTCCTCATCCTGCTGGATCTGTTCTGGGACGACCGCTGCAACCCGGACGGCTACGTCGATCTGGACCTGCTCTATCTCTCCGAGCTGGATCCGACCTGGAACCACGACGAGCTGGCCTTCTTCACCAATCCGGAGGCCGCCTGGCTCGCCAATCCGGTCGCCCTGGCCGCCTGTTTGGCCGATGCCGCGGCAGCCACCGCGGGCACCCCGATCGACGCGCTCTTCTGGTGTGCCGGGACCTGGGGCAACCTCTATCCCTTCACCGGGCGCGGGCCGACCCTCGGCTCGCGTGCCCGCGAAACCAGTCTCGCCGCGGCCCGGTCGCTGGCGGCCCTGCACCGCCGAGGACTCGCGCGCCGCACGATGGGCGACGACGCGCTGTGCGGCTCCCCGATCGCACCCTTCCTCCCGAAGAGCCAGTACAAGCTCTCGATGTTCTACCCCCTGCCCGAGACACAGCGCGCCCATGTGATCGGCGAGAGCCCGCTGACCTGGGGGGAGTGGCGCAACATCCCGGCGGTCGGGGAGGACCATCTCTATCTGCTGTGGCGTTGGAACGACTGCTGTGCAACCTTCTGAACGGTATCCCCTCCCGGTTCGGGTCCTGACCGGCCTCCTCTGCATCGCCCTGGCCTGGACCCCCTGGGCGTTGGTGTGGGGCGATGACTTCGCCGACGCCGTCGACGCTGGCCAACAGGCAGGGCGCGACGCGGCCGGTACGCTGACGCTGCCGGCGCTCTCCGGCGATGCACTGACAATGCCCGGCGGAAACCTGCGGCTCGACGCACTCTTTCCCGGCGCCGCCGGCGGCGATCCGGCGCGCTTCTCGGAGCTCTACGGCAATCACCACGGCACCCTGATCCAAGGCCAACAGGCCCAAGTTGAGTTGATCTCCGAGGGCTCGCCGACCGGCGAGGCGTACCGCACCCTGCGCGGATCGGTGGAGCGCTCCCGTGCCGACATGCGCATCGACCCGCTGTGGGCGCAAACCGACGACGTGCTCGACGACTTCGAGGCGATCGCCGAGACCTTCGGCCACTGCGAGACCGAGACGACCTTCGAGAACGGGACCCGCGAGGTCCACATCCCGGACCTGCGCACTTGCGATCGGTTGACCCCGCAAGGCGGGTCCTGCTCCTGGTATCACGACTATGTGCTCCCGGCCCCGGACAGTCTCGTGTCGGTCACCGGCGGAGCTGAGTTGGAGAGCTGCGGACCCGGCTGCAAGCGGGTCGTGCTGGAGCGCGCCGGAGCCTGGCACGGATCCGCGCCGCTGGACCTGCAGACGCCTTTGGAGGGCGGCTTCGGCGTGAGCGATCCGTCGCGCGTGACGGACATTCGGGTGACCCTTGCCTTCGAGGAGCGCCCGGCGCAGCCCGAGCCCGAGGAGGGATTCTTCTTCGAGCACTATCAAGGGCGGTATTCGGCGACCTTTCCGGGCACGAACCGCGTGCAGAGCACCGCGTTCGGCTATTCGGCGCAGCCGATGACCCAGGCGCTGCGCAACGGGGGCGATTTCACCCTGCGCCACGGCCATGTCTGGACCTTCGGCGACGGGACCCTGCCGGAGCCGGGCTGCGCCTGGTGCATTCAGCAGCTCTACGATGCCGCCTGGACCGGCGGCATCCGGCTCGAGGTGGAGATCCGTTATGCCTCCCCGCCGCTGCGCAGTCTCTGGGGTCCGAACGACGGCTGCTACGACCTGCTCGAAATCCTCGGCAGCGACTTCTGCAGCGGGACGCTCGAGTGCTTGGGCTCGCCCCCGCTCGCCGCGGACGGCTGTTACGAGAACGCCGACGTTCGCGTTTGCCCGGACGCCATGGCCGCTCCGCCCGTGGCCGATCAGAACCCCTTCTGCACCGAGATCAAGGTCACCGCGAGCTGCTCGGGCTTCAACCAAGGGCCGATGCCGTGCTGGACCGATCCGCAGGGACAGCTGCAGTGTCCCTACAACGACGGCGATCAACCCTCCGACTGCATCGCCTTGGAGGCCGATCCGGCCTGCGGCTTCATCAAGTCCGAATGCGTCGAGGGGGCCGTCGACAACCGCGGCATCTGTTTTCTGTTCGAAGAGACCTGGGACTGCGGCACCGCGCGCACCATCCCGTCTCTGGAGCGCAACCGCACGCTCGACTGTGCCGGTCCGGTGCGCTGCCTCGGCACGGATTGCGCCGAATTTCCCGAGGAACAGTCCGCGGACTTCGCCAAGGCGGTCGGGGCCTTGCAGACCGTGCAGATGGCGGTCTCGGACATGCAGTGCACACCGGGCGGCAGCTGTCGGGTGTTCTCGGGCAGCGCCCATCAATGCAAACGCGCGGTCGGGGGGATCGTCAACTGCTGCACGCGACCCGAAGGCGTTTCGCTGGCGGATTACATCAGTCTGATCTTCGCGCTCGGGAAGATCGATGCGGCGATCATGGGGCTCGACAAAGGGGCCATGATCCGCGGCTCCTGGGAGACCCTGCGCCAGCCGGTCACCGCCACCTGGAGCGCGGTCAAGGAGTCCTTCGTCAGCGTCGCCAACAGCTTCACCGGCAAGACCGCGGCGGCCGCGACCGATGCCGCGGCCGAGTTTGGAGTGAATGCGGTCAAACAAGCGCTTCTGAAGCAGACCGCGGAATGGGCCGCGCAGCTCTTCGGCGATGCCGCGGTCAATGCGCTCTTCTCGACCACGAGCGGCGGGGTGGCGGTCACCGGCGGCGTGGTGGCGGAAGGCTCGGTGCTGCAGCTCGGCGGCGGCACGGCCTGGCTCGGCACGGCGATGGCCTGGGCGATGTATGCCTACATGATCTACACGGTCGTGATGATCCTGATCCGCATCATCTGGACCTGCGAGCAGAGCGAGTTCGAGCTGGGTGCGAAGCGGGAGCTGCGCGCCTGCCATCGCGTCGGTTCCTACTGCAGGAAGGAGGTGCTGACCTGGTGCGTAGAGAAGCGCGAGAGCTATTGCTGCTTCAACACCCCGCTTGCGCGGATCCTCAACCAACAGATCCGCCCGCAGCTCGGGCGCGACTGGGGCGAGGCGCAATCACCGGAGTGCTCCGGGATCGACATCCGGGACTTCGCGCGGGTCGACTGGACCCGGGTGAATCTGGACGAGTGGCTGGCGATCCTTTACGAGACCGGACACTTCCCGACCCTGGACACCCTCACCGTCGAGGACCTCACCGGCGCGGGCAGCGCGCTGAGCGTCCGAAGCGAGGGCCGGGCGGATGCGGCGACGCGCACCGTGCAACGCAGCGACGGACTCGACAGCGAGGAGGTCCGCAAGGAGGCCGAGTCCGAGTTGTGGCGCGAGACGCTTCCGGCTCTGCCGGCCGAGTAGGCGCGGGTCGGGATCGTTCACCCCGAGATCCTTCGCCGCCGAGCCGTGAATGCGCCCGCTGCGCGCCTCCGCGCGAGCGCTTCGGCATCTTGATGCCGTCCGGAAAAGCCACACCGGTCGATCATTCACGGAATTCGAACCAGGTCAAAGAACGGCTTGCCATCTTCCGCATCATTCGGATCTTACGTATCATATCGAAATGACAGATCTCGAGGACGCAAGGTTATGGTCACCATTAGTTCCGCCGAATTTCAGAGACACTTCGGCCGTTATCAAGATGTTGCCCTCACGGAGCCGGTCGCGGTCACGCGCAACGGACGCGAGCGGCTGGTGGTCTTGTCGGTGGATGAATACCAACGGCTGAAGAAACGTGACCGGCAGGTCATGCAGCTGGCGGATTTCACCGAGGCCGACCTCCAAGCCATCCGCGCCGTCGAGGCATCACCTCACGCCGCCACGTTCGACGCTGAAGTGACCGGCTAGAACAGTGACATTGCCGGAGCCAATCCCGGGTCTGGTGATTCGCTACGCCTACTTATGGGGAGATGCACACCGACGCGGCCAAGAGGAAGGACTCAAGGACCGCCCCTGCGCCGTGATTTTGGTCACGACAAACCAGGAGGGAGAGCGAATCGTCACGGTTCTGCCGGTCACCCACAGTCCGCCGGCAGACCCGTCCCTGGCCGTCGAGCTTCCGCCTGCGACCAAGCGCCGTCTCGCACTGGACAACGAGCGATCCTGGGTGATCTTAACCGAAGCCAACCGATTTACGTGGCCGGGTCCGGATTTGCGCTTCGCGCGTCCCGGCGACTTGGGGAGCGTGGCCTATGGCGAGTTACCCGGGGTTCTGTTCAAGGAGATCAAGACCAAATTGCTGCGAGCACTCGAGGCCCGCCGCGTCGGTCTCGTGCCGCGAACCGAATGAGGATGCCATGACCAAGCTTGTTTCGCTGCTCGCGGCATCCGCCGGTCCCGGCCGACCTCCATCGGCAACGCCGCTACCGGAGTTGGAAGCAACTTGACGCCATATTTGAAATCGCCCCGCTCTTCCTGGCCAGATGTACAACTGTCCTGTTTCACAAACCCGACGATTATTCTTTGGAAGGGCCACGGCCGCTTCGGCCGATGAGCCGGCAATGGTGGGCGCCGCATCAAAAGCAGCTCAACCCCCTGAAGCCGCCATTCATTACCCCGAAGTCTGAATGGCCCTTGGGGTTGTTACTTGTCACTGGTTGAAGCGCGCTCGATTTTCCGTTGCCAGGATCGAACGGTCACTCGTGGTCTCTCCGGAACTGACCGAGTCGACGACGCCGACTTCGTCATCCCTGCTTTCTGTCGATTGACAGGTCACGCATGCACCTTGGAAGAGCGGCCGGAGAGGCCGAGTAAGCAGACACCTTCGCCAGGCGCTGTATCCAAGCGTCAGATCTCCGCGGTCAGGTCATCGCTGTCAGCCAGCGGCAGCGAAACAGCTCAGCAGACGCGGTCGGCGACCGTCCGAAGATCTAACTGACCCCCGGCGCCGTGCTCGCCGCGAGCGCGGACGCAATCACAGATCCGCGATAGGGAGTAGCCGGCGCAGGTTTTTGACCAGGAGGAACAGATGAAGCGGATCGGTCGGCGAGGGCGCAAAACCAAAGTGAGCGTAGAAACGCCGGGCGTCGTCGTCCTTTTCATGGACCGCGAAGGCGCGGATACCGCCAGTCTCGGCGGCCTGTAGCGTGCGGCGCATAGCGTCTTTGAGCAAGCCCGCGCCGATCCCACGACGCTGGCAAGTGACGGCGACTGCGAGCCGGGCGAGCAGCATGATGAGCACGGGATGGCCGGCGAACCCCTTGGTCAGTCGCTCCGGAGCATCGTCATACGCCACCTCACCCACCACGAGGGTGTAGAAGCCGATCACCTCTTTATCATGCAGACCGAGATAGGTCTGCGAGGCGTTGGCCTGCTGATTGGTGAAGGCATAGCGCAGGAGGAAGCGATCGAGCGTCTCACGGCCGCTCAAGAACGCGTCGAGCAGATGGTCGCGCCGCAGCTTCTCGATCCGGAAGCCGACCGTCATGCAGAGTCGGGCGGATCGAAGGGCGTCGGCTCACGTAAGAGACGCTCGAGGCGCGGCAGCGCGCGGGGCGGCATCTCAAGCGCGGCCATGAAGGCGCTCCAGCGCTCGGCATTGAGCCCAAAGTGGCGCCGATCGGCCAGGGTCTCGTCGGCGCGCTCCAGTGCGCTGCTCAATACAAACTGGCCCACCGATTGGTGGCGCTCCCAGGCCGCAGCACTGAGCCGCGCCTTCGCCTCGGGCGTGAGCCGCAGATCGAGCTTCGTGCTTCGGGCTTGAGGGTTCGGCATGCTCGTCTCCAGTTGATCTATCTCCATGATATTCGACAGACATTGTCATGACAACACGCACTTCATTTCGTATCGGGTCCCGGTGACCGAAGAGCGCAAGCGGCCTCTGTGCACGATGGAAAGCTGGTCGCTTTCTGGGCGAGGCGCTTGCGCGCGACCATCCCTATGGCGGCATCTCGCCGCTGCACTATCGGGGCGGCGAGGAAAGACAGACAAACAGCACGGTCGTCAATCGTGCTGCCGTCGAGGAGGAAGAGCCGATCTCTGCTGCCGGGAGGTTGGACGATCCAGCGCCGTTACGGGCGGCAGCTCTGTGTCGCATTGCGGCCAATCACTGGCTGATTTTCAGTGTCAGCTCTGGGTCGTGACTTGTCACTCGTTGAGCCGCGAGCGACTTTCCGTTGTCAGGATTGAAGAGTCACCGCCTTTCGGGCGCTGGGTGACCGCTCATGGCCGTCCCTTACCCCCAGACCTTCCGGATACAGGAACCGCTCCTCGGGCCCAGATGCCAGTGATCAACCCAACAAACTCGATAGGTCTGACCAACCCCCATTCCCGGCCCCCCAGCCACGTGCCGCGACGCAGGTCCCCTGTCGCTTTATGACGCTCCGCTGCGCCCTCTCCTTCGTGATGACAGGAACTACCACTGTCGGCGGAGTACCGATCACGAATCAGTCAACCGGCAACGCGACGGCAAGGTGAGGCGACGACGAGGAGCCCGCCGCGGATCCCTCCGTCAGGCCGCAAGGTGCATGGGCTTAATCTGTTCAAGTGAATCGCCGAGCAGATCCTTCGCGCGTTCCAGATCCTAACGCTATTGAAGGTTCCTCCAGAGATCCACCTCGGTTCCGAAAAAGCGGGCGAGCCGCAGGGCGGTCTCGGCCGTGATCCCGCGCTTTTCGCGCACGATCTCGTTGATCCGTGCCGGAGTAACGCCGATCGCACGCGCGAGGGCGTTGCTGGAGAGGCCCAGCGGCAGCATAAAGTCCTCGCGCAGGATCTCGCCGGGGTGAATCGGGGGCAGTTTGTCGGTCATTGCAGTGGTACCCTAATGATCGTCGACGATCTCGACCTCCGTCGGCCCGTCGGCTGACCAGACGAAGCACACACGCCATCGATCATCGATCCTAGAAAGAGCAGTTGACCGCTTCGTGCACCGTGCAACCGATTGAGTGTTTGAACATCCCCAGCAAAATCTGAGCGCCTTGTGGACTCGACCAGCTCGCCCGATTCAGCTCCCGATGGTAACGCTCGAAGCGTCGCACCTCCCCGATCCTCATCACCCGCAGCGCCCCGTCACCGTGCGCGGTCCTTGGGCCAGCAACGTGCCGACCAACAGCACGCGCGCATGCTCCCGGGTCGGACGTGTGAACAGGCAGGCAAACGGCTGCAGAACGGATACAATCGAGGCAGGCAGAACGGGCATCGGCGGTCATGGATGGGGTTTTGGTCGACATCAGACCATATCGCCTGCCTCCCTTTGCCGCCAACTCAACCAATCTCAACATTACCCTTATGGGCATCACTCAGCTCTTCCTCCAAGGCCCGAAAACGGCCAAAGCCGAGCTAAAGCGACCCGTTTGACTCAACCAAAACGGAGGATGCGAGGCGGGCAGCCTAGCCGCGCTGCGCGCTCTCCCTCCCGGCCTTGACGGCTGGGTTTCTCGCGTAAGATCAATGAAGACACACCGCGACGACGGCCTTGTCCGAACCGCAATCCCGAGCGAGTCGACACCTGTCCCGAGCGCTTTGGCCTGGCTGCAGGTCTGGGTCATCGGCTCGGTCGCGGCCGTCTTGATGGTCATGATGGGCGGTGTGCATCCGGGCCCGCGCGCATTGGCGGGCGCGGCGATCACCGGGCTGTTCTTCTTGACCTGGACCTGGCGCCTCGCTCGCGGCTCGGGGGCGGATCATCGGGACCGCGGTTGGTTGTGGGTCTGGCTGGCTGTGTCGGGGTGGGTCGGGTTGCAGCTTCTGCCGTTGCCGCGGGCGGTCTTCGATTGGATCGGCGCCTATCCGCTCGATCTGCTCGCGCAGTATTCCGAGCTGCCGATCACCCGCCTTTCACCCAACATCTCCGCCACACTCGGATACTGGGGGATGTTTACGACCTATTGGGCTGCGGCCTCCTTGGTAGCGGCGCTGCCGCGGCGACAGCTGGCGGTGTTGGTGGGGATTCTGGTTGCGCTGGTTTTCGCCGAGGCCCTCTACGGATTCATTGCCCACATGGGGCGCTTCGAGACTGTCCTGGGGCTTTGGCCGGCGCCTGCCAATCACGGTGTCGTGGTCGGCACCTTTTGGAACCGCAACCACCTGGCGGGACTCCTGGCGCTCGGTTGGTCCCTCGGGATCGCGTATCTCTTGTTCGGCACCCGGATGCGCCCGGTGCGCGTTCATGAGGTGCGCTACCTTCTTGTCCTCATCTTCAGTCTGGTCATGGCCTTGGCCCTGTTTAATTCGCTGTCCCGCTTGGGGACGGCCTCGGCGCTCTTCGGGCTGTTCGTCTTCGTTCTGCTGGCGCGGGCGAATCGGGTCGGGCGGGTGGCCGGATTGGAGCGGTTGTGGCTGTTCTCGGCGGGGTTGGTGGCCTTGGGATTGGCGATCGCCTTCGGGCTCGCGCCGTTGTTGCTGAGGTACTCGACGGTTGTGACCGACACCGGCCGTTTGGAGGCGCTGCTTCCCCTGGGGCACCTGCCGGCGAAGACGTGGATCGCCGGCGCCGGCGCCGGCGGGTTCGAGGACATCTTCAAATTGGTTCAGCCGGCTTCGCTCGCCCCGACCTTCGACTATCTGCACAACGACTGGGTGCAGTTTGTGCTCGAATTCGGCGTGCTCGGGACCGTTCTGGTGTCGTCGGCGTTGGTGGTGTGGTGGTGGCGGGCGTGGCCGAGCCGCCTCAACCGGCTGCGCGCCGGCGCGGCCGGCGGGATCGCCGCGATCGCTCTGCATAGCTTGGGTGATTTCAACCTGCAGATTCCGGGCACCGCCTTCGTTTTCTGGGTGGTCGTCGGGGTTGTGTGCAACCGGGCGCTCGAGCGCGAGGACGCCGCGCTCAGCGACGCCAAGGCAAGAAGCCGAGCCAGCGGCGTCGGGCCGGCGCCGTTCGAGGGTCGGCGCGGGGCGCGAGGCTCACGAGATCCTCGCCGTTGAGCAAACGTCGCGGGTTCTCGCAGGTCAGCAATGTTGCTGCCTCCTCGCCCAGCCACTCGGCGACGCTGGCACGCCCGGCTGCCAGGGTGTCCGGGCTGCGCCCCGCCGCGCGATGCGCGTCCGAGGCGATCAGATGCACCCATCCCGACTCCAGCCAGCGCCGGCAGAGGCGCTGCATGCGCTCGCCGAAATCACCGCTGCAACTCTGTGCCGTGAGCTGTGCCTTGCATCCCCGGGCGATCCATTCCGCCAGTTGTTCCGGTCGTCGCGCAAGCCTCAGATTGCGCTCGGGATGGGCGATCACCGGCGTCACCCCGCGATAGAGGAGCTGCTCGAGGATGGTCTCAGCGCCCATCGGGATCGTGGCCTTGGGGAGCTCGATCAGCGCGGCCTTGCCGAGGTCGTTGTAGGTCATCGCGGCGCCGTCCAGCAACTGGCGCGGCAACTCGGGCACCAGATGCAGCTCGGAGCCGGGATAAACGCGAAGCGGGATACCGACCTCGAGCAGACATTTCTGCAGGTTTGCCGACGCTTGCCGAATCGCGTCGGCGGGGTTGTCGTAGACCCCGTTCAGGTGATGAGGGGTGCAGACGAGCTCCTCGATCCCGCTCGTGGACGCGGCGCGGGCCATGTCCAGGGCTGCCTCGAGCGTGTGCGCGCCGTCGTCGATCCCCGGGAGGATGTGGCAGTGGCAATCGATCATCGATTTCTATTCCAGTCCATTCCGTTGTGGGCCTGCTCCGCTCCTTCCAGTGCCCAGCCCCGCGAGCGGCCCCCTTCGTCAGGCAGCGCCTCGGGCCGCCGGTCGGTCATACGGGAAGCAATACTCGCGCCACAATCGGCCTAGTCGCGTGCAGACATCGACCGACATGCCGGTTCGGAACGAACGCGGCCCCTATGCTTCATCGTCTATACTTGGAGAACAGCGTTTCTTGACGTAAGCTCGCGAACATCAACACATGGATAGGAGATTTGAGATGCCGATGCGCCAATCCCGCGGACTTTCAGTCGTCGCGCTTCTCGTGTCCCTCGGCTTGTCGCTCGATGTCGGGGCGGCGGAGATCATCGGCAACCTGGCGACCGATCAGGCGGCAACGGTGACCGGGCAGGGCCTCGAGGTCAAGGTGCGACCCGGTCAGGATTACGTAGTGTTCTCCGGCGACAACATCCAAACCGTTGCTGGTGAGGGATTATCCGTTCTGACGATCCCCTGCAGGGGTATCGTCAAGCTCTCCCCGGATTCCGCGGCCAGCGTCGAGCTCTCGGATGGCCGCTATCTGCTCGCGGTAGCGCACGGCGAAGTCGGGTTCGAGGTCCACCCGGGCGCGAACGTCTTCCTGGTGAACGGCGACGGGCTGATCGATCTGGGGCAGGGTACGGGCAAGGGCGGTGTGGCCGTCTCCGCCGATGGCGAAGATGGTTATTTGGTGTTGGTCGATGCGTCGGGCGGCGTCCAGGTCATCCAGCTGCAGACGAGTGCCTTGGTCTACGAAGGTCAGCCGAAGATCGACATGATCGAGGCTAGAGCCGGTGCCGCCGGCGGCTCCGTCGGCGTTGCCGGCGCTACCGGCGCCGCGGGCGGCTCCGTCGGCGTTGCAGGTGCCGCCGGCGGTGCCGGTGCCGCTGGCTTTGGCGTTGCCGGCGCGGGTGTTTCCGGGGCCGGCATCCTCGGGGGCCTCGGTGCAGCCACCTTGCCGTTAGCGGTGACCGCGACAGTTGCCGCAGTCACGGTCGCCGAGACCGTGAGGAGACGGAACGATGACGCCGGGCCGGCGAGCCCGGTGGTCCCCTGATTCAAGGCGAGGCGGTGTTCCCGTGATCTCGAGTCGATCGGGCGGGCGCGCCGCGACCCACTCCGGGTGATCGTCTCGAGCGCCTTTACACCCTCCGAGTGCTTTGATGTCCTCTACTGCCGGTCTCTCGGCGTGCCTTTCCGCTCCGACGTATCCGCGACGAGAACCACTGGTTCACGGGCGGATCGCCTTAACGGTGTCTGAAGTGATGAGTCGTAAGCCCTTCGCCGGCTGGTGTGTGCCGTTGCTAGTGTCCGTGATCGCGCTCGCGGGTTGCGCGACTCCCCGGAGCGATGGATCGGACGCCGCCGCGGCCGCGTCGATTGCCGCGGAGGCACAGGCTCGTGCGGACCAGGCGCGGGTGATGGATCTCAATCGCCAGCTCACCATGGCTGCCGCGGCGCAATCCTCGAACCTCTCCAGCCACGACTACCGTCTGGGTCCGGGCGACGTGGTCAAGATCGAGGCCCCTCAGGCACCGGAGATCAATAGTCTCAGCGTGCGCATCACTGGTCCGGGCACCGTGAATCTGCCCCTGGTCGGGGAGATTCGCCTGGGGGGTCTCACCACCGCCGAAGCCGAGCAGGCGTTGATGCAGCGCCTGAGCAGGTACATCCATTCGCCCCAGGTTGCGATCTTCATCGACCAATATGCCTCCCAGGAGGTCACGGTGACTGGAGCGGTCGCCAATCCCGGCGTCTTTCCGATGCAGCGACCGAGGACCCTCTTCGAGGTGCTCTCCATGGCCGGCGGCTTGGCGCCGAATGCAGGCTCGACGGTCAGTGTGCGCACCGGGGTGCGCGATCCGCAAACCGGCCAGGTCGCGACCCATAACCTCATCGTCGACCTGCGCGACCTGGTGAAGGATCCGGGCGCCCAGGCGTTGGCCCTGCGCGGCGGCGACAGCGTCTATGTCCCGGAGGCAGGCGTCTTCTTCGTCGAGGGCGCGGTCGGCAAATCAGGCTCCTTCCCGCTGCGCCCGGACATGACCGTCCTCAAGGCGATCGCCATGGCGGGCGGAACGGATTGGACGTCGGTCGAGAAGAATATCCGGGTGATCCGGCACGACGGGACCGGGTCGCCTCGGGAGATTCCGGTCGACCTCGTCGCGATCCGCGATCTCGGGCAGGAGGATATGCTTCTCCAGGACGGCGACGTGGTGGTGGTCGATACCAACTATGCCAAGAAGGGCGCCGTGGTGATGTGGAACCAAGCGCTCAGAGTGCTCTCGCTCGGCATTCTCTACCAATAAAACACTCGAAAAGGACGATCGCGTGAAGCCTCTGCCGCCGCCCACCCCGTCAGCCTCGGCGCGGGTCCCCCAGTTGCGCCAGCCGGATCGGTTGGCGCCCTACGAGCCGCTGTATTACCCGGAGGCGGTGGAGGACGACGGCCTCGATTTGCGGGAGCTCTGGCGGATCGCGCTGAAGAATCGGCGAACCATCCTGCTGTTCGCCGCGATCGTCATCGTCACCGT
The DNA here is from genome assembly GCF_000223985.1 of Thiocapsa marina 5811. Classification (GTDB taxonomy): domain Bacteria; phylum Pseudomonadota; class Gammaproteobacteria; order Chromatiales; family Chromatiaceae; genus Thiocapsa; species Thiocapsa marina. Next base: position 447,851 of record NZ_AFWV01000001.1, read on the forward strand.
GGCCTCCGCGACCCTCATCATGCGCCCGGTGTATCGGGCCACGACGGTGCTCGAGGTCTCGCCGCAGAGTCAGGGGATTGTTCAATTCCAGAATGTTCAAAGCACCACACAGGATTCGGCCACCTTTCAGCGCACCCAGATCGAGATCATCAAGAGTCGAGTCGTCGCCGAGGCCGTCGTCAAACGATTGGATCTCGGCGAACACCCGGCCTTCAACGGCGAGCTTCGGCAACGCGATCTTGCGGCCGGACTCCGCGAAATCTCCGGGATGCTGATTCGTCCGATCAAGGACGGTATCACTGGACTCTTCACCGGCGGTGCAGGGGGGCAGACCGCGAACGCCGATCTCTCCGGGAACAGTGCGGCCCCTTCCGAGGACCGCAAGATGCGTGCCCTGGTTGGCAGGGTACAAGGCGGCCTCACGGTGAACCCGATCCGCGCATCCAACCTGATCGAAATCAGTTTCGAGAGCCTCGATCGTCAACTCGCGGCCACCGTGACCAACGCGGTCGCCGACGCCTATCTCGCGCTCAGCGCCCGCAAGCGATTCGAGCTGTCGAGCGGCGCCGAGTCCTATCTCAAGAGCGAGATCGAGGAGCTACAGGGCAAGCTCGAGACCTCCGAGAAAGACCTTTACGCCTTCGCGCGCCAGAATCAAGTCGTGGATCTGGAGGACCGCAACAACATCATCGCAACCCGTCTGACCGAGCTGAACATCAACCTCTCCAAGGTCAAGGGCGAGCGGATCGCGGCCGAGTCGCTCTATCAACAGTTGGCGCAGGCGAACGTCGACAGTCTGCCGACCGTCCTGCAGGACAGCCGGATCACGGACCTCAAGGGCCAACTCTCCAGCCTGCGCGGCGAATACGCGCGCTTGGGCCAGACCTACACCTCCGAGTACCCGCGCATGCAGGAGCTGCAGCGCCAGATGGACGACATTCGAGCCACCCTGGAAAAAGAGCTCGGAGATCTCGTGGAGAGTCTGGAGGTGAATTACCGCCAGCTCGCCGATCGCGAGGAGCGGCTCACCCAAGCGGTCGAGCAGCAGAAGCAGGATCTTCTGGAGCTCCAGGATCGTGCCGTTCAATACAATATCCTCAAGCGCGAGTGGGAAACCAACAGCCAGCTCTACAGCGGACTGCTCGAACGCATGAAGGAGGTCGGTGTCGCCGCAGGCATGGAGCGCGACTCGGCCTCGGTCATCGACCGTGCGCTCGTGCCCAACGGCCCGTTCGCGCCCAGGCTCAGCAGAAATCTCGCGATCGCGACCGTGCTTGGCCTGATGGGCGGGATCGGGCTCGCGCTGCTCCTGAATCTTCTGGACAACAGCGTTCGAGACCCCGAGGAGGTGGAGCGCTTGGTGCACCTCGTCAGTCTCGGGTTGTTGCCGCGCGTCGATCCCAAGGCGAACGTGCCCAGCGTGCCGATCGAGCTGATGGCCCATCTGCAACGCGATCAGGGTCTTTCCGAGGCATTCCGGTCTATTCGCACCAGCCTCATGTTCGCGACCCCAGGGGGTGCTCCGAAGACTCTGATGGTCACCAGTGCCGTACCAGGGGAGGGCAAGAGCACCTCCTCGGTCAGTCTGGGCATCGTCCTGGCGCAGACCGGTGCCTCCGTCCTCTTGATCGACGGGGATCTGCGCAAACCGCGTCTCTACGGGATCTTCAATGTGCCGCGCGCCCCGGGGCTTACGGAATATCTGGTGCAGGGCGAGTCCGATGTCTTTTACCCGACGGCCATCGAAAATCTAACCCTGATGGTCGCCGGGACGCCGCCTCCGAATCCCGCCGAGCTTCTGAGCTCGGGCGCGACCGACCGGATGCTCGAGGAGATGTCGCGTCGGTTCGACTATGTGATCGTCGACAGCAGCCCCGTCATGGGACTCGCCGACCCTATCGTGCTGGCGACCAAGGTTAAGGGCGTACTTCTGGTTTCGGCTGCAGGATTGGTGAGCCGCGGTGCGTTGCGCGAGGCCGTGAAACGCTTGCGGGCGGTCGATGCACCCTTGGTCGGCTCCGTGCTCAATATGGTCGAGCCGCACAGCAGCGAGTACAACTACTACAACCGCTATTACTACAACTACGGTTCATACAAAGAGACGGCCCTGTATCGCGAGGTCGCCTGAGCCGAGGCGATGCGCAGACCGAAAACACTTGTTTCAGGCCCCCGGAGGCTGCACGACCAACCTTCGGCAGACGCCGTGTTTCCGATCGTCGGGGCGCCGTTCACAATACCGGCCGGTCGGGTGGACGAGGCCGGACGGGTGGACGAGGCCGGTAGGGTGGACGAGCGAGAGCGAAGTCCACCGAACCCCGCGCCGGCGCCGGTGGACTGCGCTGCGCTTGTCCACCCTACAACGCAACGTCATCGCGGTGGCCGGCGTTATGAGGCCGGTAGGGTGGACGAGCGAGAGCGAAGTCCACCGAACCCCGCGCCGGCGCCGGTGGACTGCGCTGCGCTTGTTCACCCTACAACGCAACGTCATCGCGGTGGCCGGCGTTATGAGCACCGCGCGATCGTCGGCATAAACGGCGGGGGTCGGCGTTTTCGGCAATGGCCTGAGTGCGATCCGCAGGGATCGTTCGCTCGGGGTCTCCTCCGTCCCTTCGACAAGGCGTCCGTAACCCGTGTCCCGTGCTCTCGCCATCGTCGCCTTGACCCTCTCTACCCTGCTCTGGGCGACGGCCGCCCTTCAGGGTTGGTGGGTGGATCGCCTGGCGGGAGAGGCGACACGCGATGCTCTCCCCGTCGATACCCTCGTCGATCCTGCGGCCCTGCCCACGCCGCCGCGTCTGCCTTGGAGCGGCGGCGAAGCCGCACGCGAATGGGCGCGTCGTCTCGTGCCCCTGTCAGGCGACACGTCCGAGCCTCGCGCGCTGTTGGAGGCCAGTCTACGCGAACGCCCCCTCTACGCCCCGATCTGGCTCGACCTCGCCGAGCTGCTTGCGTCTTCGGGTGATCAGGAGGGTGCCGCACGCAGTATTCGCGTCGCCCGCGCATTGTGGCCCGAGCGCGCGGTCCTGCAGCAGCGCGCAGCTTGGATGCAGGTCGTCTTGGGGCCGCCCGATGCGGCACTGGCCGCGCTCATGGACTATTGGGCGATTGCCCCCGGGGATGGGCTGCGGACATTAGGTCTCGCACGTCGTCTCGAGCCGGCGCCCGAGGCCCTGGTCGATGCTGCGGCGCACGTCTGGTCGCGTGCCCCGAACGAGGCCTCGGTGTATCAGCGTGGCCTCCTCGACCTCGCTCGCCGAGCCGGTGATTTGGCATTGGCCCAGGCCCTCTGGGCTCGGCTCGACGACAAGAGTCGCGCCTCGGAGGACCTCTTGTTTCCCTATCTTCAAATGCTCGCGACCCAAGGACGTCACGCGCAGGCCGATGCGGTTTGGGAGCAGGCGCTCGGTGAACCCCCCGGACTCGTCAACGGTCGCTTCGAGGAGCCGCTTGTGCCGCTCGGTCCCGACTTCAGGCCCGGTTGGGCCACGCCCGGGTGGCGCTATCACGCCACGGGCGACGGTTTCAGGATCGGCGTCGAAGGCCCGCAGGGCGATGCGCGGCACCACAGCCTGCGCATCGATTTCCTCGGCACCGAGAATGTCGATCTCGCTCAACCCAGCCAGATCATGCGCGTGCGGCCGGGCAGCTCCTACCGTCTGCGCGGCTACTGGTCAGGCGAGGACATCACGACGCGCTCGGGGGTCTTTGTCGAGCTTTACACCATCGCGACCCGTCCGGTGGTCCGGGCGCAAACCCCGCCGCGCCGGGGAAGCTGGGCCCGTGAACCCTTCGAGCTCGAGATCCAGGTACCGGAAGACTGTCTGCTCGTCACCATGCGGATTCGGCGCGTCGCGACCAACGCCCTGGACCGACGCTTGAGCGGGACACTCCGACTCGACACGCTTGAATTTCAGCCCCTGCCCAATGATTGACGACTGGCCACGACATCTCGCGCGGACCCTGGTGTCCGGCATCGCCACAGCCACGCTCGAGCAACAGCTCGATGCCCTATTGATTTGGCTGGGCAACCCGGACAATCCGAAAGTCGCTGCGCTTGACGAGGCGATTGCACGAACGGGACTCACGCGTTTGGAAGCCGCGAGGCGTGCCTACGACATCCTGGATCGTCTTCTCTTCGCGCGACCGAGCGGGTCTCCCGAACAGATCCTCGGCCTGCGCGACACGGCCGGCGTCGTGGCCGCGAAGCAGCGCTACCGCTGTTTGATCCAGGCTTACCATCCGGATCGTCACCCCGCGCGCGCCCTCGTGCACAACGAGCGCACCGAGCAGATCAATATCGCCTATGCCGCCTTCGAACGCGGCGCGTCGGCGTCCGGCCCCTTGTCGACGCGACAAACGGTCCGCGCTCGTCGCGGTCGATCACCGAAACAGGTCGATCCCTACCCCATGGGTGCCGCGAGGGTGAATCAGTCATTCGGCGCGCGACTGCGTCGGTACCTGGGCGGCGCCGAGTCCTTCCAGGTACGTTTCTTCGTCGGCTTGATCCTCTTCTGCGCCTTGATTCTGGCATCCTTGCTCTACCCCGAACCCTCTCCGCACCGGGTTGCGTCAGCGCGCGAGGTTACCGCGATGCCGGCGTCCGAGGCACGGCTCGACGGTGTTGAAAGGCCGGACGCCTCGTCGGACAATGCGATTCTGCGGCTCGATGCGCCGCCGACGGCGATTGCCCCGATACGCGCTCCAAACCCGACTCCGCCGGTCTTGGTTGCTGCACTCGCCGACGCTGGGACGGAGGCGATCAACAGGCCAACGCCCGATGCGCAGGTGCCGCCGCCAGCCCCTTTGGTTCCGCCTGGGCCCTGGCCCGAACCAATACGCGCACCTGAGCCGGCGCTTGTGCCCGAGCGCAAGGCGGTTGAGCGGCTTCCCCCGGCACCGACGCCGCCCCGCCTGCGCGCTGTGCCGCCCCCGGCGCTGTTCGATCAGTCCCGATCCCAAGTTGCAAGCCGCCCGGATGCGCCGGCTCTTCCGATTCGGGTTGCGCCGATCCGCCCGATACCGGCGCTCGACAGTGGGCACGCGTTGGGACGATCGCCGGATTCCTCGACCCACGAGCCCCTCGTCGAGGTCGACGCGCGCATGCGCGCCCCGTCCGCAGCGTCCGTGATTCCGCCGGTCGCGATGGCCAAAACGGCCGAGCATCCGACCAGCCCGGCGGTAACCGAGAGGGTGCGTCGGGCCGATCCCCCGGCGAGCCCTGCCGCGCAGGCACCGGCCCGATCGAAGGTTTCCGCAGACGCGCCCGTCCAGCCGCTTCGCAAGCGCCCCTCCGCGGTCGAGGAGACATCGAGTGCCGCGGCGGTCAAGACGCCGCCCGTGACCGGCAGGGTTCCGGGACCGACATCGACACCGCGCCGATCGCCCGTGGCGACATCCGAAACTCCCGAGATTCCGGGCTGCGAGCCGACAGCCGGTGTGCTCGATCGCTTCCGGAGTGCTTACAATGCAGGCGCACTCGACCGCCTCATGGCCCTCTACAGTGCGAATGCGCAAGAGAACGAGACACGCGGTCGGTCGGGCATCCGCCAGCTCTACGTGCGTTGGTTCGACCAAACCAGCGATCGTCGAATCGTCTTTGCCGGCACACGTATCCGCCCGGAAGGAAACGGCCGTTGCGGCGCACGGGCAGGGTTCAGCGTGAGTTATCGCGACGCCCAAGGACGCAAGATCGATCGCACGGGCACCATCGACATCCTGTTCGACGGTCGGGGGGCGGACGCTCGGATCCTGCGGATCGCGTACTGACGTTTCGGGGGCGGCCGTCACCGATCCGCTTTGAGGCAGACGGCGCGTTGACCGGATAGCGTTCGGGGGTAAATTGTTGCGTATTCACAATAAAAATTCACGGCTTGTGGTTTTCCCCTGAACCCGTTTAAATGTCGCTTTGTGTACTTGGGATCAAACTTTCCTCCCCTTGGTTACGCGGGATCTGGACAAAGGGATCCCGGTGTCGAGAGGCACGCTGTGGAATTCTGTGCAAGGAGATGGATATGTTCGCACATGATCTGAAGACGCCTCCTGATTTCACGCTGGAAGGCATCCGGTGATGACAATTCTGGGTATTGTCGTCGCGTTTCTCGCAAGCAGCATTGTTCTCGCAGTGCTTTATCCGTTGGCGCCCGTGATCGGCCTGATGGATCACCCGGGCGAGCGGCGCAAAGTTCACAGCCACGCCGTGCCGCCGATCGGCGGGATCGCCGTTTTTTTGGGTCTCGTCGCGGGCAGTCTGCTGAGTCTGCCGCTGATCACGCCGCAGCACCTCTTCAGAATGGCAGGGGCAGCGCTTCTGGTGGTGGTCGGTGCCTTCGACGACCGATTCGGTCTCGGACCGAGGTCGCGTTTCGTGGCGCAAGTCGTTGCTGCACTCTTTTTGACCCTCGGGTGCGAGGTCACGCTCACCTCGCTCGGCGATTTGCTGGGCTTCGGACCGATCGATCTCGGTGTGCTTTCGGTGCCTTTCACCGTGTTTGCGATGGTCGGTCTCATCAACGCCATCAATATGATCGACGGTATTGATGGCCTGGCCGGCGGCCTGGTCCTGATTGCGCTCGGAACACTGCTCCTCCTCGCACCCGAGATCGGCGCGATCCAAATCCTGTTGCTCATGACGATCGCGGCGCTGGTGCCCTATCTGATCTGCAATTTGGAGCTTTTCGGCGTCACCGGGCGCAAGGTCTTTCTCGGGGACGCCGGGAGCCTCCTGTTGGGCTACATCCTGGTTTGGGCGCTGGTCGATGCCGCCGGACCGGCCGGGAGCATCGACCCAGTGACGGCGCTCTGGCTTGTCGCCATCCCCCTGCTGGACACGCTGCGGATCATGGCCCGGAGGATAATGCAAGGGGTGTCTCCCTTCAGTGCGGATGCCGGCCATCTCCACCACTTTTTGTCCCGCGTCTTCGGAAGTGCACGTAAGGCGCTGGTCCTGATCCTGGCTGCCGCGATTGTGTTGACGGGGGTCGGGGTCTTCGGCTTGCTGACCCAGATCGGCCAAGCCGTCATGTTCTACGCGGCCTTGTCGGTTTTCGTCGCCTATCTGCTGGTTGCGCGCAACGTGCGCAGTCTGTCGGATGCGTTGGAGCAACGGAGTCGAAGTATGGTCAGTGAACTGACCTGAACGAGGCGCTGCAGGATGAACCGCGAGACCGGCATCGAGGCCGTGCCCCAATGGTATCTGGTCCAGTCCAAGCCGCGGCAAGCCGAGCGCGCCGCGGCGAATCTCGTCCAGCAGGGTTACAGCGTCTTCCACCCGCAAATGATGGTCGAGCGCATCCACCGCAGGCGACGCGTGATGGTCGAGGAATCGCTTTTCCCCAACTATCTGTTCATCCGACTGCGGCGCTGGGTCGACAACTGGTATCCCTTGCGCTCCACCCGAGGTGTCGCCCGCTTGGTCGCCTTCGGTCGTGAGCCCTTGGCTGTCCATGATGGGTTAATCGAGGAGATACAGCGTCGTCTCGAGGCCGCTCCGGCCGAACTAAACCTCTGTCCGGGGCAGAAGGTCGAGATCATCGAAGGGCCATTCCGCGGGCTCGAGGCCATCTTCAAAGTCCATCAAGGCGAGCGCCGGGCACAGCTCTTGATCGAACTGCTGCATCGCCAAGTCACGCTGACGCTGCCTCTCGCAGACATTCGTCGCTCCGCCTGATTGCAGGCATTCGTTCCGCCAACTGTGCCGCGTCGAGCCTCTCGGCAACGCTTCGGCGGACTGAAGTCCGCCTGCCCCAGAGGCCGGTTGAAACCGGCGTACCCAGGGCCGGTCCGCCGACTTCAGTCGGCCCCGGCGGGTACGCCGACTTTAGTCGGCTCTTCGCTCGGCCGATCCTTGGCGTCGGAAACACGCTGCGCCTGAAAGCTGGCTGAACTTCGTTCCAAAGCTCTAAACAGGTTCGTCGATCCACCCGGTTGAGCGCTCGCTGCCTCCAACGATCCGGGCACGCGCAAGGCCGCGAGACGCATTACCTCACGCGTCCGAGTCACCCGGAAGACCGTTCAGCATCACCGGATTGTCGATCAAGCTGTGCGATCCCGCCCCGACGGATCTTCCAGCGGAAGCCCCGGCGTATTCGCTTATAAGCAATTGATAAAAGATGTCATAAATCAAATACGTCAGCCGGCTCAGCGCCGCAAGTTGGGCGTGCCCTGGATTCTCGATGCCGACGTGACGGTCAAGCCGCTCTACGGGCATCAAGAGGGTGCGGTCAAAGGCTACAACCCGCACAAGCCGGGGCGCCCCTCGCACACCGACCATATCTATTTCGTCGCCGGTCTGCGTCTGATCCTGGACGTGGAGGTGCTGGACGGCAACCAGACCGCGTCCAAGTACAGCGTACCGGGGCTGTGGGAGTTGCTCGCGCGCCTGCCGCGGGGCCACTGGCCGCTGTGCATTCGCGCCGACGCGGAAAATCCCTTCGACGAGCTCAAGATCCATTGGGGTTGGGCGGCTTCACCACCCAAGACATCAAGCGCTGCCGCTTCATGGCACGCATCACCGCGCTGACCTACAACTGGTGTAGCCTGTTCGTGCGCCTGGCCGATCCGAGTCAGCACACCGAGGCCATCACCAGCCGCCCACTGCTGCTCAGCGCACCGGCGCGACTGACCCGTCACGGCGGGCAGACCCGCCTTACCGTCAGCCATCCCCACGCCGAGGCGGCGTGGGTGGAGGCAACCTGCCGCGAGATCGCGGCCTTCTTCAATACCCTGCGTCGAACTGCGGAGCAGTTCGATCCCCTGCACTGCTGGTACCGGCTGCTCTCTCGGGCGCTGGTGAAGTACCTCGACGGCCGCCAATTGCAGCCACCAGCAGTGCTGCCGGCCCCGGCGTAGCCGCCGAATCAGTCGCATTGTGTACTCGCCCGTGGGCCGGAAACGGCCCACGACGGGCGCTAACCGCTCTTTTTGGGTTGATGCGAATGCTGTGCTGGCCGGACCGGCCACCCCGCAAGGCTTCGAGACGATTGCCCGGAGGGATGCGCAGATCCGACAGATCACGGGCCGCATCGAGATAACTCAGTTTACGCCGCGCCGCACCCTCGATATTCACGAAGCGCTTCTCCCGCAGGCGCTCGAACAAGCGTCTCGTCTCGGCGCATCGGAAGGATTGGATCGCCATAGCCTAATCGCATATCGATATACGATACATCGCAACGGCAACGGGTTACTCTGCAATAACGCTCGACCGCAGCCCGGAATCCTGCTCTTGATCCTCCCGCCGGCAGCAATCATGACCATGGGTTATAAGGCAACCGGGCACCGAGCCCGTTGCTCGTTGCAGAAATCCGCTACCTGCGGTCGGCGTGGCCACCGTGGTGCCGCGACACGCCGTCGGGGGCTCGCCCCTCACCGATCGTGATCGAACCCCCGGTTTCACCGAGCCCTCGTCCGGCCCGGAGGGGAGGTCGATCACCGAACGTTATCCTGCCTCCTCCTCGTCTCCTTCCAACCCGCCCTCCTCGTCCATCACCACCACGGAGGTGGCCGCGGCATCCCCGGCGGCGATCTCCTCCTCCTTGCCTTGGCGCCGCGCGAAATCGCGGGCACGCGCTTCGATCTCGACGATGCGTCGACCGACGGAGAGGAGCTCGTTGCGCCAGGTGTAGACCGCATCGGCCCGTTGGCGGTTGCTGAAGAGACCGCTCAGCCAGAGGGTGTCGATGCCGACGGTGAGTCGGTCCAGCGCCTGGATCAGATTGGCGTATTGAGAGAGCTGGGGCGAGGAGATGCGAAAGGTGACCCGACTCGGGTTGGTATAGCGCGGCACGGCGGCGATGCCGTTGGCGCTCTTCAACGCCTCCACGCGGGCGATTTCCTCATCCAAGCGTTGGGCGAAGGCGCCGAGCAGGCCATCGACCAGGCCCTCGACCTCCTCCATCTGCCGGGCATCGCCGATCGCGTGGAGCACCACGTCGATCCCGTAGAGGGCGCGCGCGACACGGATCAGGCTGCGGCCGACGACGCGGTGGGCATGTGCCGATTGCAGGGTGACGGGGACGTGGAATTCGGGGCGGCTGTAACCTCTCGGGGCGGGCATGGGGATGCTCTTTTCGGCTGATCGGGGTCTTCAGCCTATCCCGGTCCCGAGCACGCTCGCATCGGGGAAAAGAGCCCCGAAACGCCGTTTTTCGAGCAGGCCGCAGCCTTGCAATCGCCCTTCGCCTGCGCTGGAATACGCATGCGGTAGCTGGCCGCGGCCCCCGGGAGCCGAAACGTCCGCCCGGACGTGACAGCCGAAACCAAGTCCCTCCGAGCGCATGCGGTCGCAGTGACGGCCATCCAGGCCGATCGCGCTCCCGTCTCCATCGCACGTTCCGCAACACACCGACCTCAACCCCACGATCGACGCCGCGCCCTGTCGCTGCGTGCGTCCGCGCGCGCTCCTGCGAACCCCGTCGATTCCCCTGTCCCCTGCGCACCGAGGGCGTCCGTGACCCGCACGGTCCGCAGCGGACAGGCGATTCACGCGTCATCCGTTCGGCTCTCCCTGTGCGAGACCGACCGACGGGGCCGCTGACCCCAGGCGTTTGCCCGAACACAGCCGAAACCAACCGCCGGCCCTGCCGGCTCACCCGTCCCGGGGAGACTGCCGCTCCCACGGGGGAGAGGTGCGTCTCCTCGGGTTCACCCACCCGATGGAGACCACACCATGGCCACACGCCGCAGCAGCCCGACCCAAGCCCTGACCAGCTCGCTCGTCCCCAGCCGCCTCCCGGTCGCCCCGACCGTCCTCGCCGAGATCGGCCTGGACGCCGGAACCTGGGCGGTGCTCGCCGACTCGATCTTCCCCAACGCCAAGACACCCGAGGGCGTGATCCTCGCGGTGCGCTACTGCCAGGCGCGCGGCCTGGACGTGATGAAGCGCCCGGTGCACGTCGTCTCCATGTGGTCGACCGCGCTCGGACGGTATGTCGAAACGGTTTGGCCCGGCATCGCCGAGGTCCAGATCACGGCGGCGCGCACCGGCCTGTGGGCCGGGCTCGACTCGCCGCGGTTCGGGCCGGAGCTGACCAAGACCTTCACCGGGACGGTCAAGCGCGACGACAAGTGGACCGACATCGCCGTCACCGTGACCTTCCCCGAGTGGGCCGAAACGACGGTCTATCGGATGGTCAACGGGGTGCGCTGCCCCTTCTCGGAGATGGTCTTCTGGGAGGAGACCTATGCCCGACAAGGCCGTGCGGAGGTGCCCAACGAGATGTGGCAGAAGCGTCCGAAGGGACAACTGCTCAAATGCGCCAAAGCGGCGAGCCTGCGGGCGGCCTTTCCCGAGGAAGCCGGCTACACCGCCGAGGAGATGGAAGGCAAGGCCATCGAGGGCCATGCCCCCGTCGACGCCGCCGTGATCGCGGGCGAGGTGGTCACCGCGCAACCGACCACGAAGGAGCCGAGCGACACGGCCACCCCGAGTCCGGTCGACGAGACCTCCGTCTCCGCAACCGCCCCGGCGGATCCCGCACAGCGGGATGCCGTCATCGACGCGCAGGTCGCCAAGCAGGTCGCCACGCTCGTGGAGCGGGCCTGCAAGGTCGGCGCCTGGGGTCAGGCCGAGGACTATGCCCGCGCCCGCTTCAACGGGGCGCATCTCGCCTACGCCCTCGCCGAGTTGGAGCAGGCGGCCGCACTGTCGGTCGTCACGAGGAAAGCCAAGACCGCCGAGGCTCCCGTCGCCGAAGCCGCGTAGCGCCCATGACCGCCACGGACGGCGGTCATCGGATTCCGATCATCCACCCCCCCATGGGGCACGCGCTGCCCCTCGGGGACGTTGCCCCTGTTTGTTTCAGGAGCACCCATGCATGTCATCGACATCACCCAACGCACCCCCGAGTGGCTCGCCTGGCGTAACGCCGGGGTTTCGGCCTCCGATGCCGCGGTCGTTCTCGGCGTCTCGCCCTACAAGACGCCGTGGCGGCTGTGGGCGGAGAAGATCGGGATGCTGTTGCCCGAAGACCTGAGCGGCAATCCCGTCGTGCGACGCGGCAACGCGCTCGAAGACACCGCCCGCCGGGGCTTCGAGGAGCGCCACGACACCTTGCTGCTGCCGCTCTGCGGCGAGTCCGATACCCACCCGGTGATCCGCGCGTCCTTCGACGGCCTGAACGACGACGGGTGCCCGGTCGAGCTCAAGGTCCCGCACGAGAGCACCTATCTCCAGGTCCTGGAGCACGGCATCGCCTCGCAGGCCTACCGCCTCTATTGGCATCAGGTCCAGTGCCAGATCTACGTCGCCGACGCCGCCGAAGGCTGGCTGGTGTTTCATCGAGCCCCGGGCATCGCGGTCGACTTTCGCATCCCGCGCGACGAGACCTTCATCCGGGACACCCTGGTGCCGCGCTGCCTGGAGTTTCGCAAGCGCGTGGAGAAAAAGCAGGAACCCGAGCGCGATCCGGAGCGGGACCTCTACACCCCGTCCGGCGCGGCGCTGGCGACCTGGACGCGGCTGTCCGGGGAGTACCGCAGGCTCGCCGCCGAGAAGGCCAAGCTTGACGCCGCACACAAGACCCTGAAGTCGGGTCTGGACGGCATCGAGTCGCAACTGGTCGCCCTGCTGGGCGACTTCGCGATGGGCGAGAGCGCCGGGCTGCGGGTCCTGCACTACGCCGTGGCCGGAGCGATCGACTACAAAGCCGCGTTGTCGGACCTCGACCCGGATCTCGATCCGCTGCGTCTGGAGCGCTATCGCCGCGCGTCCTCCGACCGGGTCAAGATCACGACCCTGAAGGACGGCACGGCAAGTGTTCCGTTCAATGCGGCCGCGCTCGTCGCGATGCCGGATCCCGCAGAGACGGAGAACGGCTTCTACTTCTGACCCCACGGATCCAGGCCCATGGACGGGCCCAGGATCCGCCGATTCCGCATCCCGATACACCCCGGCCCCGGCCGGTGGCTGTCCCGTCCGGACTGATGTTTAAGCCGTCCCGATCGGACAGCCGAATGACGTGATGTCCCTGCCGGACATGACGACTCCGCGAGCTGAACGGGCCGACTCTCGGCGACACAGCCAACCCCAACCCTCTGCAACCCAAGCCCCCCGGGGAGACCTGCGCTCCCCTCACGGGAGGCGTGCGTCTCCTCGGGTTCACCCACCCGATGGAGACCACACCATGACCGCCAGCCAACGTTTCGATGTCGCGACCACCTTCAACGTCAAGGCCCGTCCGGGTCTGGAAGTGATCGGTTTCGCCGACGACACCCATCCGCACATCCCGGTGCGCAAGCCCTACGTCTTCAGACCCGAGTTGCTGCGCGACGTGCTGGCCTTCCTGCACGAGGCCGGCGGCGACGGCCTGTTCCTGACCGGCCCGACCGGATCGGGCAAGACCAGCCTGATCCTGCAGATTGCCGCCCGGCTCGCCTGGCCGGTGCAGTCGGTGACCTGCCACGGACGCATGGAGCTGGCGGCCCTGGTCGGCCAGTTCGTATTGGTCGACGGAAGCACCCGCTTCGTGCACGGACCCCTGTCCACGGCGGCGCGCGACGGGCACCTCCTGGTGCTCAACGAGAGCGATCTGATGGACCCGGCCGAGCTGGCGGGTCTGAACGACATCCTCGAGGGCCATCCGCTGGTGATTGCGGAGAACGGCGGGGAGGTGATCCGACCCCACCCCAAATTCCGGGTCGTGGCGACCGGCAACACCGCCGGTGCCGGCGACCGCTCGGGTCTCTACCAAGGGGTGCTGCGACAGAACCTCGCCTTCATGGACCGCTTCCGGGTGGTGCAGGTCGGCTATCCGGAGCCCGAGACGGAGCAGGATCTGATCGCCGCGGCGGTCCCGAAGCTGCCTGCGGAGATCATCGCGAAGATGATCCTCGTGGCCGAGGAAGTGCGGCGCCTGTTCCTGGGCGCCGGTACGGAATCCGGGGAGCTGACCGTGACCATGAGCACCCGGACCCTGGTGCGCTGGGCGACGCTGAGTCTGGCGTTCAAAGGCGCACCGAACGTCTTCGAGTATGCCCTGCAGCAGTCCTTGACCGCCCGCGCGGAGCCGGAGCAGCGCGAGGCGATCCACCGGATCGCCGCCGATGTCTTCGGCGACTACTGGGGTGCGAAACCATGAGTCCGCTGTATCGGCTCTACCGGTACGAGCACGGCGACGGGACCGCCAGGGAATGGGCCTACGCCGATCTCGGCAACGGGACGGCGCAGATCCGTTGGGGACCGGCCGGTCGCCTCCGGCAAACCCAATCCAAGCCGTTGCCGATCGCCCTCGAGCGGGCACCCGTGAAGCTGCTGAAGGGCTACGTCGCCATCGGCCGGGCGGACATCGATGCGACCGGGGCCGTGGCGCTGCTGTCGCGGGATGGTCCGGATCAGCGGGTGACTCCCGTCGTACCCGCTGCGCCCAAGCTCGACCCCAAACCAGCCCGCGACATCGCCGCCCTCTTGGGTGGTGACGAAGACGGGTTTTACTTCTAACCCATCTCGACACACGGCCGACCGCGGCGCACGTCTTCGCCGCCCGGCGATCGCGTGCGTCCCGGTTCGCCCGGGAGCCCACCGATGCACACGATCACTCACGTCACCGACCGAATCACCCTGGTCATGTTGAACGTCGCCATCTGGTCCGGACGCAAGAAACTGCGTGCCGAAGACCTGAAACTCGGCACCGACGTCCCGCCCGAGGAGCTGGTCTCCTTGGGATCGAAACGGGTCTGCGACCCCGAGCCGCTCAAGATCTTTCACCGCATCAAGAAGGGTGCGGAGCGCACCTGCCTGCAGGTCGGAACCCGCTTTCTCGGCGGGTTTGCCGTGCCGCATGCCCGGTCCGAGTCCATCGCCGAGAGCTTGGCGGCGCTGAAGGTGGAATTCGACGCCGAAACACGGTCCTTCCTGGCCGGTTACGACCGGGCGTTGGAGGAGTGGATCTCCAATCTGCCCGCCTGGGAGGAACCGATCCGTCGGGCGATCGAGCCGGCGGAGATCGTCGGCACGCGTCTGCGTTTCGGCTACCAGATCGTGCGGATCGCCCCGGCGGAGCAACCGGGGACGCTGGAGGAGGAGGTCCAGGGGCTCGGCGACGGCATCTTCGCCGAAGTCGAGCAGATGGCCCGCGAGCTCGAAGGCAGCTTCGAGGGCAAGGAGAAGCTGCATCGCCGTGCGCTCGGCACCTTCCGGCGCATCCGCGAGAAGCTCGCCTGCCTGTCCTTCGTGGACCGGCGGATCCATCCGGTGGTGGACACCCTCGATGACTGGTTCGCCCGCCTGCCGGACGGCCCGATCGAAGGCCCGATCTTCAACGAAGGCATGGGGCTCGCACTGCTCCTCGCGGATGCCGAGCGCATGGCGCGCCACGGGGCGGGCCAGTGGGCGGTGCAGCAGGACGGCGAGCCGAACGACAGCGACATGGAATCGGACGCCACGCCGACCGAGGTCACGCCGTTGCCGCTCGCCGTGCAGTCCACGATGGACTTCGAGGCCGAGATGGACGCCTTGTTCGGCGATGTGCCGATTGAGGCCGAGACAGGCTCCGAAGCGCGGCTCAACCAGCCGGACAACCCGCCGGAGCCCGCGTTCGCCAGGCCCGTCGAGGAGACGGTCGCGGACGTCGAGGGCTTCTTCTTCTGATCCGACCCTGAACCCGAGCCGGCGCATCCCCGCCGGCTTCCCGTCAATCCACCCGACCGGGGTACACCGACCCCGCCGGGGCGGTGTGCCCCTTTTTTGACTCAGGAGCACACCATGACACCCAAGACCTTGACCGACGCACTGCCGATCGTCGCCGCCGCCTACGGGCGCAAATTCGGCATCTCCGTGCGGGTCGGCGGCACGCAAGCCCTCACCGACGGGGGCGTGATCGTCATTCCCGCGATCGGCACCGACCCGACGGCCCGGACGCTGGCGTGGGGCTATCTGGCCCACGAAGCGGCCCATGTCCGCTACACCGACTTCGCCCTGCCGAGGGCGCACACGCCGCTGGAGCGGTTCATCCAAGGCGTCATCGAAGACATCCGGATCGAGGGCGAGCTGATCGCCGCCTATCCGGGCACCCGCAGGACGCTCGACGCGGTCGTGGCCGCCTTGGTGGCCGACGGGTCGCTGTCGGCGGTGTGCGAGACCGAGCGCCCGTCCGACATCCTCGGCAACGGGTTCCTCGCCCTGGCCCGGCACCGCTACCGCAAGCAGGATGCGCTGGCGAGTCACGCCAAGGAGGCCGATCGCGTCATGCGGGCTGTCTTCCAAGCGCGCTTCGTCCACCGGCTGCAGGGACTCATGTCCGAGATCCCGAGGCTCGCGAGCACGGCGGCGTCGATCGACCTCGCCCGGCGGATCGTCGGGTTGATCGAGGAGGACTCGCAGGAGCAGCCGCCTCCGGCGCCGCAACAGTCCGACGCGGATCACGGTGCAGGTTCCGACCCGGCATCCGATCCGGACACCGGGAACGGAGCGGGGCAAAACGACGACGATGCTCAGGAGACGTCCACGAACAGTCGGTCCGTAGACGACGCCGAACAGGGTGATGCCGGAGACGGAGGATCCGAGAACGGCGCATCCGCAGGCGATGGAGGAGAGGATCGGGACAAGGAGGACGAAAAGGGCCAAGACGGTCGAAGCGCCGACTCCGGTACCGGCTCGTCCGAACAGAGCCTGAACCAGGGTCGAGAGACCGAGCAGACCACCGACCCCGACAGCACCACGGCAGGCAACGACGCCCGCCGCGCACTCCAGCAGGTGCTGTCCGCCACCGACGCCGACCTTCCGGAGGACCTCTTCGCGTCGGTCGCCCAAGCCTTGAACGGGCAAACCCGCGATCCGGCGACGCTGCTTCCCGCAGCGGAAGCCTACCTCGGGGACCTGCGCTCGGGACGGATGACCCTGGACCGCGTCAAGGGACGGTCGGCAAAGCTTACGGCGCGTCTGCAGGGCTTGATCGAGACCCGTACCCAGGAACGCACCCGAGCGGGTCGACGTGGACAATCCTTGAGTCCACGTCACCTGCACCGCGCCGGTGTCGGCGACCCGCGGGTGTTCCGGATCCGCGAGCAAGCGATCGCGCCGAATACGGCGCTGCACCTGCTGGTGGATCTGTCCTCGTCCATGAGCGCCGGCCGAGATGCGATCGCGTTGGATGCGGCCGCGGCATTGGCGTTGGCCCTGGAGCCCGTCAAAGGCGTCTCGCGCGCGGTGACGGCGTTCCCGAGCCTGCAGGGTCACGCCGAGAAGGTGACCCGGATCCTGGCGCACGGCGAGCGGGTGGCGTCCCGCGTCGGGGCGTTCGTCCAACGCGGTCGCGGCGGCACGCCGATGACCGGGGCGCTGTGGTTCGCCGCGGCGGATCTGCTGGCCCGTCGCGAGACGCGCAAGGTGATCATCACCCTCACCGACGGACAACCCGACGACCTGTGCACCGCCGCCGACCTGATCGAACAGGCCGGCGCGGCCGGCATCGAGATGATCGGCGTGGGCATCGCCGTGGACGTCGGGCGTCTGTTCCCGATCGCCGTGCGCATCGATGCCGTCGCGGATCTGAAGACCGCGCTGTTCGGGATCGCCGAGCAGCTTCTGCTGACCTGACCCCAGCCATCGGGCCCGCGGGCCGGTCGTCCTTCGCGGACGGCCGGTCCGGGTCCGGGAGGTGTGCTCGCCGTGGGCGCGCTCGCGCGTTCATCGCCGGCACGGTTCCCCGGATCCTCGCTGTCGAGGATCTCCGAGAAGCGGTCGCTGGCCGCCCGGTTTGCCGGAAACACAGCCGAACCCACTGCTGCACACCACCCCGCGGGGAGAGGCACTCTCCCCCGGGGACGGTGCGTCTCCCCTTCACCGGAGAGACGCATGTCCACACCCCACCCCGCCCACGCGCTTGCGGGCATGATCGAAACCCTCGCACGTCGCGGCGACTATCGCCCCGACGAATGGCTGCGCTTCCTGACCATGGATGTCCTCGCCGGCTTCGGCGAGCGACTCGAAACCCCCTGGGACGAGCGGCGTCACGCGGCGCTGTTCGAGCTCTCCGGCCTCTACGGACGGCTCGTCGCCGAGAACCCCTGGCGCGACATCCTGGGCGCCGTCTACATGGAGCTGAGCGCGCACGGCCAACGCAAATGGATGGGGCAGTACTTCACGCCCCAGTCGGTCGCGGACTTCATGGCCGAGATCAACACCGGCGATCTGGATCCGTCCGCCCATCCGAAGGACCGCTTCATCACGATCCTGGAGCCGACCAGCGGTGCGGGAATCCTGCTGCTGTCGGTCTGCAACACCGTCGCGATCAAGCATGGCACCGATGCGCTGCGGCGTCTGTCGCTCACGGCGATCGATCTGGATCCGCTGTGCGCGCGCATGACCGCCTGCCAGCTGCTCGCCAATGCGGCCCTGCACGGACCGCTCGGGGAGATCCTGGTCTACCGCGGCAACGCGCTCGGCAACCCGGCCGATCTGGAGGTGGTGACCCATCGCCTCGCCGCACCCCGACGCGTCGCAGGCCAACCCGAGCCGATCCCCGAGGTCCTCCCGGCCCTCGCGCCACTTCGCCTCGCGGCCGTCATGTCGGCCACCGAGAGCCGTCAGTTGAGCCTCTTCGACGACGCGGCGCTGCCGCCGCTGCAACGCACGGCCTGACGCGCCGACATCCATCCACCCCGCGGGGACATCCTTCCCCGCACCGGGGGACGTGTCTCCCCGCTCGACCCCGGAGACACCACCCATGAAGAAACCGCAACTGTCCCTGCCCCTGGAACCCGACCACATGCGCCGGGCGGACCTGCCGGAAAGCGACCAGGAGCTGGTGGCAAGCGCCATCCGCTGCCTGGAGCAGAAGTACCTGGTCAAGCAGGACAGCCTGACCAGCCCGGAGGCCACGCGCAACTTCCTCAAGCTGCGGCTCTACGGCCTGCACTACGAGGTGTTCGCCTGCCTGTATCTGGACAACCGCCATCGCGTCATCCGCTACGAGGAGCTGTTCCGCGGCACCATCGACGGGGCCAGCGTGCATCCCAGAGAGGTTCTTCGGAAGGTGGTGGAGACCGGTGCGGCGGCGGTCATCTTCGCCCACAACCACCCCTCGGGCGTTCCCGAGCCCTCCCAAGCCGATCTTCGACTCACCCAGCGACTGCGCGAAGGTCTGTCGCTGTTCGACGTGCGGGTGATCGATCACATGATCGTCGGCGACGGCGAGGCCGTCTCCATGGCCGAGCGCGGCGTGCTCTGACGGTCGCACACGCATTGCAAAGAACCCAATCCACTCAACCCCGCGGGGCGGATCTCCCCGTCGGGGAGGTGTGCCCCGCCTGACTTTGGAGACACACCGCATGAATCCATCCAGACTACGGATGACCATCGACGCACAAACCATCCGCGAGCAAGCCCGCGGACGCTGGATTGGCATCCTCGGTCGGCTCACGCCGACCTTGGAGCCTGCACTGGCCCGTCCGGGTCGCCACGTGCCATGCCCGGTCCATGGCGGATCGGACGGGTTCCGGGTTTTCCGGGATGTGGCGGAAACCGGCGGCGGGATCTGCAACAGCTGCGGCCCCCGTCGCGACGGCTTCGCGTTGCTGATGTGGGCCAACGACTGGGGCTTTCGCGAGACCCTGGAGGCCGTCGCCCGGGAACTCGGACTCGACACGGAACACCCGCCGACCATCGCGGCGCGACCGAGGCCGGTCGTCGTCGCACGCACGGACCAAGACCCGACCATGGCCGAGACCGCCCTTCGGCGCGTCTGGTCCGAGACCCTGGACCCGGACGACCGACGGGCACTCCCGCTGCGGCGGTATCTGTCCCGTCGCGGAATCGATGCCGAACCCGACCCGCGCGTGCTCCGGTTTCATCCGGGGCTTGCCTACTACGACAGCACGACGCGCATCGCGACCTTCCCGGCGCTCGTCGCCAAGGTGTCGGATGCCGAGGGTCGGTCGGTCTCGCTGCACCGGATCTACCTCGATCCCGCGGGACACAAGGCCCCGGTGGCCCATCCGAAGAAGATGATGCCGCCGATCGGCACGCTCTGCGGGGGCGCCGTGCGGCTCTACCCGGCCGGTCCGACACTGGGGATCACCGAAGGCATCGAGACCGCACTGGTGATCCGCCAGCGCACCGCGATGCCGGTCTGGGCCGGGATCTCCGCGACCCTGCTGCAGCGGTTCGTGCCGCCGCCCGGGGTCGAGCTGGTCGTGATCTGGGCCGATCTGGATCGCTCGGGAACCGGGGAGCAGACCGCCCTCGCACTGCGCGAGCGGCTTGTCTCCCGAGGTATGCGGGTAGCGCTGCATCTACCGAAGGGGCCGATCCCGGAAGGGAGCAAAAGTCTCGACTGGTGCGACCTGTGGCGCCTCGACCTGCGCGCCGTGGCCTGACCCAGCGGTGAGCTCATCGACTCGCACCCGCACGGGTGCGCGATCGACGGGGTCACCCGTCAACCCAAGCAAACCCGCCGGGGCGCAAGCTCCGGTGGGTTTTTTGTTGTGTAGACGATCGACGCGCGATACTGAGGGCTTCGCCTGTTCACCAACAATGCCCGATGACCGCAACGACAGCGCTTGATTGGTTCGACGCCGGCAGTCGCGTCCTCGAAGGCGCTCGGACGCCCGACCTGTTCCCGCCGCTCGACGACGCGCACGCCCGGCGCATGGCTCGCCGGGTTCGCGGGCGCCTGGGCGGAAGGCGGCAGCGACGAGGCTGCCGAGGATGACCTGGTCGCGGCGCTGGCGGGGCGCCCTGCCCTGCTGAGACAGCTTTGGGAGCGAGGTCCGGGAAAGATCGCGCGCAGCCGGTCCTGATCTCGGGGAACCCACCGGGCGTCGCGGGTCCCGGGCGGAGCGGTGCATGCTCCCGACGGTACACGCTCGGGACCCCGCCCGGCAGAGTCAGTTCGACAGATTGAGCGCGAGAAGCGGCGCCAGATTCAGCAAGATCAAGGTTCCGATCCGGTTCAAGCGGTGCCGTGTGCGCGGCTATGCCCGTGGGTGATATCCTCGGTGCACGTCATGAGCAATGGTGGCACGTCTTCGGATGCCAGTGGTCTCGCAACAGGGGCAGCGCTGGATCAATGCCGAAAAGGCTCGCTATTACCGGGTCGTCTTGGAACAGGATCTGTTCGGAGACTGGAACCTCATCGCCTGCTGGGGTGCACTGCACTCGCGCCGCGGGGGGATGCGGGTCACCGCGCTGCCATCGCTCGATGCCGGCGTCGCGGCGCTGGACGGGATCGCGAAACGACGGCGGCAGCGGGGGTATGTGCCGGTACATCCTCCGCCTGACCCCTCGGCGTGATGAACGCACCCGCTGCAGATGCCCCCGATCGTCAAGTGGCAGACCTCTCCGATCATGGGCTGCCGCCAACCGCCGGATTCCGACTCCGTGCGCTGCGAACCGCGTCATACCCGCCAACTGCACCTTCGCCGTCGTCATCCGAGGCGCTAATCGACGCTTGATGCCGATCCATCGGGAGTGCCGAGCCCGGCACCGATAAGTCTGGCGACCGAGCCACCGAGGCGTCGGACACCGAGGAAGTATTCCCAAGTGCCGCCACCAAAACTGCATCAACAGGTCAAAGGCGCGAGGCTAGCAACAAATAAATTGATATTTTGCACACCAAGCGCAAAATATAAATATATATTAGAAGCAGCGAGCAAAATCCATGCTTGTCGAGTTCCGCGTCAAGAACTTCCGCAGCCTGCGTGACGAGCAGGTCCTCAGCCTTGTCGCATCCAAAGACAAGACCATGCACGATACCCACACCTTGAGCACCGGCCTAAAGGCTGCGCCGTACTTGCTGCGCAGCGCCGTACTGTATGGCGCCAATGCCGGCGGTAAATCAAACATGATCAAAGCACTGCAATACATGCGGGGCGTCGTGCTCGAATCAGCGACCAGTATTCAGCCCGGCCAGACATTCGCCGTGCAACCCTTCAAGCTCGATGCTCATTCTGCCGGCCAGCCGACGGAGCTCGAAGTCACGTTCATCCTGGACGGCGTGCGCTACCAGTACGGCTTTTCCATGACGCCGCAACGCATCGTCAGCGAGCACCTCCTGGTTTACAAAGCGTTCAAGCCGCAGCGCTGGTTCGAGCGCCGTTTCGACTCTGAAAGTGGCAAGGACGTGTACGACTTCGGCCCCGGGCTGAAGGGGACCAAGAACCTTTGGGAAGGGGCCACCCGACCCAACGCCTTGTTCCTGTCGATGGCCGTGCAGCTCAACAGCGAGTCCCTGCGACCGGTGTTCGATTGGTTCGCCAATCATCTGGTGATCATCAACGAACAGGCGCGGCTGAATCCGCAGACCTCGATTCACATGATCAAGCAGGCCGAAGGCCGCAAGCAGATCTGCGACGTTCTCGCCGCGGCCGACATCAGCATTGCCGACATCGAGGTCGTCACCCGCAAAGTGCCGGGGCATGCCGTTCATTTCGATCTTGTCGCCGGCAAGACCGAGGTCCGCAGCGAGGAAGTGGAAGAGGACCAGTTGCGCTTCTCGCATGTGACCGAGCAAGGCCAAGCGGTGTTCGAGCTGACGGACGAGTCCAGCGGTACCCGCAACCTGCTGTTCCTGATCGGGCCCGCGCTAAACATCCTGAAGAAGGGCTTGATCCTGGTCATCGATGAGCTCGACAACAGTCTGCATACGCTCCTGCTGCGCGAGCTGGTTCGCCTGTTTCATCGACCCGACATCAACACCGGCGGCGCACAGCTCATCTTCACGACCCATGACACCGCGCTGCTGGATGCACCCGACCTGTTCCGGCGCGATCAGATCTGGTTCGTGGAGAAAGACCGGGATCAGGCATCCGCACTGGTGGCGCTCTCCGAATTCAGCCCGCGCAAGAACGAAGCGCTGGAGCGCGGCTATCTGCGGGGACGCTACGGAGGCGTGCCCTTTTTGAGCCATACCCTCGGGCTCAAGCACTGATGGCGCGCGACCGCGACGAGCATGACAGCTATTTCGACGCCTTGAATCAGGCCGCGTCCTTGGATGGCAAGCTGCGCAACGACAACAAACAATCGGTGATCTTCAGGGCGATTGCCTCGATACCCAACTTCGAGCTGTGGCTGTTGCTGCACTACGAGGACATTCAGGCACCGATCCACCGCGACGAGGTGATGCGCCGTCTGAAACAACACATTCCGGGCTACGAAAAAGGCGCCGGCAGCGCCTTTGCCACCACCTGCGAACGGCTCGACATTGCCACACAGCGGGCAAACGCGCTGGCGACCCGATTCAATGCCAAGACCGATCCCGAACCGTACACCGCCATTGTCGATCTGGTAACCCTGTTGACCAGCCTACGCGGGTGAGCAACCCGCACGACCGGCGACGAGGATACTCGGGAAAGCTACGCGACGCTCCGCGTCGCGCCCCGCACCTGGGGAACCCCGACCCGATCGAGATGCTCACGCGTTCATGGGGGCGAAGTGTCCGCGACTCTCCCACCCCCCAAGCCCCGGCACCATAAGGCAACGGCCGGGTCGACCGTGGTCACTGTCTTCCGTGCCCAGACGAGAGAACCGAGCCTAAGCCCGGTTCCGTCACCTCACGCCCCGTGCCGACGACAACGCCGCCACCCGCAGTCAGATTCGAGCGTCCCGTGACCGCCGCAGCAAGGCATCAAAATACCCGATCGTCGGCGTCAACCCATCCCGCAACGCCACCGTCGGCTCCCACCCGAGACTCGCACGGGCCAAGCCGATGTCCGGTTGCCGCTGCTTGGGGTCATCCTGCGGCAACGCCTCATGCACCAGTGCGGAGCGCGAGCCGGTCAGCTCGAGGATCGTTTCGGCCAACTCGATCATGGTGAACTCGCCGGGGTTGCCGAGGTTCACCGGCCCGGTCAGGTCGTCCGGGCTGTCCATCAAACGAATGAAGCCCTCGATCAGATCGTCGACATAGCAGAAGGAGCGCGTCTGCGTGCCCTCGCCGTAGATGGTGATCGGCTCGTTCCGCAGCGCCTGGACGATGAAGTTCGAGACCACGCGCCCGTCGTTGGGGTGCATCCGCGGCCCGTAGGTGTTGAAGATGCGCGCGACCTTGATGCGCATGCCGTGCTGGCGGCGATAGTCGAAGAAGAGCGTCTCGGCGCAGCGCTTGCCCTCGTCGTAGCAGGAGCGCGGACCGATCGGGTTGACGTGGCCCCAGTAGTGCTCGGGCTGCGGGTGGATGTTCGGGTCGCCGTAGACCTCGCTGGTGGAGGCTTGGAAGATCTTGGCCTTCACCCGCTTGGCCAGGCCGAGCATATTGATGGCGCCGTGCACGCTGGTCTTGGTGGTCTGCACCGGGTCGAACTGATAGTGGATCGGGGATGCCGGGCAGGCCAGGTTGTAGATTTCGTCGACCTCGACATAGAGCGGAAAGGTGACGTCGTGACGCATCAGCTCGAAGTACGGGCTCTCGAGCAGATGGGCGATGTTGTCCTTGGTCCCGGTGAAGAAGTTGTCGAGACAGATGACGTCGTGGCCTTCGGCGAGCAGACGCTCGCAGAGGTGACTGCCGAGGAAGCCGGCGCCGCCGGTGACCAGAATGCGTTTGCGCAGTGCGTAGTTCATCGTACAGTCGTGTACCTCATTTGATTTCACGTGAATCAAACAACCGGGGCTTCAAGCCCCCGCCAAGCACCCCCGCGGCCAGGATAGATGTCACCTCCCCGTCGCTGCCACCGGCGCGGCTTATCCCGCCAAGCGATGCGCCCGCTCCGACGGCCACGCGACACGCAACGCCGAGGCTACAATTCCTCGCGGAGAGTGGAAGCGAGTTACAGGAAAAATCGCTCAAGCGCTTGAAATCCGCACGCGGTACCAGCGCATATAGCGTCAGTAGCACGCTCTTAGGACGGTCCTCTTGATCGATTCTGGATCTCCCAGATCGAGCTTCTGAAGATCCTGGCAAGCGCCGGATGCAGGGGATCGTCTTCGCGGACGTCGGATTTCGCCTTCTCCGACAGCTCCATTGTTTTCCAGAGCAGACCGAAAGGCAGCTCCTTGTGCTGCGAGTCGATCACCGTCTCCAGCTCCTCGACAGTCGCCCGATCCAGCGGGCGCTTGCGAAGCCCCTTGGCGAGCCGTCGCTGATGAGCAAACTTGCCGAAACCCAAGAACATAGAACCCTCCTTCCCCCTCGTCATCCCGAAAGCTTTACTCTGTCGAAACGCTGCGACATCAGTTGCGTTGCCTTCAACGCTTGGCGACTCCCAGGTGAAGGATACCAAGCACATTGCGTCCGAGCCCCTTTTCACACGGCTCATCGCGAAACCCGAAATCATCACCCCCAATCGAGGACCATTGTGCACTCGCCGTCCGAGATCTCGACCTCCAGGCACTGCGCCGGCAAAGAGCGGCCGAACTCCGGATGCCACAGATCGGGGACGAGCCGGGCTTGTCCCTTGGCGATGGACCAGCGGGCGCTCTGCCCGGCGGGCAATAAGAGGTGGCCCTGCATCCCTCCCCCGTCGGCCTGGATCTGCGGATGTAGATGGAAGCGAGCGATCGCCTTGCCGTATTCGCCCTCCAGTCTGTCGGTCACCGTCAGCCGATCCGCCGTCATCTCCCAGGTACGACGGTGCAACGGACGTCCGGGCAGGCGCCGATAGCCATCGTGGGCGGCCGAGACGCGCAGCTGAACCGCTGCCGGCCTACCGGGCTCGGATGAAGCGCCGCCGAGCGTGTCCCGGTCCAGAAACTGATCGCGGCCGAAGTTGGGCACCGTCTCCACCCGCACATCCGACGGTCGCGCCCGGCGTGCGACGCGGAAACCGCCCCACACCTCGCTTGAATCGGCGCCATCGATCTGGACCGTGCTGTGCGCGGCGGTCCCCCGCTCGGCGAGACGCTCCGAACCGCTGCCGTATCGCGAAGTGCCGCCGTTGACGATGACCCGCTGGCCGAACAGTGACAGCTCGAACGACAAGGTATCGGCGTGTGCGTGGCCGGGAAGATAATCAGGCCCGATCGGCGCGACGTCCAGGAGCGCTAGGGCAGAACCGGCTTCCAGACGCACATATCCGGAGTCGCGCACCCAGGACGCGAGGGGGACCTCGGGGTCTAGTCCGGGGTTGGGAGGACCCGGGGCGTCCGTTGGACGCTCACCCTCCTGTGCGTGACAGGGATTAGGTGGAGCATGGGCGTGAGACAGCGAGGAGGCGGAGGAGCGAACAAAGTCTGGAGCTCGGCAGGGAACGGAAAAGCCGAGTCGCCGGCGGTAATCGGTCAACTGCGCCAGTGTCGGCGCAATCCCGAAGGCGGCGTCGTTGAAGAAGCCGATCTCGCCATCCGGGTGACACATCGCCTGCAGCCAGGACGTCATGGCGTCGGCCCGATCGCGGTAGAACGCGACGGCCGCCGGCTCCGCGGTGTCCGGGTAGGCTCCGGCCAGGTCGATCAGATCCAGCACATCATCCAGCAGGATGGCGTGGTACATGGGGCTGCGCTCGAAATGCCCGCCGTCGGGCAGGATCTGCTCATGCAACTCGCGCGCGAGTAACCGCCGACCCGCGGCCAGCCAGCGGTCTGACTCCGGCCCAACGAAAAAGGCCCCGGCGAAAACCAGGGCCTTGGCATTGGCGAACAGATGATTGCCGAGCAGATGATGCTCGAGACGTCGTCGCAGCCACCGCGTCTGCACCGCCAGGCTCTGCACGCAGTCGGGCGGCAGCTCATTGCCCGCCAGCGCCCACTTGATCCAGTTCACGATGCGCAGCGAGGTCGGATAGGGCTCCCAGCCGTTGCCCGCAACGGGCGGGTTCTCCGCGACCCAGCGCTGCAGCAGCGCGCGATGCCAATCGGCACGCGCCGCCGCGTCCAGCGCGTTCAGATCGTCGAAATAGTGTAGGTTGTAGAGCCAGAGCTTATCGCGCGACGGATCGTTCCACGCGCTCGGCCCGAGAACCCGGTGCTCGGCGTTCAGGAACCGAAAGGTCTCCGGCCCCTGCATGGACACCGCAGGCTCCGTCGGCGCCACCCAGGCACCCGTGGCCGCACGCAAACCCGGCGCCGGGCGCAAATCCGGCCGGGGTCGATACAACCGAAACCAGAGTCGACCGTAGAACTGCACCGGACGCAGATGGCGCAGCGTATGCCAGTAACGCAGCAGCATCAGTGCCCCCTCCCCCCGACGACGCCTTCGAGCACACGCAACATGCGTCGGGCCAGTTCCGTGCGGTCATAGCGCGGCGCAGCCTCCAAGCAATGCGTGCGTAGATCTTGATAAAGCGCAGGATCCCGCGCCAGCCGCAGCACGCCGTCGCACAAAGCCTCGGCGTTCTCCGGCTCGAACACCAGCCCCACCCGTTCGCGCTCGACGATCTCGGCGGATTCGCCCGCCACGCCATGCAACACCGGGATCCCCATGCCCATGCACTCGAAGAGCTTCGAGGGGATAACCTGCGTGAAGTTGTCGGCCTTACGCAGATGAATGATGGACATGTCCAGCAGCGACCAGTACCGCGGCACCTCGGCCTTCGGCACCGAGTGCGTATTCCACGCCCATTCGGCCACCCATTCCACGGGCATTCGGCCACTGATTCCACGCTGATTCGGCCACCCGTTCCACGGCGATCCGGCCACTGATTCCACGGCCATTCGGCCACCCCCGGGCAGGGGGCGACGCAGGACCACGATCCACTAGGATCGACCCCTTTTTCGAAGCGAGGGGTCGAGAATGGAGCGGTTGTCCATGCGTAAGATTCGCGAGTATTTACGGCTGCGATTCGAGGCCGGCTTGTCCGCGCGGCAGGTCGCGGCGAGCCTGCAGGTGTCGCGCAGCAGCGTCGGGGAGTACGACCGGCGCTTTGCCGCTGCGGGGCTGAGTTGGCCGTTGCCCGAGGCCTTGAGCGACACGCAGCTGGAGCGTCTGTTGTTTCCGCCGCCACCGGCGGTGCCGTCCGACACCCGCGTGGTGCCGGACTGGGCGGCGGTGCATCAAGAGCTGCGCCGTCCCGGTGTCACGCTGATGCTGTTGTGGGAGGAGTACCGGGCCGCACATCCCGAGGGCTTCGGCTACAGCTGGTTCTGCAAGCGCTACGAGGCCTGGAGCGGGTCGCTCGACGTGGTGATGCGCCAGACCCACCGCGCCGGGGAGAAGCTCTTCGTCGACTACGCCGGGCACACGGTGGAGGTCGTCGATCCGGCCAGCGGGGAGATCCGCACCGCACAGATCTTCGTGGCGGTGCTCGGGGCGTCGAACTACACCTATGCCGAGGCGACCTGGTCGCAAGGCCTGTCCGACTGGATCGGCTCGCATGTGCGGGCCTTCGCGTACTTCGATGGGGTGCCGGCCATTCTGGTCCCGGACAATCTGCGCAGCGGCGTGAGCAAGGCGCATCGCTACGAGCCGGATGTCAATCCCACCTATCTGGAGCTGGCCAACCACTACGGTGTCGCAGTCGTGCCGGCACGGGTGCGCAAACCACGCGACAAGGCCAAGGCGGAAACCGGGGTGCAGATCGTCGAGCGCTGGATCCTCGCGGCCCTGCGCCACCAAAGCTTCTTCAGCCTGAGCGAGTTGAACACGGCGATCGCTACCCTGCTGGAACGACTCAATCAGCGGCCCTTCAAAAAACTGCCCGGTTCGCGACGCACGGCCTTCGAGACGATCGATCGTCCGGCGCTGCGCCCGCTCCCCCTGACCCCCTACGTCTACGCCACCTGGAAACGGGTACGGGTCAACATCGACTATCACGTCGAGGTCGACGGGCACTACTACTCCGTGCCCTACACCCTGGTGAAGCAGGCCCTGGACGTGCGCCTCACCGAGCACACGGTCGAGTGCTTCCACCACCGCCATCGCATCGCCAGCCATGTGCGCTCGCCGCTGAAGGGCCGCCACACCACCGTCCCCGAGCACATGCCCAAGGCCCATCGGGAGTTCGCCGAGTGGACCCCGGAACGCCTGGTGCGTTGGGCCGAAAAGACCGGACCGGCCACCGCCGGGGTCATCGGCCACATCATGGCCAACCGTCCGCATCCCCAGCAGGGCTTCCGCTCCTGTCTAGGGATCCTGCGCCTGGGCGAGCGTTACGGCAACGACCGCTTGGAGGCCGCCTGCCGGCGGGCCCTGCGCCTTGATGCCTGCCGCTACAAGAGCATCGAGTCCATCCTGCAACGCGGCCTCGACCGCCAAGCCCTCCCCGAACAGCAGAGCCTGGATCTACCCGCCGCCCACGACCACCTGCGTGGTCCGGGCTATTTCCACTGAACATCACTCGGAGTCAGACCCTATGTTGCATCATCCCACCCTGGACAAGCTCCAACAGCTGCGCCTCACCGGCATGTCCACCGCCCTGCGCGAACAGCTCGACCTGCCCGAGATCCACACCCTGAGCTTCGAGGAGCGCCTCGGCCTGCTCGTGGACCGGGAGCTGACCACGCGCGAGGATCGCCGCCTGCAGACCCGTCTGCGCCAGGCCAAACTCAAGCACAGCGCCTGCCTGGAAGACATCGATTACACCACCCCACGCGGTCTGGATCGCGCCCTGGTCACCCAACTGGCCACCGGCCAATGGATCCGCGAGGGTCTCAATTGCCTGGTCCTCGGCCCGACCGGCATCGGGAAGACGTGGCTGGCGTGCGCCCTGGCACAGCAGGCGTGCCGACAGGGTTTCACCACGCGCTATCTGCGCGCCCCGCGCCTGTTCGAGGAACTGCGCCTCGCCCACGCCGACGGCGGCTTCCCCAAGCTCATGCGCAGCTTCGCCAACACCGATTTGCTGCTGATCGACGACTGGGGGCTCATGGGGCTGGACGCCGAGGCTCGGCGCGATCTGCTCGAGCTGCTCGACGACCGCCACGGCCAGCGCGCCACGCTCATCACCAGCCAGCTGCCCCTCGAGCATTGGCACGACCTGATCGGGGATCCCACCCTCGCCGATGCGATCCTCGACCGACTGGTCCACAACGCCTACCGGATCACCCTCAAAGGCGAGTCGATGCGCAAACGCCACGCCCGGACGTTGACGCCGAGCGTACCCGCCGAGTAACAATGACACGCCTGCGTCGCTTCGCTCCGACTGCCCCGGCCGAATGGCCGTGGAACGGGTGGCCGAATGCCGGTGGAATCGCCGGCCGGATGTTGGTGGAACAGGTGGCCGAATGGCGTGGAATGCGCACACCGAGTCGAGGAAGACGACGTTGGCCAAACCCATCTGCTCTGCGGTCGCCTTCAGCGCCTGCTTCTGCGCCCCGTCACCCAAAAGCACGAAGCGCACGTCCCGGCCCTCGGGCAATGCCGCCATCCGGCGTGCCGCCTCCAGGACCGTCTCCAATGCGTGCGCCATCCCGTGGGTGCCGATGTAGCC
Organism: Thiocapsa marina 5811; assembly: GCF_000223985.1. Classification (GTDB taxonomy): domain Bacteria; phylum Pseudomonadota; class Gammaproteobacteria; order Chromatiales; family Chromatiaceae; genus Thiocapsa; species Thiocapsa marina. The sequence continues at coordinate 478,082 of NZ_AFWV01000001.1, forward strand.
GGCGACCAGCTTGCCGGTCAGCCCGAGCCGTTCGGCCAGTTCCGGATCGCGCTCCATCGGCCGAAAGCGGGTCAGGTCGACACCGTTGGTGACGACCTGGATCTTTTCGCCGTCGATTCCGCGCGAAATCAGATTACGGCGGAAGGACTCGGTCACCGCGACCACCACGGCGGCTCGGCGATAGAGAAACAGCTCTAGATGCTCCATCAACCGGAGCGCGGCTGAATCCTCCATCGCGCCGACGGTCTTGATCGACTCCGGCCAGAGATCGCGCAGCTCGAACACGAACGGCCGCCAGCGAAAGACCGACAGCATCCAGGCCGCACAGTTGGTGAAGAACTGCGGCGAGGTCCCGACGATGACGTCCGGGCGTCGCTGCACCAGCCCCGCCAGGAAGCCTGTGACCATGAAGGACAGATAATCGAGCGTTCGTTTGGCGAAACCCGAATTCGCGGCGATGTAGGTCCAGACCCGCACTACCTCGATGCCGTCCATGCTCTCGCGCTGCCACGGGCGGTTGCGGTAGCCGGCAAAGACCTTACCGGTCGGGAAGTTCGGTGCCCCCGTTATCACCGTCACCCGATGACCCGCCCGCACCCACTCGCGGCAGTGTTCGAAGGTGCGCGAAGCCGGGGCATTGACCTCGGGGGGGAAGTTGTCGGTCAAGAAGAGAATGTGCATCACGAATCCATGTTTACCCAAATGATATGCAGAGACGGTCCCATCCAGCGCTAGCTCGCTCACACGCGTCGGCTCCCAACCGGCGCCCACGCTTCCCCCTCAACTGGCTCCCACGCTTACCCCCATCTGGCTCCCACGCTCTGCGTGGGAGCCTCCTCGGGACGCTCCGCGTCCCTGCCGCCGTCGCTCGGCGAATCAATGATGGTCTTGCCGGATCCTTGGCCTCGCGACGCGGAGCGTCGGGGCTTCACTCCCACGCGGAGCGTGGGAGCGAGCCAGCCAAGTGAGCTTGTCGGCAGGTTACCGAGTGCGAAATGGCGGATGCCGAAGTCATCCGTATCGTGTACATTCCGGCCATGGGCCGCGACCGCTACCGTTTCCTCGAGCCAGACGCTCCGCACTTCCTGACGTGCACGGCAGTCAAATGGCTGCCGCTCTTCGCTCAACCCGCCAACGCACTGATCTTGATCGACTCCCTGCGGTTCCTGCAACACGAGCGGGGCCTCTTGATCCACGGCTACGTCATCATGGAGAACCACTGCCACCTGATTGCCGGCGGACCCAGGCTCGCACGGTCGATCAGCAGCTTCAAGTCCTTCACCGCTCGACAGATGGTCGATCGGATGCGCGAGCGGAACTCTCCGGCGCTTTCGCTTTTAGTCTGGTACCGGGGCCGGCACAAGCGCGATCGCGAGCACCAAGTGTGGCAGGAGGGATCGCACCCCGAGCAGATCGAGGGCGAAACCATGATGCGGCATAAGCTCGAATACATTCACAACAACCCGGTGAAACGGGGTTATGTCGATGACCCCCTGTGTTGGCGATACTCCAGCGCGCGAAACTACGAAGGGTTGGAGGGTTTGCTTGACGTGGTGACGGATTGGTAGTGCCACGCGACGCAGCGCGTCGGGGCGACACTCCCACGCGGAGCGTGGGAGCGAGTTCCGGGGCTCTGCGTAGGAGCGAGTTGGGGAACGGGCGAGCGTGGGGCCTCTCAGCTGCTCGCGGCCGGGATCATGGAGCGGTAAGCAGCGTTTCAAGCGCCGAGACGATGCGCTCGCCGGTGTGGCCGTCCCACAGCTCGGGGATCTCGCCGGTCTGCCAATCACCTGCAAACAGCCGATCCAGTGCCGGACCGAGCTTCGCGGGGTCGGTGCCGATCAGTGCGTTGGTGCCGATGCTGACCGTCTCGGGTCGCTCGGTGGTATCGCGCAGCGTCATGCAAGGCACGCCCATGACCGTCGTCTCTTCCGTGATGCCACCGGAGTCCGTGATCACCGCCTTGGCGTGCTTCACCAGATAGTTGAACTCCAGATAAGGCTGTGGCTCGACCAGATGCAGGCTCGCCGGCAAGTGCGCCAGCTCCGACAAGGTCTTGGCGGTGCGTGGATGCACGGGGAAGATGACGGGGAGACCACGCGTCCCCTCGGCGATCGCCGCCAGCATCCGGGCCAGCGCATCACCCTCGTCGACGTTCGCCGGGCGATGCAGGGTCACCACGAAATACTCGCCCGCCTGCAACCGGAGCTCGTCCCAGAAAGCGGGCGGACGTAGCCGCTCCAGGTTGGTCAAGAGGGTGTCGATCATGGTGTTGCCGACGAAGAGGATCCGCTCATCCCCGACCCCGGCCTTGCGCAGATTCGTGTTCGCGAACTCGCTCGTGGTGAAGAACCAATTGGTGATGGCGTCCGTCACCATCCGGTTGATCTCCTCCGGCATGGTCCAGTCGCCGGAGCGAATGCCGCCCTCCACATGCGCCACCGGCACGCACAGCTTCTGCGCCGCAATCGCGCAGGCCATGGTCGAGGTCACGTCCCCCACCACCAGGCAAAGATCGGAGCCTGCATCGAGCAGCAACCGCTCGTAACGGGTCATGATCGCCGCCGTCTGCTCGGCCTGAGTTCCGGACCCGACCTCCAGATTCACATCCGGCGCCGGGATGCAGAGCTGCTCAAAAAAAGCCCCCGACAGGCGGGGGTCATAGTGTTGGCCGGTATGCACCAGGCGGTACCGCAGCGGACCGCCCGCCGCTTCTCGCGCCTGTAGCGCCTTGATAATCGGCGCCACCTTCATGAAGTTTGGCCGCGCGCCGGCGATGATGTCGATCCGCTTCGTTCCAGGCATTACATCCACTCCGCTTAATTCGCGCCTCTATTCCCGGTCGCCCTTCAGAACATGCATTGCACCGTGGATAACGGCAATGACATCAATTTGATCCGATTTGATGTGATATATATTCAGGTAATCCGTATTTTCTTCTGATCTCGCCAACATCCTTCGTTCTTCCTGCGTTGCTATCCTCGACCCCTTGCTCAATCGCTTCTCGAACGTAGATTTCATACATCAAGTCTTCCCAAGTTGCATTGCTGGGAAGCCGATCAATCAGCTTGTAAGCATCTGCCTTGTTGAGTATCGCAGACATCTTCAACCTCGAACTAGATGAAAAACCGGAGGAACAAGATAAGCGTCCGGTGTGAAGTCACTCACTGTCCGTCTCCAGTAAATAATGGAACTTGAAGCGTCGGTAGACGTGCCTTTCCGATCAGATCGAAGACATGTTGCCGCCAAAAAGGCCAAACATTGTGAACCGCATTAAAATCCGAAAATGCCCTAAGTGCATCCTGCGAGATTGGGCAGATCATGTCGTAGACAACAAAGTAGTCGGCTTCAATACCGAAATAAACCTTTGGATCTTGATCAGTTACACAATCAACGACCCGTTCGCCAAGCGAAACCATGACGTGAAGCTCACGCGTGGAGCTCCCTGCGCGATCCTGTTCTTCAACACTGAAGCGAACCCCGCGCTTGTGCTGTTGGAGTGCTTCGACTTCGTCCTGCGCCGGCATCACGTCCCCACGAAACAGACGCGATTCGTATAAGACGATGTCTCGCAAGCGCAAACCGGCGATTGCTTCGTTGATCGGGTTCTCGGCTTCAGATTTCACGCCGCATGCGCCCGTTTCCATTGGTCGATCTCGACAACCGTCGCGAGGTCTCCTCGCACAGTTGTTCCGCGCGATATCCCGGCGATCCAAACGCGATTGCCGTCGACATACTCACTATCGCTATTGACCGGTATCAGACCCTGAAGCTGTTCAGTGTCTTTCAAATCGGCCATCAACTGTGGATATCGACCGACGAGTCGCAGCAGCCGATCCATCGCAGCACTCTGAACGACCTGCCCACGCTCGTACTTCGAAAAGGCGTTGGCGCCACCTCCAAAAAGCTCCGATGCCTCCTTCTGTGTCAGCCCTAGACGGTCGCGCAGCGCACGAATCTCTTCACCGGTCAGAAGACCATCCGCTCGCCGCCGCGCATCCAAAATGCGAGCGTGATTCCGACGGATCTGATCATCGAAGATCGGGTCCGCTCCGCAACATTCGCATTCATAGCCTTCCAAGCCGCTGACGTGCAGCTCGGCCCCATGGTGCTGGAATGTCTCGCTGTAGGTCACGGGTGTCAGCGTTCCCCGTTCACACATCGGACAAGTCAGATCTTTGTGGGACATTAGCGTTCTCGGTGAAACGAAGCGAGGTTCACAACAACGCAGTCGCGATCGAGTTTCAGTTTCACGTAAAGGTCATCAACGACGCCGGTCGGACCGGAATACGGCACCAGATAGACATCGAACCAGGGTCCAGCAGCCCCATAGCGTTCGGCGTGCTTAAAATGGCAGTCGTTCAGCAACTGTAAACATCGGTGAACGTCCTCGGGTGCATAGCCGAGGTTCTCCACGTCTTGCTGCACTCTACGACTGAGGTAGTGGACGCACCCTTGCTTCGCGAGCTCACAAACCCGGGAAACGGAGTACTCCGCGATTGCTCGACGCTCAGCATCTGGACTTCTAACCATTATGGTTAGTCAGATCGAGAAAAGCAACCCGCCAGCGACCTCTCAGGGACATCCCTACCCGTCCAGTCATAAGTCTTCTAAAAAACCATAAAAAGTGAGCAGCAATGGTTTGGTGTGTCGTCGGGACGCGGTACTTGGGAAGAACTTACAAACTATGCGGTCTCCGCCATCTCGATCGCCACCCGACTCACCTCCAAAATCTCCTCCAGCGGAATCGGCGCCGGCCCGCCGCTGCGCAGCGCTTCCACGAAGGCGGCGGCGCAGGCGCGCTGTCCCTTGTCCTGGCGCCAGAGGTTCATGGACTTGAAGCCGGGCCAGCCGAAGCCGACGAGGCGACGGAAGTTATCCAGTTGCAGCACCCGCCCGGCGGCGAAGACCTCGAGCCGCTCTTTCGAAAACGCCTTGCTGCCGTTGGCGAGGTCATGCACGGTGCCGAGCGAGCCGTCGGAAAAGCTCTGGCTGATGCAGACTGAATTACCGATTGCCGAGTCCATCGTCAGCGCCTCGGCGCGCGCGATCGGTGCGTCGGCGAGAAACCGCAGCAGATCGGTGAAGTCGCAGGCTTCGCCGATGATGCGCCCGCCGCCGACCGCCGGATCCTACGTGCAGCGATCCGCCGGGATCGCCCCCCGCATTCACCGTCATCACGAACGCCTTCGGCCCGATCACACCCGCCAACAGCGCCTTGATCTTCTGCACCTGCGGCGCGAATCGGCGATTGAAGCCGACCATTAGGAGAGGCACTGAGGCACTGAGGCACTGAGGCATTAAGGACTCACCGCGACTGCGACAGGTTTAATCCTTCAACCTGGTGCGAGAGTCTCCGGAAATCTCCTCAGGTCCCAACGCAATCCTCGACCGACCGATAAAAAAAATGATGTGACTCGCCAGGGGATTGAGGTCGGATTCAGCGAGGGGATGCAGGGGGCATGTCAGGCATCTCCAGGCAACCAATCGTCCTCCAGCAAATGATCCGGCACGTAAGGCAACGCCTCGGGGAAGTGCGCCGGCGACAATCCAGTTTCCTTGCTCGCCAATGTCGCGCCATCTCGATAGGCGGACGCGGCAGCCTCTGCGAACAGAGGCTTGAGGCTGGGAGAGTCCTGAAGCAGGTCGCGTATGCGTAGCCTTTGCTCCAGGATGGAACCTCGCCAGGAACTGGACCGATGCGCTGGCTGGTACTGCCATTTGAGCAGATGCCCCAGCAGAATTTTCAGCCGACTGATCAACTCCTGGCGATCACGACGCCCCATCGTTTCCAGCTCCTCGACTAAATGCTCGATGTCCAACTCCTGGAATCGACGTTGCCGGAGCAGCTCCGCGGTCTGTTGTGTCCAGGCATGAATGTCGTGCTCGTAAAGATTGGTCATCGTCATTCAGCAATCCTCGTCGTGTCGGCTCCCCTCGTTCCCCTCGTTCCCCTCGTTCCCCTCGTTCCCCTCGTTCCCCTCGTTCCCAAGCTTCGCTTGGTACCGCTGTCCGCAAAGCCTCGCTTTGCGAATCCCGCGCCACCTCATCAGACATCGCTCGGGCACGTGAAGCAAGCGAGAATCACGGCAACGCAGTCGCGATCGAACTTCACCTTCCGCTGGTTCGCTCTAGCATGGCACGGGCTCGATGCGCCAAAGATGCGACCGTTTCATCTTAGCCCTTCAGCGTCTCGATCAATCGCTTCTCGCGCCTCTGATGCGCAAGGGACGACCAATCAACTCAGCGCCGTCCACCTCGGCAACCACGCGCAAAACCGTTTCCTCATCCACCTGAAATGGAGACAGGACCACAACCAACGCGATCCGAAGCAGTTGTTCTTCGGGTACCTCTTCAGGGTTGGTGCTCCTGACTTCTTCAGACGGCGGCAGTAATCCATCCGACTCCAGCAGACAGTGGTCACCCTGCATAATCCTGATTCGCGCCGAAGTAACATCATCACTTTTCGGCAGGATCAGCGTTGAAACCAAGCAAAGCTTGGGGAGTACCACCGGAAGCGCTTCGGCAACAATAAGATCGCCAAGATAAACGCCGATGAAGCTCTGCTTGTTGCCGATTTCCTGGCGAACGTCATCGCAGTAAATAACCTCAAGCTGACGTCCGGTCATGACTGCTTCTCGCGCTTGGCGGCAACAGCATCGGAAATGGTATTGAGGTCCACGGAAAGCGCATCCGCAAGCTTTCGTGCAGTCGAGAGTAGCGGATCGTCCAACCCGGCCTCGATGCGCGACAATCGCGACTGCGACGTCCCGATCCGTTGTGCCAACTCTTTCTGAGAGAGCCCCTCACGCATCCGCAGTGCCGCCAATGACCCATCGGGATATAACGTTTTTGCCAAGCGCCCGCGTGCGTTTGCCAGCGCCCTCGAACGCTTCGGATTCGTTTCAGCCTCGGCCAACCGCTCCTCGATCGATCGGTAACCTGAAGGCTGAGGTGGATGAACGAACGAGGCTTCCAAACGCATGAAGCTCTTGTCCGATGCTGTCGTTGGATCCCCGCTGATGATTCGACGGACAAACTCAGGGGATTCCAAGCGCTTGGTAGGAGTTGACGATTCGCTGAGTGAAGTGGTGTTTGGGGTCATAGTCAAAATCCCTCGGCACGATGCCCAGGATGTAATAGCGCCGTTGCTTGCCATGAAAAGCGTAGATGACGCGATAAGACGCCGCGTCGCCCGCAAAGCCGAACAACCGAAGCCGCCAAAGACCATAGTGTTTCCACAGGCTCTCCCAGCGACGCACCTCGAAGTCGAACCCCGCATCATAGCTGCGGTATCGATTTTCCAAGAGGTGATCAAGTACCGTCTGCGAGGACGCCGCTTCCTCCAGAAAGACGTCGATACCCGCGGCTCCTTTCTCGTCGACCTCATACAGCGCCTCGAGATCTTTTTCAGCATCCTCATGGATGCTCATGCTGTAGGCGCTGACCCGAGAGTATTTCATACCGTCCTCGGTATGGCTATGTGGTTTTTCATGTTCCTTCGCAAGCGTGCTGGCGCCTACGGCTGCGCGACCTCGATCGCCACCCGACTGACCTCCAAAATCTCCTCCAGCGGAATCGGCGCCGGCCCGCCGTTGCGCAGAGCTTCCACAAAGGCGGCGGCGCAGGCGCGCTGTCCCTTGTCCTGGCGCCAGAGGTTCATGGACTTGAAGCCGGGCCAGCCGAAGCCGACGAGGCGACGGAAGTTGTCCAGTTGTAGCACCCGTCCGGCGGCGAAGACCTCGAGCCGCTCTTTCGGGAACGCTTTGCTGCCGTTGGCGAGGTAATGCACGGTGCCGATCGAGCCGTCGGAAAAGCTCAGGCTGATGCTGACCGAATCACCGGTTGCCGAGTCCATCGCCAGTGCCTCGGCGCGCGCGATCGGTGCGTCGGCCAGAAACCGCAGCAGATCGACAAAGTGGCAGGCTTCGCCGATGATGCGCCCGCCGCCGACCGCCGGATCCTGCGTCCAGTGATCCGCCGGGATCGCCCCCGCGTTCACCGTCATCACAAACGCCTTCGGCCCGGTCACACCCGCCAGCAGCGCCTTCATCTTCTGCACCTGCGGCGCGAACCGGCGATTGAAGCCGACCATCAAAAGAGGCACTGAGGGGGAAGGCACTGAGGCATTAGCAGAAGGCACTGAGGCACTAAGGCACTGAGGCACTGCGGGCTCACCCCCACTCTGCTCATTGCCGCCCTGCCTCAGTGCCTCAGTGCCTCTCTCACTCGCCGAACTCGCTCCCACGCTCCGCGTGGGAGTGTAGTCCCGACGCTCCGCGTCCCGTGCCACCAACCCCAGCGCAACCTCAATCTCCCCCAACTCCCCCAACGTCAAACACAACGGCTTCTCGACAAACACCGCCTTCCCCGCCGCCAAGCCCTGCAAAACCATCCGTGCATGGCTGTCGTGCCGAGTCGTGACCACCAGGGCATCCGAATCCGGATCCGTAAACAGCGCCTCCGTATCCGTCGTCGTGCGCGCGAAGCCGAACTTCTTCCCGGCATGGACCCCGCTCACCCCGCCGCTGGAGGCGACTGCGACCAAGCGTGCGCCCGCGGCCTTGAAGGCGGGGATCAGCACGCCGGATGCGTAGTTCCCGGAGCCGATGAAGCTTAGAGAAGGCACTGAGGCACCGGAAGAAGGCACTGAGGCACTGAGGGACTGAGGGACTAAGTGCTCGAACGCCCCCCTCTTCTCAGTGCCTAAGTGCCTAAGTGCCTCAGTGCCTTGCAAAGGAACCGTCCTAGCCAGCAACCGCCCCTCATCCCCACCGGGATACTCCAGCACAATCCCCAACGAAGGCTCGGCGCCGCCGACCACCGCATAGGCCCGCTCGGCATCGCCCAACGCGAACCGATGCGACACCAACGGCCCGACATCAAGCCGCCCGTCGGCCAGCATGTCCAGCACCGCCTCGAAGTTGCGCTGCTCGGTCCAGCGCACGAAGCCCATCGGATAATCTTGCCCCTGCTCCTCGTAGAGCGGGTCATAACGCCCCGGCCCGTAGGAGCAGGAGACCTGAAAGCTCAGCTCCTTCTCGTAGAAATCAGCCCGCGACAGCTCTAGCCCGACCACGCCCACCAGCACGATCCGCCCGCGCTTGCGGGACATGAGCGCCGCCTGATGCACCGGCCCGTTGCTGCGGGTCGCGGCCGTGATGATCACGGCATCTACCCCGCGTCCGCGCGAGAAGCCCTCGGCGACTGCCACCGGATCCTGACCGGCCGACAGATCCACCGTCTCGGCACCGAACTGCCGCGCCAACGCCAGCTTCGTCGGATCCATGTCGATGCCCAACACCCGGCAGCCGTGCGCTCGCAGCAGTTGGACCGTCATCAATCCGATTAACCCAAGCCCAGTCACCACCACAGCCTCGCCCAGCGTCGGCGCCGCCAGCCGAATCCCCTGCAAGGCTATGGCTCCGATCACGGTAAAGGCCGCCGCCTCATCCGAGACCGCGTCCGGGATCCGCGCGCAGAGGTTCACAGGCACGCTCACCATCTCGGCGTGTTTGCCGTTGGATGCGACACGATCGCCAACACGAAAAGGCACTGAGGCACTAAGGCACTGAGGCACTAAGTGCCCGTCCGAGCCCCTCTGCTCAGTGCCTTCCTGCCTCAGTGCCTCAGTGCCTTTTCCCCCTCCCTGCCTCAGTGCCTCAGTGCCTATCTTCTCAGTGCCTCTCCTCCCTGCCCCAGTGCCTATGCTCTCCACCACCCCGACATTGCAATATCCCAACGCGAGCGGCTGCCCTAGCTTATTGCGCACTGCCTCCACCGTTGGCACCAAACCGTCGGTCTTCACCTTCTCCAGCACCTGCCGCACCTTATCCGGCTGCTGGCGCGCCTTCTCCAACGGATTGGCCTTGCCGAAGTCCACTACCATGCGCTCCGTCCCCGCGGAGATCAGCGAGCATGTGGTCCGGATCAACACAGCCCCGCGTCCGACGCGCGGGCAAGGCACCTCGGCAAGCTCGGTGCTGCCGTCTTGAAGATTCTGGAGGATTTGTTTCACTGCGATCCCGATTCAATGCGAAAAATGCTAACGGATGTGGCCGCGAGGATCCTGTCGGCCGTGTAGAACACGGACCCCGTGAAGAACTGCGCTCGGCGGCTCACGAGCAAAGCCGCGCCGAAATTGGCTGAAGCCCAACCCACTGCCATGCGACGCGGAGCGGTACTCGCGACCACGCTCCACTTGGCTATGCAGCCGGGAACCTCACCGCGTCACTGCCATCAGGCCGCCACGCGCCGCCGCAACCGATCCGCGAAGCAGAGCGTCGGGCGACCCTCCCCGGCGAAGCATCGGCGCGAGTTCATGCTCACCTCGCCAGATCCCACCAACATCCGCCTGACTCAGATCCCCGCCCCTCACCCCGCCTTCCGCAACTCCGCCACCAACAACACCCGAAACCGATCCAACCCCGGCACCAAATTCACCAACCGCTCATACACCCACCCGACCAAATACGTCGGAGCCGAGAACCGCAGATACTCCGGCCGCCCCTCGATCAGATCGACGCGCACCACATCCAGACCCGCACCCGCCGCCTACCGCGCGATATCCGCCCGTGAATTAGCCCGATACCCTGTCGGAAAGACATCATCCGACGCCCTGCCCCGCCAACGCACCACCCAGCGGTGAAACGCATGCGGCGTCAGCTGAGCGATCAGCGGAACATAGCGCCATTTGTTCGGAGTCTTCCCGAGCAACACCCCGCCCGGCCGCAACACCCGCGCGACCTCCGCAAAGACCCGCGCCGGATCCGGAAGATGCTCAAGCACGTTGTCCGCAAACACCAGATCAAAGCTGCCGTCCGGATAGGGAATGGACTCGCCGACCCCGACCCGCCCCTCATCCAGGTAGGGATTCTCGACCACCCGTGGATCCGGATCGATCCCCCAGATGCGCCGTGCACGTCCATCGACTAGGAACCCGCCGATTTCAAAACCATCCGCACGGTTCTTCCTAACTCGTCGTACTCCCTTTCCATCTCGCGGGCTGCCTCTTGCATGGCGGCTGTCGGCTCACCAGGCACGAAAAGGGTCACCAAGGCTTCACCAGGCAGCGCAAAGGAGACTTCACCGCGCAGCCCAGAGAGGCCGAAACGATCTTCGAAATGCTCGACCGCAAATGCTACAAGTTCATTCATATCCTTACTCCAACTCTTAACCCCTTCGGAAACATCGATCTGGAGATTTATCTTCGCCTTCGCGTCCCGAGTATCCACTAACGGCACCAATAAACCATGATTAAGGTGATTTCCGGGAAAGCATCGACCAACATGTAGGGGCGACTTTAGTCGCCCGGTAAGCATTGGCAACACGCACGGCCGGGATGATCATTCCCGGAAATCGCCTAAACAGTATCCCGCGGCTCAAGATCCGGTGAGGTGGCATCCAATCCCGCCTTATACGCGACGGATCAAAGCCCCAAGCCCCAATCACGCACCGCCCGCCCGCTATCATCCCTGTACGCGCATGCCAGATCCACGTCCATAAACTGCCGGATCCGCAATTGCCGTCTCGGAACGTGCCACCACCTCCGAGTCGGCATAGCAATCCTTGTCCCAGAGCGTTACGGCGGAGCGCCGTGATTCTGCCTTTGGACGAACTTACGGCCCTACTGGAAGACCTCGACGATTTGGCCGCTGTGGCCGAACGGCGCGACGAGCCCAGCGTTTCGCATACTGATCTGCTCGACGGGCTCGAGCGCGGGTGGTGACCGCAGCGTGGCTCTCCTTGCCCTGGATTCCGGCCTCCCGACCGGCATGCCTCTTCCCTTCATCATGTCGTCCCGTCCCGCGCCCTCAGCCGCGCTGAAAAAACTGCGGCACCTTGGACAGATTCTTCCACGCCAGCGCGCCCACCGCCCCCATCGGCCCCAGGCTCAGCGCGTCGCCCCGGCCCTGGCGGCGCAGGATCTGGTAATCCTCCCAGGACTTGCGGGCGATGTGCCTCAAGTTGCGGTTGCTCTTGCCACCGAGGCGCATGCGCACCAGCACCTGGGGCAGATACACCACCCGCCCCTCCAGCCGGCTCAGCACCCGCAGCATCAGGTCGTAATCCGCCGCGATGCGATAGCGGGTATCGAAGCCCCCCAGCCGCTCATACACCGCGCGGCGTAGATACAGGGTCGGATGCGGCGGCATCCACCCGCGGCGCAGGCGCGTCGGGTCGAAGGGCCCCGCCCGCCAGTGGCGCACCACCCGCGTCGGGTCGCTCTGGCTGACGTACTCCAGGTCGCCATACACCGCCATGACCCTCGGGTCGGCGAAGGCCGCGGCGATGCGCGCCAACACCTCGCGGTCGCCATAGACATCGTCGCCATGCAGCACGCCCACCACCTCGCCACTGGCCTGGGCCAGGCCCTTGTTCAGGGCGTAATAGATACCCTGATCCGGCTCGCTGACCAGGACCGCCAACTGGGCCTGGCGCGCCCTCAGCACCGCCAGGGTGCCGTCCGGGCTAGCGCCGTCGATGACGATCTGCTCGCGGTCGGGATAGGTCTGCGCGGCCACAGCATCCAGGCAGGCGCCGACCGTGGCGGCGCATTCAAAGGTGGCCGTGATGATGGAAATCTTCATGGTTTATCACTTGGTATGGTTGCTCTCCTGCGTCTCGACTCAGTGCACCGCCACCTTGAAAGCCGGCACCGCCGGTGACCAGGATGCGTTTGCGCAGGGCGTATTTCATGGTTTCTCTATCATTGACGACGCCAGGCCGTCGCCGTTTCTTTCAAAGTGCTCGCAGGGCCCAGGGCAGCGCCAGGCTGCCATCGCTGCGCGCAGCGTCGAGGTCGCGCACGTAGAGGACGTTGCCGGAAGCGTGGCCATAAAAAAAATGAGAATGCGCTTAAAACAGTAGTCACAATTCATCGGAGGTCACTCAAGATGCAGGTCGCCGTCCGCGAACTAAAAGCCCATCTCTCGCGCATCCTGTCCCGCGCCCAGGGCGGGGAGCCAATCGAGGTCACCTCGCACAACCGGTTGATCGCCCGTATCGTCGGCATCCCGGGCGACACGGCTGACGGCCTGCGTGCGCCGATCGCCAATGGCACCCTGTCCTGGAACGGCCGTAAGCCGTGTCCGGCGGCGCCGGTCGAACTAACCGCGCAGGGTACCCCCGTCAGCCGAATGGTCGCGGAGGATCGCGGTTGATCCTGTTTTGCGACACCTCAGCGCTGGTCAAGCTCTACGTTCGCGAGGCGTTCACCGACGAGATGCTCGCCGCGGTGGCAACCGCCTCAGCGACCGCGGTCTGCCGGATCGCTTGGGCAGAAGCCATGGCCGCACTGGCCCGGCGCTCGCGCGAGTCCCCCGCCGATGCCGATGCCATCGCCACCGTCCGCGAACGCTTGCACGCGGATTGGAGCGATGACGCGATCGTCGAGGTCACCCAGACACTGGTCGAGCGCGCTGGCGAGTATGCAGACACCTTCGCCTTGCGTGGCTATGACAGCGTCCAACTCGCCGCAGCGCACATCTTGTCCAGCGCTAGTCCAGAACCGGTCCAGTTCGCCTGCTTCGATCGGCGCCTGAGTAACGCCGCAAGGGTACTGAGCCTGGAGCCGCCCTTTGCAGCCCGTTCGGGCTGAGCACTGCATGAGCGGGGCCATCCAGCTGCGCACAAATCGCGACTACCCCGCAGCGACAAGGCCTCAGGTGATTTCCGGAAAAGAACCTACCCTAATCGAGATTCAAGTCGAAGGCTCGCGGAGCCTGAGCGTGTCTCGTGTTGGGCAGGTGGTCAGTTTTACGTCAGCGGGTCCATCCGTCAGACACAGGATAGGCGATCGCGCCCGTCATCCGCTCTGAGTTTCGATCTGGTATTGGTTGCCGGCGTCATCGCGATGTCCTGTCGGTCGCGATGGCCCGCCGTCCGTTGCGCTGCAGCGGGTCGGCCCGCGGGGTCGTGCGCCCCGATTCGGAACACGCTGTAACTCGCTCCCACGCTCCGCGTGGGAGTGTAGCCCCGACGCTCCGCGTCGAACCTCGCAGGCCGGGAAACCCGGACCCGATAAACACGCCCACGCACCCATCGGGCGTCGGACGCGGAGCGTCCACACGATACACCTACGCAGACAGTGGGCGGAGCGAGTCCGAGTCAGTACGTCCCGATGGTCCGCACAGCGGATCTACGGGTGTGATTCCGGGGGCCCCGGTGTCGCCCGCGGATGGAGCCGTGCAACGCGTCAGCGAAAGAGCGCATCCGCGGTGTCGGCGGTGAGGATGCGCACGGACCAGCGGCGCAGACTGTCGTTGTCGGCCGATTCGATCCGTTCGCGCAGGGCCTCGGCGGAGTCGGCACCGAATTTGTTCTCGATCTGCCACAGCAGGAGGTCGGCCTCGCCTTGGCGATACCCTTTCTTGATCCCGGCGCGTTCGGCGCTGGTGACGTATGGCATCTGTTTGCTCTCCTCGTAGGTGTAGAGCTCCTGAAGGAAAGAGTCCTCCAGGGTTCCGGGCAGTCTGATCATCCAATCAATGACGCGGAACAGCTCCAGGATGTCCTTGCGTGCGTAGCCGCGATCATACATCAGGCGAATCAAGCGAAACTTCCAGGCTTTGCGGGTTTCGGCATCCTTGGTGGCCTTGGCGCGGATCTGGGCCATGACGACCAGGGCGAAGGGGTTGTCGCTGGCCTCCAGCGCGGGCCAGCGCTCGGGGGTGTCCCAGTCGATGAGCTTGACCATCGGGAAGCGGAAGTCGACCGCACAGCCCCAGAGGTCGTCGTGATAGTGCTCGGGACGAAAGCGCGGATCGGTATCGGCGAGCACGGCGAGGCTGGCGACGGGCACGCCGTGGGCGTCGCGGATCTTGTGGTTGTAGACGAACATGCGCTCGGCGAAGGCCGTCTCGGGCTCGCCCTGCACCTCCACGTGCACCAGCACCCAGGCCGGCTGACCGTCGAGTCGGTGCAGACCGACGAGTTTGTCGGCGTAGCGGCGACCGACGTCGGCGTCGCGAACGATCTGCTGGAGCTCCTTGTCGAGGAATCGGTAGCCGAGGGACCAGTCGATGCCGGCATGGATGCGTGGAAAGAGCAGCGCGAGGAACTCCGGGAAATAGCCCTCCAGCGCCTCCTTCCAAGGGCTGTCGTGGTCGCTGCGCGGGGTGGGCTCGGCGGTGTCGGTCATGCGGGGCTCCTGTGACGGGCGGGGGTAGGGGCGACTTCAGTCGCCCGGAAACCAAGCCGCGGGAGCGAGGGGGCGACTGAAGTCGCCCCTACACGCCCCTACACGCCCCTACACATCCCTACCCGTCTCCATGAAGTTCCCCCGGAATTGACGTCGACGGAACCTTGTCCAGCAACCGCTCCCCGTTGGCGCGCCCGGCACGGCGGGGCGTCGGCGCCGACATCGAATCAGGGATGCGCCGGCCCCAAGCAGATCGCTCGGAAGCAGGCGAGGCCGATTCGTTGTCGATCGCGATGACCGTGGGACGTCCTCGGTTTGATGAACACTCAACGTGCCGAATCGGGGCGCTTGAGGACGGATGGTCCGCGCAGCAGACGGCCTTGGACATCCTTTCGTTCAGGCCTCGTGAGGTTCCCGATCGGGCGCGAGATTCCGGCCGCACGCCGGGTACGCCGACTTCAGTCGGCGCGTGTAACGAGCGCGGCCGCACGCAGGGTACGCCGACTTCAGTCGGCGCGTGTCACGAGCGGTCCCGACGCGCCGGATCGGCCCGCTCGCCCGGGCTCCGTGCCGACTGAAGTCGGCGGACCCGGAGATCGTGCTGTTTCCGGGGGCGTCGACCACCCCGCAGACATCACCCCCGCCGAACAAACTGCGGCAGCTTGGAGAGATTCTTCCACGCCAGCGCCCCCAGCCCGCCGACCCGGTTCGACCGCAGCGCCCGATAATCCTCCCGGGACTTCTGCAGGATCTTCCCCACCGAGCGGTTGCTCACCCCGCCCACGCGCATGCGCACCAGCACCTCCGGCAGGTAGACCACCCGCCCCGACATCCGCGTGAGCATCCGCAGCATCAGATCCTAGTCCGCCGCGATGCGATAGCGGGTATCGAAGACACCGAAGCGCCCGTAGAGCGTGCGGCGCAGATACAGCGTCGGATGCGGCGGCATCCAGCCCCGACGCAGCCGCGCCGGCCGAAACGTCCCGGAGCGCCAATAGCGGATCACCCGCCCCGTATCCTCGCGCGCCACGTACACCAGATCACCGTAGACCGCCTCCACCGCCGGATCCGCAAAGGCCGCGGCCACCCGCGCGAGCACCTCCGCATCGGCATAGACATCGTCCGCATGCAGCAGACCCACGACCTCCCCGGTCGCCCGCGCGAGGCCCTTGTTCAGCGCATCGTAAATCCCCCCGTCCGGCTCGCTCACCAGCACCGCGAGCCGGTCGCGATGGGCCTTCAGCACCTGCAGCGTCCCGTCCCGGCTCCCGCCGTCGATCAGGATGTGCTCGAGGTCCGAATAGGACTGCCCGGCCACCGAGGCCAAGCAATCGCCGACCGTCTCGACGCAGTTCCAGGTGGCCGTGATGACCGAGATCTTCATAAGCACAGACCAAACACCGAAGCCAAAAACAAAGAAACCGAGCCTAAGCCCGGTTCCGTAACCTTACGTCCCGCGCCGGCGGCGAGAGCGCCGGCAACCGGGTCAGACGAACTCACTCCCACGCGGAGAGAATGCCAATGCGCCCCCACCCATCCACATCGCGTTCTCAAAACCGCCCAAAGGTAGAGGCGACTTCAGTCGCTCAGATGTAGGGGCGACTTCAGTCGCCCAGATGTAAGGGCGACTTCAGTCGCCAGGAAACCAAGCTGCGGGAGCGAGGGGGCGACTAAAGTCGCCTCTACAACCGCTACACCCCCCTAAACGTCGGCCAGGGGGCCCGTGCTTAGCAGCGCCTTCATGGTTCAGATCCTCCCCCGGTAGGAACGAGCCTCATAACTCGCTCCCACGCTCCGTCCACCACCTCGCTACCAAGAGGTGCGATGCGCTGTTGTCTCGAAAACGATGACACCCCCACTGTCCAACTCGACGTAGCGGGGGCTTTCGGCGAGGGCGCAGGCCAAGGCATCCCAATGCTCCTCGAACAAGGCGAGTAGAGCGGTATTCGACAGGTTGCCCAAAGTCACGCGCAACAGCCGGGCGGGTGTCCCGCTCAGAAAATGGCTATCGCGAAAATCCCTGTCCTTGCTGATCAAGACCATTGCGTTTGCATCGGCGAACGCGGCAACCTCGGAGTCTTTGGTCTCGGAACCGTCCAGGATCCTGTTCACATGGGTCGCGTCTACGCCTCGCTCACGACGTTGGTTCACCAACCGATAGGGCATATGCACGTCGCACAGGACCTTCATCAGGCGACCCGGCGCAGCGGCTCGCCGGAAACCAAAAGCCTGGCGTAGTGCAGACAAGCCAGGATGTCTTCACGCTCCAGTTCCGGGTGGTCGGCAAGGATTTCATCCAGTCCCATACCGGCCGCCACGAGGTCGAGGATGACTTCCACTGGCCAGCGCATGTGCCGGACGCAGGGTTTACCGTGACAAATGTTTGGGTCGAGGGTAATGCGGCTTAGATCTGGCATGACGGGACCTCGGGATGACGCGTCGCTCAGGCAGCAAGCCCCGCGTTCCGAAACAGGCCATGGGCTCGAAACCGCAGTATAAGGCTCCCACGCGGAGAGACTGTGCAAGTATTCGCCGTAGGTCGGGTTAGCGCAGCGTAACCCGACATCCCGGCGCCGCATGTCGGGTGACGGTGCGCGCCAACCTGTTCTTTCTCAACGGCGACGGTGCCGGCGCACCTAACCCGACCGACGCGATCGGCGCTTCGGTCGACACCGTCGGGGAATACTTGCACGATCTCGGAGCATGGGAGCCGGTTTGCATGGACGACCGGCCGTCCGCGGCGCGCCAGCGCGATCGGCTCCCGCCGCGCCCGATCGATCAACGCCGCGAAACGGCTCTGGGCTTTGACCGAAGAATCCTCCTCAGGATGATGATCCTCGCCCTGAAGGCCGGGCTAAGAGATAGCCGACCGGGACCACAAGCAGAAGGAGCGCGTCTGCGTCCCCTCGCCGTAGATCGTAATCGGCTCGTTGCGCAGCGCCTGGACGATGAAGTTCGAGACCACGCGCCCGTCGTTGGGGTGCATCCGCGGCCCGTAGGTGTTGAAGATGCGGGCGACCTTGATGCGCATCCCGTGCTGGCGGCGGTAGGCATGTAGGGGCGAATTCATTCGCCCCTAAATCCCGGCAGATCCCTTCCCGGAAATCATGCCGTGCTGGCGGCGGTAGTCGAAGAGTGATTCGGGAATGCCGGACAGGCCAGGTTGTAGTGCTCCGGCTGCGGGTGGATGGCCGGGTCGCCGTAGACCTCGCTGGTGGAGGCTTGAAAGATCTTGGCCTTCACCCGCTTGGCCAGGCCAAGCATGTTGATGGCGCCGTGCACGCTGGTCTTGGTGGTCTGCACCGGGTCGAACTGATAATGGATCGGCGATGCCGGGCAGGCCAGGTTGTCGATCTCGTCGACCTCGACATAGAGCGGAAAGGTCACGTCGTGGCGCATCAGCTCAAAGTAAGGCGATTTCCGGGAAAGGATCGACCGGCGTGTAGGGGCGAATTTATTCGCCCCTACAGTCCCCACAGATCTTCCGGGTATGCGGAGGCGGGATGACTATTCACTGAAATCGCCTAAGAACTTTCGAGCAGATAGGCGATGTTGCCCTTAGCTTCGGTGAAGAAGTTGTCCAGACAAATAACGTCATGGCCTTCGGCGAGCAGACGCTCGCAGAGGCGACTGCCGAGGAAGCCGGCGCCGCCGGTGACCAGAATGCGCTTGCGCAGTGCGTGTTTATCGCCGAATCATTATCTCATGCTAACGGCATCGCCGAGGCAGGCGGTCGAAAACCACTCAAACCACTGACGGAATATCGTCCGAGAAACGGAAATCTAAATCTCGCCGCCCGTCCCCAATCGAAACCGCGGCGCACACCGAACCCGCTCCGCCAACCGCGCCGCATCCCGCACATACAAGGTGTTACCGCCACCCGAGCGCGCCCCGTTCAACGGCTCCAGCACCCGCTCGAACGGCCGATAGCGATAGGTTGCGAACCCACGCGCCAACACATCCCGATGCAGCGCGTCTTCGTCGAACCCATAGCGCGAGCCACTGCCGTTGAGCTCCATGATGATGGCCAACAGACCTGGATCCGCCAAAGTCCGCTCCGCGCCCGCAAGCACCTCGGTCTCGAACCCTTCGACATCCATCTTGATCAGGACCGGCGACTGCCCGTCGAGCACACTGTCCAGGGTCCGCACCGGAACCTCCATCAGGTTCTCGGCCGCCTCGCCCTCCGCGAGCACGTGATTCACCGTGTCCAGTCCGCCGGTAAAGCGAAGCCGACCGTCTTCGCGGCCAAGCCCCAGGTTGAGCGCCCGCACCCGATCACCGAAGGCGTTGATCGCGATGTTCTGCGTCAGCCACGAGAAGGTACTCGGAATCGGCTCGATCGAGAGGCAGTGCGCGCCCGTCGCTCCGCCCAGCATCGAGTAAGAACCCACGTTCGCCCCGATGTCGACGAACAGATCACCTGGCCGTAAGGCATGGAGAACCAGCGCCATGTCCTCGAGCTCATGCAGGCCGCAATAGATGTTGCCGGTCGCCCCCGTCATTCCGGGCGAAGCGATCAGACGCACATCGTTTACAAACGGCAGTACTACAGGGCCGGGGAGAATGCGGCTGCCCAATTGCCATCGCAGCCACCGAATCAGAGTGGCGCCAGGGTGACCGCGGTTGAGCGGATGACGGACGATAAAAGAAAGCGAGCTAAGGAGACTCATCGTACCACCTGAATTCTATGGACCCGCTCAATCGACGCAACCGCATCGCCACCGCGACCCTACCAAATAACTCGTCAACTCCCAGTCCTCGGCGTCCACCAGAAAGTGATACCAGAAACTTCATTGGCTGCAAGGTTTCTGGTATCACTATCCTTGCAGCCAATGAAACACCGTCACGACCTGATCGGTGAAAACCCCCCAGCCGAATCACGTCACGGTAGAAAAAATAGGCACAGGCGCGGCATCCACGCGACCAATACAAGTCAACAAAACTCGCTCACACCTCATCAATCCCGAGTAATCAGGACACACGACGACCAAGTAGATACATTAAGGCGCCGTCAAGGTCACGCCGGGCGGTTAGCCGAACCCAAGCCCTATTGATCAAGCGCCTCAGATGAAATAGCCGAAACCGCCCATTCATCTCCGACTCTAGCACCTGAGAAAGATCGAATGAAGTGTCGGGTGTAGGTTTTCTACCTCGCAACTTAAAATAATAATGACGCGCCCAGAGCTCCCACGGCGTATAGGAAAGCCGACCTACAATGCTAACACCATTGTCAGCGAATAGACGTTCGAGGGTCTTCGGGCCGAAATGCGAGATATGGGAGTGAGGTATCCACTTCGGAAATCCCGCGTCAAGCTTCCTAGCCACTTCGCTCTCGAAATTATCAGTCATTACAAGCAGGTAACCACCAGGTTTAACATAGCTTAGCAGTTCCTCGACAAACGACGACGGATTGGCGATATGCTCAATGACTTCAAAACACGCGACAAGATCAAACGATGCTGGTGACACGCCAGATGCAGACAAGGGGCCATTTCGGATATCCAAACCCAATTCTGTCTGACCGTAGCGCGCTTCTTGCTCGGAGAGTTCGACGCCGACCCCCCGAATGTTGTGTTCCGAGAACAAATGCTGTAGCAAATAGCCATAGCCCGCACCGACATCAAGGAAAGAGTGTATCACGGCGATAGGCAAGAGTCGCTCGATCACCCTAGCATTGAGCTTCGCATTAATGGACTGACCCTGGCGGTGTCGTTCACTACCAAAACCTCCACGATAATATTCCGACAGAGCACCATCCGCCATCAGTCGCTCAGAATACAGGAAGCCGCACGAACAACAGCGTACTACTGGAATCACTGAAAACGCCAGATGGGTCTTATGCTCCCCTGCACCGCACAGCGGACATCCGCCGCGATCTTCGAGTTGTAGGTCTTCTATCATGACCTTCTGCACGGTCGTTGTGCCCACAGACGCATCTCCCACAGCTACGATTAAATCTGAATATCCAGAACGTCCTGAATGGCGCCAACAACATCTTTCTTCGATTCAGACATATAGCGCTTTACCTCCGCAACCTTGGCGTCCACAAGATACCGATACCAAAACCCCTGCAGGAAGTGAAACGCCATCCCGGCCTGGCCGTCGAGAAACCCCAGCCGGACCACATAACGGTAGAAGAAATAGGCAAAGGCACGGAATCCACCCGGCAAGCGCGAATAGACGACCTCCTTCAGCCACCGCTTTACTCCGGCCTGATTGCCGCCGCGCAGGCTCGCGACTGAGTCATGCGGCATGAAGTGATACTCCAAATTCAAAAGGTCGACGGCCTCGCGGCTCGCATAACGATTGTGTTTGCCGGTCCACCAAGTGAGCGAATGCAGATTGTCGTCGATGATCTCGCCTTGCAGATCGATTGTCGGACCAGACACCTTGATGTGCTCGTCCATCCAGCGGTTCTCGCACTGACCGCGGCCGTAGCGAAAAAGGCGCAGCACCCGGATTGGAAAAACCCCGCCGTGCCGAATCACCCGACCTTGGAAGGTCATGCGTCGACTGCAGTAGACGCCGTCGATCTCTGGAGCAATCGACGGAAGACACAACATGATCTCCTCAACCAACTCGGGCGTTAACACCTCGTCTGCATCGATCCGCAGAACCCAATCGGTATCCGCGTCGAGTTGAGTCAACGCCCAGTTGAACTGGGTCGCATAGTTGACCCAGGCGTGCTGAATCACCCGCGCGCCACGGTTGCGCGCAATCTCTAGAGTCGTATCGGTAGAGTAGCAGTCGGCAACGACCACCTCGGATGCAAGACCCTTCAGGCTTTCAACACAGCGCGCGAGGTGACGCTCCTCGTTAAAGGTGAGGATTACGGCAACGAGGGTCATGGCTTCCGAGCAACGGCGATCATGGACTTGGCCAGCACAGGGATCCGCCCCACCCGCTCGAAACGGATGTCCACAAAGCCGGCCTCGCGCAACAACTCGCCCAACGTCTGCATCGACCAGAACTTGATGTGCCCGTGATCCCACAGTGCCGTGAAGTGCCTATCCATATGCCCACTGAGCGCCAAGGCTAGGTTCTTCCAATAGCCGTGATAGGGCGTTGAGATGATCGCTACACCCCCATCAGAAAGCAGGTCAATGACCGTCCGTGCATAGTGGCGCGGGGCATAGACATGCTCGATGACCTCCAAGCTCAGCACGACCGGAAATTGACCGTACTGCCCTACGAGATCGTCGTAGGCTGAACCGTTGCGAAGTTTAAGACCAGGGAAGGCGGCCCGCGCTTGAGCGATACCCGTCAGGGAAGGGTCGACACCCGTTACGTCCCATCCGCGTTGGGTCAGCGCGTTGGCGACGCTGCCATTACCGCATCCCAACTCAAATAACCGACGATCGCCGCAGGTTGGGTATAAAACACCCAAAATCCGGTAGACCGGGTCCAAAAGCACACCATGTGCATGACTAAGGCTGGCTTGACTATAGCGATACCCGGAAATATCAGTGCCATTCATCATTCAGGGGAGGTTCCAGTGGCGAACGAAGAACGCGTGTCCTGATCACACGCGCGGGATTGCCGGCAACGATCTGCCATGGCGCCACATCGGACACCACCACCGCCGCCGCACCAACTACAGCACCTTCTCCGACTCGGCAACCGGGTCCGATGAAGGCATCCGCGCAAACCCAGGCTTGTGACCCGATCTCGATGGGCAAGCGCAACAATGGCAAGGTCGGATCCCGATAGTCGTGCGTGCCCGCGCACAAATGCGCGCGATGCGAAATCGCCGCGCGATCACCGATCGTCACCGGACCGAGATTGTAGATCAATGCCCACTCCCCGATGCTCGACTGATCACCCAGTGTCAGATTCCAGGGAAGATAGATGCGCGCGCTGGGATAGACATGAGCCGAACGCCCGACCTTGGCGCCAAGGAGCCGAAGAAGGGCGCGACGCCAGCCGAAAAACGGGCGCGGACTAAACCGAAACAGGGGCAATGTAAGCGACCACAAGACTCGGCCTATATACTCGCGGATGCGATAAGGGCGTTCACGACGGCAGGTGTCGATGTCCAGTTGACCGAGATCCATGCTATTCACTCAGAAATGCAAGGGGCCCGGGCGGCACGGCGACCGTTCGCGCGACCAATCAAAACCGGCCAATCCAAGCGGAAAACCTCAAGGCGACTCATGATCGTTTGCGCAAGAAGATAAACAGATTGGTCTTCATGACCGGCGGCAACAACCAGGCTACGACCAGCATCAGAGCTAGAACGTGTCGATTATTAAAAAAATACCCCGGCTCAGGCTCGTATCGATAGGTGAAATGCGTGAAAGTCTCCACCGGAAACCAAGCGTCGAGATCGCGCTTACTGTTCAGTTTAAAGGCCGTCGGGAATACATCGATCTCGCGCCGATTCGGCTGCGCCCAGCGCAGAATTTTGGTATGCCCCGAGTTGTGGATTAGACGAGTGACGAGCGACACCGGACAATACTTATTAGGCGTGCGCGCGCATAGCCAACCGCCGGGTTTGAGGATACGCCGCAGCTCTGCGCTCACCAAGGCCGGGTTCGTGACGTGCTCGAAGACAAAGTCCGATACGATCAGATCGAAGGCGTTGTCTGCGAATGGCAGTCCTGCATCGAGCGGGATGACCAGCCTCTCATCTGCGCCTGGATTGCTCAGCACCGCCTCGTCCACATCGCAAGCCACTACCCGCGCCACTCGACCCTTGAACCGACGCAGATCGCGGCGAAATGCCACCGGATCATCCAGCAAAGCTGCGCCCCGTCCCGCACCGAAGTCGAGAACATGCATTTCCGGCCGGAGTAGGGCTTGTACACGTCCATAAAACTCAATCGACCCATCCAGGGCAGTGAAACCGCCGGCTCCCACCTCGGGAAACCAAGTCTGAAGGACCCGCACGCTCCGACGCACGCCATTGGTCTCGATGGCTTCATTCATTTCCTGCTCCCGTCACATTCATCAGTCGATCACGACACTATCAGGCTTAGGCCCCTGCCCCAACACCCATCGGTAGACGTCACACATCTGCACCGCAATTCTTGGCCACGCGAAACGATCCCCGACCAGTTGGCGACCGCGCGCGCCCATCGCCTGCCGCTCCGCAGCGGACATGTCAAAGAGGCGGTTGAGTGCGACGGCAATCGACTCCGGCTCCGGCGCCATCGCCAATGCGGCATCCGCGGCAAAGCCCTCGGGCAGATTACATCCGGGCGTCATCAGCACCGGCAGACTCACCGCCCACGCCTCCAAGACCGCCATCGGTAGACCTTCGCTGAAGGATGGCAACACGAAGGCGTCGGCAGCGGCCAGCGCGAGCGCCTTCGCCTCATCGAACAGCGGGCCGACAAACTGCACCGAGTCCCGAATACCCAAAGAGTCGGCGAGACACTGCAGATCGTCTTGATGTCCGCCTTGATCCCAACCCGCGATGACCAGCCTCCAAGCCTCAGCTTGCTGAGCCGCGGCCTGCCGTGTCTGAGCCCACGCCAGCAAAAGATTGGTAAGGCCCTTTTTCGGATGAAGTCGGCTCAAGAACAATAGCCGCCGTTCATCGAGAGACCGGTCGGCCTTCGACATGGCGATCGACAAACTCCGCCCGCTATCCGGAACATCGACACCGTTGGGAATGATTGCGACCGGATTCCTCAACCCATAGGATCGGATTGATTGATACTCAGACACGCATAGAGCGTGCAGGCAAGCTGCCCGCCGCAAATGCGCATTCTCAAAAGCCGCTGCAGCAAGCCTCTTCTTCCAAGCCGAGTTTCTGACCGCCCACGGATCAAGCATGCCCCGAGGCGAGATGACGAGCGGCGCCCCTCGTCGAAGCGACCACCGCCATGCGGCAACAGACGGAAACATCCAAAGACCGTGCGTATGTACGACATCGAGATGCGCTGCCTTGAGGGCAGATGCCAGCGCCGGTGCATATCCGAACGCCCCCGGTCCAAGCCGTGGGATTACCCGCACGTCCAACCCGTCCCAATGCCCGATGTCGTCATCCGAGAACTCATCCGACGGCGAGAACACCGTAACGTCCCATCCCTCCGCACTGACGTGATGGCTCAACGACCGAACGGACCAGAAGAGGCCACCGGCGTTGCGGGAGATCGACCCTGTGAGGTGGCCAACCCTCATTTCAGCTCAAGAAGCCGCAGCAGGACGCGATCAGCCATGCCTCGCGCCGGCATTCCCTCGCGTATCGCATAACTGCTTGCGTCCATCAGCCCCTGCGAAAACCTATCCGGAGTCCATTTGCTAATGATTTCCTGACTTGCCCGACCCATTGCAAGGCGATCACAACCGCTAGATGCAGTAAACAACATCAATTCCGAAAGCTGACGGACGTCAAAAGGATCGAATTGAAAGCCATTGACGCCGTGACCAACAAGGTCGGTGGCGCATCCGCAACGATCCGATACAAGCACAGGTAAACCACTCGCCATCGCCTCATTAACGACCAAGCCCCATTGCTCCGTCGTACTAGCGTGAACGAATGCACCGGCATGGGCATAATACATCGGCAACTCAGAATATGTGCGAAAACCAGGCAGATGAACGCAAGAGGTCAACTCCAAGTTACTGATATGCGACTCGATCTCCGAACGCATCTCCCCGTCGCCTAGAATGACTAACTCCCATGCCTCGCCGCCGGCAGTTAAGCGATATGCATTAAAAGCACTAAGAAGTCTAAATAGATTCTTCTTTGGAACGAATCGACTTGATGCTAAGAAGTAATCACCTCGAGGCAAATCCCCGCCGTCTCTTTGCTCACCTAACCGTCGAGCCGAATCAGAGAAATAGGCATTATCGACAACGTCGTAACCGAGGAATACTGACTCAGGTCGCAACCCAAGTTGGACAACGTAATCCTTATGCGGAGAACCCGCCACAAAAGCGGCGCTTGCTAGCTTCACAACGCGACGCTTGATTGCTTCCACCCACCAATGGCGGGTGAAGTCATGGTAGGCACTGTCTGACATGATCACAAACGGAATTCCCATTTTGACGCAGATGCGCATTGCAGTCACTGCGCCGTAATCGTTCCAGCCATTAATCGCAACAACCCGCGGGCATGTCCGTTGAAAAATTGACGCCAATTCAGTCTGCAACCTTGGCACTGCCGCTTTCGCTCGCGGCGCTCTCCGAAACACCGTAGTTTTTTCATACGTGCGGCTTTCCCCGGCGTGCCCCCATTCATACGAACCTTGTGCGGACCATTCGATCGCGATCAGATCCATCCTCTCGCTCGCTGCAGCAAGTCTTGCGTGATGATATGGTCCAATATGATGAAAAATGATGGCTATTCGCTCTTTGTCCATACGTTATAACTTCAATGACTTCGTTCGAAGATCCAAAACCCATCGCCTCTTACCTGCGCGGTTGGTCCCAAGATCGGTGACATACTCGAATGTTGCACGTTCAAGGGCAGGATGGACTTGGCGCAGGCGATGGCGGATCCGGTTTTCGACCGTGATGGGTATTTCTTTTTGAACCACGAGTGAAAACGTGGGACCTTCGTCTCGAAGCACAAGTTGAACATTGAAAATGGAAGGCTCATCTTTGAAGCAATGAACGATCGCTACACTGTGGACACTACCGCCGTCGGAGAGAGAGATCATATCATTGACACGACCAATCTGCTCATCAAAGGCTGTCACTCGTCCATGTTCGTCACGCTGAATACCGGTGATCACATCGCCTTGCCGATAGCGAATCAGCGGCACATAACGTCGATACAGGGTCGTCACGAGTGCCGCACCCATCCCCGAGTCTGTGGTATCCGATTCGGCCTCGAGAACATTCAAGTCCGGGAAGAGAACGTACGGCGCTGTATCAATCTTGAAACCGACATGTCCGAAGTCGACGCCACCGAACTCCTGAACGATCGGGCATCCGAAAACGGACCGGAAGAGATCAAACGTGTCCTCGCGCGGCGGCGGTTCTGCGCAGGGCATGACGAACTTGAGTCCAGCGGCGCGCAGATCGGCATGGTAAGCGGGGGTATAACGACAGAACAGATCCAGCACGGCCGCATATCCGATCAGCCCGGCGGGTCGGATACGGATAATCTCGGATGCAATTGCCTCAGCTTTCTTCGGGTCTAGGCTGTAGGCATCAACGCGTCGATAACCGGCGACCCAATCTTTCGTCTTGCGGAGCGCGTGATTATAGTGGCGACGCCAGCCCGTCCCCAGCAGATGAGCGTGCCCCCAAATCAGATACAACGCATCGTCCAAGGTATAGCCAAGTCGAATCCAAGGGACGAGTTTCGCGATTCGAACGGGCTCCATTCCGGTACGCCACTGCCCGAACTGCACCGGCTGCCCCGTCGAACCGGCCGTGGACAGTGAGCTATCCGGCGGACCGGAGTCTCGAATGAAGTCGGAAGCACGTTCCTGCAGAATGCGTCGATCGAGAACCGGGATTTGCTTGAAGTCTGTCCAAGATACGATGTGCCGTGGGGCCTCGCCACCTGTGACGAGGTGACGATAGTATGGAATGTCTTGGACGCAGTCATCCCAAATTGTTCTTAATCGCTGCAACTGGAAGGCAGAGCAATGTATATCGGATCCGCTGTCAAGTCTGTCCGAATAGACTTGTGCCTTTAAGAATTGCGAGCGAAGCGGGAAGATCGGAAGGGAACGAATGCTCATTGAGCCCTCGGTATGGAATCCAGGGCATCCAGCAAGCGCTGCCCGTAAGACGCGATGGACCCGTATGCGCTTCGGGATAATGCCGCTTGTCTCATCTGTGCCAGCAGCGTGCGATCCGCCTCAAGCTGCGCAAGTCGATCCGCGAGTGCGTCAGCGTCCTGGATCGGCACGATGAACCCCTCGACACCGTGACGCACGATCGAGCCTGCGTTCGGCGTCGTCACAACCGGCAGACCGGCTGCCAATGCCTCGTAGATAACGGTCGCGGACCCCTCGCAGAGGCTCGGAAGACAAAAAAGATCGGCGTTCGCGTATTCCACACCTATCTCGGACCGTGGCACCGCCCCGACGACCTCGACATTATCGGGCAGCAATGAACGCAAAAGGCTCATGTCAATACCGATGCTGCCGACCATCCGGCAGTGGATCCGACGGTCACGAAGCTTGCTCAATGCCTCGATAAGATAAGTTGCCCCTTTCTGCAAGCCAACGCGACCCACGAACAGAACATTGAAGGGACCCGACGCAGACCGCTGCGGAACGCTGCGGACCGTTTGGTTCTGCCTGCCGATATCCACGCCGTAGGGGACAACAACGCATTTCGAGGGCGCCACACCAGACTGAATCAAGCCGTCTTTGACGAACTCGGAGGGACAGAAAATGCTGTCCGCGAGAGCCCACTCCCGCGCCTCCCGATCCGCAAAGGCATCGCCATGTTGATCCGCAAGCTTGTTATCGTGCCAACCGGGAAACCGTGCGGTGACATCACGCATCAATTCCCGCTCGATCCTCCGGGGGGCACTCGATTGTTCCAATACACAGGAAAGACCCGCAGCCTTGGCACCCGAAAACAAGACCTGCGAAGCCGAGTTAAAACCATAAACGGCTTGTGCCTCGCCGAAGCCGCCGGCAAGTACCAATTCATTGAACCTCGACCCGGCCCATAAATGGGTGGCCATGACATCCGAGATATTGCCTCCCCGCCGACACCGCCGAACATAGTCAAGCCCAAAGGACGTAAAAGCAGTGATTCGAGATTCGGAGATGCCGATGGGGACGCGCGCCTTCAGGCGACGCACCGACGCAGGGGTGATGACATCCGGCACCGCCCGGAGCAGCCGCGGCCATCCCTTGGTTGCGGTAATATCGGTGTAAAGGTGCTCCAGGCGCCCCGCGCGATAGAGTATGCGCGCGACCGCGTAATGCATGCGGGCGCCCAATTGTGCAACAACGACTTTCATTGAGATATCCTGGCAACGATACTGTAACGACACAGAGCCGTCAGGCAATAGACCTATACAGCGTCAGCCCGTGGATGGTGCAACCGACGCAACGCCGTCGTCAAACGCGCCGCTGACGCCTCGAAATGCAGCTCATCCCGAAATGCCGTCAAGATCGCCTGCCGCCGATCATTAAGTGGAAGCGGACCGGTGCAGATCTCCTCGATCGCTGACGCGATCTTCTCCGGATTATACGCAGAGCAACACCGACCCAAACCATGACGGTAGATCACAGCCTCCATCACCGGCACATTGTTCGCCACGACCGGTAGACCCATGGCGACAAAATAAGCCAAGCGGCTGGGGTGACAGAGGAAGTTGCCAAGACTGGCCTCAGCATTGTGGAAGATCAACCCGACGTCGGCGCACGCACAAATTCGCTGCAGGGCCTCATAGCTCATTGGCTCAAGGATACTGACCCGTTCACGCAAGCCAAGTTTATCGACCAGAAGACGGCATTCGCTCGCGTAGGATCCCCCGCCATCGATCGTGATCAAATGATAATGCGGCGGAAGGTGGGCGAACGCATGAATGATCTCCTTGCTTAACCGATCGCCGCTCAGCCCTGTCGGACACACCACCATGAACCGTGGATTGTGAGGGGAATTCCCAACCAAGGACTTGCGTAATGCCATATCGCGCTCCGGCATCGGCTCGTCGAGCAACACCCTGACAGGGATATCGATCGGGACATCCTTGAGGCCGAACAGCGCCTTCGCGAGGACTGCCCGTGATCGGTCAGCATTCACGTTCAGATCGCTGCTACGCAACGCATGGCCCTCCAGCAGCATGTCGGAACGCGCTGCGACATGGGGGGCAAGCATGTCGAATGTGTGATACACCAAAGGCTTCTTATCCCAGCGCATTGCCCCGAGGGTTGCGACGCCAAGGTAGCGCAACGTCCAGCTATCGATCACATAGAGCAGATCAAAGTCACTTTTTTTCAGTGCATGTCGGAGTGCCAAACCCCCTTTCAGGAAGCGATCTAACCCCCTGCCAGACCATTCACCCAGCGGATGTGCCCGCAGCCCCGCCACCTGTTTGCCGAACCAATCCACCTCCCTTTCAGGGGCCTGAAGGCTAAAGAACTCGATCGCAAAGCCCTGATCAGAAAGGTATCGGCACAGTGTTGTCAGGTGATGCTGGCGCTTGAGCGCACCACACCTGACCATCGCCAGACGCATCGGTTTCTGCACGCCCATCACCGGGTCTCCTTCCAGACCTCGCGGCGCACGACATCGGTATAACCCATCATGATCTTCGCAACCTTCCAAGAGACTTGATCGACCTCGTAGTCATCGACGATACGCGAGGGCCCGATCGCATCCCGTTGCGCAAGAGCGACCGCAATCGATTGCATCACGCGCTTCGGACGCAGATCACAGAGCACCACAGTACCCTCGTCCATTCCCTCCGGACGCTCATGAGCCTGACGCAACGTGACCGCGGGGAAACCCAGCAGGCTCGCCTCTTCCGTGATGGTCCCGCTGTCGGAGAGGACGCAACGCGCACTGCACTGCAGAGCGATATAGTCGATGAACCCAAGCGGTTTCATGAGCCGGATCCGAGGATCCGGGTGAACCCCGAGGGCGGCGAGGCGGTTGGCCGTGCGCGGATGGACGGAGAAGAGGACGTCACATCCATACTGCTGCACAACGGCATCCAAACACGCCATCAGTGCAGCTAAACGCGCCGGTTGATCCACATTCTCCTCACGGTGGACACTGGCAACGAAGAAATCTCCGGCACTTAGCCCGAGCCGCGTCAGAACATCCGAACCCTCGATCGCGTGCCGATGCCGCTCGATCACCTCCTTCATCGGCGAACCCGTCTTGATGATCCGATCCGGAGGAAAATTCTCGGCGATCAAATAACGCCGGGCATGCTCGCTGTACGTGAGGTTGACGTCGCTGATGTGATCGACGATGCGCCGATTGATTTCTTCGGGGACCCGGAAATCAAAACACCGGTTCCCTGCTTCCATATGAAAGATGGGGATATGACGCCGTTTTGCCGGATAGGCCGCCAGGGCGCTGTTGGTATCACCGAGGATCAGCAGCGCCTCCGGTTCTATCTCCGCCATCACACGATCGGCCCCGGTCATGACACGCGATATCGTTTCGATGGCATCCGTCCCGGCAGCGTTCAAGAAGTGATCGGGTTTGCGCAAACCGAGATCATCGAAGAAGACCTGATTGAGCTCGTGGTCGTAGTTTTGACCCGTGTGAATAAGCCGATGGTCAAACACTTGGTCAAGAACCTTAATCGTTTCTGATAACCGAATAATCTCCGGTCGTGTCCCAATAATCGTCATGACGCGCATCGCGAACCCTTATCCCAAACCCCAAGTCATCTGCCTGTAGGAATCAACGATCGATGGTAGGACCGCCGCCGAAAAAGGATTTACAAGAACTTACCAAAACTACAACCGACACTCCATCAATGACGGGGCTCGACTCGTACCGAACCACCACGTGACTACAAGGGCTTCCGAAAGGACATCCCAAAGGACTCCATGAATCTCTGATTCCTTACGTGTATGAGACCCAACACGACCCCCACGACGCTGTAAAGTGACATCAGAAGTCGTTCCCCTACGGTCCCATCCAGACGGGCAGTAGTCTGCCGACTCGCACGCATCCCAGATGACGGAGTCGACACGCTTCTCAAAGAAAAGCGCTGAAACCCCGCCCCTTCCCCGATGGCGCAAAGAGCATCCAGATGAAGCAACACCAAATGATAGGGAGGCTGAAGCGCATGCCATCGACCGCGAAGAATGCTAAAACCCCAAGCCATGCAGTTGGGCGTGCCAATGTATAGCAAACCTCCAGGTGCTAGAACCCGAAATGCTTCACTCATTGCCCGGACCGGATTGTGCACTGTGCAAGCCTAGACAATAACCTAGATGATGGCTCCAGATGATAGCCAGAACTTCTGTTAAGCTCACCGAAGAGGACGGCCCGGCGCACTCTGCTCCTCAACTTAACCCTGTGCGCGAA
The DNA here is from genome assembly GCF_000223985.1 of Thiocapsa marina 5811. GTDB lineage: Bacteria > Pseudomonadota > Gammaproteobacteria > Chromatiales > Chromatiaceae > Thiocapsa > Thiocapsa marina. Next base: position 510,153 of record NZ_AFWV01000001.1, read on the forward strand.
AATCTCGTTGTCTCCTTCCGCAAGATTGTGTGTTGGATAGTTATCATAGATTATCCCGATCGATTTACGACTGGGGCGCGGGTTAATGTAGCGGCATGAACAAACTTCGCATTTCCACAGATCCCAACGTCCTGGTGCCGTTCGGTGAAAATTGTCCGCGAGACCGGAAAGCTCCAAACTCCCGTGACCATGACAAACGGGACAGCATTCTACGTGCTCCAGATCCTCAACATCCCAGTCTCCCGCTACATTCCCATCATCCGCTCCACTCATGAAAATACCCCCATATCCCGATTAAGCCAACTATAGCAGGCGAGCACTTCGTTCTTCTATTGAGCATGCAACGTATATAGCTCCGGATACGTGACAAGATCGTCAGCCAGCCCTGCGATCATTTCAGGCCAACTAGGCGGAATATAACCCGCATCCATGCTAATCCTCTCCGCCCGCAATGAACGATCGATCACACCCGAAACCTCGTCACGCTTTATCACCATCGAAAGCCCCACTGCGTCCTTGATCATGCAAAGGAGATCATATTTGCTAATTGGATTTGACGCGAGATGGTAGAGTCCCCTCAGCGAATGATGTTCGCGTAAAAGCAAATCGATAACACGCACCATCTCTCGAGTCGTCACACCCGAATAGATCGCCCTAGCGTAACCTCGAACCACTCTCCCGTCTTGTGACCGAAACCAATCGACCAGAGAAAGATGGGAGCTCAACTCCGGACCGATAATCGAGGTGCGAAGGGTAAGCGCATGCGGCCCTACAACCTCCCCCATCGCTTTAGTACGACCATACAGATCGGTCGCGTCGGAAGCATCGTTCTCGGAATATTGCCCGGATTTCCCCGTAAACACGCAATCAGTACTAAAATGAATCAGCCAGCCGTTCCACGTTGATACAATTTCCTCCAGTACATGAGGCAACAGCGCGTTCAACGCGATACATGGAATACTAGCATCTCCTTCGACTCGCTGCTTGATGACGCCTATACAATTCAACACCACATCCGGCTTAACTTCGAGAAGCCTCTTCTTCATCTCTTTGGTATCAAACCCATCGATACCGGACACAACGCGTCGTTGCTCGTTTAGAACTGGCAGGCGGGAATAAGGCAAATGTTTGGACAGGTCTCTCCTTACACCCGCCAAGACTTCGTATCCAAGCTCGTCAAGGCCAAAGAGCAATCGGTGCCCGAGCATACCGGTTGCACCAAGGACTAGAACCTTCACTCAGGCTGCCCTCCATCCAATGATTTCTGAATATAGTCAAGATTCAACAACAGTGAAGTGAGTTCCTCATCCGAAAGGCGATGGGTATTCGACGACGTGTAGTCGTCTTGGAAGGAAACCTCCGTTTCACCATTTTCGAAAAAGATCTCATAATTAAGATCACGCATATCCGACATGATACGATAATAGTTTCCAAGATCGTCAGCTCGAGCAAGCTCCTCACGGTTTGCCAATGTTTCGTGCTTCTTCTCGCCATGGCGCGTCCCAATGACTCGAACTTCTGAATCGCTTTTGAAGATCTTCAGGAGTACCCGAGCCAACTGCCCGATGGTCGCCGCCGGCGCTTTTTGAACGAAGAGATCACCCGGATTCCCGTTGGCAAAGGCGAACAGGACGAGCTCGACCGAATCATCCAAGGACATCATAAAACGGGTCATCTCGGCGTCAGTAATGGTCAACGGCCGACCTTGCTTAATCTGCGACACAAACAAGGGGATCACCGAACCCCTGGAGGCCATAACATTTCCATACCGGGTTACGCAGATAATCGGGATTCGCCCGTCAAGGCTTCGCGCTTTAGCGATCGCCGTCTTTTCCATGAGGGCCTTAGACATCCCCATCGCGTTAATCGGATATACGGCTTTGTCCGTGCTCAGAACGATCACCCGTTTCACTCCGCAGCGGGTGGCCGCCTCGAGCGTATTGTCAGTACCGAGAACGTTCGTCCGTACCGCCTCCAACGGGTAGAACTCGCAGGAGGGTACTTGCTTTAACGCGGCCGCGGAGAATACATAATCCACGCCTCGCATCGCGTTCTCGATACTGGATAGATCGCGGACATCGCCAATGTAAAACTTGATCTTCTTGTTCTGATACTTCCGACGCATGTCGTCCTGTTTCTTTTCGTCTCGGCTGAACAAGCGAATCTCCCCGACCTCCGAATCGAGAAACCGATCAAGTACAGCATTTCCGAACGAACCGGTGCCACCGGTAATGAGCAACGTTTTTCCAGCAAACATAGATGCCTCTAAGGAAGGACGACTATAGTCAGATGAGCGGCTTAAACCGATGTTCCGATCGGCGGACCGAAGGGGCATGGTGCAGATTATCTTGGGGTCCGACTCATTACGGTCAGAACAATAACGATGTCCGAACTAATGAACTCAGGCAGACCGGATCAAATAACTTCTGAGCCTTGATCATCGATTCGCCAAAAACTCTGTTATGGGTAGGGTCTCGCAGCGCATGGTTTTGCGAATCAGATTGTTACAGCCGGATGCCGCCCGACTATCCGGCAGGTGGAACAGGCGATGATCATGGTCGAGATCCGTGTCGGGACGCGATGATTTCAGATGCAAGCCACGAGTCATTTCAGGAGATTGGGCATCAATGAAGGCGCGATCAGCCCATCCGGACAAGTCCGCTACAGTATCAAACGCCTTCTGGTCCATAGGAAAAACTGTGTTACGGCGGTGTTGGACGCGACCGAAACATGCGAGCACAAAGCGGCTCAACGTGACCTTCCTAGGACCTGTCGCGAATCAGGACCGAACCTAAAGGTGGCGACCTTGGAGACCACCTGGGACTCGGGTTCTCAACCAACGTCTTTTTCTACGTTCATCACGTCGCAGGATCCAAAAGGCTATCCCGATGGGAAGGATAACAAAAGGAAGCAAGGTATCAAGACCTGCAAGGATCCCACCGGCCATGACGACCGTCCGACCATAGGCGAACAGCACAAGGTAAACTAGTAGGATTGAATCGCATCTCGGGTAGAGTTTTCTCCAGTACTCAAGCGCGCCGAATACAACGCCGGTGACCAGGGATCCCAGCACAAGACCGATCAAACCAAGGGAATAATAATAGGACCCCAGCATGGTATTGGTTCCCGAAATAAGAGCTGGGGCAGCGTCTATCAGCTCTCTCATCGAGTCTGCAACAACGGGCTTGTCGGGCCAAACCATTCTTGGTATCCAATGATACGAGTACCTCAGATAGGCGGCCCCAAAATCATGACCAACTCGATCGGGCACAACATTCAGCGTTTGAAGGTAGCCAGAGAGTTCGTTCCCATGAGAGAACTGGTCGGTCCCCCCACCTCCGAGCAACCCGGTCACCATCATCTCTCGCAACTGATCCGCGAGCTCTTGCTCAAAGAATTGCTTAGTTCGATCTAAGTCTGACCCTACGAAAAACTCTGTCCGGAATAAAGCGGTAAACCCGACCAGTATGAGTATCGACGCGATAATGAGTAGGATTCTACCCATCGGTATCTGGTTAATAACCATTCTGGGGAGGTACCACCAAGCTAGAATCGACACCCCCATAAGAAACACACCGGACCGCTGCCCGATATAAACCTGGTAGACAAACAATACGGCCGTCACAAAATAGACAGAAAACCGTATCGGAGCTGAAAGCGATCCTCTCGCAGCCTCGATAAAGAGAATCGGCAAAGCAATGTATAGTAGGGTTTTGGCGACATAAATGTATGCAGTCGAACCTGCGTGATTTCCAGCCCCCCGAGCCTGACTGTAGAACTGCTCTGCGCCACCGGATTGCGAGATAAATATGACCTGCGAAACGACGCCTATGAAGAACAGTATCGTTCCGTACCGGACTAGGGCTCCAGGCTGCCAATCCGGTGCCTTGGGCAAGCGCAAGGGGACTCGGCGAGCAAAGCCGCTGCGGTAGCCGAGATAAAACAGGACCAATGACATCCATGCCAGAAAGAGCGAGTATGAAAGAAACTCGGTATCGTATATGTACGGCAATACCATCCGACCTTGGAACCCCTGAAGAACGAAGACTCCGATGTAACCAATCAATACGTAATAGATCGGCTCAAAAGGATTCCGACCGCTGATGCTGATGGAGTGCAGGATGATGGCAATGACCGTGCAGACGATCAACGTTAGGATGACATCGAACATCAGCGACCTGGGGCTATAACCAAGAGTGAAAATTCAAAAAAACGATGAGGTTGAGCGCGCGACTCAGGAATCGAGGCTGCGGCGGTTCGCGGGATCAAGAAAGATCGATCCAAATCGCTTAATCGCAGAGTATCGCAGTGCTTTCATTCCTAAATAGTTCCGTATTGTGATGAGCGTGCACACTAGCTTCTCAATCGGTCTGTTGTGACTTGGCAGCACTGCTACCGTGAGGTATTTGAACCCGGCATAAAGGTAAAGCAAATTAATCTTCAGGAATTCTTCGAAACGGCCGTTTATGCCATAGGCGACCTTCTTTTGTTGTTTCGTCCAAGCCTTCCCTTCTCGCTTTAGAAAGAGCAACTGCGGTACATGTCGGAAACTTCCCTTCATTGCTAACGAAGCCACGAGAACACCCTCTGTCAAGGCATAATTCGAGAACAACTCAAGGTCACGCAAAACGGGGCGACGAATAACGCAATAAATGAGCCCCCAGTTATGAAAGCATACCGAGGAATAGCGCTGACTCACGGTCATTTTAGACGTCGCGACGTCTCGAAAGTGGGACGCTATGGGCTCGCGTGAACCGTCTTTCACGAGCTGGTCCGTATAACACAATACCGAATCAGGGTAGCGCTCCAATTCGTCGACACAGGTGCTTATGTAACTTGGCGCCCACCAGTCATCATGGGCCGCCCACATGAAGTAATCGCCTTCTGATAAGGCGTATGCTTTGTTGAAGTTAGCTGCCGCACCGATATTTTGGTCATTACGATGATACTTGATTTTCGGAGACCGAAAACTGTACGCTTTGGCGATTTCGAAAGTCCTGTCGGTCGACGCATTGTCGACGATAATAATTTGATAGTTATCATAGACTTGATTCAAAAGAGAATCGAGAGCTTGCTCAAGATACTGATCGCCGTTATAGACCGGCATTCCCACTGAAACTAGAGGAGACATATTTTAGCTCGGAGCGAGATCTTATAGGCGCCATGCGAAGAAGTTCTTCGGAAACGTCCGCAAGGCATGTTAGAGCCAATCAAAATTTAGATCGAATCTATCCGATTACACATTTCCGTGCCCTGATGTTCGTGCAGATGGCTTTCCAGACAATCGGGCGGACTTTGTCGGCAGCAAGTATCGCACTCAGGGTCGCTACTACAATCGTGAATAGTAGTTCGGCGAATTGGACAGCAGCCGAGTCGCCCATGCGCATCGTTAGCGTGAGGAAGGTGACAGCGAACGTCGCAGCCAGTAGTGGATATAATAAGTCGTCCAAATACCAGCGCTTCTTCTGGCCAATGAGGATTCGCTCATACATATACTGCGGAATAATGACGACGTAACCCACGTTAAGAGCGATCCACACCGCAGCCGCCCCGACTGCACCGTAATGCGGCACCACTAGAATAATGGCCGGAACGATTATGCCTACGCCGATTGCATTGCTACGGACCCCTAGTTCTGTCCACCCATGCGCAAGTTGGGCGTGATACGGTAAGTGACAGAGCCCGTTTAGAAGGTTTCCAAATGCAAGTAAGCTGACCAAAACAGCAGCATCTTCAGCGAGTTCGGAATTCCGTGTCCACAGTTGGAGGATCGTGTTGGAATGGGCAATAAGCACCAGACTGACGCTCCCGAGTATTATTGTAATCATCTGGGCACCGAGGTGAAAGGATTCGGCGAGCGCATCCTCGTCTCCTTGGGCATGATATTGACTTAGCCGGGGGAACCAGGCTTGCGTAATCGGCCCGACCAGCGTAAACAAACTGCCAGCAACAACGGCTGCTATCGTGTAGTATCCGTAGTCGGACAAACTGAGCAGCTTCGAAAGGATGACTTTGTCAATTTGGGTTAACAGGATTCCGAGAAAGGCAATACCAAGAACTCCTGAGGCATATCGGCGTATTCTTTGAAGTGATTTGACGGAAAAGCGCGCACACCTCCCCGATTTCGGTAATGAAGAGTAGGTCGAAACCGCGAGAATTAGAAGTGTGGCTATTGAGACGATACCTTGCCACGCAAAAAAAGCTTGAAGAGTGGGGGAAACGAGTGCGAGGATGAAAATAGCGCCTACCGCACCAATTGTCGCCATTCCACTCTTGATAAGGTTCAGCATCATTTGACGCTGCAACCCGACCAGACTGCTTGCGTAGATGCCTTCCACGAATCTTAATGCAGTGACTAAACCCATTATTGCGATCGACTGAGCGACGGTCGCAGTTGGGATGTTCTCGGTGTTTAGCCACTCTGAAGCGATCCAGGTCGCGGACGACCCAATTCCCAGAGCGATCAAGACAGCAATGGTGACTGCTAGAAATTCAACGCTTCGCAACAGGTCTCTTATCGCTTCGACGGTGTAGGCGCCACCAGTGAAAAGCGCTAACTCTCGACTGAGGGTAGGCTTCATGCCGAGGTCCAATAGACTCAACCAGACAATCAGAACCCCGAACATGCCGATCAACCCGTAGGCTTCGATTCCCAGGTAATGAATGTACACTGGGATAAAGATCAGGTTAATCAGCGTAGTCCATCCCTGGCCTAGATAGTTAGCGATAAGGTTTCTTTTTAACATTCGTTCCGACTAAGCATTGGCACTCCGTTAACGCGGCAGCGATTCAGCTATTGGCTCTATTGGATAGTTAACCGCAGCTGAAACGGGTGCGGAGCCTAAGGACAGAATTTGGCGGAGACCTCGCCGTAGGTACGCTCCTTCTTGAAGCTATTGAACCATCACGAAACATCACCCGCTTTTGCTGCGCTTCGGAGCCTCCCCCGCAGTTAGCGAGCGATGAACGCCTGCATGCATCTTTCCTTGAAAGGGAGCTCTGTCAAAATGGCCGGTGTTGTCATTGTGAATCAGGAACGGCTGGGCCCACGCCGACGCGTCGACAAACTCAACGTCGCGTGGTCCGCGAGCGAGGATTGGCCGGGCTGCAGTCGCTTCACCAGCGCTCCACTGGTGACCGACAACGACAACCGCGTGGCCGCCGCTTCGTGGTATCAGCACGAGGACAATAGGAATTCCAGACTCAACATCGGGGTAAAGCTTTCGATAAACCTGGGCCTGCTGTTCCTCGGGAAAAGCATTTTGCCCAATGTCCCTCAGCGACCGCAACTCGATCAGGTGCGGCGCATATCCGGCTGAACGCACCACTTCAGTCATTTACTCCAACCTCAGCCCTTGCCGGTTCGGCAACGTGCGGCCGTTGACGACGAAGCGCGTCGCTGAAGACGTGATCTGCGCAGGGGTCAGCGCCGATCGGCCTTCACGCCACCGCAGGGTGCGTCATCCCATCCATACAGCAGCTTGGGCGCAGGCGCCCACCGCGTTGTCCTGCTGCATGTCCGGGGTCGCCTCCACATCGAACCGACATCCCGCCAAGTGAACGGGGAAACGAGCACGCGCGTGAACGTCGCAGCGAGAAATCGGGGACGTACCACGGAATCAAGGAGCCAATGAGGGACGGGGCCGGAGCAATCGGAGGCGCCTTGTCGCCACGTCGTCTTGCTCGCCGGCCCCCGCCTCAGCCGGACGCCGGACCGATCAGGTCTTCCACGTTCACGGCATCGAAGATCCCGTCGAGCCAGGCGTCCAATTGCGCGACCGGCGCCGTGTCGATGCGCTGCTCCGCCCCTGCGGACAATGGGCCGAAGCGACGCGCGAGCAGACGCTTGAGGCTTTCGGCCTTTCCCTCGACCTTGCCCTCGGCCTTGCCCTCGACCTTGCCATCGGCTTTGCCCTTGACCTCGCCCTCGGCATAGATCGATTGATACGCCTTCGTTTCCTGAATCGGGGTCACTAAGTTCAGCATCGCCCAGATCTCCTTCGCGGTCAGGCCGCGAAATCGCTCGAAAAACCAAAACTCCAGCACCTGCCCCAGAATCTCACGCACCTCCGGGGCCAGCGACGCCTCTTGGACGGTGCGCCACAAGCCCTGCGCGCGGGCACGCAAGTCGTCATCGTCCGCGATCAGCAGTGGCGCAAAGACCGCCACGTAGGGGTTGTCCGGTTCGCGCGCCAGCCAGTTCGGCAAGACCTGCCGCAGCGCGACCTGCAGCAACGGCGCCTGGGCCTGGTTCGCCCAGCGTGGAAAGCGCGGACGGTCCTGCTCGCGCAGAAAGATCCCCACGCCGATCACATCCCGGTGCGGATGGGCCTCGCCGTACAGTCCGATCTTGGTCAGCAGATTGTACCAAGCGCTATCGGCATGCTGACCTTGGAATTCGACCACGTAGACCGGCCCATCGTGCCCGTCGGGCTCGAAAATGCCATCCAAACGCCGCTCCAGCCCTTTGATCGTCAGGGAACAGAAGCGGTAAGGACCGACCAGTTCACGACCGCCGGTGAGTACGCGGAAGGCTTCGGCGCCGGCGGAGAGAAAGAGGTAGATCGGGTGGTCCGTCTTCATCGGTCGGCTCGGTTGTGGCGATATCCAACCCGCAGTTTACACGACTCGTTTGTGCGTCGCTGGCGTGCTCTCATGCCGGAGAGATTGTGAAAGAATTCGCCCGCTACGCTTTCTATCACTCTCACCGCATCAAGTACCCATCCGGCGCAACACTGATGAGGAGTTTGTGGTCGATCTGTTTGTCGATCTCAAACTCGGGGTGGGTCTTGAGGTATTCATGGACAGCGGTCTTGGGGTTGTCTCCGGGGCCCCAGGGGCGGTTCGGGAACATGTCTGCGGGCATGTCTTCGATGATGATGTCGAAGACGACGAGTCGCTGCCGACGCTGGTGAGCGGGGCTTAGGCTTCCAACTCGGCAGGGACGTGCTCATGAGGGCCTTGCTCGCTACTCCGGCCATCGTGGCACGTGGCGCGGAGCGCCAGGTGCATGCGTGACACCGCAGAGCGGGTGTCACGAGCGATCTTCAGACTTCGAATCTCTGCCTAGCTTACTTCCATACCTCATCCTCGGCCGTATCGTGCCATTCTTGGATCATTGCCGCCGAATGCTCTGAAAGAGCACGTAGCTCTGGATCGCTATAATGGTTTTCGAGCAGCATGACGATGCGCACATGCTGATTGTTCAGGGACCTGTAATCGTCAGGTATCGTCAGGACACCGTCCTTCAGGTCCGCTTCGATCTCTATCGCATACATTCGTCTTTGCCTCGAATCGAACGGTCTTTGGCGTCAACCGAACCGGCGCGGTTAAAGTTGCTCACTCCAACAACGCCTACCTCACCCGCTTCAGATACCCATCCGGCGCAACGCTGATGAGGAGTTTGTGGTCGATCTGGTTGTCGATCTCAAACTCGGGGTGGGTCTTGAGGTATTCATGGACAGCGGTCTTGGGGTTGTCGCCGGGGCCCCAGGGGCGGTCGGGGAACATGTCGGCCGGGAGGTCTTCGATGATGGTGTCGAAGACGACGCAGTAACTGCCGACGCTGGTGAGCGGGGCGTAGGCTTCCAACTCGGCCAGGACGTGGTCGTGGGTGTGGTTGGAGTCGAGACAGACCAGGATGCGTTGATGTTCGGCGGCGATGGCCTGGACACGCGCGATGACGTCCGGGGCGATGGATGAGCCCTCGATCATGTCGATGCGGTGGGCCATCGGGTGGGCCTCGATAGCCGTGCGGTTGTGGGCACGGATATCGATATCGAGGCCGAGCACGCGGCGGCGGGTTGCCTTGGGATCGAGTGTCGTGCCGCTTTCAACCGCATCGCAATAATCGAGCAACGCGAGCATGGAGGCACTGAAGATCAGCGAGCCGCCGTGGGCGATGCCGGTCTCGATGATGAGGTCTGGCTTGACTTGCCAGATCAGCTCCTGCATCGCGACGATGTCTTGGGGGTATTGAATGATGGGGCGACCTTGCCAGAAGAAGTTATAGGAGTACTTCGGCAGCGTCGAGGCTAATAGAAACTCGTGGCCTGCTTTCGTGAGTTGTCGGTCGTCGCTCACCGCGGCGAGGCGGTTATGAACCTCCTGCTCAAACTCCGTCATGGTCGACCCCGATGTAGTGGTAGGCATTGTTGGACATTTGCTTGATTTCTGAAAGATAGTTTGAGTTCATCAGGTAGATCGTCGCACCAGGCTGTAGTCCTTGGAGCGCATCGGCTGGCGAGCGAACCTCTAATCCCGTTCCCGGCGAGAACTGACCTTGCTTGGCTGGGTTGACGTCGATCACAAGGTTGACCGGTTTTCCGATGCGTTAGCGCAGAAGGGCAAAATGCTCATAACGATTCCTCGCGAACACCAACAATACAGGGCGGATCGAACAGATTGTCGGGGCGCGCGCCAAACCGCAGAAGGTCACGGCGGCCATAATCGTCGGCGATGCGCTCCGCGAGCTGACGCACGGTTACGGGGATCCCGGAGCAAATATTGACCGGGCCTTGCCGTTGGCCGAGAGCGGTGTCAGCGATCATTGCGCCGACCTCGCGTACATCGAGAAAGTCGCGGATCTGGTTGCCGCTCGTCAACTCGGCCGGCTCGCCGGCTTCAAGTTTCTGGCGCAGATAGGGAACCAAGCGCCGCGAGTCCTCGCCCTCGCCATAGAGATAGAAGAGACGACACCAGGCGAACTCGACATCGGCGGCCGGGAGAAGTTGGCTCAGGACCTGAAAGACTGATGCTTTACATGCGGCGTATAGGATATTTGGCTTGAGTGGAGTGGTTGTTTTCAGCATCCCCGCGTCGAGATCATATTCCGCGCAGGTGCCTACGCCCACGAAGCGCCGCCCGCCCGCTTCCTGAAATGCCTGAGCCAGGCGGAGCGTTCCGGTCAGACACTCGATATTGATCGGAGAGGTAAGGTACTGGCCAGGCTCGGCATACCAGGCGGTGTGGATGAGCGTTTCGACGCCCTGCAGTGCCTGATAAAGCCGTTCGTGCGGCTCCGAAAACAGATCGTCGGTTTCAATAACGTGCAGATTCGCCGTACCGAGATCTTCGGGTACTGTCCCGGTGCGGACGATGATTCGGACGCGATGCCCCTGCTCCACGAGATGGCGCAGGATCTGCCGACCGACAAAGCCGGTTGCTCCGGTCAAGGCAATCGTGGTCAAGGCTGAATCCTGTTGTGCGTTGGAAACTTGCATCGTCGCGGTTGCGCCGGGAAGTCCAAGCGCAGGATGGGATCATCGGATAGAGCAGTTTGCGAACACCGCCTGACGACGCCCGTACCACTGCTGATGACTTGGCGGGTAGGCAGGAATCGCGTTATCGGGTTGTTCACTCCGACCAGATTCCTCACAGCGCGATCCTCTGAACCGCTTACGAGCGGGACCAACGCGCAGCCGGCAGATGATCATCCCGGCCGTGCGTGTTGCCAATGCTTACCGGGCGACTAAAGTCGCCCCTACAGGTTGGTCGATCGTTTCCCGGAAATCACCTTAGTCGATGATCAGATCCGGGATCCCGGTGACGAAGCGTGCACCCCAGTCCCGCGCATAAGCCAGTTGCGCCTTGACCTCGGTGCTTAAGTTCCAGGGGAGCACGATGATGGCGTCGGGCTTCGTCTGCCGCAGACGCTCTTCCCCGACGATCGGGATGCGGCTGCCCGGCAGATATTTGCCCTGCTTCGCCGGGTTACGGTCGACGACGTAAGGCAGAAGGTCGGGGCGCACGCCGGCGTAGTTGAGCAGGGTGTTGCCTTTGGCCGCCGCACCATACGCGGCGAGGGTTCGGCCCTGCTGCTTGGCGTCGATCAGGTAGGCCAGGAAGCGATTCTTGACCTGGTCGGTCTTGGCCTGAAAGCCCGCGTACCCCTCGGGGCAGTCGAGTCGCGCGGCTTGTTCGCGCCGTAGGATGGCATCGACGCGGGGGTCTCGCGGATGTTGGCCGGTGTCGGTGCGCTGGGCAAAGACGCGCAGGCTGCCGCCGTGGGTCGGAAGCTCGTCGACATCGAAGACGCGCAGCCCGTTCGCCTGGAAGATCCGTTCCACCGCCATGAGCGAGAGGTAGGAGAAGTGCTCGTGGTAGATGGTGTCGAACTGGGTTTCGTCGATCAGGCGCAGCAGATGGGGAAACTCGAAGGTCGCCACACCTCGGGGCTTCAGCAGTCGGGCGAAGCCGCCGACGAAATCGTTGATGTCCGGCACATGGGCGAGGACGTTGTTCGCGGCGGTGAGATCGGCCTGGCGGCCTTGTGCAACCAGGGTCTCGGCCAGGCGAACACCGAAGAAGTCCTCGACGATGGCGATGCCCTTGGCGCGGGCGGCATCGGCGGTGCCGGTGGTGGGCTCGATGCCGGTGCAGGGGATGCCGCGGGCCTGGACGTACTGCAGCAGATAGCCGTCGTTGGCGGCGATCTCGACGACATGGCTCGCGTCGGTCAGGCCGAAGCGCTCGACCATGGCGGCGACATAGCGCTCGGCGTGGGCGAGCCAGGTGCTGGAAAAGCTGCTGAAGTAGGCGTAATCGGCATCGAAGAGCGCGTCGGCGTGCGCAAAATCCTCTGTCTGCACCAGCCAACAGTGTTCGCAGACCAACACGCGCAGCGGATACCAGATCTCCGGAGCACGCAGGGCCTCTTCCGTCAGATAGGCGTTGGACGGCGGCGCGCTGCCGAGGTCGACGAACGGCAGGGTGAGGGGGGATTGGCAGTGGCGACAGTTCATGGGCTTTCTCGGTCAGAAGACCTGCCACGGCAGACCGGCTGTCTGGCGGCTGACGACGCGCGGATGCGCATCGATGGGTTTGATGAGGCGCCGGAGTTGTTGCTGAACGTCGGCGGGGTTGATCGCGTGTGGCCGCAGGCGCGAGCGCTTGGTCGGCTGCTCGAGGTGCAGGATCACCCGCAGGCGGCGTGCCCCGCAGACGGCTTGCGCGAGCCGCTTCTCATCCGGCTCGGCGGCGTTGAGCTTGGCCGGCAAGATGGCCGATAGGGTGTCGAACAGTTTCCTGGCGACCTCCTCGGAGAGTGCGCTTGGCTTGGTGCGATCATGTGAGCGGTAGTCCTTGACCTCGATCAGCCAAGCGGTCCGGCTGGATTCCGTTTCGACCGCAAGGGCATCGAGCGCCTTGATGCCGTGCCACATTTTGCCGAAGTGATTGCGGTAGAAGCGCCAATTATCGTAACGCCCGACACGCCAGCCGTCCGGAAAATCGAACGTGAGTCCATCGATCTCCAGACGCTGCATCCTCACAGGTCCTCGGCCAAGAATCGGTCGCTCTGCGCCAGCTCCTCGTCGAGCGCTGCAATGTCGCCGATGTCATCGGGGCTGCGACCTTGCTCGACCGCGACGCCATCCGAGGACAGGTGCAGCCCAAAAAAACGGGCGTCCAATTTGGGACCAGCCCTGGAGCCGAGCAGGATCTCGATCTCTCGCAAGAGAAAAAGGCTGTGGGTTGCGAAAAAGACCTGGATGCCGGAACCCGCGATGTCGAGCATGCTGCGGGCGACGTCTTTGATCAGTCGCGGATTTAGATTGGCCTCGGGCTCGTCCCAAAAGAGGTAGCCCTTATTCAGCAATGCCCCGGTGGCGATCAGACGTGCGAGCATGCCGAGCTTGCGTAATCCCTCGGCGACCAGGGGCATTTCCATGCGACCGGTTGCGTTGCGCAGGTAGAAACGACCGTTCTTCTCGAGCTCGATCGCGCCGCCCATGGCGGCTTCCAGAGGCGTGAGCAGTTCTCGGACCTGCTTTTCACGCGGACCACGTTGTGTCGGCGCCCCGAGCAGTACGGCGGTGTCGCGCCAGGTCTCTTCCAGCTCCAGGTAATGCCCCTCGTAGACCGACACGAAGTTTGGATAGATGGTGAGCAGCTCGCGTGTCGGCAGGTACACCGGGGCCGACTCGAGCCAGGCGGTCGGCAAGGTGTCGATGCTGACCTCGGTCTTGCTGTTGGAAGCAAAGCCGAAAGCCGTGTCGAGCCGAGGGTCATCGAAACTCAGCCTGATATCGCAACGTTCTCGACCACGTCGGCGGCGCGCCAGTCGGCCCAACGCCTCGGGCCGAAAGACATTGATCAACTTCTCGGCATAGCGGGTTTGAAGCAGCGCTTTGGTCGGCGCGGTGCCATGCGGCTTGCGCCCCTCTTCGGCACTGACCGCAGCGATGGCGTAGGCCAGCTTGAGCAGATGGGTCTTGCCGGAACCGTTCTCTCCGACGATCACGTTGAGGTGTCGACCGAATCTGAGCTTGGCCTCGACAAACACGGTCAGGTTGCTGATGTCGAGTTGTTTGATCATGCCGGTGATGTGGTCAGGGCGCGGTGCTTACGGGCATTGATCGTAACTGAGCCCAGATCGGAATCGCCAGGCTTGTTAATCTCGGACCGACGTGCACGCCCCATCTAGCCTCTTCGCGCCGCCACCAACTCGCTCCCACGCGCCCCCAACTTGCTCCCACGCTCCGCGTGGGAGTGTCGGCCCGACGCTCTGCGTCGCGGGGCAGCGGTCGTTTCGCGGGCGCGGGGTCCGGCGCCGGGGATGCGCATCGACCTGGTGGCAGGGACGCGGAGCGTCCCGGCTACACTCCTACGCGGAGCGTGGGAGCGAGCGTCGGTTGGTGCATACCGGCGTAGGCCCGTTGGGGGACGAGTCTCCTCGTGAATTGGGCGTGCACGATCATGAGCTAGCCCGCTCCGGACTCCAATGGCCATGGCCGGCGGCATCGAGCGCAACCTTGATAAACGGCAGACAACCCAGGTCGTCCAGAAGTGCTTGACCTGTTTCCCATTCTTCATAGGCAACAAGGGCGTCGTGCTGATCCTCGGCCACTACTGGATCGATCGTCATTTTTAGAAGGATCGGGTCGGTCGTCGCATGACCCATGACGGCACGATGATAGCCAACCATCAGTTCGACCTTCGGGGTGAGGTTCACCTCCAGCACACCCGCCAACGCGAGTGCATGATGCCAAGCTCCGATCCATTGCAACTTGATGGTGCGCCAGCTTTTTGGGCGAACGGTTCGCTTGAGTTCAACGAGTAAGGCTTGCCAGCCTGAATCGGTTGGCTGCAGAAGGATGCCGTCTGCTCTTTTCTGATTTCTAAACACGAACCTCGTGTTCGCTTTGTAACAGAACAGAATTGACTCGGAAGGCAACGACAATACCAGTGCGGCCGTTCCTGTTTCCTCCGTCTCGATGACAGTCAAGCTGCGCCCTTCGGCAAAGGCTTCGCGCTGAAAACGCTCAAGTTTCATCACCCAATCCTTGGTGGCTGTTGAGAGAGATGGTTTCCTTGGTCAACCGCACCAGGCTGTCGTTGAAGGCCGTGGCAGCGATACCGCTCGCCGAGACTTCAAGCGGCGAAATCCGCGTTCCGTCACGGCCATCACCGGATGGCTGGACCTTGAAATGCCAGGCTGTCACCTCGGTGGGCTTCAAGGTTTCCTGCTCCTCCATCCCGAGGGCGGACAACTGGTTGTGGCCGAGTGCCGATGCCTTGACCAGATTGCTGAACTGTTGAAACAGGCTGTCGCCGTGTGTTGTTAGCCAGACCGGCAATCCTGAGTTGACCAAGCGGACCAGCGCGCGCGCCAGTCGCCCTTGCATCTCCAGATGAAGGTGCGCCTCCGGCTCTTCGATGATCAGCGATCGGAAGTCGTCTCGACTCCGCAGAAACATCAAGAGCGGCGCCAGCTCCGTCACGAGCGAAGATGTCAACCACAGGGGGATGGCCGTCGTAGCGGTCCCGCTGGGCCGATACTGGTAGTCCGGCAGAGGCGCGGCATCCGGACGAAGACTGCCGCGGATGATGTCGCGTTCGAGTTGGTCCGCAATCGCCGCGTATTTACCCTGCTCGTTATGCGTGAGGCCTACCAGACGCTGGACGAACCTGCGGGTGGGGAGGCTCAGCGGCAATGTTGCCTCCTCAAGGTGGCCGAAACTGCCACTTAAGGCGATGGATGCGAGCTGCTTGCGCATCAACACAAATCCAGTGCGCGCGGCAGGCAAGTAGAGGATCTCGCCGCGAGGGATCGGATTGAGCGGGGACATCATCTGGAACAGGGGTGCGCTGAGATCACCCATCACCAGGTTCCAGGTGAGATAACGGATCATGCGGTAGAGATCGGCACGGCTGGGTTTGACGCCAGGCAACGGAAAACGCACATAGTCCGCGCCGCGTGAGTAACGCGCCGTCTCCATGGGGCTGTCGTTCCAGCGCAGCATGAGCGGCTTCTCGCGACAATAGTCGCGCAGGCGAAGGGTTTTGGGTTGAATCCGCCCCTCCCCGAACACCGCATCGCAGAGCGTCTTGCGGCGATGGTTGAGGACATCGCCGAACCAGGCCACAAGAGGACGAGCTTCGTCGTCGCCGACTTTGGTCTCGTTGCCGATGCAGGCGCGTAGCCAGTCCTCGCATCGCTGATAGCTCTCGTTCTCCGGCGGAGACTCGGGGAAGAGCTCGCGCCCCAGTGCAATGACCCCCCAAAGCAGGGCCATGACGTAGCTCTTGCCCGCGTTGTTGTCGCCGGTGAAGAGCATCAGGGGTGCAATACGGACCGCGCCTTCGCGCATGCGCCCTACGTGCTCGAACTGAAGCGTCCAACGCTGCTTCATGCCTCGAACGCCGTGAAGGTGTGATCCAGCAACGGATGATCGCGATCACGCGCCGACCTGTCGCCTACCGGCGCCGGCCAGGGGATTGCAAGTCGCGGGTCGAGGGCGTTGAGGCCGGCTTCCGCCTCCGGCTGATAGGCCGCGGTGTGCAGGTAAATCAGCTCGCAGTCGTCGGTGAGGGTCTGGAAACCGTGGGCGAAGCCTTCCGGGATGACCAGGGTCCGGTGGTTGTCGGCACCGAGGTGTTCGGCATGCCAGTGCAGGAATGTCGGTGAGTCTCGGCGCAGATCGACGGCGACATCGAAGACTTCGCCCGTTAGGCAGGTGACGAGCTTCATCTCGGCGTGGGGTGCGCGCTGAAAGTGCATGCCGCGGATGGTGCCGGCCGTCGCGGTCAGGGTGTGGTTGATCTGGATGATCTCCCGCTCGCCGATGATCGCGGCAAGTTCCTCGCGGCAGAAGAGCCGCTCCAGGTAGCCGCGCTGGTCGCCGATGGGGTGGCGTTGCAGCAGGGTGAGCCCGGACAGCGGTGTCTCGATGAGGGTGAAGCGGCTCATGCACTCGCCGATTCGGCCGTGAAGGCGGTGATGTCGGCATCGCAGAGTTCACGCGCGGACTCGCCTTGCGCTTGGCGGCGATACCAACTCAGGGTGTGCTCGACGGATTGGGCCAGGCTCCAGCGTGGGTCGACGCCGAGCAGCGTCCGTGACTTGGCGATCTCGAGGGCGAGCCAACCGGCTTCGTGCGGGCCTTCGGTCCCGTCGCCCCAGTGGACTGCGCCGCAGCCGTAAGCGGATTGTGCCAGCTCGATGACCTCGCGCACCGTCGCGGCCTCGTGCGTTTGCGGACCGAAGTTGTAGGCACCCGCCAGCGTGGGCTGCTGCCAGAGCTGCTCGGCGAGTCGCAGATAGGCGGCAAGGGGCTCGAGCACATGTTGCCAGGGGCGCGTGGACTGCGGGCGGCGAATGATCAGAGGTTGATCGGTACTCCAGGCCCGGATGGCGTCCGGGATCAGGCGGTCTTCGGACCAATCGCCGCCGCCGATCACGTTGCCGGCGCGCGCCGAGGCGATGGCCACGCACTGCTCTGCAAGGAAGGCATCGCGATAGCTGGCGATGACCAGCTCGGCAGCGGCCTTACTGGCGCTGTAGGGGTCGTGGCCGCCGAGTGCATCGGTCTCGCGGTACGGGAAGGCGTGCTCCAGGTTGCGATAGACCTTGTCGGTGGTGATGGCGACGACCACGCGAACCTGGCTCAAGGGGCGTAATGCGTCGAGCAGGTTGGCGGTGCCCTGCACATTGGTCGAGAAGGTGCCGAGCGGATCGCGATAGCTGGCGCGCACCAGAGCCTGGGCGGCGAGATGGAAGACGATCTCGGGGTCGGCGGTGTTGACGCAGTGGCCGAGCGCGGTCGCGTCGCGGATGTCGATGGTGTGGCTGTCGACCAGGGACCCGATGTCGGCGAGATCGAACAGGCTCGGCGTGGTGACCGGCGAGAGTGCAACGCCGGTGACCCGCGCACCGAGCCGACTGAGCCAAAGGGCGAGCCAGGCGCCCTTGAAGCCGGTATGACCCGTGAGCAGGACGCGCTTGTCGCGCCAGAAGGCCGGGTCGGGGTTGAGCGGCGTCACGACCAGATCTTCCAGGGTGCCTTGCCGGTGTCCCAAAGCTCTTCGAGCTGGTTCTTGTCGCGCAGGGTGTCCATGGGCTGCCAGAAGCCTTGGTGCTCGAAGGCCATCATCTGGCCCATCTCGGCGAGTTCGACCAAGGGGCGGCCTTCCCAGGAGGTTTCGTCGCCTTCGATGAGATCCAGGCACTTGGGCGAGAGCACGAAAAAGCCGCCGTTGATCAGGCCCCCGTCGCCGCGCGGCTTCTCGGCAAAGCCGGTAACGCAATGGCCGTTGCGCTCGATCGCCCCGTAGCGCCCGGGCGGCCGGACCGCCGTGACCGTGGCCCATCGATCGTTCGCTTCATGGAAGGCGATCAGTGCACGGATGTCGACATCGCTCACACCGTCGCCGTAGGTGAAACAGAAGGCTCGATCCTGCTTGACGTAATCGGTCACCCGCTTGAGGCGCCCGCCGGTCATGGTGTCTTCGCCGGTATCCACCAGGGTGACACGCCAAGGCTCGGCCTTGTGCTGGTGAACCTCCATCTGATTGGTGGCCATGTCGAAGGTGACATCCGACATGTGCAGGAAGTAATTGGCGAAGTATTCCTTGATCAAGTAACCCTTATAGCCGCAGCAGATCACGAACTCGTTCACGCCATGGGCGGAATAGAGTTTCATGATGTGCCAGAGGATCGGCTTGCCGCCGATCTCGATCATGGGCTTGGGCTTGAGGTGGGTTTCTTCGGAGATGCGGGTTCCGAGACCACCGGCGAGGATGACTGCTTTCATAGTTTAGGTTTGTCGATTGCGCAGCGATCTGGGGCAGGCGTGTGTGGATACGTGAGGCTGGAGTCGAGCCTAAAGCCGGTCGTCGACTTGTTCTGCCGGCAGGACGGATTTCACGTCGTAGAGGATCGCCTTGGGTTTGGCCCAGCGGCGGATCCCGGTGGCGCCCGCCGCGACGAAGTCGCGGTGGGCGACGGCGAGGATGACGGCGTCGTAGGTGCCGTCGGCCGGGGGCTCGGCGAGACAGTCGAGGCCGTATTCATGCTTGGCCTCGGCTCGGTCGATCCAGGGGTCGTAGCAGTCCACGGCGATGTTGTACTCGCGCAGGGCGTGGATGATGTCGATGACGCGGGTGTTGCGCACGTCCGGGCAGTTTTCCTTGAAGGCGAGGCCGAGCACCAGGATGCGGCTGTTGCACACGCCGATGCCGCTTTGGAGCATGCGCTTGACCACGGCCTCGGCAACATGGGCGCCCATGCGGTCGTTGATGCGTCGTCCGGCGAGGATGACCTCGGGGTGGTAGCCGATGGCGACGGCCTTGTGGGTCAGGTAGTAGGGGTCCACGCCGATGCAGTGTCCGCCGACCAGGCCGGGGCGGAAGGGGAGGAAGTTCCATTTGCTCCCGGCGGCTTCGAGCACCTCGAGGGTGTCGATGCCGAGCTTGTCGAAGATCAGGGCCAGCTCGTTCATGAGGGCGATGTTGAGATCGCGCTGGGTGTTCTCGATGACCTTGGCGGCCTCGGCGACGCGGATGCTGCTGGCCGGGTGGGTGCCGGCGGTGATGATCTCGGTGTAGAGGGCATCGACGATGGCGGCGATCGCGGGGGTGGAGCCGCTGGTGACCTTTTTGATGGTGGTCAGGCGGTGCTCGCGGTCGCCGGGGTTGATGCGCTCGGGGGAGTAGCCGAGGAAGAAGTGGTGAGTGGTGAGTGGTGAGTGGTGAGTGGCGCCTTGCGGGGGCGCGGACGCGAAGTACTTCAAGCCGGAGCAGCGCTCCAGGACGGGGACGCAGTCTTCCTCGGTGCAGCCGGGGTAGACGGTGGATTCGTAGATGACCAGGTCGCCGGGTTTCAGCACCTTGCCGACGGTCTCGGAGGCTTTGATCAGGGGCGTCAGATCGGGCCGCTTGTAGTCGTCGACCGGGGTGGGCACGGTGACGATGAAGATGCGGCAGGGGCGCAGGGTGTCGAGGTCGTCGGTATAGGTCAGGTGTCGGGCGGCGGCGAGGTCTTCGGGGCTGGTCTCGCGGGTGCTGTCGCGACCGGCCTCGAGCTCGGCGATGCGGCCTTGGTTGATGTCGAAACCGATCACGGCCCGGTGCTTGGCGAACTCTACGGCGAGCGGCAGACCGACGTAGCCCAGGCCGACGATGGCGATGGGGGTGTCGGGGTCGGTGAGATGGGCGAGGGGTTGGGCCATTTGCGGTCGGGTCTGTGGGTTCGGGGTTCGGGGTTCGGACGCCTGGGCTTCGGGCTCGCGACGCAGAGCGTTGGGGCTACACTCCCACGCGGAGAGACTGTGCAAGTATTCCTGCGTTGGGCCGAAAGACAGCATGGCGTAGGCTGGGGTGAGCTTGCGAACCCCAGCATTTCAAACGGTTGCAAAACCGCAGATGCTGGGGTTCGTTCCTCACCCCGGCCTACGGCGAATTCTTTCACAATCTCGGAGCGTGGGAGCGAATGACGGTGGCGTGCGCGGCGAGGTCTTCGGGGCTGGCCGTCTCTCTGGCCTGCTCAGTTGGGATGCTGATTCCCGGAAATCGCCTAGGCGATTTCCGGGAATGATCATCCCGGCCGTGCGTGTTGCCAATGCTTACCGGGCGACTAAAGTCGCCCCTACATGTTGGTCGATGCATTCCCGGAAATCGCCTTATTCATCAGACGACTTGTCGCTGCATGGCGATGGCTTTAACTTGGCGCGCCACGCGCGATAGGCCGCCGCCAGATCAGCCGCCGCTGCAATGGCGGACTCGATTGCGGCAAAACGCGTTTCCGGTTGCTCGGGATATTCATGGGCGAGACGGTTGCGGATCTCGCGCCAGCCCAGCCAGTTGTCGACATCGATGAAGCCCAGTTTTTCGAGCCGGTTCAGGCGATCGATCATGGGCCAGTCTTCGAAGGGCTCCGACAGCGCGGCAAGGGTTGCCGGCACCAGGCGCGAACCCAGGGCATCCTGCAGCTTGCTGAAGCGGAACAGCAGTTGATCGAGAATCCTCAAGGTCTCGGGGTCCGTCTCCAACTCCAGCAGGTTGGCGGGGGGCGCGGCGTGCCAATCCTGCAAGGCGGACTCCAGGGTAGCGAGGTGTCGACCGGCTTCCCAAAGAGCTGTGGCGAGCGGGTTGTGGTCGGTCATCCCGGGACTCTGGTCAGCACTCGACTGTCGCGGCGAGCGACACGGATGATCGGCCGGTCGTCCGGCACGCCGGCAGGGGCGATGAGGACGTCGATGCGTCGCTCGCCCAGCAGGCGATAGAGCCGGGCGATGAAGCGGTGACGCTGCTCGACCAGTTCTTGCGGCGAGAGCGGGGCGGACGGTTCGACCAGCAGATCGATATCCCCGCCGCGCCGGCTGTCGTCCAGGCGCGATCCGAACAGGCGGACCGTCGAGCGAGGGGCGAAGGTCTCGCGGGCTGCCCGCTCGATCGCGGCGATTTCTGTCGGGTTCAGGCGCATGCAAGACCTCCCGGCAAGCCACGCGCCGACGCGACGCAAGCGGCGTCGCGGATTGGCAGCACCGTCGCCGCGATGTCAGGCCGTCGTGGATTGGGGCAAAAAGTGCTCATCGATCAGTTGTTCCAGAGTGTAGGGGCAACTGGAGGGGGACGCGTGCTCCGGCAGACCGGTTTCGCCTGCCGCCAGCAATCTGGCGCTGATGACGCTGTCCTCCAGATCGCTGATCAGTCGGGGCTTTAGGCTTGGGCTGTTAGGCTCGTGACGCGGAGCGTCGGAGCTACACGCCCAAGCGGAGCGTGGGAGCGAGAAGTCAATGGCCTAGGCGCTGTGCTGGCTGTACCAGGGAAGGGCGATCTGTAGGCCCTCGTCGAGGCGATGGGTGGGTGCGTATCCCAAGCGCGTGGCGGCCTTGGCGATGTCGGCTAGGCTGTGGCGGACGTCGCCGGGGCGGAAGTCGCGGTACCTGGGTTGAGCGCCCTGCAGGTGCGGGTAGCGCGGCAGCAGGTGGCGGTGAATCTGGGTGTAGAGGTCGTTGAGCGTGGTGCGCTCGCCGACGGCGACGTTGTAGACCTGGTTGGCGGCTTGCGGGTCGGTCGCGGTGGCGGCCAGGAGGTTGGCTTGCACGGCGTTGTCGATGTAACAGAAGTCGCGGCTGGTCTCGCCGTCGCCGTTGATGAAGACGTCCTGGCCGGCGATGAGCGCGGCGATCCATTTGGGGATGACCGCGGCATAGGCGCCGTTCGGGTCTTGGCGTCGGCCGAAGACGTTGAAATAACGCAGTCCGATGCTGTCCAGACCATAGGCGCGCGCGAAGACGTCGGCGTACAGCTCGTTGACGACTTTGGTGACGGCGTAGGGCGACAAGGGGTTGCCGATGACGGCTTCCTGCTTGGGCAGGCCGGGGTGGTCGCCGTAGGTGGAGCTGCTGGCGGCGTAGACGATGCGCTTGGCGCCGGCATCGCGGGCGGCGACGAGCATGTTGAGAAAGCCGTCGATGTTGGTGGCGTTCGTCGTGATCGGGTCTTCGAGCGAGCGCGGTACCGAACCGAGAGCGGCTTGGTGCAGCACGAGATCGACGCCGGCGCAGGCGTGGCGGCACTCGGCGAGGTTGCGGATGTCGCCTTCGATGAAGCGGAACCGGTCCCATTGGGCGGGGGCGACCAGGGTTTGGACCTCGTCGAGGTTGTGCCGATGGCCGGTGGCGAAGTTGTCGAGGCCGATGACGGTTTGGTCGAGCTCGAGGAGCGTCTCCAGCAGGTTCGAGCCGATG
The DNA here is from genome assembly GCF_000223985.1 of Thiocapsa marina 5811. GTDB lineage: Bacteria > Pseudomonadota > Gammaproteobacteria > Chromatiales > Chromatiaceae > Thiocapsa > Thiocapsa marina. Next base: position 533,126 of record NZ_AFWV01000001.1, read on the forward strand.
AAACCGGCCACGCCGGTGATAAGCCAGGTGCGTGGGCTCTCGCGGAGGGCGCGTTGGACGCTGTCGAAACGAGTCATGAGGTTCCGAGCCGGGGGTTGGCTGTTGGCATTCCGGGTAGGGTGCGGGGTTGCACCGCGATGTGCTGCCGGCGCTGCTTGGGGTCAGGTATTTGGCAACCCGCTCCCACGCTCTCCGCGTGGGAGTGTAGATCCGACGCTCTGCGTCGCGGGGCGGTGTGGCCGGGCGCCCGCGCCGGCGCGGGTCGCGCCGCCGTGGGGCGGATCGACTTGGTGGCAGGGACGCGGAGCGTCCCGGCGACACTCCGACGCGGAGCGCGGGAGCGAGCTCCCCTCCAGGTGGGGGGGTACCGGCGGGGTCGGGCCGCTGGCGGGCTTGTCCGAAGCGCCGGATTATTGACGTAGCCGGAGTGAATTGGCCGGGCGCGCTGCCACGATCCAAGGGAAGTACGGAATGCGGCTCAGGCACGCTACCGCCCTACCCTGTCGTTTCTGGGCATGGCCGTGGGGTTGCCAATCTACGGTACGTTCTCACCTGAATCGCGGCTGATCCTAGCAACTGGGTCCGGGAGGGACAAGCGCGTCTTGATGACCGGTTGTGGCTATTTCGGGTAGTTTCTTGTTTTGTTTGCGGTTTGCGGCTTGGGTCGTGATGGGGATGGTTGTTGGGGCGACTGAAGTCGCCCCTACGTCGCCCCTTGTCGCCCGTACGTGTCGATTGATGCTTTTTCGGGAATCGTTTTAGTCCCGGTAGCCGGAATGGGTGTCTTCTGGATCGTCGAGCAGGCTGCTCGGGTCGGGATCGCACAGCTTGATCGACAATCGGTTGATGCTGAACGGGTCCACGGGATCGCAGTGGATGAAGAAGCGGGCGACCAGGCTCACATGCCGGGGCGATTTGACCCGGCCGGCCGTCAAGCCCATCTCGTTGCGACGTGTCCGTTGGGTGAGGTATTGGAGCCACTTCAGCACGGACCAAGTCCGGGCGAAGTGGCTCCAGGGTCGCACGAACCGCCCGGTCGCGACGTAGAAGAGCACTTGGTCGAGGATCGGATCGACGTGCCGGCGTGGCTGGAATCCATGCGCGTCCATCGCCTCTGCGACGGCACGTCGAAGCGGCTCCTCCGGGGCCGTGGCACGAAACCGCTCCCCTTCCGGGCCGTCGTCGACGACCGGGGCGTCCTCTTGGGCCCGCAGGATGAGGAACAAAAAGGCCGCAACCGAGAACCCGTGCGGGAGCAATCCGTAGAGCGTCCCGAGCTGCTCGCGCAGCAGATCGTCGAGCCATTCGACAGGCAGTCGCCCCTTGTTGCGCGCGATCTGATCACGGAGCAGTGCGCACTCATGGACGGCATGCTCGGGAAAGGCATCGCACGGCTTGTAAACGGCTAGCGCCAAGGAGCGCGCCCGTGTGTCCGGGTCGACGACGTAGTATTCGTACCAGCCGCTGGTGGGCATGCTCGGGTCCGATTGGTCTCGGGCGGCGCGTCGGGTTAAGGGAGTCCGCGTTTCCCGGTTGACTGCGCTTGAGCGGCTCGAAGCGCCGGGGGCCATGCTGGGTCTGCAGCCGCTCTTGCCGATCGGGCGCGGGATCGAGCCGGTCATTCGCGGTTTTCTGCAACCAACCGAGAAGGTGCGCGTTGCTCGCCCTGCTGCAGCACCTCGGCGCGCAGGCGCTCGATCTCTGCCTCCAACGCGACATACTCCGCTTCCTTGATCTCGAGCACGCGGGCAGTGAGCTTCGCTTTCTCCTCTAGTCCCAAAGGGGTCAGGGGATAGCAGTAGCGGCGGTGCCCTGTTCTGTCGGGGATGACCTGCATCTGGATCCATCCCCGGTCGCTCAGGCTCCGTAGGCAATTGTTCACATTGCCGAGGCTGATCCCGAGCGCCTTGGCGAGCGTGCGCTGTTGCGCCTCGGGGTTGTCTAGCAGGAGCCGGATGGCGTTCAGAACGAGATCGTCGGATAGGGTTCCTGTTTTCATGCGTCGTTTGCGAGGTCTTCCGTGTGTCCCGGACGCGTCAGGCAAGGCGTCGTGTGACCCCGCGTGCCCGGATCGTTGGAGGCAGCAAGCGTTCAGCCGAGGGGAGGTGCGGGAGAGACGCTCGACGGGTCGGCTGGGATGAACGGAGTTCGGATTATGGGCGGGCGTTGATGCATGGGTTCGAACGGTCACCCTACCCGATCAGCATCGCTTGGTGGTTCTGACTTGCAAGGTCGACACGCCGCCGTGCCGCGCAGCGCGTATCACACGGCGCGCGTGGCCTGAAGTATTGGTCATGGGAGGCAGTCTCTACGGCGCGTTGCGGAGAGGCTCGACACTCAGGGGCGTGCAAGAGCAACAACACGCGGAGCTCGGGGTTAGACCAGGTGCCTTTTTCGGCCGCCCAATCCGGCGTTGAAAGCCTACCCGTGCGACCTACAAACGTCGTCTTCAGGCACGCTAGCGCCCTACCCTGTCATGAATAGGCATCAAAAACAGAAGCATGGCGAAATTGCATTGTCTTTCGGCGTCTACCGGAAGGCAGGGGCATCCTATATCAGAGATTCCGCGACAACAAGGATCGAGCACTGCCCTGTTGATGTCCCGGCGCAGCGGCTTCGTGGTTGCCAAGGAGATCAAGGCGCAGCACGTCTCGCACGGCGCGCGTGGTCTGGATTCGCGGTCATGGGGGCAGACGTTCCGGCGTGTTGCGGAGAGGCTCGACACGCGGGACGGTGCAAGAGCAACAACAGGTGGAGCTTCGGGTAGACCAGGTGCCTTTTCGGCCGCTCAGTCCGGCGTTGAAAGCCTATCCGGGCGACCTGCAAACGTCGCCTTCAGGCACGCTACCGCCCTACCCTGTCATGAATAGGCATTAAAAACAGAAGCATGGCGAAATTGCGTTGTCTTCCAGCGACCGGAAGGCTGGCGCATCCTATATCAGAGATTCCGCGACAACAAGGATCGAGCGCTGTGTGTGAGCCCAAAGTCGTCAAGTCCCTTCGTGCAAAGCAGAAATGTTCCCTTTTGGCCAAACGAGGGGCGCCACGGCGGAGGGCGCGGGGCCGAGGGCGGTTCGAGTCGTGGAAGAAGGCGCTGCGCCGTCTGCGTACGATAGAGGTGGTGGTGGAGGGACGACAGAAGCAGCAGCGGGCGGCCGAGTCGTCGGGGCTGAAGAGGCGTAGGAGCAGACCGCCGAGCCGCACACGTCGACCGTCCCGGTCTCTGGTTAGCCGCTGGGTCGCCCGATCGGCGACGTCAATTCCGGAAAGGCGGTCGAGGCGCGTCGGGCGGAAGCCCGTCAGCGGTCGGCCGCGCGGGGAATCGCCGAGAGGGGGAGGAACATCGGGATGGGGTCTGGCCGATGAAGCAACGCGTCCTCGATAAGCGCGAGCGGCTCAAAGCCATAGCGCTGATAGAAGGCCGTGGCATCCGGTTTGGCGTCCACCACCACGCCGACACAGCCAATCTCGTCGGCGGTCCGACGGGCGAGCGCCAAGGCGAATCGCAGCAATGTGTTGCGGATCCCGCCGCCTTACGCCTGTTCAGCGACTGCGAGTCGCGCCACCCGGAGCACGGTCAAGGGATAACGCGGGAGTTGACGGCGGCGATCGACGGGGAAGGCGTCGATCTCGATTTCAGACGGCGCGACCGCGACAAAGCCCGGGATGGCATCCGCCTCCGCAGCGATGTAGTCACGCCAAGATGATGATGAAACTGATTCTGTCCCGCGAAACGCTGAAAGAACGATTGAGATCCAGGTTTCCGCTGGTAAACCGGCGGCGATCATCGGCTGGCTCCAAGCGACGGATCCGAAGACTCATGCCGGGTCGCCCGGCACGGGTTCCAGGGGTTCATCGAACAGCGTCTGCATGGCCTGATTCGGTTGTTCCTTGGCGTCCAACCGCTCCAGAACCCGCTGTCCCGAGTCGCCGGTGATGATGAGTCGCGGCGGGATGAGTACATCCTCGGGGAGTTCCGTGATGGCTTGCAAGTGATGCAAGAGCGCCTGTTCGATCACGAATCCCTTCTTCAAGCCCCGCGCTCGGACATAGCGCTCAAGACGGTCTCGGGTTTCGGAGGAAATATTGGCGGGAATCTGGGTCACTTTTCGCTGGCTCACATTTTTTTCTACAGAACTGTAGGAAAGTCTGGCACAGCGCGGACGACATGATGGGTGTGGGTGAGGAGCATCGTGGACTCCTGATGTCGCTGAACGCGAGCCTCACTGTATCGACCATGAACTTTTATGGAGGACCGCTGTTATATTGTCAGACATGTCACCGAAGAGCCGACCACGATGCTCGCCGTAAGACTCGACCCGGAAATGGAAAAGGAGCTTGAGCAGCTTGCCGCCGCGACCGGACGCAGCAAGAGCTTCTACGTGAAGGAGGCCCTGGCCGCGTACCTGGAAGACCGGGCCGACTACCTGCTGGCCCTCGCCGCCCTGGAGCGAGACGAGCCGCGCACGAGCTTGGCGGATGTGAGGCGCGAGCTTGGCCTGGACCGTTGAGCTCGTCGATACGGCCAAGCGTCAACTGGCTAAGCTGGACAGGCATTGGCAGTCAACCATCCTCGATTATCTCGAAGACGAGATTGCAGCACTTGACGATCCCCGCAGTCGCGGAAAGCCGCTCGTCGGAGAAAAGAAGGGACTTTGGCGCTATCGCGTCGGGGACTATCGGATCCTGTGCGAGCTCCGCGACAACGAGCTGATCGTTCTCGTGGTGACCATAGGACATCGGCGCCAAATCTATCGCAAACCGTAGAAACCTCCGGCATTTTCCTTGAGTGCGCCGCAACAACTGCGCTGCCGATCCCTGCCCTGGACAGCTTTCGCCGGGTCTACAATCCGGCGATGAATCCCACCTCACCGCCTGCCTCGCCCGCCCCGACCGAGCCGCTCAGCGGCACCGTCGAGCGCGTCACCTACCACAGCCCCGAAAGCGGCTTCTGCGTGCTTCGGGTGCAGGTGCGCGGTCAGCGGGACCTGGTCACCCTGATCGGCTCCGCCGCCAGCGTCTCCCCCGGCGAACATCTCGAGGCCGAGGGGCATTGGGTCAACGACCGCCAGCACGGGTTGCAGTACAAGGCGACGAACCTGCGGGTCGTCCCGCCGTGCAGCCTGGAGGGGATCGAGCGCTATCTCGGCTCGGGCATGGTCAAGGGCATCGGACCGCACTTCGCCCGCACCCTGGTTGCGGCCTTCGGCGAGGACGTCTTCACCGTCATCGAGGAGACCCCGGAGCGCTTGCTCGCACTGCCGGGGATCGGTCCCAAGCGCCAACAGCGGGTGACCTCGGCCTGGGCCGAGCAGAAGGTGATCCGCGAGATCATGGTGTTTCTGCAGTCCCACGGGGTCGGCACGGCACGCGCGGTGCGCATCTACAAGACCTACGGGGACGCCGCGGTCGAGAAGGTCCGCGAAAACCCCTATCGCCTGGCGCTCGACATCTGGGGCATCGGCTTCAAGACCGCCGATGCGATCGCCGAGCACCTCGGCATCGCGCGCGATGCGCCGATCCGGGCGCAGGCGGGGGTGCGGCATGTGCTTCAGGAGCTCTCGACCGAAGGCCACTGTGCGGCCTGGCGGGATGCGCTGAGCGCGCAGGCCGCGCGTCTGCTGGAGATCCCCGCCCCGATCATCGCGGCGGCGATCGACAGCGAGCTGGCCGAGGAGCGCCTGGTCGCCGAGACGATCGCCGAGCGCCCTGCCCTGTTTCTTGCACCGCTGCAGCGCGCCGAGCGCGGGGTCGCCGGTCATCTGCGCCGGCTCGCGCAGGATCCGCCGCCCTGGGGTCCGATCGATGCCGAGAAGGCCCTGCCGTGGGTCGAGACGCGCACCGGGCAGGTGCTCTCGGCCTCCCAGCGCGCCGCGGTCGCGACGGTGCTCGAGGCCAAGGTCGTCATCATCACGGGCGGTCCGGGCGTGGGCAAGACCACGGTGGTCAACAGCCTGCTGCGGATCCTCGCGGCCAAGGGCGTGGAGGTTCTCCTGTGCGCCCCGACCGGGCGTGCCGCCAAGCGGCTCTCCGAGTCGACCGGCCGGGAGGCCAAGACCATCCACCGGCTGCTCGAATTCGATCCGCAGGTGATTGGCTTCAAGCGCGATGCCGAGCATCCGCTGGAGGCCGATCTGGTGGTGGTCGACGAGACCTCCATGGTCGACATCGTGCTGATGAACCAGTTGCTGCGCGCCGTGCCGAGTGCCGCCGCGCTGCTCCTGGTCGGGGATGTCGATCAGCTCCCCTCGGTCGGACCCGGCGCGGTGCTCGCCGACCTGATCGCCTCCGGCACCCTGCCGACCCTGCGCCTGACCGAGATCTTCCGCCAAGCCGCCGCCTCGCGGATCATCGTCAACGCCCATCGCATCAATGCCGGTCACCTGCCCGAGGCGGCGGCCCCGGACGGTCCGGACAGCGACTTTCATCTGATCCGGGTCGACACCCCGGAGGCGATTCACGAGCGACTCCTGCGGGTGGTGACCGAGCGCATCCCGGCACGCTTCGGCCTGGATCCGGTGCGCGACATCCAGGTGCTGACCCCGATGAACCGCGGCGTGCTCGGGGCGCGGGCGCTCAACGTCACCCTGCAGGCGGCGCTGAACCCGGAGGCCCAGCCGCGCATCGAACGCTTCGGCTGGACCTACGCCCCGGGCGACAAGGTCATCCAACTGGTGAACGACTACGACAAGGAGGTCTTCAACGGCGACATCGGACGGATCCGCACGATCGATCTCGACGAAGGGATCCTGACCATCGACTTCGACGGGCGCCCCGTCGCCTACGAGACCGGCGAGCTCGACGCCCTCGCGCTCGCCTACGCCACCAGCGTGCACAAGGCCCAAGGCTCGGAGTACCCGGCCGTGGTCATCCCGCTGGCGACCCAGCATTACACCCTGCTGCAGCGCAACCTGCTCTACACCGCCGTGACTCGCGGCAAGCGGCTGGTGGTGCTGATCGCCCAGCCCAAGGCGCTCGCCACGGCAGTGAAGCAGAGCGGGGCCGGGCGGTTGACGCGGTTGCGGGAGCGGTTGGTGGAGGGGTGAGGTGGTTGACCGAAGTGGGGGTACGCGGCCAGCGATGGGGCTCGGATCGATTGCGCGATCCGTGCGTGACGATTCGATCCATGATCACGCGGCTTCGGCATCCGGCCGCCAGCCGACGCTCGGTACCAGTCTGGTCAGCGACTGCTCGACGCAGATTCTGGACAGAGGTATTTCTGAGAATGGGCGGACGCAAACGCCTCGGAAGCGACGGCTCTCCTTTGTATTTCCATGGCAGCAGTCCAACGGAGAGTGGATACTTGTCGCCTGGCGTCAAGCATGACATGGTCCAATAGATGAGCATCGATTGGGTCGAGCAGGCTATATTTCGACGGCGACCGGCACGCCCAATTGGTTCGCGATCGGCGTCCAGATGTCTGCGTCGACCTCGTCTGTCTCGATGGATACGACGAGTGCGTAGCGAGCTCCGTGCTTGCTGCGGTCGCGCTTCTTGAGCTCTTTCCACCAGCCCGTCACAGGGTAGACCGCGATGGTGCCGCGCTCGGCGATGTCGGCGGCAAAGCCCGCGAGGATGTCCGAATGAACCGAGCCGCGGTTTCGCGCACGCGGTCCGAGGTACCAGCCGTCGTTGTCGGTTCCCGACAATGGACGATTCTCCTCCTCGTCCAGGGCGCGCTGGTTCAGGCGCTTGCGAAACTCGTCAAGCGACTCCGTAGGACCCTTCACTTCGAAGCAGAGGCCGTGAGACTGGTAGCGGTGCTTGGTCTGCCAGCCGCGTCGGCCCGGGTTCGGCTCGATAAAGTAGGACAATGTTACGCGGACACGAATCGCCGCGTCGGCGAGCGCGGCCAGCGCTTCGCGTGGCCAGGGAAAATCGTGGAAGTGGATCTCCCGCATTTTGCCGTCGTCGAAGGGACGGATCACGTCCTGTGCGACCAGCGTGACTGCGCTCGACGCACTCCGGAGCGCCCGTTCGAGATTCGGGACGCCGAAGCCGTAGCGACGGACGAGCTGCGCCCGCGCCGTCTTGCCGCCGGCCTGCGCGAGGTGGCCTCGCATCGCGTCGGTCCACTCGGCGGAATGCACTACGAGTGCGCGGATTGTCTCGGGCCAAAACTCGGGGTACTCCGCCGAAACCATCGCGCAGAAGCGCGCCGCTTGAGCGGTGGCCGGACTCGTCGCCCAGGTCGACACAAGCGTCTTGTCTGCCGGCTTGTAGTGAGTCGTGAGCAGGGAGAGGTCGTCACACGGGAAATCAATGTTGTCCGCGTCGTCACGCACGACGTTGCCGCCCTCGAACACCACCTCAGGCTTGATTGGCCAGGGCGGTTGGAAGACCACGGACGTGGTGCTCCAGGGCGACAGGTCACCTCGTTGCGCCACGGGCGACCAACCGTTCCAGTCGGGATCGGAGACGACGACCTTTTCGGTGAACGCCCCGACCGTCAGTACGTTCCACGCCTGCGCCGGGTCGTGCACGGGCTCGACGTCGCTGCGCGAGATGTGGTCGCGCACAAGCGCTGGACCCTCGATGTTGCCAGCGCTCACGACGAACAGACGGCGGTGTGCGTCCTCGTCCTCATCAAGGTACTTCAACCCTCTGCCGCTGGGATCCAAGCTGCGCCCGGCCGCCAGCGCATCCATCGCTGCAGACCAGGACGTGGGTTGCCCCCGATCACGTCCATCCTTCGTCGTGATGGCCATCGAGAACACGCGCCGTCTTATTGGGTCCTGGATCTCGGGGCGATTTGTCGCCTCAGCCGTCACCGCACCGTAAAGATCCGGGTCGTTTTGCCCAGCCGGGGGCAGGATCTTCACCGACTCGAGCCGATGGCGAAGGTTCACGCCAGCATTGCCAGCGAGGTGCTCGACGAGGTCTCCGTAGAGCGCGAGCCCGGCCATCTCGGTACCGTGTCCTTCCATGCCTGGACCGCCACCATCATCATTGACGCCCCAGCTGGGGTCGCAAGCGTGGCAATCTTCCGGGTCGAGAGAACTCTCGAGGAGCGGGTGGCCTGCGTTCACACCAGTATCGAGCAAACACACGAAGGGCGAGTCCGCGCCGGCTGGGGATGTCCGCTGAGCGAGAGCCAAGGTCCACGCAGCTTGATCCGCTGGCCCCTCCTCGACGAAGAACGTTGCGGTCTCTTTCGCGCGCTGCAGCTCGGCGATGTCACCCATGACGTCGAGCGACGCGGAGAGCGTCTTCGCAGAGGCGTAGATCAGCGTCACAATGCGATCATCGAATTCAATGCGTCGGGGAGAGATCTTGGCCTCTACCCGGGCGCAGTACTCGTTCAGCCGCTCGAACTCTTGGCCGTCGGTCCACCGCAGCCAGACTTCCCACCAGATCGTTTCATCGTCGTTCCCTGGATAGGCATCAACGACATCCGTCCAGAGCGCGCGCAGGGCCGCGAGCCGCACGCTTGCCACCCGATCGTAGACGTTCTCATGTCTGCGCTCGCGAGGTTTCTTCGGCCTCGTGTCGGCGTATTTCTCAAGCTGCTTGAGGAAGTGCCCAACCTCACCGTCGGGGACAAAAACCGCTGCACGTTGCGTGCGGATCGCCGCGTCTCCCTCTCCCTCGACATGTGCGGTGACCGCGACGAGCTCGATGTGCCGCCGGGCGTCGTTGGCTCGTCGCTTTTCCATGCTCTCCAAGGCAAGATCCCAGCCCGGAAACGACTCAAACTCAAGGTACATCCCCGGGGTTGCATCTGCGATGCCGATCGAAGCCGCTTCGCGGCGCTGCTTTGCTTTCGCGTGAGCCGCGTTGATGGCGTCTTCGAGTGACTTGCCGTGCGCCGGGCGACCCGTGGCCGGTGCGCCGGGCTCCTTGGGCGGCCCACCGCGACCATGCGGGGTGTAGGCTTCTCGTGCCCGCCACGGCTCGTCTGGGACATGGATATGTGGTCGGTCGCGCTCGGAGGACATCGATATGCTCCCTGCTCAGTTTCAATGGCCTATCGACGCATCATTCGTCGCTCATTCAGTGCTGCGACCAGACCACCCGTCTCGAGCACCGTTGTGTCGTTCAGCAACGCGTCCTTCGCCGCCTGCTCACAGGCGCGCGTCAGCTCTGCGTGACTTAGCCCCTCGGCACTCGACGTTGCCGCATCCCAATCAAGCGCCGTGGTCTCCAGCAGCGCGAGCCGAGCCATCATGACCTCGGCTGCGATTGCCGGTGTTGGAAGCTCGTAGTCCAATACGGCATCAAAGCGGCGAAAAAGCGCTTCGTCGAGGAGCCCAACGTGGTTCGTGGCTCCGATGACCAGGCTGTCCGAGTCGTCCAGCTCAAGGAACTGGAGGAAGGAGTTGAGCACCCGCCGGATCTCGCCGACATCGTTGCCGGTCCCTCGTTCACTCCCGAGCGCGTCGAACTCGTCGAAGAAGTACACGCCGCGCGTCTCCGCAATCGCCTCGAAGACGATGCGCAGCTTCGCCGCGGTTTCGCCCATGAATTTGGTGATCAGCCCATCGAGCTGAATCGTGAACAGCGGGAGACCCAGCTCGCCGGCGAGCGCCGAGGCCGTCATGGTCTTCCCTGTCCCGGGTGGGCCGATAAGCAGGAGCCTGCGCAGCGGCGAGAAACCGTGCGACCGCAGCCGCTCTCGCTGACGCTGCTCTCGAATCACGCGTTCCAGGCGCTCCGCCAGGGTCTCGCTCAGCGCCATGTCGGTGAGCCGCGTCTTGGGGTAGCCGACGTTGAGGAGCCCGGCGAGCTCGCCACGTGGCTGGGCGAGTGGGACCGGGCGCGGCGATCGGGCCAGTGCCACCTTCGACTGCGTTTTGGCCTTGTCGACCAAGTCGCGCAGTTCTTGGGCGAAGTTGCCCTGACCGGAGCGCGCCGCCTGCGCCGCGACCTGAATCGCGACGGCGTAGAAGCGGGTGTCGTCGCCCTCGGCGTGGCAACGGATCAGCGCTTTGATTTGCTCGGCCTTCGCCATTTCGGTCCTCGTGGCTCGGGCGACATGCCCGGTCGCGTCCCGTTCTCGGATGGAACACAAAATCGCTTCGCACTATCCCATAGAGACGACCGCCGGTCACGTTCGTTCCGGGTTGTGCCGAGCCACGAGGCGAGTTGCCGCGGCTGGTTCGGCGCTCGGGGATACGGGTGAGGTAGATCACCGAGATCGGCTTCCCCGCGGGAGACTCGGTGAGTCGTCCTGCTTAGTATGGCCAGATCACCAGTAACCACCGGTGTCGGGATAGCTGTCGCATCCACCGGGAAAGTCCATGTCAGCCCATGTGCGGAGATTCAGGCTGAGAAGCCGTGACTCGGCGCCATGATCAGCACGCGTCGGCGTCCTGACCGGAGGAACAGATCCACGATATGCCTCACCCCGATGATCGCTGATCGCGATGCCTCCGCCGAGCGACACGAGTACGCCGCAAAAGCGCCCGTACTTCACTGATGGCGGGACTCCCCGGTTTCCTCGGTCTTTTTCTCGCCGCGCTCGGTTCCGCGACCCTGCTGCCGTTGCAGTCCGAGGCCGTGCTGGTCGGGCTCCTGCTCGCCGATGCCCATGCGGTCTGGGCGCTGCTGACGGTGGCGACCGTCGGCAATGTCCTCGGCGCGGTGATCAACTGGGCCCTCGGACGCGGCCTTGAGCGGTACCGTCGTCGACGCTGGTTTCCGGTCAGCGCGCATCGGCTGGCGCAGGCCCGAGGGTTCTATCGACGCACCGGCCATTGGTCGTTGCTGCTGAGCTGGGTCCCCGTCGTCGGCGACCCCCTTACCCTGATCGCCGGTGTCCTGCGCGAGCCCCTCTGGCGCTTCCTCGGCTTGGTCACGCTCGCCAAGGGCGGACGCTATCTTGTCTTGAGTGCACTCGTGCTGGGATGGCCGTCTTGATCAAGACTGATCGGGGGAATCCACCGAGGTGTCTTCGCCGAACAAATAACCCGACGAATCCACGCCGCCGGCCGAATCCATCATCATTCCGGTAGAAGGATTGATCCAGAAGTCGTTGCTTCGCTTGATCGTCTGTCTCTTGCTTTTTTCCCGAGGAAAGGTCAACCCCAAGACGACCATCCCGACGAACAACGACGTCACTCCTAAATGCCTGTCGACGAGAAACAAGAGAGCAAAAATAACGGGCGTGCAGATGATCCACCACACCCTCGATGGTACGGATCCGAATGCTCGCGCCCAACGCTCATTGCTGTTCATGACCAACCTCCAATACTCTGCCGCGCCATGTTTCCGGCGGGTAGCCCTCACCGTTCGCCCGGGACGAGGCGACACTTCAGGACCCCGATCGCTCGCGAATCTCACCGAGCGTCGCGATCACGACACCGTAATCGATGTGGGCTTTGTTGACACCGTCTCCCTGATAGAAGCTCTCGTTCGACGCATCCTTGGGTAGCCCGGCCCAGATGCGGGACAAGTTGTGGGCGAAGTCATGATCGCTGATCCCGCCGCGCATCCAACTGTTCATGCCGGCATCGTTTGCGAGTCGCAAGGCCATCCGATCCTGGAGTTGACGGCTGAACAGTTCCTCGCCCGTCAACCCCAGCCGATCGATCAACCGGTCGAACGTGCTCGGAATGATCTGATAGCGACCGATCGCCGAACCTCCGTTTCCGCTCTCCAAGAGTCGACTCTGGAGCGCCCGTACCTCGGAAACCGTCATCCGGGTCAGGTCGATCGCGCTCTGGTCGACCTTGCCGAACCACGCGTTGTAGTTGCCGCGTGATTCGGGTTGGGCCAGAAGATCCAGCACCTCGCCGCGAGGTCCCGGCGTCACGCTGGGTTCCGTGATCGGGGTTCCGCTTGGCCGGGAAGCGCCACTTAATCCATCAGTCTTTTTTTTTGAGCCCAGCCCTTGCGTATTGTAGTTGCCGATCAGGCGGAGATGGCTATCGTCCTGCGATACCGCCGAGCGTTCGATGAGGTCGGCCACATGTTGCCCCCTCGCGCCACCTCCGGCCTCGTCGATGACCGCTTGACGGGCCGCCTGTTGCGCAGCGCTCGGCGCGAAGGCAAACACGGAATTCGTGGCTTCCCGGAACAGGGTCTGCTGGGAATCCGTCAGACCATGTTCGGCAACCTGCTGCAGACGGGCGTCGATCATGGCGCCCCGTGCCTGCGTCCAGCCGACCTCGCCTCCTGCGGCCTCCCGTCCGGCGGCGAGCGCCGCGGAGACATCGCCTCCGCTCGCCAGGGTGGAGCCGAATGCCTTCGCGGCAGCAACGGTCTGTCCAATGGCAGCACTCGCCCCTGCGCGCGCCAAGGACCCCGAGTCCGCAATCTTCACGAACGTGCCCCCGACTTCGTTGTGCACGGCCTGCGCTGCCGGGCGCGGCAAGATCGCACGCCGGTCGATCTCCGCCCCGATGCGTTCGCGAACCTGCTCGCGAACCTGATCCTGTCGGGCGGAAAGGCCCTCTGCTGCAGACTCGCGGTTGGCGGCATGGAAGTTGTCGACGGCATTCGGTCGATACTGGGTCTCGACCGAACGCCCGTGCACCTCGATGTCGCCACGCAGGCCTGCGACGTTGCCGCGAGGATCCCGCAAATCGCCGTTCTCCACCGCGCCTCGGACGGCGCCGAAGCGCGGAGCGGACTCGCGCAGATCATCGTTGCCGTGCGGGTTGATTGAAGGCGCGTGTGTTCCGAACGTATCCGCCAGAATGCCGTATCCGGCCTCCTTCGCACTTTGGGCCTCCGCGGGGGTAAATCGCCGCAAGGTCGTTCCGTCCGCGTGCCCGATCAGCAACGCGACACCGGCAGCCGCGCTCGCCGCGTCGCGGTTCAGGTTGCGGGCGTAAGCCCATGAGCCCGACAGTTGCTGGTGATCCCCGGTCAGATTGCGTCGGTCGATTTCCCGGTGCAGCCGATCCATGAACTCCGGGTTGTTCGCGATCGCATTGCCGATCTCGGCGGCCCCGTAAGTCCCCATGGCGCCGTAGCGGCGCGCCAAGGACTGCTCGCGTTCCAGCGAACGCGAGGAGGAGACCACATCGGCTGCGTCCTTCTCCAACCGCGCGCTTTCGTCGCTGGAGAGCCGCTCCGCGAAGACGTTGCGGCTGCCGGATTGCGAGTCGGCGCGGATCGACTCGGCAAGACGCGCCTCGAAACCGGAATCGCCCGAAACACGTCGCGCGATATCGGCAGCCATCGTGTCGGCGAGTTTGACGTCGGTGATGTACTGGCTTCGGAGTTGGCTTGAGAGATCACCCGCGAGGCTGCCCTCGTCGCCGCCGGAGCGGCCCTTCGCTGCGATCGCTCCGGAGAGGATCCCCGCCATCTGCTGCGTGCTCATCCCGCTCTGCTCATACTTGTCCGTGAGCCCCTGCGCTTCGCTCATGATCGCCCGATCCGTCGCACTCCCTGTCGCCCCGTAGTCCCAGTTCATGGACCGTGAGGCAAAGGACTCGCCGGACCGCGACGCCGACGCACTCGCGGTGCCGGCCAGCGAGGAGGAGAACCGGGAGCTGGCCTGCTGCACGGCCTGCTCGCCGGAGCGCACGCTGTCCTGCATGGAGCGCCCGACATCCGCCGACCAGAGCACGGAATTGGCGTTCGGCGTCGTCGTGCCGGTGAGCGGGGCATGGGTCTTGAGCGACCCCATCGACAAGGCGGCTGCGGGATTCACCGCATCGGGGCTCGCGATCTTCTCGTTGACGTGGTCGCCGCCTTGCAGGCGTCCCGCCAA